>NZ_JBDIVE010000001.1:0-803359 GCF_039631295.1 Uliginosibacterium sediminicola | reverse complement strand
TTAGCCAGCGCGTCGCGTTCTTTCTCGATGGCGCCGAGCGCCTGGCTCACGGCGAGCTGGCGCTGCACTTCGCCGGCGTCGAGCTGGGCCTTGAGGGTCTGGATCTCGCTGTCCTTGGCGGCAGCGGCTTTGTGCAGCTCGCCGGCCAGGCGGGCTTCGGCGAGTTCGACGGCGCGCAGCTTGTCCTGCTCGGCCAGGTGCAGGCGTTCGTGCAGCTGCTTGTCGAAGTCGGCATCGCGCACCTGTTTGAGGATGTCGGCGTAGCCGGCTTCGTCGATCTTGAAGGCTTTGTTGCAATGGGGGCAGATGATTTCGTGCATGTTCCTCGTCTCCAGCGCGCAGCGGGGCAGGCCGCGCCGCGCTCTTCATGTGTCCGGCATGCTACGCCTTCGCGCGGAGATAGTGGAGCTGGAGGCGCTGAGGGCGAGCCAGGTGGCTAGCTCGCTGTCTGCACGCGATTACGCCCATTTTCCTTGGCTTGGTAGAGCGCCAGGTCGGAGCGTTTGAGAAGTGTTTCGAAGCGGCTGTCGTCGGGCGATAGCGTGGCAATGCCGACGCTGATGCTGTGGCGGATGACCTGGCCGTCATCGGCCCTCGCGTCTTCCGAGTTGGCGACCGCCAGGCGCAAACGCTCGGCCAGCGCGAAGGCGCCCTGGGCGTCGGTTTCGGGCAGGATCGCCGTGAATTCCTCACCGCCCAAGCGGCCGCAGATGTCGACCGAGCGCAATATGGCGCGCATTTGATCCGCGACGTTGCGAATCACCCGGTCGCCGGTGTGGTGCCCCCAACTGTCATTGATCGCTTTGAACAGATCGATGTCGATCATCAGCACGGAGAGCGGCTTTTCATAACGCATGGCGCGCACGATTTCCTGCTCGCCGGACTTGAGCAGGTAACGCCGATTGGCAATGCCGGTCAGTTCATCCGTGGTGGCCAGGATGTTCAGCGTCTGGCTTTGCGCGATGGTGTGCAAATGGGCATGCAAGAAAGCAATGGATAAAAAAACCAGTGCCAGGTAGCCGCAGGAAAATTGCCAGGCGCGCTGTTGCCAGCTTTTGAGTGCTGCTTCTTTGTCGTACCCGACGATGGTGATGAATGGAAATTTCTCCAGCCGGCTTAAACCGAATATGCGTTCGCGGCCATCCATCGGCGATTGGGTGATAAATGTCATGGTCCCGCGAATATGGTCGAACGAGGTTTTCCCGGGCGGCGGAGGCGCGCGATTGCCCAGATATTTGAGCAGCGGTGGATTGCGCGCGATCAGGATGCCGTCCTGATCGAGAATGGTCAGTATGTCGTAGGTGCTGATCGAAAATGTTTCGATCCAGCGCTGGGCATAATCCAATGAAATCACCGCCATGACCGCGGCTTGTACTTCACCCTGTTTTGAATAGATCACCCGTGACAATACAACCACTGCGTTACCGCTGGCCGACTTTTCGGCCGGCATGTATTGAATATGCAAGCTCTGGCCGGGCTCGTTGTTTCGGGTTGAACAGAAGCGCTGGTTGCTTTTGTTAAAGCGCAAAGTGACGCTTTTGCCCATCGCCGTGAATACGCATTTGTCGTCCAGTATGGCCAGCTGGGTGAGTGCAGGCACGGTCGCCAGTTTTCTGGCGAGCAAGGGCGTCAGATCGGCAAGCGGCAATTTGCGTGCAAGCGCCGATTCAATGTGATCGGCCACATCGCGCAGTATGTAGTCGGCAGAGATAAAGGTGTCGCCGAACAAGCTGCTGAGCAGCTGGCTTTTGTGCAAGGCCATGCGCGAAGTCTCGGCCACGCTGCGTTCACGTTCGCGCGAAAAGTCGTAGGCCAGCCATGTACCCATGGCAATCAAGAGACAGATGAGCAGGCCGTAGGCAATCACCGGGCGAGCCAGAAATCTTTGGAAAGAAGAGGAGTTCATTAAAAAGCTCACTCCGAATCAATTTTGGCTATGACGATGACTTGGCCCGGTCGCCTCTGGGGGCGCGCAGCCTGCTTTGTGCGACAAGGACTTCAGCAACACCACACGCGATACACGCTAAAGCAAAGTGCCGTGCCCTGTGAGGGCGGTGTTCTTGGGTGTCAGCAAACGCAATGTGCTGCGCGACGCCTGGTTTTTCGTTTTGCTACAGCGAAATTCAAGACCTAGCTTTGCAGATAAATAAGGCCGAACACTCAGGGCGCGCTTTGATACGGGTTTTCCCGAGCCTTGTTTCGATTTTGCTGTCCGCTCGTGCAGATAACAGCCTGGCATGCGTATTCCGGGTGGCCGCGTGACGGCGGATCGTAATTCTTCTAAAGGCTTTACGGCCTCAAAATCTCATGCATAAGGGGTAATTTGCACATTTCGCCTGGAGAATGGCTGTTCTTTGATCACGCGAGTGGGTGCGCAAAGCCGCTACGAGAGGGTGTTTCGGGCGAAGCAATCCAGTGCAGCTCCTGCCTCTTGAGGAATACCCGAATGAACTCGGTCATCGCCCGCCTCCTCGACTTCGATTGAGGTGGAGGAAAAGTGCGGCAGGCAAGAAATACTACATTTGGATGCTGAGGCCACTGCAGAGAACAAGGGTTTGTTCAGGAGCTGTGCAGCGCCCTTTTGTAGTCAATACACACGCCGCGCTTCAGGGTAAGTGCTGCAAGCTACAGGGCCAGATTGGCGCCCATGCGAATTTGCGCGCGTGGCAATCCGGAGCGCACAGCAAGCGAAGCTGGTCACCTTATGCCGTCTGCCTGGCGTGACCCGTTTCAGACTCTCAGACGAGATAGCGGTTCGGACGGTGATTCAAGGCGATGATCAGATTGACTACCAGCACGCCACTGATTGAAACGATCAGCACGTGCAGGCTCACCAGAAACAGCGAGCCTATGGGCGATATCGAGTGCGTCACTGATATCGGCCACAAGATCCTCCGGCGCCTCCAGTCCGGCATGAATACGGATCAGGGTGCCCTGATCCGGCCAGCTGCTGGCGGAGCGCTTGGGTTTGCCGACCGGTAGGGCCAGACTCTCGAACCCGCCCCATGACAAACCGATGCCAAAATGCTTCAAGGCACCGAAGAAGGCGGATACGACGCGTTGATCTTCGCTTGCCAACACAAAGGAAAACAGGCCGCTGGCACCGAGGAAATCGCGCTTCCAGAGTGCGTGACTGGGGTCATCGACCAGGGCCGGATGCAAGACGCGGCTGACGGCCGGATGCGGCTTGATCGCCTGGGCGAGCGCTACGCCACTCTGCCAGTGCTGGCGCAAGCGAACACCCAGTGTGCGCAGACCACGCAGCGCGAGGCTGACATCTTCAGGGCCGGCGGTTTCACCGAACATCTGGGCGCGCGGGTGAAAAATCTCCCAGGCGTGTTTATTGCATGTAACCGTGCCGAGCAGGGCGTCGGAGTGGCCAAGGATGTATTTGGTCGCTGCCTGGATCGACACATCCGCGCCATGTTGAAAGGGCTTGAAGTACAGCGGTGAGGCCCAGGAATTGTCGACCGCCACGAGCACGCCCGAGGCATGCGCAACCTTGGCAATGGCGGGCATGTCGGCAATCTCGAAACTCAGCGAACCGGGCGATTCGAGGAAGATGAGGCGGGTTTGCGGACGAATCAGGGCCGCAATGCTCGCCCCGAGCTTCGGGTCAAAGTATTCAACCTGGATGCCCAGGCGGCCGAGCATATTGTCGGCAAAGCTGCGTGTCGGACCATAGACATTGTCGGTGATCAGCACATGGTCGCCACTTTTGAGCAACGCCAGCAGCGTGTGGGTACACGCCGACAGGCCGGAAGGAAAGACTTGGCAGGCGTAGCCGCCTTCGAGTTCGGCGATGGCGGCCTCAAAGGCACGAATTGTCGGCGAACCGAAACGACCGTAGTTGCCGTAAGGATTATCGGTTTTCTTGGCCTTTTCCCAGGCCTCGAAGCTTTCCGCGATGATCGTGGAGCCGCGAAACAGCGGCGGGTTGACGTAGCCTGCGTAAGCACCGGGGTCACGACCGGTGTGGATCAAAAGAGTGTCTTGCTGGTCGGGAACAGGGGAATTCATGGGGTCGCTAAGCGTCGCTGAAGGTGTCAACAGCTTAACGCCCGGAGGCTGAAATTTTTTACTAAAAAATTCCGAACTCGACGAAATTTGGTAAAATTATTTCCTTAAATAAAGACAAAATAAGAATACATACCTATGGATAAGTTCGATATCGCAATACTTTCTCGCCTTCAGGCGGACTGCTCTGTCTCGCTCAATGATCTGGCTGAGGAAGTCATGCTGGGCTCCACAGCCTGTTGGCGGCGCATGCAGAAGCTCGAAGAAACAGGCTACATCCGCCGTCGTGTGGCGATGCTGGATCGCAAAAAGCTCAATGTAGGCGTATCTGTTTTTGTGTCAGTCAGCACCCGCGAGCACAACCAGGCCTGGATCGACACATTCCATGAAACCGTCTCGGCGATTCCGGAAGTGGTCGAGATCTACCGCATGGCCGGCGAGACCGACTATTTGATGCGTGTGGTAGTGCCCGACATCGAAGCCTACGACGCTGTCTACAAACGCTTGATCCAGGTTCCCGGCTTGTCAGATGTGAATTCCGCCTTCGCCATGGAACAGATCAAATACACCACGGAGCTGCCGCTCAAGTACGTGAAGTAGTACCAGGCGCTGAGAAAACTTCTGTCATCGCACTGTCACTTTGTTGAAGCCTATCAAGCACTCTCCGCGACCGAGCAGGCCGCCGTGCACGCGCAGATGAGATCCGACCTCAAGCTGGAACTCGACGCCAAAGCCGTGGTGGACGAGCTTGCCAAGGCAACCCGTCGCGCAATGCTCGCGCGTTTCAGATCGTGTTTGATGAGTCTGCTACCGACTTGCCCGAGGATTGCAAACTGAGTAGATGATTGGAGTGTTGGCGGACTTCCGCCGGTGTTGGACGGAAAGGCATACAGAGAAATGCAACAGCTCATGCGACAAGCGACTCTCAGTGTGATCGGTGTCCCCTGCGATGCCGGCGCAGGGACTTTTGGGGCGGCGATGGGGCCGGATGCCTTGCGGGTCGCCGGGCTCATCGAGGGGCTGGAAGCTTTGGGCTGCACGCTGATCGATCAAGGCAATCTCTCCGGCCCCAAGAAGCTCCGCCCAGTCGAACAGGCCGGCCTGCGCAATCTTGCCGAAGTCATCCAGTGGTGCGAAACGACGCGTGATGCGGTGCTGAGCGCGCTCAGCATCCCCAGCATGCCAGTCGTGCTCGGCGGCGATCATTCGCTCGCCATGGGTTCGATCGCCGCGCTCGCACAGTATTGCCAGCAAACGGGGAAAAACCTGCATGTCCTGTGGCTGGACGCGCACACCGACTTCAATACCGAGCTCACCACGCCAAGCGGCAATCTTCACGGCATGCCGCTGTCGTGCCTGTGCGGTTACGGACCACCAGCGCTCACCGGCCTGGCCGGCTTCGCCCCCATCTTGTCGCCCGCACAGATCACCCAGGTGGGCATCCGCAGCGTCGATGCCGCCGAGAAGCGCTTCGTGCATGAGCAGGGGATAGAGATTTACGACATGCGTCGCATCGACGAGCTGGGCATGCCCGCCGTGATGCGCAGCATCCTCAGCAAGCTGGACGCCAACACCCATCTGCATGTCAGTCTGGATGTGGATTTTCTCGACCCGGACATCGCGCCCGGCGTCGGCACCGCCGTACTGGGCGGGCCAACCTATCGCGAAGCGCAGCTGTGCATGGAAATGATCGCCGAATCAGGGTGCCTGGGCTCGCTGGACATCGTCGAACTCAACCCCGCCTACGACATCCGCAACCAGACCGCCAAGCTGATTGTCGACCTCGTCGAAAGCCTGCTGGGCAAAAGCACCCTGATTCGTCGCGCCTGAGGCGCGCCCGTCGGGGCCATCTGGCGCCCCCAACAGCCAGGCAGCACAGGCCGCTGCGTGCAAGCGAGCGTATTGCCTGGAGGTTTGTTTTCCTGAAGGTCGTCCGAAGAGAAAGCCCCTCCGAAGCCACCATTTTTGCGCCCCGTAAATCAGGCGCAGCAGCTCGATGCGCTCGCTAAGGACACGATAAACGATGATGAAGGGCGTGCGGCGGATGACCCGTTCATGGGTAGCTTGTATGTGGCGGGATATCGGCCTTAGTGGTCAGTCACGACAGTAATCGATAAGTCCGCTAAAGATTGAGAGTGAACATTGTGGATCGGTTGCTCTGACGACCGCGAGGCAACTCCACCGATGGATCCATCACGTCCATCGTCCAGGCTCATGAAAGTCTTGAAAACCCCGCATTGCAACTCGGATCTATTCGCCGAATTCGCACGCCTTAGTTTACCGACTCATTTGGGCATGCTCCCATCGACACGTAGAAGATCGGCTCGAATCTCGAAGCGCTTGCGCTCAGATGCCACAGGGATGAAGCCGCTCTCGATGGCCTGGGGCACAGGAATGTAGATGGCGTCCTTCAGAACAATCGTGCTGGTCTGAAACGCGGCGCCGCCTGCATGCTCAGATATCGAATCGCGAGTCTGTAGATCGTAGTAGAGACCGACCTCGCCGGAGTGATGCAAAAAGATGAATAAGACTTTCTGGCCACCCCAGACGATGGACGTCTTGTGCGGCTGAAGAAAGAAGTCACCCATCTCGGAGCGGACCTTTTCCGACAACGCGATGAAGCACCGGAAGCCTCGAAGGGACGGCTGATCAGCGGGGATTGTCAAGAGCTTAGCCGCACTTGAGACGTCACTTCGTGTGATAGCTGGCGCCGCATCGAGATTCTGCGCACCATCACCGTTCGACAATACGTGGGTCGCTTGCTCGTTGGGGACGACGTCAGGGACAACGTCGGACACCCTTGCTGCACTGCCTCCATCGACAATCTGCACAGAGTTCTGGACCGCTTGTTTAGACCGCCCCACTGCTTCAGAAAGGGAGATACGCCCCTCCGTATAGTCGAGCCAGATGGACGACAGCTGTGAGGTGTCCGTGTCCTCGTACTCAAAGATCTCCCGAGGCTTGCGAATGGCGCGCAGAAACGCCTCTGCGCCTTGTCGGGTGCTGCTTGGGACCTTGTCGGCGACTTTCGGGAATATCGCGTTGCGCACGAAATCTTTGACCATGCTCCCGAACGCCACGTACTCGTGTTGATAGAGCGCAGCCACGGCCGCCACCGTAGAACCGCTGGGATCTAGCGTTATGAACGTGTCGGCATCGTTGAACTCCACCAACATCGCCAGGCCATGGGAGATTTGGCCGAAGCGGACAGTTGCCTTCAAGAAGTAGTCACTTTCAAGGATCGTCTCGATACGGAACGCCAGGGCGGCCTCTGCCCCGCTGAGTTCGTTCATCTTTTTGACGTTAGTGATCTGCGGCGCGTTGGATACCTGGGTGGTCCTGCAGAACCGCTTCAAGAAGCCAACCTCGCACTGACGCCGCGGATTACTCCTAGACAGCTGGATAAGCGGTCGGTCTTCCGATGAATAGCTTGCGATCACGGAAGATTCAACACCATCGTAGACCGGCATCTCCTGCACAGCTGATCGTGTACGAATCTCGCCAAGCGTTGTTCGCTCACCCGGATGAACGGAAATCTTCAGATACTCGCAAAGGTCGTAGCGTGCATGGTTGGCAGCCCACTGCATGAAGGGTGTGCTCGAGTCACTCTCTGGCCTTCCCCCGAGAGTGATGGAGGCGAAGTTGTCGATGTCGGCGATCAGGCTCTGTAGAAGTTGCATGCTCTCGGTCGTGAGCGCCTCGCGTCCGGCCGTAGGCTGAAACGCGCGAAGGTCTGCAACCCCACCGAACTGATACACCGAGCCGACCGAGGTCGTGGCTAGGCCGAACCCACTGCGGAACGTGCGAATCGAGGCGACCCCACTTCTGAGAAAAAGCCGGCCCTCAAGTGGACTTCCATTCCAGGTCATATTCTCAATGTGCAGGCCGATATCGCCGTTGACCGAGACCCGCATGCTGACATCGGCGAGCAGCCTCGGGCTCAGCGACTCCCCTTTTGTGTCGACCGACCACACTGCGGCGACTGCGGGTACGGCCTTCTCGACAGGTTGCCGACTTAGCACCTCTCCATTGAAGGTGACCCTGGTCTGAAGGAACGCGACGAAATCTGAAACGTAGGCTTTGACGTTGTTCACATCGATTGGTGTGCCGGGCGCCACTTGTGCGACGATCTCAGTCCCCACTCGTCCGGTAGGGGCCTGATCCTCGGCCGAGATGCAGTCCTGGTTGAACTTCAGCTCGTCGCGCTTCGCAACGCACCTCGTCCTCTGCCCAGTCACCGCGCTCTCAGTGGCGACCTCGATCTCATTCGCAATGCCGAAGTTCGCCATGGCGCCGATACCGAAGGTACCGACAACACCTGCGCGCCGGGCTTCCTCCGTGTTCTTGCTGCTGCTGCCTGCTTTCCAAAAGTGCTCCTTCAGATCGTCTGAAGTCATGCCGATCCCGTTGTCCCTGACCACGATTTTTTCCGCGGTGACCTCGATCTCAATCACGGCTTCATAGCCAGACTCGCGCTGGGCGCGAAGCAGCGTCGCATCAAAGGCGTTCTGCGTGTTCTCGCGCAGCAGCGCGAGCGGTGATTGGTAGATCTGCTTGGCCAGGAGCTCGAGGATCCGGCTGGTGTCGACAGCAAAGGGAATGTATTGACTCATCGCTTCTCCCCGAAACGTGATTTGAGATCGAGCTGGTTGCGCATTTCATCGAGCGTGGCCTGATCGACAAGGAGCGCCGGCCCTTTCCCCAAGAGCAACCTTGCCTCGGAAAAGTCCTTCTCTGCCAGCAGAGCGGCGAAGAGCTCTACGAAATCCCCGATCGAAGATGGCTCGCTCAGTAACTCGATGATGGTGCGGTTTTGACCAAGAGATCGCGCGGCCTGAAGATAGATTCGTCGTCCATGCGCATGGCCTCGCGCATCTGCCTCGTCGATGATCGTCAGGGCGCGAGTGGGTTCCCCAGAGTTCAAGGCATCCTCGGCGCGGAGGATCGCCTCGGCGCAGAAGCGCGATCTGCCGGCAGGACTGCCACCGGACGGCGACGGCGGCAGCGTCCAGTGAAGCTCGGCGTATCCGTCCACCTTGAAGATGCCTCGGGTGTAGCGGCCGAACTGATTGCCTTGAATTAATTCGCGCACGTGGACCCGACAACTGGTGTACTCGTCGTCGATCACGACGAGGTTGTAGCCACGGTTTGCGCCCGTCGGAAGCTCCATCCGTCCAGCGCAAAGCGAGGCCGCGCTGGAGATGGCCATAGCCTCTTCCTCAGGCAGATGGATTTTCTGCGCGTTGGCCTCGGCCAGATGTTGATGACCATGGAATCCAAGACGGAATCCGTGACCAATCAACTCATGTACCGACGCGATGTTCATGTAATCGTCCCCAACTGGCGGGCCTTGGAAGCTGTGGTGCCAGGTCGCTGCCCTCAAGATCGGTTGTTGAGGCAGGTCGCGGATGGCCAATGCGCATGAACCAATAACGCCGCGCTCAATGCCGCCCTCTCGGCAATAGCAGTCGTTGCCGTGAATCGACTCCAAAGCAGCGACCAGGATCCGGCCCTTGTCCAGCGAGAACAGGTTGAATCCGCGCGTAGCGTCAATCGGATGAGCCAGTCGGGCGTTCTCGTAGAACCTCGCGATGAAGCACCAATAAGCGTCCAGCCGGCGCTTGTAGATCTCCTTGTCAGCGATCTCGAAGATCTTGCGCGTGCTCCAGTCCCATCTTAAAGACGTGTCCGAAGAGAAGGACATCGCACTGAACTTCTTCGGCGGATTGGTTTCGACGTAGTCACGCATCGCGCTTTTCGCCGTGTTCCAGCAGACGTCGTGATTTCCAGGAACGATGACCACTTTGCTTCGGTCCCCCTCGAACATTCGATCGGCGAGGGCTGCCAGGAAGTTGAACGCAACGTCGTATTGCACGGTCAATTCGTCGGCGTAGCCGGCAAACTTCAGGTTGACGCCCTGGATGATGTCACCGCTCACGATCGCGGCGTCAGGCGCAGGGATGTTTCTCGACTCGATCTTGTAGCGGTCGAGGTCCGACAGCAGTGAGCCGAGCAACGTGGAGTTTTCAATTGGATCGGTCGGGGAACGATGCAAATCCGAAATGTGCAGTATGGTGAACATCGGCTCCTCCCACCTAGACCTTATTCATCTTCTATCGAACGCTAGGCCAAACGCAGGCTATTCTAACTCAGTAGCAAAGTCTGCTCGGCATGAAAGCGAAACGACATAGCCGGAACCGACCTCAAACGACATCCGCCGGCGTTTGTAGATTGCGTCGTAGGCTTCGAGATCTGGCAACGATCCGCTGCAGTTGGCCACAGCCCTGCCAGGTCGATGCATAGGAGAAGTCGGAGACTCAGAGCTGGTCGGGATGGTTCGACGCTTTGGGATCAGGGACTGTGGTGTTTGCCGCGTTGCGGCAGCGCCCGCCACGCAGCCCGAACTGGCTAAGAGCCGCTAGACGATGCGGTGCGCCATCTGTGCCTTCCAAGATGGCTAGCCTCTTTCTGTCATCAAATCCAGCAATTCTAACGACCGCAGCCGCTACACAGCGGTTGTTCATGAGATGCTGTTCCACCGTCAGCTTTGGCCGACGATCCGCCAGTGCTCGACATCGACACAAAGCATGTGTCTCATTTCCTCCACGGCGTGAATCCCCAAAACCTGCGCCGCGCAAGGCTTTCGCGCCTTGTTTTCGACTTTAGTGCGCCACTCTGGTGCAACCGGGTTTAACTCAGCCTAAACCCCCAAAAGCAAGGCCCCGCAAGCCTTTGCGGGGCGTTTGCGGGGCCGGTGTTTGTTTTTGACTTTAATGACCTGTTTTCGACTGATCGCGAACAATAAAGCCTGTCGAGTTGTTCGTCCTATCTAATTGATTGAAAAACTGCCGCAATAAAGAAAACTGTAGCGATAGTCTGTTCAGACTGCAGTTCAGCGGCGCTCCCATAGCGGCACAAACAATAAAGTCTGTCGCATGGTTGTGACTTGCTCCCATCACAGTGTGCCGGTCAGGAATGTAGTCGCTCATGGTGAGTGTTGTTAATCGTCACCGAGGGCGGCGCGCAGGTCGGTGAAGGTGGCCGTGAGGGTCATCGGGTCGAGCGGTGAAGCTTCGAGCCCGAGTTGCTGGTAGAAGCTGCGCGCGCTTTCGCTCAAGGCATGCACGATGAGGCCGCGCACGCCGATGGCGTCGGCCGCAAACAGGGCTCGGCGGGCGGCGTCCTGAAACAAGGCACGGCCTAGCCCCTGGCCTTGATGGCTGGTGGTTACGGCGAGGCGGGCGAGCACGACGACGGGAATGGGATCGGGCATGTTGCGGCGGAAACGGCCCGGTGCGGCAGCCGGGGCTACGGCGCTGGCAGCAAGGGCGTAGTAGCCGACAACAACATTCCCCTCACAACAGACGAAAGTGCGAGATGCGCCGCTGGCCTGGTTCTGCGGGGCGCGGCGGCGCAGCCATTCGTTGAGTGGGGCTCGCTGCAGTCGAAGGCGGAGAGATCATGCGCAGTGCTGAATAGGCAAGGCGCGCTGAGCATCAGGCCTTGGTCCAAGGCGCAGGGGCCTGCATGGTCTTGCGCAGGCGCTCGTTGGGCTGGGCCGGGGCATCGAGCCGGGCGAGAAACTCGGCGTAAGCCTCAGGGCTGACGGAGAGGATGGCGCGATCCAGCAAGGTATCTTCCGCGGCACGGCGGGCGGCGCTGAGGATGAAATCGGTGCGTGTTTTGCCCGCGGCTTCAGCGGCGCGCTCGATGAGGTTCCGTTCTTCAGGCGGGATGCGCAGGTTGAGCGTATCGCCTCGCGGGGCATCGCTGGCGGGATTGGCAGCTCTCATGGCGAGGACTCCTGTATGGGATGCTGTCAATCTAGCATTTGCGTAACGCTAATGGCGTTACGTTTTCTCGCGAGCAAGTGCGGGGAGGCTGCGTTTCTGGCGCTCATGCAGCGGGGAGACCCGCTCAGGGCACTGGCTACGACGTATGAATCGCCCCGCCCTTTCTGGACACAGCTGGGACTGCTTGGCTGTCCCAATTCAGCGTGAAGCCCCAAAACCCGCGCCACGCAAGGCTTTCGCGCCTTGTTTTCGACTTTAGTGCGCCACTCTGGTGCAACCGGGTGTCGTTCGCTCTAAACCCCCAAAAACAAGACCCCGCAAGCCTTTGCGGGGCGTTTGCGGGGCCGGTGTTTGTTTTTGACTTTAATGACCTGTTTTCGACTTTAATTGTCTGGAACAACGACTTTAATTGTCTGGAACAGCTTTACTCCACTGTCACACTCTTGGCCAGATTACGCGGCTTGTCGACGTCCGTTCCCCGCGCGCAGGCGGTGTGGTAGGCCAGCAGCTGCAGCGGCACGACATGCAAAATGGGTGACAGGGCGCCGTAGTGCTCGGGCATGCGGATGGCGTGGATGCCGGGGGCGCTTTCGATGCGGCTGTCGGCGTCGGCGAAGACGTAGAGCTCGCCGCCGCGTGCGCGCACTTCCTGCATATTGCTCTTGAGCTTGTCGACCAGGGCGTCGTTGGGGGCGATGGTGACGACGGGCATGCTGCTGTCGACCAGGGCCAGCGGGCCGTGCTTGAGTTCGCCGGCGGGGTAGGCTTCGGCGTGGATGTAGGAGATTTCCTTGAGCTTGAGCGCGCCTTCGAGGGCGATGGGGTAGTGCTGGCCACGGCCGAGGAATAGCGCGTTGTCCTTTTTGGCGAAGTCTTCGGCCCAGGCGATGATCTGCGGTTCGAGGGCGAGCACGCCTTGCAGGGCGGCGGGCAGGTGGCGCAGGTCGCGCATCCACTGGCTTTCCTGCTCGGCGCTCAAGTGGCCGCGCAGCTTGGCCAGCGTGAGGGTGAGCAGGAACAGGCCGCCGAGCTGGGTGGTGAAGGCCTTGGTCGAGGCGACGCCGATTTCGACGCCGGCGCGGGTGATGTAGGCCAGCTCGCATTCGCGCACCATGGCGCTGGTGGCGACATTGCAGATGGTCAGCGAGTGCGGCATGCCCAGTGCGCGGGCGTGCTTGAGCGCGGCCAGGGTATCGGCGGTTTCGCCGGATTGCGAGATGGTGACGATCAGGCAGCGGGGGTTCGGCACGCTGTCGCGGTAGCGGTATTCGCTGGCGATCTCGACCTGGGTGGCAATCTTGGCAATCGATTCGAGCCAGTACTTGGCGACGCTGCCGGCGTAGTAGCTGGTGCCACAGGCGAGGATCAGGACCGAGTCGACTTCGCTGAGGATGCGTTCGGCATCATCGCCGAAGAGATCGGGCACAAAGCCTTCGACGCCTTCGAGGGTGTCGGCAATGGCGCGCGGCTGCTCGAAGATTTCCTTCTGCATGAAGTGGCGGTACGGGCCCAGCTCGGCGGCGCCGGTGTGGGCGTGCACGGTGCGCACTTCGCGCTGCACGTTCTGGAAGCCCTCGCCCTTGCGTTGCACGATCCAGTGCTTGCCCAGCTGCAGGTCGACCACGTCGCCCTCTTCGAGGTACACGATCTGGCTGGTGACGCCGGCCAGCGCCATGGCGTCGGAGGCGAGGAAGCGCTCGCTCACTTCGCTGCTCTGGCCGATGCCCAGCACCAGCGGCGAACCGAGGCGCGCGCCGACCACGCGGTGCGCTTCGTCACGACAGAACACGGCGATGGCGTAGGCGCCCTTGAGGCGCAAGGTGGTGGCCTTGACGGCTTCGAACAGGTCGCCGTCGTAGTAGTGGTCGACCAGGTGGGCGATCACTTCGGTATCGGTCTGGCTGACGAAGGTGTAGCCGTGGCCGACCAGTTCGTCGCGCAGTTCGTCGTGGTTTTCGATGATGCCGTTGTGCACCAGGGCGATGCGCGCATCGGTCATGCTCGGCGAGAAATGCGGGTGGGCGTTGTGCACCAGGGGCGCGCCGTGGGTGGCCCAGCGCGTGTGGGCGATGCCGGTGGCGCCTTCGATGCGGTCGCCGATCACTTGCGCTTCAAGCTCGGCCACGCGCGAGGTGCTGCGCGCGCGCAGCAGCTGGCCCTGGTGATGCACGGCGACGCCGCAGGAGTCGTATCCGCGGTATTCGAGGCGCTTGAGGCCTTCAACGAGAACGGGAACGATGTTGCGCGTGCTGACGGCGCCGACGATGCCACACATGGAGTGCCTTTCTGGGACGGGAAGCTGCGGTCTGGCGATGGTAACGAGACTGAAACAATATATGTGTGCAAATCTGGCGTATATTCGACATAAAATTTCATCATGCAAGATGAGTGAAATTTAATTCTCTTTTACTTCGTTTGGTGATTGAAAATGTCAGAACAGCCCGTTTCCGGCCCGCTCGATGCGCTGGATCTGCGTATCCTCGATCTGCTGCAGCACGACGCCAGCCTGTCCAACCAGGCCCTGGCCGAGCGCGTGCACGTCTCGCCGGCCACCTGTCTGCGTCGCGTCAAGCGGCTGCAGGAGGCCGGGGTGATCGAGCGCCAGGTGGCGATCCTCTCGCCGCAGCATCTCGGTCATGGTCTGGGGGCGATTCTCGAAGTCACGCTCGATCAGCAAGCGGCTGAGCGGCTGGCTGCCTTCCAGACGCGTGCGGCGGCGGATGCCGCCGTGCAGCAGTGCTACCGCGTGTCGCCGGGGCCGGACTTCGTGCTCATCGTCCAGGTGGCGGACATGGCCGCCTACAACGCCATGGTCGAGCGCCTGCTCTCGCAGGACGCCAATGTGCGCAATGTGCGCAGCTTCTTCATCACCCAGCGCGCACGCTTCACGACTCAGCTGCCCTTGCCGGCGGCGCCCTGAATCAATTGCTGGCGGGCGCGAGCACTTCGAATTCCACGCTGTCGAGCACTTCGTCGCGCAGCCCCAGCAATTGCACGCGATGCATGCCCGGCTGCGGCTGCCAGCTCAGCTGGGGGCCGCTGCCCAGCAGCTTGCCGTCGATCTGCCAGCGCACCGCACGCGCCGTTTGCGCGCTGAGGGTCCAGTTGCCGCCGGCCGGGTCGAGCAGCAGTTGCTGGCCATGGCGCGGCACGCTGATGCGTGCGCCGCTGGGCAGGGCATCGCTGATCACGCGTTCGATCTCGCTGCCCTTGATGAACCATTCGCGGCGCACTGCTTCCAGCGGCGGTTCAAACACCACGATGCTGCTGAGCAGGCTGTCCGGCGCCTCCGGCGCGCGTGAGCTCTCGCTCTGCAGCGCGGCCAGGGTTTCCTGGGCGATGGCGAGCAGGCTGCGCGAGGCGTCTTCCGCATGGCGGCCGTGGTGGCTGAGGCTGGCCAGCACCGTGAAGCGATCCGTGCTGAGCACTTGCAGCTGGGTATGGCCGTCCGCCGAACTGAGGCTCCAGCCGCTGCGCCAGCCGTTCGGTCCATTGTCGCCAAGCATCGCCAGGGTGATGAAATTGCCCTCGATGCTGCCGATGCGGCGGCTCAGCGCGGCGTCCAGCGGCACGCCATAAGCGGGCAGGAAGTTGTTGCCAATGGCGGTATAGCTGCCCGCCACCAGGCTGCGCCAGGCATTGGCCAGCTGCAGCGGGCTGAGCTCGCTGAGCAGCGGGTCGGTGCTGTTGTCCAGACTCAGTTGGTGCAGGCGTTCGAGGGCGGCCTCGCTACCCACTTCATGCAGCAGATTGCGCAGCGCGCCGGCATTGCGGCTTTGCAGGGCGGCGCGCAGCGACAGCCAGGCGGTGCGCTGGCCGCTGCGCGCATCGCGGGCGTCGAGCACCGGATCGCCATCGATTAGCAAGCTGGCGGCGGTGTGGCTGCGCTGCTCGATGCCGAGGCTGGCCACAAAAGGCGCCCACCACAGTGCAAAGCGCTGGCGCTGCAGCAGCGGATCTTGCTCGCTGGCGGCATCGCTGGCCCAGGCGAGAATCTCGCCGCTGGCATTGTCGAGCACCAGGGCGGCGGCATGTTCGGCGCGGTTGCGCTCGAAGATCGCCAGCAGTTTGCGCTGGATGCCGGCATCCAGAGTGCTGCGGATGCTCTGCCCGGGCAGGCGCAAGAGGTCGCGCGCCAGCTGCGTGGCCAGGGTCGCGCGCGGCTGGTTGCGCGGCGTGTCCAGGCGCGCCTGGGCCAGGGTTTGCACTTGCGGACAGAGCTTGGCGTCCTGCAGTACCTCGGCCAGCGCACAGGCGCGCCGTGCCACCACGGCGGGGCGCGCATTCGGTCCGCGCAGCAAGGCGGCGAGGATCACCGCTTCGCGCCGCGTCAGCGCCTGCGGGCTGAGACGGAACAGCACCTGGCTGGCCGCGTTGATGCCTTCCAGATCGCCGCGGAACGGCGCCAGATTGAGGTAGGCCTCGAGAATCTGCAGCTTGCTCCAGCGCCGCTCCAGCTCCAGCGCGGCCAGGCTCTGATCCCATTTCTGCGCGATGCTGCGCCGCGCGCGACCTTGTTCGGGCAGGTGCAGGGCCGGGTCGAGCAAGCCGGCCAGCTGCATGGTCAGCGTCGACGCGCCGCGCTGCGAGCGGCTCCACAGGTTTTGCCAGGCAGCGCCGAGAAAGGCCTTCCAGTCCACCCCGGTGTGCTCGAAAAAGCGCTTGTCCTCGGCCGCCAGCAGGGCCTCGCGCATCGCTGGCGAGAGCCCCTGCAGGCTCACCCAGGGCAGGCGATGGACGCGGTTGTCGAGGCGCAGATCCGCCAGCAGCTCGGCATTGCGGTCGAGCAGCTGGGCCTCGGTGCTCTGGTGGCTGGCGCGCACCTGCTCGAAGCTGGGTAGCACGTCGACGGCCAGCGCAGTGGCACTCAGACACAGGGCGAGGCCGGCGAGCAGGCTGCGGATCAGGGGACGACTGAACATGGAGGCGCATTGTGCCGCATGTGTCGGCGGCGGCTGTCAGTGTGACGAAAGTTTGCGCCTGACGGCCTCAGTCCGCGTGCTCTGCGGTCGGGCACGCGGCGGCCACGGCGGCGCAGCGCGCAGCGTGGATCGCCTCGGGTAGCTTGCGCTTGTCGGCCAGACCGGCCACCACCGCGCCGGCATCGACCGCCGCGAAGGCGGCATAGGCGCGGCGCAGGCGCTCGGCTTGCGGATAAGGCTTGTCCTCGAAGCCGGTGCGGCCCTGGGCATCGCAGATGCAGGCTTCGAGCAGGGCCTCGAAGCGCGCCGGCCGGCGCAGCGCATCGACGCGTTCGAGCAGGCGGGTCAGCGTGTCCGCGCGCATCACCAGTGCCTGGTGCACCGTGCCGTGTTCGCGGGCGGCCAGCACGGCCAGCTCGCGGCAATCGGTCGGCACCTTGAGGCGCGCGCAGACGGCTTCTGCCAGCGGCACGCTGCGCGCTTCGTGGCCGTAGTGGTGGGGCAGCACATCGGCCGGCGTAGTGGCCTTGCCCAGATCGTGCAGCAGCGCTGCCCAGCGCACCGGCAGCGGCTGCTGGCGGCGCGCGGCGGCATCGACGACGAGCAGCACATGCACGCCGGTATCGATTTCCGGGTGATGCTGCGGCGGCTGCGGCACGCCGAACAAGGCGTCGAGCTCGGGCAGCAGGCGGGAGAGGGCGCCGCAGTCGCGCAGCACCTCGAACATGCGTGAGGGGCGTGCGTACATCAGGCCACGCGCGAGTTCCTGCCAGACGCGCTCGGCGACGAGGTGGTCGACTTCGCCGGCAGCGACCATCTCGCGCATCAGCTGCAGGGTTTCCGGCGCTACCGTGAAGTCGGCGAAACGCGCAGCAAAGCGCGCAATGCGCAGGATGCGCACCGGGTCTTCGGCAAATGCCGGGCTGACGTGGCGGAACACCCGATCAGCCAGATCCCGCTGGCCGCCGTAGGGGTCGATCAGCTTGCCCTCGGCGTCCTGCGCGATGGCATTGATGGTCAGGTCGCGGCGCAGCAGATCTTCTTCCAGCGTGACATCCGGGTCGGCATGCACCACGAAGCCGGTGTAGCCGCGCCCGCTCTTGCGCTCGGTGCGCGCCAGGGCGTATTCCTCGTGCGTCTGCGGATGCAGGAACACCGGGAAATCCTTGCCGACCGGCTTGTAGCCTTGCGCCAGCATCGCGTCTGGCGTGGCGCCGACGACCACCCAGTCGCGATCCTGCACCGGCAGGCCGAGCAGGCGGTCGCGCACGGCGCCACCGACGATGAAGGTTTGGAATGCAGGCGTGCTCATGGGGTGATGCTACCGCATGCCCGGATGGGCATGTGTTGTTGCACTGCAGTTTTGCTTTTTGCTGCCGTTAAAGCCGGAGTCGATATGCGGTCGTAGTCCGTTAGGGAATGCAGGAGGCTTGGCAGGTGCTGGTTTTTGCAATCATCTTGGTGGTTTTGGTCGTGGGCTTGGTATACGGGCTCACGCGGCGGGCTGCGTCCTCTGCCGGAGCAACTGTTGCCGCAGAGGCGCCTGAGCCGGAGTCGCTGCCCGCGCCTGCTGTAGCGGATCAGGAAGCCCTTGCCCGCCTGCTCGAAGCCATCCCCGAGGGGCTGTGCATCTGTGATCTGAATGGCAGCATCCGCCTGGCCAACAGCGCCTGCGCACACTGGTTCGGTGCGGCGGACAAGCAGGACCTGATCGGCCAGATGCCCTCGCACTTTCTCGCTGCCGAATCCTCCAGCCTGATCGCCCTGCAGTTCGCCGGCCTGCGCCCCGAACAGCAGCGCGCTGCCTTGTTCGAACACGATCTGACCCTGCACGACGGGCGCAGCTTTCCGGTCGAGGTCTGTGTCTCGCGCTGCAGTGATGAGCAGGGCAAGGACGCCGTGCTGCTGCAGTTCCGCGACATCGCCCTGCGCCGCCGTTACGAGGAGCGTTGGGTCGAGCAGCTGATGGTCGATGACGTCACCGAGCTGCCCAACCGGCGCATGCTGATGGACCGCCTGCACCAGGCCCTGGCCATGGGGCGGCGCGGCGCAGGCGCTTGCGCGGTGATGATGATCGACCTCGATCACTTCAAGCGCATCAATGAAACCGGCGGCCACAACTTGGGCGATGCCTTGCTCGCCGCCGCTGCCCAGCGTCTGCGCGTGACGGTGCGCGAGGCCGATACGGTGGCGCGCTTCGGTGGCGATGAATTCGTCGTCGTGCTCAGCGAGCCCGATCCGCATGCCGCGCCACTGCGCGTCGAATACGCGGCGCAGCGCGTGGTGGCCGCTTTTCAGGAGCCTTTCGAATTCGGCGACATCCAGATCGTCACCACGGCCAGTGTCGGCATTTCCGTCTGGCCGACCGATGGCGACGATCCCGATACCCTGATCCGCAATGCCGACACGGCGATGTACGAGATCAAGCAATCGACGCGCAACGGCTTCTGCCTGTTCAACCGCGAGATGAATCTGCGCGTGCGCAACAGCCTGCGTATCGATGCCAGCCTGCGTCTGGCGCTGGAACGCAATGAGCTGCGCGTGGTGTTCCAGCCGATTGTCGATGCCAACAGCCGCCGCGTCATGAAGGCCGAGGCGCTGCTGCGCTGGCATAACCCGGAGCTGGGCCATATCCCGCCGGACCGTTTCATCCCGCTGGCTGAAGAGACGGGTCAGATCGTCGCGATTGGCGCCTGGGTGCTCGAAGAGTCCTGTCGTCAGCTACTGATCCTGCAGGCGCAGCGCGGCGATGGCCTGCCGCTGATGATGAGCGTCAATGTCTCGGCACGGCAGCTGAGCGAACCCGACTTTGCCGCCAGCGTGGCGCAAACCGCCGAGCGCTTTGGTGTGCCGCCGCATCAGCTGGAGCTGGAGCTGACCGAGCGCATCCTGGTCGATGACAATCCGGTCGTGCACGACAATATCCGCGCCCTTGATGCGCTGGGCGTGAGCCTCTCGCTCGACGATTTCGGCACCGGCTATTCCTCGCTGAGCTACCTCACCCGCTTCCCGCTTGATACGGTCAAGCTCGACCGCTCCTTCGTGCAGGACATCGACAGCAATCCGCAAAGCCTGCAGCTGGCCACCGCGGTGATCGCCATGTGCAGCAGCCTGGGCCTGGCCCTGGTCGCTGAAGGCGTGGAGAACGGGGCCCAGGCCGAGCTCTTGCACAGTCGTGGCTGCGGTTATTTGCAGGGCTATCACTTTGGTCGCCCGGTGGCGCCGGAGGAACTGGCACGGGTGCCGGGCTTCGTCTCCGAGTCGGCGCTCAACGTGGCTTGAGGCTGGCTGCCTGCAGCGTCAGGCTGGCCTGCGGCAGGCGTGCGCCGATGCGTAGCGCCAGCTGACTGGCCGGCAAGGCGGCCAGGCGCTTGTTACCGCTCGGGCGCAGATTGGCGTTGAGCGCCAGTTGTCCGTCCTGCAGCTGGATCTTGCCCTGCAGGCTCATGTCGAAATTCTCGTTGTGGGTGTTCAGGCGTTCGACCTGCAAGGCGCCTTCGGCGACTTTGAAGCTGCCGGTGATCTCACCCAGCGCTGTGCTTTGCGCCGCGTTGGCGCTCAGCGTCTGGCCGGCCTGCAGGCTGGGCAGCACACGTTCCAGATCGAAACCCTGCCAGCGCGCATCGCGCACATAGACGCGCAGCACGCCGCTGGCCTGCTGGCGCAGGCTGCTGAGCTGATCGCCGCGGCTGCGGATGTCCAGCGTGGCATTGCCGAGGCCTGCCAGCGGCAGCGTGAAGCCGCCGTCGCGCTGCAGCGCGACGAGCTGCATGTCGCGCAAAGCTTCATAGCTTTGCAGCTCGCCGGATTTGCTGTCCCAGCTGAGGCTGCCGTTGAGGCGGCCGCCATAAGCCTGCAGGGCGTGATCGGGGAGCGAGAGCTTGCCGGCCGCCAGCTTGAGCGGCACCACCACCGAGCTCAGGTGCAGGCCGCCCAGTTGCAGCTGGGTCACTTGCAGCTGGGCGTCCAGCGTGATGTCCGGCAGGCGCTTCGCGTCGGGCAGCAGGCTGGTCAGCTGTTCGCGCTTGAGCAGGGCATCGACATCGAGCTGCAGGCTGCCCAGCTGAGCGCTGATCTCCGGTGTTTTGCGCTTGAGCACGCGGGTCTTCAGCTGCAGGCTGCCGGGCGCGCCGAAATCAAGCTGGGTGTTGCTGTTCAGGCTCTCTTCGCCTTCGTCGGCGGCGAGCCGCCATTGCGCTTGCGTCTGCACTTGGGCGCTGAGGCCACCGCCATTGAGCGCCGGATGCTGCAGGCTCAGCTTGCCGTTGCCGTGCTCCAGCGTCAGTAGCTTGTCACGCGGCTGATACAGCAGGCGGCCCTGCAGCGTGCTCTGCAGGCCCTGCTGGGCGCTGCCACGCCAGCGCAGGGCGGCCTCCACTCCAGCGCTGATCCCGTTGGCATCGTCGCCGAGTTCGCTGAGTTCCAGATTGGCTTCGCCCTGGCGCGCCAGGCTGGCATTCAGATGCATGGTCGGCGCCTGCCAGTGGCCGTCGCGCCATTGCAGGGCGGGAATCTGCAGGCTGCCGGTGCTGGCTTTGCTCTGGGCCTGAGGCGTTGTTTCGCTATAGCTCAGGCGCAGATCCTGCAGCTTGCCGCTGGCGAAATCCTCGCCGAAGGCATAGCGCGATTCGAGCTGCAGCTGGCCGGCCGGCAGTGGCGGGCTGCTGGCGGGCAGCAGCTCGGCATTGAGCAGCAGACGGCCGCTGTGATTCGATTGCAGGGCGCCAGCTTTGAGCGTGAGATGTTGCAGGCTCAGCTTGTGGCCGCTGCCGACATCGGCCAGGTTCAGGCTGGCGTCCAGCAGGCGCAGACCATCAAGATTGACGGCGACGCGCCGCGAGGCCTGCACCAGCAGATCGCTGATGTTCCAGTCACCCTGCGCATCACGCTGCAGGCGCAGCTGCAAGCCGTCGACCTCGGCGTGGCGCAGCACCAGGCGGTGGCGCAGCAGGGCCAGCAGGTCGAGCTCGAAATCGGCGCGCTGCCAGCGCGCGAAGTTGTCCTTGCTGTCCGCCTCCGACAGGCTGCCGGCGCTGCAATGCAGGCTTGGCCAGGGCCACAGGTCGAGCTTGAGGCCGTCGTCGAACTGCAGCTCGCGCTGGTACAGCGACTGCGCCAGATCCGCGAGCTCGTTCTCGATCTGCGCATCGTCGAAACTCAGGCGCAGGAACAGCGTCAGGGTCATCACGCCAGTGACCAGCATGCCCAGCAGGAAGCCGCTGGCCTTGACCAGCAGGGCCAGGCGCTGCGCAAACAACTGGGAGCGTTCGATGGTGTGCCCGGAGCTCATCGGTGATTCGGCAAGGCCGGCGTCTCAAGGAAGGAAGCTCCGGAGTGTGCAGCAAGGCGGGGGATTTTTGTAGTCGCGGCGCCTGTTCACGCCGGCCCGGCGGCTCCCTGCTCGGCCGTGTCGCGCGCCGGCAGGCTCAGGATGAAGCAGCTGCCGCCGCCCTCGGCGGCTTCGTGGCGTACGCTGCCGCCGTGTTTTTCGGCCACCGTGCGCACCATCACCAGCCCCAGACCTTGCCCGGCAATACCGCGCGCACTGGCGCCCGGCAGGCGGCCGAAGCGGCGGAACAGCAGTTTGCGCTCGGCCTCGGCAATGCCCGGCCCGTGATCACGGATCGAGGCTTCCCAGTGGCCGGCCACGCGTGTCAGGCGGATGTCGACCGGCTCGCCCGGCGCGCCGTATTTGATGGCGTTGGAGATCAGGTTGATCAGTGCGCGGCGCAGCAGTTCGGCGCTGCCCAGCACCAGGCACTCCTCGCTGCTGGCGGCCAGCTGCAGCGCATTGTGGCCATCGCGCGCCTGCGCCCACAGCTCGTCGCAGGCCTCCGCGCAGATCGCGTGCAGATCCACCAGCATGAAGCGCGCCGGATCGGCCGCCTCGATGCGTGACAGGCGGAACAGCTCGTCGGCCAGGTGCAGCGCGCTCTGCGCATGGCGGCGCAGGCGCGGCAGCCAGGCCGCGTCCTCGGCAGGTTCGTCGATCAGGCTCAGCAGCGAGGCCAGCGGTGCCCGCAAGTCGTGCGAGACAAAGCGCAAGGTGTCGTCACGCGCTTGCTGGGCGGCGCGCAGCTCGCTCAGATCGGCCAGGCCGATGACCAGGCCGGTGCGCTGGCCCTGGCTGTCCTGCAGTGCTGACAGCGAGGCGAGCACCGCAGTCGACGAGGGCAGCAGCACTTCGGCTTGCAGTGGTGTCTGC
Organism: Uliginosibacterium sediminicola; assembly: GCF_039631295.1. NCBI lineage: Bacteria > Pseudomonadati > Pseudomonadota > Betaproteobacteria > Rhodocyclales > Zoogloeaceae > Uliginosibacterium > Uliginosibacterium sediminicola. The sequence continues at coordinate 780,422 of NZ_JBDIVE010000001.1, read as the reverse complement.
GGCGGCAAGGGCGTGCCGGCGGCGGTCTGGATGGCCGGTGGCCAGTGCAGCTGGTGCAGCTTGCGCAGCAGGCTTTCGTAATCGTTCGCGTCGAACAGCGCCAGCGCCTTGTCATTGGCATAGCGCAGCGCGCCTTGCGGCTGCAGCACCAGCACACCGACCGGCAAGTGGGCCAGCAGATCTTCGACCAGACGACGTGCTTCCTGACTGGCCTGGGTCGCCTGCCGGACGATTTCCAGACGCTGCTGCAGCGGGTCCACGCCGCCCTTGGCGGGCAGGGCCACGCTGTCGCGCAGCATCAGCAGTTCGCGGTCGAGATAGCGCTGGGTTGCTTCCAGGCGCCGCCAGCTCCACAGCGGATAGGCGATGAAGCAGGCCAGCAGCGCTGCGCTCGGCCCCAGCCACAGCGGCCAGATGCGCAGCAGCAGGAAGCTGCCCAGCAGCAGCGCCAGGCAGCTTGCCAGAGTGGCCAGCAGGCCGACGCGTGCACTGCTGCGCGCCAGCACCAGCAGCAACAGCAGGCTGCTCGTGGCGCTGAGCAAGGCCTGCCAGATCGTGCCGGCCTGGGCGATGCCGCTATCCTGGGCCAGCGCGGTGAGCACATTGGCGTGCACCTCGACGCCCGGCATCGGCCGATGCAAGGCCGCAGTGGGTACCGGCACGGTGTCGGAGAGGCCCAACGCGGTGGCGCCGACCAGCACCAGCTTGCCGGCCAGCTGGGCAGCGGGCACCCGGCCGCTGAGCACGTCGGCATACGACACCTGGGCAAAGCTGCCCGGCGGGCCGACAAAGGGAATGCGCAGCCAGCCGGCGCGCTGCCAGCCCTGAGTGACCGGCGGCAGCGCCGTGCTGGCGTGACCGCCGGCCAGCTGCCAGAGGGCGAGGGCTAGTTGCGGATGACGCGCGCCCTGCCAGCCTTCGTAGAGATAGACGCTGCGTGCGATGCCATCAGGATCGAGCTCGACCTGGATATGCCCCAGCGCCGCCGCCGCATGTTCGAGCACGGCGACCGGGCGCATCTCGCCGCTGATCTGCTCATCATGTTGCTGCTGGAAGACCGGCAGCACCACGTGGCCGTTGCGCAGCATGGCGGCGGCCAGCACCGGATCCTGCGCCTCGCTTTCGGCGAACATCAGATCCAGCGCCACGGCGCGCGCACCGGCTGCGCTGAGCTTGTCGATCAGCGCCGCATGCAGATTGCGCGGCCAGGGCCAGCGGCCGAGCTCGGCCAGGCTCTTGTCGTCGATGGCGACGATCAGCACATCCGCATTGGCCTGCCGCTGGATGTGCTGCTGCGCCCAGTCCTGCAGGCTCAGATCGAGCCGCCACAGCCAGCCGCCCAGCGCGGCCGCGCAGCCCAGGCCGCCGGCCAACAGGAGCACGCACAGCCATTCGACGAGGACGCGGCGGCGCGCAGTCATGCCGGCACCGTGCGGGGGCCGCGCCGGCTCACAGCGGAATCAGCCCCAGCAGCGGCAGCAGCCACAGCCAGCGCCAGTCGCGGGGCACTTCGAACTGCTGGGTGCTGCTCCATTGGCCGACGTAGCCATCCGCATCGGTGGCGCGCACCCGGATGTACCACAGCCCGGCGGGCGGGCGTGGCAGTTCGAGCGTATTGGTCGCGCTTTGCCGGCGCACCTGCGGCTGCGCAAAACTTGGCTCGCTGGCCATCTCGAATTCAAAGCGCTGCCCGGCTTCGCCCGGCCAGGCAAAGCTGAGCTGATCGCTGTCGATTTTCGGCGCCTCGGGCGGCCCTTGCAGCGCCTTGAGTTCGAAGCGCCAGGCATCGCCCCAGGGGCCGCGATCGGCTTCGCCCTTGATCGAGGCAAGGCGCCAGTAATAGCGGCCGAGCGGCAGTTGCAGACTGGCGCGGGTCTCCGTCAGATCGTCGCGGGCCGCCACGATGTCGGCAAAACCGGCATCGCGTGCCACCTGCAGACGGTAGCGCTGTGCTTCGCTTTGCTGCGTCCAGCGGAATTCCACGCCCTCGCTGCGCAGCTTGGCTTCAGGCACCGGTGCATTGGCAATCGGTGGTTCGGGGCGCGCCTTGAGACGGAAGCCGCCTTCGCCATCGAGGCCCTCGAGGCCGGCGGCGTCGACACCGCGCAGGCGGTAGCGGTAGTCGCCGTCAGGCAGCGCGGGGATGCGCGCCTCCTGCCCGCTGAGCAGCGCATCAAAGCGCGGCGTGGCAAAGCCGGCAGCGCCAGCTGCTGCATCGGCCACGCTGATCCGCCAGCCCGCCACGCCGGCCTGCTGCGGCAGGGGCAGGCGCACCAGCGGGCGCTCGAACAGCGCATCCGGCGCCAGCTGCGGGGCGGCGAGAAGTTTGACCGGCGCGCCGACACCGCCGGGCGCGATCAGGCTGCCAAAGCCGGCGGCAAGGGCGCGTGCGGCGCCGCTCTGGCCGCGGGCGGCGACCAGACCTTCGGTGACTTCCAGGCGCGCGTTCTTGCCGTCCTCATCGACCATGCTGCGAAAGCGCGTGCCGCGCACGCCGATGACGGCCGTGGGTGTGTGGATCTCGTAGCGCGCAGCCGGCCCGCGTTGCGGTGCGACCTCGTTCTCGATCCGCCCGCTGTCGAGCTGCACGCGGCTGGCCTGGGCGCCGCTGCGGCGCTCGCGCTGCAGGGTCTCGATGCGCAGGCGCGAGCCGGGCTTGATCACCAGACGCGAGCCATCCGGTAGGCGCAGCGCGGCATAGCCATCGGCGCTGCTGATCAGCGTCTCGCCGACTGCCAGCTTGTCACCCACGGCAAGCTGGCGTCCGCTGGCGGTACTGACCGTGCCGGCGAGGGTGTCGATCTCGGCGCTGAGTGGCGCCGCTTTGAGCAGGCCGGCGGGAATCTGCAGCAAGCTGCCTGGTTGCAGGCGCAGCGGATCGCGGATGCGATTGAGCCGCGCCAGTTTGCGCCAGTCGGCCGGGCGCGCCAGCAGGCGCTGGCTGATGCCGATCAGGGTATCGCCCGTTTTGATCGCATACGTCGTTGGCGTTGCGGCGGGCGCCGCCATGACAGGCAGGGCCGCGCTACCCAGGGCGAGTGCGCTGCTCAGCAAAACTTTTGTTACGAAGCGGTCCTTGCGCATCTGCGACGCCTTGCCCCTATTGATTTGCACGCCGATGATACGCCACACTCCCCGCAGCCGCAGGCGGCGACACAGCAATCAATACAATAAATCGAGAGGATCGGAAATGAGCTTTGCATCGGAGTTCAAGGAGTTTGCACTCAAGGGGAATGTGGTCGATCTGGCGGTCGGTGTGATCATCGGCGGCGCGTTCGGCAAGATCGTCGATTCCGTGGTCAATGACTTGATCATGCCGATTGTCGGTTCTGTCGTTGGCAAGATCGACTTCTCCAATCTCTACCTGGTGCTGGGCAGCGTGCCGGCCGGCGTCGAAAACAATCTGGCCGCCATCAAGAAGGCCGGCGTGCCGGTGCTGGCCTATGGCAATTTCATCACCATCGCGATCAATTTCACGATCCTCGCCTTTGTCATCTTCGTGATGATCAAGCAGATCAATCGCCTCAAGCGCGCCGAGGCACCGGCGCCGGTCGCCGCGCCGGTGACGCCGGAAGACGTGGTGCTGCTGCGCGAGATCCGCGACGCGCTGAAGAAGTAAGCCGATCTGCGGGTCGGCCGCAGCGCAGTTCAGCCGCATTCCGTTTTTTGCGCTGGGTATTTCGTCGCAGAGGGCGCAAAGCAAGACAGAAGGTCCGCAAAGGAAAGCACAATCGCTGTCCTTTGCGGACCTTCGCGTTTCTCTGTGTCCTTCGCGTCGACAGCCAGCCCGTCCAGCATGTCGCTGGCCCGCACTCGAAGCGGGGCGGATTTTTGTGCCTGCTGTGCTACTCAGCCCTCAGCCGTTTCGAGCTGTTCGAGGCGATAGCCGTAGTTGTAGGTCGGTGTCAGGCGGAAGCCGTTTTCGGGTTTGAGTTGCAACTTGGCGCGCACGCGCGAGATGTGGGTGTCGACGGTGCGCGTGACCAGATCGGGCGACACGCTCCACACCGCTTGCAGCATGTGGCCGCGCGAGAGCAGGCGGCCGATGTTGCGGAACAGGAACAGCGCCAGATCGAACTCCTTCTCGGTCAGCTCCAGCGGCTCGTCACGCAGGCAGATCTGTTTCCGGCCGGCGTCGATGCGATACGGCGGCAGTTCGATCAGGCTGGCGGCTTCAGGCCGGCTGCGGCGCATGATGGCGGCAATTCGCGACAGCAGCACGCGCTGGGAAACCGGCTTGATGATGAAATCATCGGCGCCCGCATTGAGGCCGGCGACGATGTCGTCTTCGCTGTCGAGCGCGGTGAGGAAGATGGCCGGCGTATTGTCCTCGCGCGTCTGGCGCAGCCAGGTGAGGAAGCTGCCGCCGGTCTGGTCGGGCAGCATCCAGTCGAGGATGTACAGATCGACGCTCTCGCGCGAGGCAAAGCGGATCAGGTCGCGCGTCAGGTGGAAGCCATGCACGTCATGGCCTTCGTTTTTGAGCCAGGCACTGGTCAGTGCGAACAGCGCGGCGTCATCTTCGAGTAGAGCGATTCTCACCAGCGAGCCCTTTGTCCAGTCATTGCAAAGTCTTCAGGCAGAGTCTGCCACGTAGGGATTGCTGCGCCGTTCGGTACCGAAATCCGACATCGGGCCGTGGCCCGGAATGAAGTCGATGTCGTCGCCCAGCGGGAACAGCTTGTTGCGTATGGCATGGATCAGGCTGGCGTGGTCACCGCGCGGGAAATCGGTACGTCCGATCGAGCCGGCGAACAGCACATCGCCGACGATGGCCAGCTTCGCCGCTGCGCTGTAGAACACCACATGGCCCGGCGTATGGCCCGGGCAGTGGATCACGCTCAGGGTCTGATTGCCTATGTGAATGGTATCACCGTCGTCGAGCCAGCGTGTCGGCACCACCGCACTCACCGCCGGGAAGCCGAACATGCGCCCCTGTTCGCTGAGTGCGTCGAGCCAGAAAGCTTCCTCGCGCTGCGGGCCTTCGATCGGCAATGCATATTTCTGCGCCAGATCGCCGCAGCCGCCGACGTGGTCGATATGCCCGTGGGTGAGCAGGATCTGCGTCAGCTTGACGCCATGCTTGGCGATTGCCGCCTCGATGCGCGGCAGATCGCCGCCGGGGTCGACGACCGCCGCTTGCAGGGTTTCATCGCACCACAGCAGGCTGCAGTTCTGGGCGAAGGGTGTGACGGGGATGATGGCGTAGCGCAGCATTTCTGGTCGGGAGTCGGGAGTCGGGAGTCGGGAGTCGGGAGTCGGGAGTCGGGAGTCGGGTTCAGAGGCTGATTGAGCGGCCGCCGTCTACGGCGAGGATCTGGCCGGTGACGTAGCGTGCTTCCAGCAGCAGGAAGCGTACGGCGACGGCGATGTCGTCTGGTGTGCCCTCGCGTTTGAGCAGGCTGTGTTCGACGATGGCGGCGCGTTCGGCGCTGCTGAACTGCCCGTCTTCGGGCCACAGGATGGCGCCCGGCGCGACGCCATTGACGCGCACCTGCGGCGCCAGCTCCACGGCCAGGGCGCGCGTGGCACCGGCCAGGCCGGCCTTGGCGGTGGAATACAGCGGGTAGCCGGCGAGCGGGCGCTCGGCATGGATGTCGATGATGTTCACGATGGCGCCGCCCTGCTCGCGCAGATGCGGCGCAGCGGCTTGCGCCAGCAGCAGGGGCGCGCGCAGATTGCTGCCGACGAGGTCGTGCCAGGCGGCTTCATCCATCGCGCCGACTGCGGTCGGGAAGAAGCTCGACGCATTGTTGACCAGACCGTCGAGCCGCCCGAAGCGCGCCACCACGGCCTCGATCAGCGGCGCCAGGCTGGCGACTTCGAGCAGGTCGGCCTGGAAGGCGGCGGCCGAGCCCGGACGCTGCGCATTCAAGCTGGCGCACAGCGCGGCGGCGGCGGAAGCCGAGCTGCGGTAATGCACGGCGATGTCGCAACCGGCCGCGTGCAGGCTGTGCGCAATCGCCGCGCCGACGCGGACCGCCGCGCCGGTGATGAGAACCAGGGGCGCGGCCATCAGTGTGCTTCCCAGATCACCGGCTGTTCTTCGCGCAAGGCCTGGCGCAGGGCGTCGAGCAGGGGCGCGATGCGTTGGGCCAGGCTGACCGGCGCCGCCATGCCGCGCGGCGCGTCCTCATCGTCTTCATTGTTTGCGGCTTGCCGGCTGGTGGCGCGGCTGTCCGCCAGGGCTGTGCTCAGCGCCTCGATGGCGGCCGGCAGCTGGCTGAGGGTGATGATGCCGCGCGCCTCTTGCGGATCTTTGCCGACGATCTCCAGCATCTGCTGGCCGACCGGGCCGAGCATCAGGATATCGGCGGTAGCGCCGGATTTGAATGTGATCAACACGACAAGTCCTCTTCATGCAGTGCCACAACGATAGCCCAGAACGGCGCTGCGTGGCGATCTGCTTGCGGGCCCTAGTCACAATGCCCGGTGTCGCGGTTGATCAGCAGCGGCCAGACGTATTTGAAGGCTTCGGGATTGGCGCAGGCGCTGGCGCAGTTGCTGAACGAGACGGTGGCTTTCGGTCCCTGTTCCCACATGCGTACGACGCAGGCATGGCGGCTGTGGCGCAGCTCGACATTGGGGCGGACGCGGGTTTGCTTCATGCCATCGAGCATGAATTCGCAGCGCCCCAGTTCCGGCACATCGACGATGGTGTGCAGGCTGCGCACCACGCCTTCGCGCACCTCGACCACCGACTCGCCGCGATAACCGGTTTCATTGGCGAAATTGCAGTGCGAGACGAGGTTCAGCGGCCGATCCGGCGGCAACTGCAGGCTGCGCTTGCCCAGCAGGCGGGAATTGACCTGCACCGCCGCCTCGCACAGCGTGCTGCTGCTCAGCAGGCTCAGGCTCAGCAGCAGACAAGGCAGACCTCGGATGCGACGCAGCATGCTGGACTCCCCGGCAAAGCCCGTTCAGTGGCGGAATGCTGGCAATTTAATGCGCGCCGTTGGCCTGTCAAGCGGGCGTGTGGGCGGGGCGATGATCGGTGGCTCAGTGCGGCAGATCGGGCCGCAACTGATGCAGCAGGGGCGCTGGCAGGCTGCCGGCGAGCTCGCAGGAGAGCACCGTGCGCGTGTCGGCCGGGCGGATCACCAGCCAGCGCACAGGCCTGGGCTCGGTCGGGAAGTCTTCATCGGCGCTGCAGGCCTCGGCTTGCCAGCGCTCGTCCTGCCAGCGCTCCTGCACGCAATAGACACCTTCCTTGTCGGCGCTGCTGCGTTGCAGGCGGCGGCCGACGGCCGGTGCTGCGCGGCGCAGCCAGTCACGCACATCAGCCGGCGTGGCGTCGATGTAGAAGCCCCAGCTGAGAAACTGCACTTCGAAGCGCGCAAAGCGCGACCAGGCCGACAGATCGGCGTCGAACCAGCCGGAGAGCGGCAGACCGTCGATGCGACGGGCGCGTTTGAAATCCAGCGTGGCAGGGCCGCCATAGGCTTCGGGTGGGGTTCGATTGGCGACGCGAAAGCTCGCCAGCGGCCCCCGGCGGGCGAAGGATTTTTCGCCCTGCCAGCGCGGCGCATCGGCGGCCAGCGCCTTGAACAGGCTGCCGTCGCAGGCGGCATGGGCGGCGAGCATGCGCACGCCGCTGTCCTGTGCAGCCTGCAAGGCGCTGCTGCAACAAGCGATCACCAGCAAACTGCCAAGCATGCCGCGTTTCATGCACCCCTCCTGCGTCGAGAAGCTGTGCGGGCCGCTGTGCTGCAGGCTCAGGCCGGCGTTTGCAGATGCCAGTCGGTGACCTGTTGCAGCTGGTGGGCCACGCCCAGCAAGCGCGCTTCGGAAAAATAATTGCCGATCAGCTGCAGGCCGACCGGCAAGCCGTCGGCGCCAAAGCCGGCCGGCGTGGACAAGCCCGGCAGACCCGCCAGATTGACGGCGATGGTGTAGATGTCGGCCAGATACATCTGCACCGGATCATCGGCCATCTGGCCCAGCGCCCAGGCGGTGGTCGGTGCCACCGGGCCGGCAATCACGTCGCACTGGCTGAGCGCCTGCTTGAAGTCTTCAGCAATCAGGCGGCGCAGCTGCTGGGCCTTGATGTAGTAGGCGTCGTAGTAGCCGTGCGAGAGCACATAGGTGCCGACCAGGATGCGCCGCTTCACTTCCGCGCCGAAGCCTTCAGCGCGGCTCTTCGAATACATCTGCGCCAGATCCTTGTAGTCGCTGGCGCGATGACCGTAGCGCACGCCGTCAAAGCGACTCAGATTGCTCGAGGCCTCGGCCGGGGCGATCACGTAGTAGGCCGGAATCGCCAGATGGGTGTTCGGCAGGCTCACTTCGACCGTCGTCGCGCCGAGCTTGCGCAGCTCGGCCAGGGCGTTGTCGACGGCGGCGCGTACATCGTCCGCCAGACCTTCGCCGAAGTATTCCTTGGGCAGGCCCACGCGTAAGCCGGCCAGCGGCGTGGCGAGTTCGCGTGTGTAGTCTTCGGCGGCGCGCTCCACGCTGGTCGAGTCGCGCGTGTCGAAGCCGGCCATGTGGTTCAGCAGCAGGGCGCAGTCTTCGGCGGTGTGGGCCATCGGGCCGCCCTGGTCGAGCGAGCTGGCGTAGGCGATCATGCCGTAGCGCGAAACCACGCCATAGGTCGGCTTGATGCCGGTGATGCCGCACAGGCCAGCCGGCTGGCGGATCGAGCCGCCGGTGTCGGTGCCGGTCGCGGCGGGGATCATGCCCGCAGCAATCGCCGCTGCCGAGCCGCCCGAGCTGCCGCCGGGAATGCGTTCGACATGCCAGGGGTTCTTCACCGCGCCATAGGCCGAGCTCTCGTTGGTCGAGCCCATGGCGAATTCGTCCATATTGGTTTTGCCCAGGCTCACCACGCCGGCCGCCTTGAGGCGGGTGACGACATGCGCGTCGTAGGGGCTGACGAAGTTCGCCAGCATCTTCGAGCCGCAGGTGGTCAGCACGCCCTCGGTACAGAACAGATCCTTGTGCGCAATCGGCACGCCCGCCAGCGGGCCAGCCGTGCCGGCGGCAATCGCCGCATCGGCAGCATCGGCGGCGGCCAGCGCGCCGTCGCGATCAACCGTGATGAAGGCATTGATCTGCGGATTTTTCGCATCGATGCGGGCGAGGTAGTCGGTGACCAGCTCGCGGCTGGAGATCTTTTTCTGCGCCAGATCGGCGGCGAGGGATTTGAGCGTCTGGTAGGTCATTTTGCGTTTTTCTTTCACCGCAAAGGCGCGAAGGAAAAGCAAAGGGCCGCAAAGGAAACCGTACAACAAGACTGGTTTTGCTTGCTTTGCTTTTCTTCGCGGCCCTTTGCGTCGCTTTGCGCCTTTGCGGTGAAGAGGGTTTTCATTTCACGGGTTTGACATGGCCCAGCCCGATTTCGACATGGTCGATCAGGGCGTGGATGAACTTGATGTGGATTTCCTGGATGCGGTCGGCGTAGCCGAAATGCGGCACGATGATCTCGGCGTCGGCCAGACCTTTCATCTTGCCGCCGTCCTTGCCGCTGAGCAGGATGGTCTTCATGCCAATGGCCTTGGCGGCCTTGATGGCGGCCAGGATATTGGCCGAATTGCCCGAGGTCGAGATGCCCAGCAGCACGTCGCCAGGACGGCCCAGGGCTTCGACCTGGCGCGAGAAGATGAATTCGAAGCCGTAGTCGTTGCCCACGCAGGTGATGTGCGAGGGGTCAGAGATGGCAATCGCCGCCAGGGCCGGGCGGTTGTCGCGGTAGCGGCCGGAGAGCTCTTCGGCAAAGTGCATGGCGTCGCAATGCGAGCCGCCATTGCCGGCCGAGAGAATCTTGCCGCCGGCTTGCAAGGCGTCGACGAGGATCTCGCCAGCTTTATCGACTTGCGCCAGCAGGGCTTCGTCCTTGATCACGCGCGCCAGCAGTTCGGCGCCTTCGGCGAGGTGTTGGGTCAAACGGGACATGCGGGAATCCTTTGGCTGTGCCCGGACATACGCTGAGAACGACCGGGCGTCAGGAGATGAGTGGGCTTATTCGATAACCTTGGGCACCAGATACAGGCCGCTTTCGGCCGCCGGCGCCACCGCCTGGAAGGCTTCGCGCTGGTTGCTCTCGGTGACGTCGTCGGCGCGCAGGCGCTGCACGACATCCTGCGGATGCGACATCGGGGCGACTTCGCGGGTGTCCACCGCCTGCATCTGGGCGATCAGGCCGAAGATCCCGTCGAGCTTGGCGCGGGTGGCTTCGGCCTCGTCCGGGGAGACTTCGATGCGGGCAAGGCGGGCGATACGGGCAACTTCTTCAAGCGTAAGAGACATGTCAGGCCAGATGAAATCGGAGTGGCTAATAGGGTAACATAGCCGACTATTTTGATTCCCCACAGCCATGCCGTGTCAGCTCTCTGACGCGGCTCACGGATACGCCCATGTTCGGACTTCTGCGCTCCTATTTTTCCAATGATCTTGCTATCGACCTGGGTACAGCGAACACGCTGATCTACGTGCGCGGCAAGGGCATTGTGCTTGACGAACCTTCGGTTGTGGCGATCCGCACCGAAGGCGGCCCCAACCAGAAAAAGACCATTCAGGCCGTCGGCCAGGCCGCCAAGCAGATGCTGGGCAAGACGCCCGGCAACATCACCGCCATCCGGCCGATGAAAGACGGCGTGATCGCCGACTTCACGGTCACCGAGCAGATGCTCAAGCAGTTCATCAAGAAGGTGCATGACTCGCGCCTGTTCTCCCCCTCGCCGCGCATCATCATCTGCGTGCCCTGCGGTTCGACCCAGGTTGAGCGCCGCGCGATCCGTGAATCGGCGCTGGGCGCCGGCGCGTCGCAGGTGTATCTGATCGAAGAGCCGATGGCGGCGGCCATTGGTGCCGATCTGCCGGTCTCGGACGCTACCGGCTCGATGGTCGTCGACATCGGCGGCGGTACCACCGAAGTTGGCGTGATCTCGCTGGGCGGCATGGTGTACGCCGGTTCGGTGCGCGTCGGCGGTGACAAGTTCGACGAAGCCATCGTCAATTACATCCGCCGCAACTACGGCATGCTGATCGGCGAAACCACCGCCGAATCGGTGAAGAAGCAGATCGGCTCGGCTTTCCCCGGCTCCGAAGTCAAGGAGATGGAAGTCAAGGGTCGCAACCTCGCCGAGGGTATTCCGCGCAGCTTCACGATCAGCAGCAACGAGATCCTCGAAGCGCTGACCGAGCCGCTCAATGCCATCGTCTCCGCGGTCAAGAACGCGCTCGAGAAGACGCCGCCCGAGCTGGGCGCCGACATCGCCGAGCGCGGCATGGTGCTGACCGGTGGTGGCGCACTGCTGCGCGACATCGACCGCCTGCTGATGGAAGAGACCGGCCTGCCGGTGATCGTGGCTGAAGAACCGCTGACCTGCGTGGTGCGTGGCTCGGGCATGGCACTGGAGAAGATGGACAAGCTCGGCTCGATTTTCACCAGCGAGTGATACGGGCTGTGAGGCAGCGCCGGGTGCATGCGAGCAGGGGCCTGACCGCGCTGCGGTGGGCACCGTGCTGCCCGGCCGCTGCCTTGTTGCAAACCTCAGGCCTCGAACCGCACTGACATGCCCGCAAGCTCCGGAAATCAGCCGCCGCCCTTTTTCCGGCGTGGCCTGCCGCCCTCGGCCAAGCTCACGCTCTACGTTGCCCTGTCGCTGGCGCTGCTGCTGGGCGACTTGCAGATCCGCTTTCTCGACACCCTGCGCCAGGGTGTGGCGATCCTCACTTATCCCTTGCAGATTGCGGCCGCGACGCCGGCTGAGTTCGCCAGCAATGTCGCCAACTACTTCAATGGACTGGTGACCCTGCAGCGCGAGAACGAACGGCTGCGCAATGCCCAGCTGCAGGTTTCGCAGCGCTTGTTGCGCGACGGCCAGATGGAGCAGGAGAACAGCCAGCTGCGCGCCCTGCTCGACATGCGTGACCGCGTCAAGGTGCGTGCCATCGCGGGCGAGGTGCTGTTTACCGCCCGCGATCCCTTCTCGCGCAAGGTGATTCTCGACAAGGGCGGCAATGCCGGTGTCGAAGCCGGTCTGGCGGTGGTCGATGGCGATGGCGTGATCGGCCAGGTGACGCGCGTGTTCCCGCTGCATGCCGAAGTGACCCTGCTGTCCGACAAGGAGCAGGCGATTCCGGTGCAGATCGAGCGCAGCGGTTTGCGCGCGGTGATGTTCGGTACCGGCTCGGGCCTGATGGAGCTGCGTTATCTGGCGGCCAATGCCGATGTGCGCGTCGGCGACCGCATCGTTACCTCGGGGCTGGACGGTGTCTTCGTGCCAGGTTTGCCGGTGGCCCAGGTGATTCGCGCCAGCCGCGATGCCGCCGAGTCCTTCGGACGCATTCTCTGCCTGCCGATTGGCGGCGTCGAAAAGAGCGGCGCGGTGCTGGTGCTGGGCCGCTCGGGCGGTCCGCAGCCGCCGCCGGATCAGGCAGCTGAAGATCCGCGTCGCACGGCGAGTGGCCGTGTGATTCTGCGTCATGAGCTGCAGTCGGCGCCGCATGCGCAGTCGGTCGCCCTGCCCAGTCCGACAAGCAGTGCGCCGGCGGCAGCCAGCGCAGTCAAGGGAGCACCCTGATGCTGACCAATCGTTCCAGCCGCATTCTCCTGCCGGTGCGCAACAGCTTTGTCATCGGCTCCTTGCTGGTGGCCCTGGTGCTGCACTTCGTGCCGATGGGGCGTTTCTACGCCATCCCCGATTTCGTCGCCCTGGTGCTGGCCTTCTGGTGCGTGCGCGAGCCGCTGATGGTCGGCATGGGAATGGCCTTCCTGCTCGGCGTGATCGTCGACGTCGCGCACGGTGCGGTGATGGGTCAGCATGCCCTGGCCTATGTGCTGCTGGCCTACGCCAGCATCGTCATGTCGCGCCGCCTGCTGTGGTTCTCGCCCAGCGCGCAGGCGCTGCACATGGTGCCGGTGTTCCTCGGTGCGCAGATCGTCATGCTGGTGGTGCGCCTGCTGGTCGGCGGCCGCTTCCCCGGCTGGACCTATTTCTTCTCCAGTTTCACGACGGCCGCGCTGTGGATGCCGGTGCATTACATCCTGCTGATCCCGCAGATGCGTCCGATTGATCGTGATGACAACAGGCCGATATGAGGGGCTAGGGCCCAGGGATGAGGGGCTAGCGAGATTCCGCGCTGTAGCGCGCAAACTTTTATCTAGCCCCTAGCCCCTAGCCCCTAGCTACACCCCGATATGGAACTCAAGGCTCCCGAACAGGAACTCTCGCGTTTTCGCGCCCGCATCGCGGTGGCGGGGGTGTTCGTGCTCGTCTGCTTCAGCCTGATCCTGGCGCGCTTCGTGTTCCTGCAGGTGGTCAAGCACGACTACTACACCACGCGCGCCGAGGAGAACCGCATCTCCCTGGTGCCGATCGTGCCCAATCGCGGCCTGATCGTCGATCGCAACGGCGTGATCCTGGCGCGCAATTACTCGGCCTACACGCTGGAAATCACGCCGTCCAAGGTGCGCAATCTGGAGGCCACCATCGACGAGCTGGCCGAGGTGCTGGACATCCAGCCCAAGGACCGCAAGCGCTTCAAGAAACAGCTCGACGAGAGCAAGAACTTCGAATCGCTGCCGATCCGCACCCGCCTGAGTGATGCCGAGGTGGCGCGCTTTATCGCCCAGCGTTACCGCTTTCCGGGGGTCGAGATCCGCGCCCGCCTGTTCCGCCAGTATCCGCAGGGCGAGCTCGCGTCGCATGCGCTCGGTTACATCGGCCGCATCAATCGCAAGGAAGCGGAGGCGATCGATGACGACGAGGACATGGCGGCCAATTACCGGGGTACCGAGCACATTGGCAAGACCGGCCTGGAGCAGAGCTACGAGAAAAGCCTGCACGGCACCACCGGTTTCGAGCAAGTCGAGGTCGACGCCGCCGGCCGCGCTGTGCGCAGCCTCAGCCGCACGCCGCCGGTACCGGGCGACAACCTGATCCTGACCATGGACGCTGAGCTGCAGAAGATCGCCGAGCAGGCCTTCGGCAACCGGCGTGGCGCGCTGGTCGCCATCGAGCCGGGCACCGGCGGTGTGCTGGCCCTGGTGTCCAAGCCGACCTTCGACCCGAATCTTTTCGTCGACGGCATCGACTCGACCAACTGGGATGCGCTCAATACCTCGCCGGACAAGCCGCTGCTGCACCGGGCGATCTATGCGGCCTATCCGCCGGGCTCCACCTTCAAGCCCTTCATGGCACTGGCGGCGCTGATGACCGGCAAACGCACACCGTCGCAAAGCATCAATGACCCCGGTTTCTTCGTCTTCGGCAATCACGTTTTCAATGACGACAAGAAGGGCGGTCATGGCAGCGTGGACATGGTCAAGTCCATCGTGCAGTCCTGCGACACCTATTACTACATCCTCGCCAATGACATGGGGATCGATCTGATCGCCAGCACGGTCGGCCAGTTCGGTTTCGGCGCACGCACCGGCATCGATCTGCAGGGCGAGGCCGAAGGCGTGCTGCCCTCGCCAGCCTGGAAGAAGCGCCGCTTCAAGAAGCCCGAGACGCAGAAGTGGTATGCCGGTGAGACCATTTCCATCGGCATTGGTCAGGGTTACAACGCCTACACACCGATCCAGCTGGCACATGCCACGGCGACCCTGGCGGCCGGCGGCGTGATGTTCAAGCCGCACCTGGTGCGCTACGTGGAAGACGTCAAGAGCGGCAAGCGCACGCTAATCGAGCCGACGCCGATCAAGACCATTCCGATCCTGCCCGATCAGCTGGAGGTGATCCGCAGCGCGATGGTGCAGGTCAATAAATGGGGAACCGGTGCCCGCGCCTTTGCCGGCGTCGAATACGAGGTGGCCGGCAAGACCGGGACGGCCCAGGTCTACTCGCTCAAGGGCGAGAAGTACAAGGCCAGCGATACGGCCGAGCATCTGCGCGACCACGCGCTCTACATCGCCTTTGCGCCGGCCGACAAGCCGACCATTGCGCTGGCGGTGGTGGTCGAAAACGGTGGTTTCGGTGCCGAGTCAGCCGCGCCGATTGCACGCCAGGTGCTCGACTACTACATTCGCGGCAAGCGGCCCGCCGGGCCGGCGGCCGAGCAATCTGGCGCGGAGGACGAATGATGCGGAGAGCCGGGAGTCGGGAGTCGGGAGTCGGGTGTGACGCTGAGTCGTTTTTGCCTCAATTCATAGCCAGAGGCACGCATGCAATTTGATCCCATCGGCTGGTTGCGGCGCATCTTCGCCCCGGTCGATCCCTGGCTGTTCGGCATCCTCATGACCACCCTGGTGGGCGCTTTCGTCGTCATGATGAGTGCTTCGCCCGAGCGTTTCCAGGCGCACAGCGTGAACGTCATCGCGGCCATGCTGCTGATGATCATCGCCGCGCATATGCGCGTTCAACGCCTCTACAGCTTGGCCTTGCCGCTCTATGTGCTGGGCGTGCTGCTGCTGATTGCGGTGGCCCTGTTCGGCGATACCTCCAAGGGTGCCACGCGCTGGCTCAACATTGGCATCGGCCGCATCCAGCCCTCCGAGCTGATGAAGATCGCCATGCCGCTGATGCTTGCCTGGTACTTCCAGCGGCGCGAAGGCAGCCTCAAGGTGCGTGACTTCCTCGCCGCCGGCATGTTGCTGATGGTGCCGGTCGGCCTGATTGCCAAGCAGCCCGATCTGGGCACCGCGATCCTGGTGTTCGGCGCGGGCGTCTTCGTCATCTTCTTCGCCGGCCTGTCCTGGAAACTGATCGTGCCGGTGACGGCGCTGGGCCTGGCGGCCGTGGTGGCGATCATCAGCTATCAGAGCGAGATCTGCTCGCCCGGGGTGAAGTGGCCGGGCTTGCGTGACTACCAGAAGCACCGCGTGTGCACCTTGCTCGACCCCTCCTCCGATCCGCTCGGCAAGGGCTTCCACACCATCCAGTCCACCATTGCGGTCGGCTCCGGCGGCATTCTCGGCAAGGGCTGGCGCGCAGGGACGCAAGCGCATCTGGACTTCCTGCCCGAGCGCCATACCGACTTCGTGCTCGCCGTGCTGTCGGAAGAATTCGGCCTGGTCGGCGTGATCGTGCTGGTCATCCTTTACGGCATGCTCATCGCGCGGGGTCTGGCGATCGCCGCCAATGCGCCCAATCTGTTCTCGCGCCTGCTGGCCGGCGCGATCACCATGACCTTGTTCACCTATGCCTTCGTGAACATGGGCATGGTCGGCGGCGTGCTGCCGGTGGTGGGCGTGCCGCTGCCCTTCGTGAGTTATGGCGGCACCGCGCTGACCACGCTGTGTCTGGGCGTCGGCATCCTGATGAGCATCGGACGCTACCGCCTGCGCGGAGGCAAGAACTGATGCGCCGCTGTGCCGGATATGGCCTGGCGCTGCTGAGCCTGCTGCTCGCTGCCTGTGCCAGCCCGCCCGTGGCCCGTGTCGAGACGCGTCCGCCGCCGCCGGCGACGCGCCTGCCTGATGCGCGCCCCGAAGCACGCGTCGAGGCGCGCCCGGCGGAAACGCGGCCGCCTGCCAGCGCCAGTAGCAGCAGTCGCAAAGGCGGCGGCTATTACAAGGACGACGGTCCCGGCGACAATCCGCCCGATCTGGCCAGCATCCCGAATGCGCAACCGCGCGCGGAACCCCTGCTGGCGCGCGCCAACCGTCCGTATGAAGCGCTGGGGCTGAGTTTCACGCCGATGCAGCAATTGCAGCCCTATCGCGCACGTGGCACGGCCAGTTGGTACGGTCGCCGCTTCCACGGTGCCAAGACTTCCAGCGGCGAACCCTACGATATGTACGGCATGACCGCCGCGCATCCGACTTTGCCGATTCCGAGCTATGTGCGCGTGACCAATCTGGCCAATGGCAATTCGGTCATCGCCCGCGTCAATGATCGTGGCCCCTTTCACAAGGGGCGGCTGATCGATCTCTCCTACACTGCCGCCTGGAAGCTCGGCTATGCCGACAAGGGCTCGGCCGAGGTCGAGGTCGAGGCGATCATTCCGGAAGAGGTGAACATGATTGCCTCCAACATCCCGCCGCTGCGCAATGTCAAAGCGCCAGCGCCCCTGCCTGCGCCTGCCAGCGAGCCGGTGGCCGATGTCGGCGCCTTGCTGGCCAGCCTGCCCGAGGCCTCTGCACCGGCCGCCAGCAGTGCGCCGCCGGCCGACAGCAGCGTCAGCCCGGCTAGCCTGGCCAACGGGGTTTATCTGCAGTTGGGGGCGTTCAGCTCGCTGCGCAATGCCGAGAGCTTTCGCGAATACGCCCTGCAGGCGCTGCGCCCGATGCAGCAGAACATCGCCATCGTCGCCGAGGGCCAGCGCTACCGCCTGCACATGGGGCCGTTCAGCAGCGCCGATGACGCACGCAGCGCCAGCACCCTGGTCACCAGCCGCCTGCGTCTGAACCCCTTCATCGTCTATCCGCAGCGCCAGGCGCTGAACTGATTTACAGCTTGTAGGTCTGCACGATCTTCTGCATCGAGGCGGCCAGCTGGTCCAGTTCGCGTGCCGTGCTGGCGCTGCCGGAGGCTGCGTCGCTACTGAGCTCGGCCATCTGCGCGATGCGTTCCACCTGCTGGGCGATATTGGTGCTGGCACTGCTTTGTTCGCGGATCGCATCGGTGATTTCATGCACCATGTCGACGGTCTGAAGGCTGGTCACGCTGATGCGCTCAATCGCCTGGCTGGCATTTTCGGCCCGTGTCACCCCCTGGCTGACGCGGTCGACGGCGAGCTCCATGCTGCTGACCGCATCTTTGGCGCCGCCGCGCACGCCATCGATGATGGCTGAAATCTCGCGCGTCGAATTGGCGGTACGTTCGGCGAGCTTGCGCACTTCGTCGGCGACGACGGCGAAGCCACGGCCTTGTTCGCCGGCGCGCGCCGCTTCGATGGCGGCATTGAGGGCGAGCAGATTGGTTTGATCGGCGACTTCACGGATCACCGCGACGACTGAGGAGATCTTGTCACTCTCGGTTTCGACGACGCTCAGGCGCTCGCTGGTGAGGCGCACCGTGCTGGCGATTTCGTTGATGTCCTTGACCGTCTCGCCAATGGTTTGATTGCCGTCCGCGGCGAGCTTGCCCGATTCGTGCGAGAGCTGGTTGGCGGCCACCGCGCGGTCGCCGATGTGACCGATGCTCACCGTCATCTCTTCCACCGCCGCGGCCATGCTGGAGGCCGATTCGCTCTGCTGGGTCGACGCTGTTGCCAGCTCATGGGCCGTCTCGGCCATGTCGCGCGATTTGGCGGCGACGGCATTGGCGCTCTCGCCAATCTGACGCAGATTGTCCTGCATGGCTTGCAGCAGGCGGTTGAGGCGGCGGCCCATATCGCTCAGCTCGCTGTTGCCTGCGGCCGGGACGCGGATGCGGAAATCCTGCTCGTCTTCGATGCGCGCAATGGCGCTCTGCATGCTCAGCAGGCCCCGGCGGATGCCGCGTTCGAGCGTGAGGCCGAGCGCCACCACGGCGGCGACCCCGACGATGATGATGATCCATGAGTACAGGCGCAGCTGTTTCATGTCCTGCATCGAGGCGTCGCGTTCGGCCTGGATGGCTTCGTCCATCAGGTGCTTGTGCTCGTCGGTGACGGTCTTGGCGTCGGCCGAGATCTTGATGAACGCACCGATGCCGGCGCGGGCCGCTGTATCGTCACCGCTGTTATTGCCTTCAAATGCGGCATACAGCGCGGTATCGAATTTCTTGAGCGCCTCGGTTTCCTTGTCGAAGATGGCCCGTTCGCGCGGATCACTGATCAGACGCTCGTAGGTCTTCATGTGATCCCACAGCGACTGATCGCTCTTCCTGGCCTGCTCTTCCACCTTCTTGCGCTCAGCCTCGGTGGGCTTGATGAAGTGATTCAGCACGTGCACGCGCAGCCTGAGGGTTTGCGCGACGATTTCATCGAGCTCGCGGACCTTCTGCAGGGTTTCGCTTTGCGAACGCTCCAGCGATGCGGCAAGACGGGACGAATTCTGTAGTCCCAGCAGCCCGACGCTGAGGGTGATCAGCGCCGAGAGTGCAAGAATGAGCTTCAGTCGGAAGGCGATGGAGGTGTTCATGTGATGGACTTCTATCAGTTCGGAGCTAGGGTTTACGCGTATATCCGCCCAAGCTTGAGGGTGTCGCACAACTTTTACACCTGCGTTTTGCGGCACGGGCGGGGAACTTGCAGGACTCTGGCGGATCGCAGCATGCGGCAGCGCAAGCTGCTATATAGTTCGCCCCTCTTACTGATGTTGGCTGTGACCATGAAATTGCGCTGGATCCTCCCCGTTTGCCTGGCCCTGCTGTCGAACCTGGCCTGCGCCGATGCGCTGCCGCAGGCGCCCGAGCTGGCGGCGCGCTCCTGGCTCTTGCTCGATGCGGGCAGCAATCAGGTGCTGGCCTCAGCGCGGCCGGATGATCGCGCCGAGCCCGCTTCGCTGACCAAGCTGATGACCGCCTACGTGGTGTTCCAGGCGCTGCGCGCCAAGACCATCAGCCTCAACCAGCAGGTGACGATTTCCGACCGCGTTTATCAGGTGGCGCGTTCGCGTGAGGAATCGGTGATGTTCCTCGATCCGCGCAAGCCGGTGACGGTCGATGAGCTGATTCACGGTGTGATCATCCAGTCCGGCAACGACGCCTGCGTAGCCCTGGCCGAGCTGGTGGCCGGCAGCGAGGCGAAGTTCGTTGAACGCATGAACCGCGAGGCGCAGCGCCTGGGCATGACGAACACGCATTTCCAGAACGTCACCGGCATCACCGAGGCCGGCCACTACAGCACGCCGCGTGACCTGGCCAAGATCGCCACGGCGATCATCCGCGACTTCCCGGAATACTTCCCGATCTACTCGCAGAAGCAATTTACCTACAACAAGATCACCCAGCCCAATCGCAACCGCCTGCTGTGGCAGGACGCCAGCGTGGACGGCATGAAGACCGGCCATACCGCAGCGGCCGGTTACTGCCTGGTGTCGACGGCGCGTCGCGGGCCGCGCCGTGTGGTCTCGGTGGTGATGGGCACGGCCTCCGACAAGGCGCGCGCGCAGGAGTCGCAGAAGCTGCTCAATTTCGCCTTCGAGGCCTTCGATCTGGTGCAGTTCTTCAAGGCGCAGCAAACCGTGGGCGCCCTGCCGCTGCGCGAGGGCAAGCTCGACAAGGTGAACGCCGGCTTCATGAATGATCTGCTGATCTCGGTGCCGCACGGCCGTGCCGCCGAGGTCAAGCTGCAGTTGCTGCCGGCCGCCGGGCTCAAGGCGCCGCTGGCGCGTGGCGCCAAGCTTGGCAGTCTGCGCCTGCTGCTCGACGGTCAGGTCCTCGGCGAATACCCGCTGCTCGCCCTGCAGGATGTCGAACGCGCCAACTGGTTCATGCGCAGCATCGAAGGTCTGCGCAATGCCTTGCACTGAGCGTGCTCGGGGATAAATTCGTCAGCGGCAGCGGCGCTTGCTAAAATTGCCGCTTGACTGCCTGGAACCGCGCCGCCCATGAGTGAGCCTCTGCAAGACACCCTGCTTGAATTCCCCACCGATTTTCCGCTCAAGATCATGGGCTTGCGCGTCGATGGCTTTGTCCAGGCGGTGGTCGATGTGGTGCTGCGCCATGCGCCGGACTACGATCCGGCCACGGTCGAGATGCGCCCTTCGGCCAATGGCAAATATCTCTCGCTGACCTGCACCATCCGCGCCACTTCCAAGCCGCAGCTGGACGCCTTGTACACCGAGCTGTCGAGTCATCCGATGGTCAAGGTGGTGCTTTGAGCGAGGCGCTCATCGGGCCTGAGCACTCACTGCAGATCCGTGAGCTGGGCCTGGTCGAGTACGCGCCCAGCTTCGAGGCGATGAAGGCCTTCACCGCCACGCGCGACGCGAAAACCCCGGACCAGTTGTGGTTGTTGCAGCATCCGCCGGTCTATACACTGGGCCTGGCGGGCAAGGTCGAGCACCTCCTGCAGGCGAGCGAAGTGCCGGTGGTGAAGATCGACCGTGGCGGTCAGATCACCTACCACGGCCCCGGTCAGGCAGTCGTGTATCTGCTGCTCGACCTGCATCGCCGCCAGCTGATGGTGCGCCAGCTGGTCAATCTGATGGAGCAGGCGCTGATCGACGTGCTGGCGGATTGGGGCATTGCCGCTGAGCGCCGTGAAGGCGCACCGGGCGTCTATGTCGGCGAGGCCAAGATTGCCGCGCTGGGACTCAAGATCACGCGCGGCTGCAGCTACCACGGGCTGTCGCTCAACGTGGAGATGGATCTGGCGCCGTTTACGCGCATCAATCCCTGTGGTTACGAGGGATTACGCACCACCCAGCTCAGTGAGCTGGGCGTGCACACAAGCGTCGCAGAGGCGCATCGCAGGCTGGCGGAACGACTCGCCGCCCTGCTGGAAGAACGCTATCCGGTCATTTTGCCGGCGGCGCAAAAACAGGAACTCGTGTGATGGAAGAACAGGTCAAGAAGCAACGCGGCGAACTCAAGACGGCGCGTATCCCGATCAAGATTGTGCCGGCCGAAAAGCTGCGCAAGCCCGAGTGGATCCGCATCAAGATCGGCAACTCGGAAGAGACCGCGCGCTTCAACGAGATCAAGGACACGCTGCGTGAGCACAAGCTGCACACCGTCTGTGAAGAAGCTTCCTGCCCCAACATCCACGAATGTTTCGGCAAGGGCACGGCGACCTTCATGATCATGGGCGACATCTGCACGCGGCGCTGCCCGTTCTGCGATGTCGGTCACGGCAAGCCGGACCCGCTCAATCAGGACGAACCGCGGGACCTGGCCAAGACCATCGCCGCGATGCGCCTCAAATACGTGGTGATCACCTCGGTGGACCGCGACGACCTGCGCGACGGCGGTGCCCAGCACTTCGTCGACTGCATCCAGGAGACGCGCAAGGCCTCGCCGCACACCACCATCGAAGTGCTGGTGCCGGACTTCCGCGGCCGCATGGACATCGCGCTGAAGATCTTCAGCGAAGCCACGCCCGACGTCATGAACCACAACCTCGAAACCGTGCCGCGCCTCTACAAGGCCGCGCGCCCCGGTTCCGACTACCAGCACTCGCTGATGCTGCTGAAGAACTTCAAGGCCGCGCACCCCGAAGTGCTGACCAAGAGCGGCCTGATGGTCGGCCTCGGCGAGACCGACGAGGAAATCCTCGAAGTGATGCGCGACATGCGCGCCCACGATGTGGACATGCTCACCATCGGCCAGTACCTGCAGCCTTCCGGCGGCCACCTGCCGGTGCTGCGCTACCCGCATCCGGACGTCTTCAAGATGTTCGAGACCGAAGCGCTGAAGATGGGCTTCAAGAACGCCGCCTGCGGCCCGATGGTGCGCTCCAGCTACTGGGCCGACATGCAGGCGCACAGCGCCGGCGTGGCCTGAGACAGTGACGAATCCAACGCTTAGAGCGACTAAACAACGCTTTTTGCGACCTAATAACAGCGATGGACGCTACTGGAGCCTGCATTAAGGCAGTCATCGTAAGCAGCAGTCGGTTTGTCGTTGGGGTTCAGTAATCTGAAAATGCAACACTCGCGTTCATTGAGTCCGGCAGAGCTATTAATTTCCCGGGAAATCTCTGCGTTTCAAGAGCGCGTGCTAAAGAATTGGCGAGGGCACGAGAAAGAAGGGCTGTACGAGCTTGTTCGGGCCCTTGATGTTATCGCTGTTGGCCGCATGCTCCGGGCAGAGGTGGCTCAGGAGGCGGAGCGCCCGCACGAGCATCACTGCCTCGTGGGGGCCGCCGTTGCGTTGCGCCCATTCATATCGGCAATTCAAGGCACGGGAGGCGGAGTACCTTTTGCGCCGACGAACACCACGTATTCTGAATTCGCGCACAGCTACTTAGATGCGTGTGGGCGTCTGTCCAACCTCAAGCGCTTGGCCTCGCTTGAAAAACACGGGGTTGCGCGCACCCAGATCATTAGCCCTAACCATCTTGTTATTCGCCTCAAGCCTGACTCACTTGAGTGGGCGGCACGGGAGGCAATTTTTCACTTACGGTCTCGGTACAAAAGGGATGGCATCGACAGCGTCGCCCCCAACGAGATTGACTGGGATGGACTGCGGCAACGAATGTCGTCTTACGTAGACGTAGCTTCCGAATGGTTCATCCGTTACGACAACGACTGGGAAATTGTTCTTGCATACCGTGATGCCGCGCGTGACTTTGGCATTGGCTATTTCGAAAGCGAAGCTCTGCCGGATGACGTAGCGCTTGGAGGGCGAACTTTCGGAGAATGGAAAGCCGCATGTGAGCAAGCGCTAGGAAGAGTGCTTTGCCACATCGACTTTGCACTACTGTTGGCCAAGAAAAACCCAATAGTGGATCTGCGCAATGTTTTGACTATATTCGTTCGCAAAGATGATGTGGCGGAAGTCTGGCAGGAGGCTGGATTGCAGGCCCAGCGGATACAGCCTACGTTGAATGCGTTAAGCCTCAACATGGAAAGCATTGGGGACTGGGAGGATTGCTTCGAGACCCCCGCCACCTACTATATCGATTTTGGTAAAGATTTTTATTTGCTGCCTTGTTTTGGCGCAATATCCAATCCGTACTTTGCGCTATTCCGGCACTTAAGACGAGTGCATGAGAAAGAGTGGTCTAGCGGCGTCGATAGGCGGGAGCAAGTATTCCGCCAAGACTTGGCAACTGCTTTTCCTGCCCCTAGATTCTCGATTCCAGAGCACGGGGTGAAGCTTCGCCGCCCCAATGGATCCGTCCTGACGGATATCGACGCAGTCATATTCGACAACGAAACCGGTTCCATCGCGCTGATTCAATTGAAATGGCACGATGTCTTTGGCAGATCTGTGCGTGAGTGGGCAAGTAGGAAGCGAAATCTTGACATAGCGAATGCTTGGGTCGACAAAGTCATGGATTGGATCGGCTCCCAAAATGCAGCGGATGTTGCTGCAAAACTTGGGTTCAGAGGCCCCCGATCCAATTTCGCGCCTCAAGTGTATGTACTAGCAAGGTACTCCGCCGCGTTTAGCGGGGAGTGCGCACAAGATAACCGTGCAACATGGCTAGGTTGGCCAGAATTGCTTCACGGCTTAGAAAACGCTGAAGGTGCAGACCCTATAGCTGAAATTCCGGTTTGCGTTGAGAGTTTTCGCAATCAATTTGCTGACGTTGGGAAAACGCACGAGAAGTACGAGTTCCCGACCTTGACTGTCGAGCTGTACGTGGACTAAAGACTCGGAAGTAGCACGGCTGTACAACGCTCGTCGTTACAGCGTTAGAATGGGCTCCATGCCCATTTAGCATGTTGTCATTGAAGAGTTCAAAGACACCAGTCGCCTTGGTTCAACTTGGCGACCCAACTGGTTGGGCGGCATCGAACGCGACCCCGAGGTTGCAACAGAATACAGACTCCAGGTTGTCCTGGCTAAGGTGAAGGACGATGCCAAGGGCGCTTGGCACACGGAAAATGCCATAGAACAAGACATTCTCCGCGTGGAGGCTATCGGCGTTGGACAGCTTCCATTGCTGTGCATGGGCTCCCTTTGGCGGGATGGTAAGCTGGAGATGCTCCGCAGTGGCGTCGAGCAAGTCTTTGACCTCGACATTCCTCCTGGCCTACCGAACTACTACATTGCTACCGATAAGGTAGGCCTGGCAGGGCTCGTCCCCTTCCGCGCTCATCGTTTGATGGGCTACGGCAAGAACACCAAGTGCATTGTCTTGCCGCACAACGGCGACCCAGCAGGAATCATCATTCCCGCTATCGAGCTCATACGTTTCTACTACGTCAATTCGACGCGGCTCTCGAAGGCGGTCTTCGACGGCGACTTCGTCCACTCGCCGTCGAGCATTTATGATCCCGACTACACCGGCCTCAATGGAAAACTCGCTGTGGTTTGTCGGCGACAAGATGTCAGCGGCGATGATTGCTGGACTATCGCCCGGATACTCAATTCACAGGCTGCATTTGACGGTGCCCGACGGGTGAACGATTCGATGATGAGAGACTTCGCCAATACGCAGAACGCGAACCCCGAGAGTGCATTCCCATTCTCGGGCAAGACGAGGATCAAGGCGCTGTGCAAGAAAGTGGGCTACGCACCGGCGCGCTGGTTAGTGTTGTCGCTCGTATCCTGCTCAGCACCTTTTCCCTACGAAGACCTGCAAGTCATGGCCGACAACGATGGTCGGCAAGCCAACCCAGATACCGATCTCCCGGACCCAGCCAAGATTCCGATTGTCTGCCCAAGTAAAGACAGCGGACAGGAGCTTGAACCGCTGCGGCTCCAAAACGTGAAAGAACCAGACAGCAAGGCATTACCCAAGCGCCTCGAACTATCCGGGGGCTGCTCCACGCTTTGCAAAGCAAGAAGATCAAAAAGGAAGACAAGAGCTTTGTAAGTACAACGCCGGACAACTTGCACCAGTAGTGGCTCCAGATCCCGACAGCAGCAGAACGGCGGATGGGGCTCACGATACGCGCCCAGGCATAAGCGCACGCTTGCCTCCAATACCAGATGGGCCGGGGCTAAACGTACCGCCTCTGTTGGCCGGAGGCTCCGGGAGATAAATACTCCGCTCTAATTCTTACTCCAATGTCTTCGTCTCGTATGACAGGCCTTCAAGTTGGTGTCATTCGCGACACTCTTTCCAAACAAGAGGGTAGGATTAGGGATCAGTCTTACCTGCGGCCTGCGGGCGTAAAGCTCTTTCCGAAGGTATTGCGGCACACCTTTTCATCTGCAAACGAGTACGCAACCAAGCTCTGTGCGCTACTGGCAGCCCCCTGCGCAGAGCGCTAAGCAAAACTTCTGGATGAGCGCCACGATGAGTAAAACAGAAAAATTTAGGGTTAGCTCTCATCTAAAAGACATTATAGGTCGCGAGCTTGTGACGAACGAGTACGTGGCGATTTTTGAGCTCGTAAAAAATTCTTTCGATGCAGGCGCTACCCGGGTAGACATCGAGTTTGACCCCGACAACAAAAGGCTGGTCATCACTGATGACGGGCAAGGAATGTCTCTAGCAGACATCCGTAACAAATGGCTTTTCGTGGCTTACTCTGAAAAAGCATTAATTCAACCTGACACATACCGAGACAAGATCAAACCTTCTGGTCAATTCGCAGGAAGTAAAGGTATCGGGCGATTTGCCTGCGACACTTTGGGCAAACGACTCGACTTGTATAGCCGAGCAAAAGAAAAAAACTCGATTTCAAGACTTGAGGTGGATTGGACAAGGTTTGAAGACGATAGCAGTGAAGAATTCCAGAGCATTGATGTTGCGGTAAGCGCAGCAAAATCCTTCCCATCGGCAATTAATGCGCCTACTTTGTCCGGGAGCGGCACCGTTCTTATCATTGAGGAAGCACGGCACTCGTGGGATTCGGACAGGATCCAGCAGTTACGAAAAGACCTCGCCAAGTTAATTGATCCGTTCGGGACAACTACCCATGTAACTGTATCAACTTGGTTGTTGGATGGATCGGATCAAGCGATTAGTGGGGTTGATGGCCCCATTCGCAATGAAATTGCTGAATTGCTGATTGAGAAAACAAGCCGAATCGACGTAAAAATTGGCGGCGGCTTTATTAACACCACACTTTTTGATCGCGGCAAAAAAATTTATGTTGTGCGAGAACCCTCCCCTTACGAGGAGTTGAGCGACTGCCAAGTAGAAGGTCACATTTACTTTCTAAACAGGGCGGCAAAGAAAACGTTCACTACACGAATGGGTGTGCGCCCAATTGAGTTTGGTAGCGTATTTTTGTTCCTGAATAGGTTCAGGATTTTCCCTATCGGGGAAGAGTTTGACGATACCTTGGGGTTGAATCGAAGAAAACAGCAAGGGCAGTCTCGCTACCTTGGAACTCGGGATGTCATCGGTCGCGTTGACGTGCTTGCTCCCCCTAAAATGTTCAGGGAAGTATCAAGTAGAGATGCCGGGCTAATTGAGGATGCGCGTAGCCGCGCGCTCTTTGACGCCATAAGAAAACATATGATTTATCGCCTTGAGCGGTATGTTGTAGGCGTCAATTGGCGTGACAAGCCGGATCAGGATCGAGATACGCCAGAAGGGTTGGATACAGACAGCTCGCGCAGCAGAATACTTGCTGTCGTTGGGGCGCTTGCAAAATCAAAAGATATCGAAATTCTGTACTACGACGAAGAGCTCACGAGGGTTCCGGAAGATCCAGATAGCATTACCGATGAAACACTGAAGTCGCTATCCCAGTTGGCGGACAGCAGTGGCGACGCTAAGTTGCTCAAGCGTATCGAGGCGGCCAAAAGCAGGATAGAGGAGTTACGTGTTTCTCGAGAAGAGGCGCGGCAAGCCGCCCATCGTGCCCTGGAAGAACAGCAGCGCACAAACCAACGTATCGCACTACTTGAGAAGCAGGCTGCATTTTTGGGGAGCAGCCTAGACGTCGACGTCGAGCGCGTACAGCTTCTGATGCATCAAGCCAAAATTCATTTGGGACATGTTCGCTCCGCGATTTCCAATGCGGCATACGAAATCAGATCTCTCCTCGAGAATGCCGTAACCCCCGCCGGTCTCAAAGATATTCAAGATGTGGAAGACCAACTTGCCAGCATTCGACAGTCGGCTCGTCGAATATCAGTAGCAGTAGCAGGCGCGACCCTATCTGGCGACAGGCTGGGCGCGGTCTTGTCGTTTGCTCCAAACATTCGAGTTGATTTGGAGACAGACAAAGTTGAGGGGGACTTGTTGCGCTTTCTCGAAGAGTATTTTGAAGTTCGTCTTGTTGGAATTCCCAACATACCTGCAGCGACCTTCGATGCATCAGGGTTAACTCTTTACAGATCTTTCTCCCCGGTTGACATCGCCGTTCTCGTTGACAATCTACTAGACAATGCTCACAAGGCAAAGGCACACAAGATCGAATTTAAGGTTGGTCAAAAGTGGAAAAACGCCATTGTCATACGAGTTTCGGATGATGGGCTTGGTATAGATAGAAGAAAAATAGATTCCTCGAAGATATTTGAAAGAGGCTACTCTGGCTCTGCTAATGGCACAGGTTTGGGTTTATATAGCATCCGACAAATCCTGCAAGAAATGGGCGGCACTATTGAGTTGGCTGGGGATGGGAGCCGGGCGGATTTCGATATTGTAGTACCGGGGGAAATTCATGAATCTTGATTTTGGAATTCTTTGGATAGAAGACTCATTTAGTCCCGCGGAGGAGGAAAGCCTAAGGCGCCGGGTTCGTGATGCGGGCTTTATCGCTCGCATCGACGCAATCCCGAACGGCGAGACTATCGAGGGCTTAGCAAAAGAGCACCATTTGTATCATCGATACGACATCATCTTGCTGGACTATCGCCTCAGGGATGAGCGTGGCGATGAGCTAGCGCCCAAGATCAGGAGGCTTTTTCCTTCCACAACTATCCTGTTTTACTCGGGCAGTGTTAAAGAGGAAGGCGAATTGCGCCGCCTTATTGCAAGTAGTGACGTAGAGGGGGTCTATTGCTGTCGCCGCGATGGACAGAGGTTTATCCAGCGAACAGGTGAACTCATCGATCAAACGGCCCGTGCGTTGGACAGGCTCTCAGGAATGAGGGGATTGGCTATGCGTGTCGTAGCGGAGTGTGATGAGATAATGAAGAAGGCCATGATATCCATGTGTGGCTTTGATCAAGGCTGTAAAGACAAGATGCCCGATCTTGATGCGGATGTATTTAAGTCTATCGACAGCATGAGGCAAAGCTACTCGGATGCAACCGTCAATAGCAGCGACCTGATCGCGCGTCTAGGGACCATGGCGGTTGACAGCGCTAAGTTATTTGCTCATTTCCGCCGCCTTACAGACTTGGCAGTCAAAAACCCTAGCAGCTTTAAATTGGACGAAGCTCAGGTTGATAGATTGCGCGAACTGAGGAGGAATAGCGCCTCGTACGTCGACAATGTCCTGAGGAAACGAAATGTCCTAGCGCACGTATTTGAAGAGCGGGGAGAGAGCGGGTGGGTTTTAAAAGGGAAGGGTAGCGATGAAATTAGCGTTAGTGACTTTCCGGATATTCGAAGAGGTTTTGCGGGATACATGGATGCCCTGCGAGAAATCGGTACGCTAGTGACTGCTTCCTCTTCCGACTGACGTTTCTACACGTTTCGCGGCCTCATACCGACGCTGCGTGAGCGCAAGATGCATCGGAAACAGGAACGGGCTTGGGTAGATTTCTATGTCGCAGGAGATTGCCAATTGCGCTTGCAAGCAATGGGGGTACGGCATTCCCAACCTGCGTATACCTCGGACATTCTTGCTTGCGCTGCTTCCCGCCAGTCGTGTACTTGCCTTGAAACTCAAACCAATCCGGGAATGACTGCAGCCGCGCGTTTTCTCGGACGGTCAGTATCCGTGGTTCGCAGTAGTGGACGATATCGTCTGGCAGCGTGGTGATAGTTGGTGCCGGGCTATTGGGGTCAAGTACCGTCGTCGAATGCTTCTTAGTCCCGACCTTTGCACGCTCTTTGATAGTTAAGCAGCGCCCAGGGCGGCATGTTTTCTGGACCTTCTTGAAGTAATCAATCGTTGTTTTCTTGTGCTTGGCCAGCCGGCGGCTATTGGGGGCTTTCGTGCGCAAATGGGCACGCATAAGCTTCATGTAGCCCTGCGGAGAAACAGGAGGCTCGTAAAGGGGCTCGTGAAAGCCCTTCGTGTCTGAATCCGTGCTTTCAACGAGGATCGCCCCATCGACCAACAAGTCGGCGATGGCTTCCTTGACCGAAATTTTCCGTTCGACTGGGAGCCCTTTGTCCTTCAGGAAGGCTTTACGAGAGGCCTGGAGGGCTTCGAATAGGTTCGGAGTAGCCTCGTTTTCCTCTGCGTTCAGTTCGCACAGCACCAAGTAGCGCAAACGGTTCTGGGGTACGCCAAAGTCAGCGCAATTCACGAGGCCGCGAGACACTGAGTAGCCCAGATCTTGCAGTCGTCCAGCGACGTAGTCAGCGTAAGACGCATGCTTCGGGTCCTTGATGAGCTTGTCTAGCCCTTCCTCGGTCTCGAACCGCATGTTGAAGCCTGCCACATTCTCGATTACGAGGAAGCGGGGTTGGAGCTTTTCAACCAGCGCCAGATACTGTTCCGTCATTTGGTTGCGAGGGTCTGCCGGATCACGGCGTCCTGCCGTCGAGAACCCTTGGCAAGGCGGGCCACCTACAATGAGATCAATCGAGCCTTTTAGGCTCTCAAGCTGAGCTCCATGATGTAGTAGAAGGTTTTCGCAGGTCATGGCCTCCTTGGGAAGCCATGTCGGCCAATCGAATTGGTAGTGTTTCCCGTCCACTAGATTGTGGCGCAAGGTTTCAAAGGCCAAAGGGCTTTTCTCAATCGCAAAGACACCTTTGCAGCCAGCTTGGGATAGCCCAAGCGAAAGTCCGCCGCAACCGGCAAACACGTCTACAAAGCGAAGGGGTCTGGGAGCGTCGGCCATGAATCAGAGGTGTTACTTGCTGTGTCTTACTATTGGTAACGGCGCGCGCCATTGCGCGCGATTTTGTCATGAATTCCAGCTGAGCCCCAGGAGTATTTACTTGTAAGAGCTGGGCTCCCTGCGCTCCTGAATGAGCTTCGCAAAGGCTTCGGTGGGGCTTCAGGCGCTCAAGCAAGCGGTTTCAGTACGGGATGGCAAACGCTCAAGCTTGGGTTCGTAAGCCATTGGGCTCGTTGTGACCGAAGTGAACAGGTTGCTTAAACGCCTGACCTTGCGAGCTTGTGCTCGATACCGAGTGGCCTGAGTCGTCTCTGGGCGATTGCTGCATGGCAGCAATCGCAGCGCGTTTGTGATCGGTAACATCTCGTTTTGCGAAATTTCGCAAAAGAGCGGTGTTTTCGCAATTTGTGCTAATCCGGCCCCCTGTCTCTGTCCTAAACTGCTCGCCTGACGTGGCAAATCGCCGCTCTTTGGTGGGTGTGGAGACAGACAGCATGGGTAACACAGAAATGATTCGCAGCGCCCTGGTGATGGCGCTGGGTATGGGCTTGGCCGCGTGTGGCGGCGGGGGTGGAGGTGGGGGCGACAGTACGACGACGGCTGTGGCTTCGAGCAGTGCGGCGACGAGCTCGGCTGCATCCAGCACGGCTTCGTCGACTTCGTCTTCGGCGGCATCCAGTTCGACATCCAGCGCGGCCTCATCGTCCGCAAGCAGCATCACTTCGCTGGGCGCGACCGGCTGGGCCACGGTCGGCACCAATAATCTTGGTGTGACCGGTACCACCGGTGGCAATGCCGCCACCAGTGCCAAGACCTATACGGTCACCAACCGCAATGAATTCATCCAGGCGCTCTACGCCAATGCCGCCACCATCAATACCGATGGTAGCTATTCCGGCACCCTGGATTCGAGCAGCAAGATCATCTATGTCTCGGGCACCATCGACCTGAGCATGGACAAGTCGCTGACCGCGCTGGGCGAGTCGGGCTATTTCACCTACGGCAATGCCAGCAGCAGCCTCAACTGCTCGCAATACGGTGGCTATGCCAGCGCGACGGCGATGTGGACGGCGTACTACGCGGCCTACAAGCCCAGCGTGTGGGGGACGGCCGCGTTGCAGATTGGTAGCAATACGACAGTCAGCGGCACTCCGGAAAATGCGCGCGCCTGCTATGCCGCACAGCAGAAGAAGGTGGTGTACATCAATATCCCGTCCAACACCTCGATCATCGGTGTCGGTTCAACGGCGAAGATCATTCACGGCAATCTCGTGCTAGGTTCTTCAAGCAGTGCTCCGGTCGACAACATCGTGGTGCGCAATATCACCTTTGAGGATTCCTTCGATTACTTCCCGCAGTGGGATCCGACCGATTCGACGACTGGCCGCTGGAATTCGGCTTATGACAATGTTTCGGTGATGTACGCCACCCACGTCTGGCTCGATCACAACACCTTTACCGACGGCACGAACGTGGATGCGAACTATCCCTCGGTGTGGAACGAGACCTATGCCGGCACCGACTACGCCAGTTCAGCCAACGGCGTGCTCTACCACGTGCAGCATCACGATGGTCTGTCGGACGTGACCAAGAACGCCAACTACGTGACCCTGTCGTACAACTACTACCACGACCATGACAAGTCGCTGCTGTTCGGCGGTACGGATACGGCCAGCACCTCGGCCGAAAACCCGAATGCACTCAAGGTGAGCGTGCACCATAACTACTTCAAGAACCTGCGCCAGCGCCAGCCGCGCGTGCGTTATGGCATGGTGCATATCTACAACAACTACTTCGAGGGTGATCTGAGCGCTTCGGTCAATTATCAGTGGTCGGTGGGCTGGTACTCTGGCCAAGCTTCCAAGCTGTATGTCGAGAACAATGTCATCCAGCTCAACAATGGCAGCCCGACGGCAGCGACGGTGTACGGTGGTTCGTCCAGCACTTCGAAATCCAGCTCCTGCGCGACGACCATGGGCACCGGCTACGACAGCAGCTATTGCAGTGCCTACAGCTATTACAGCGGCAATCTGCTCAATGGCAGCGCCCTGTCGGTGCAAGATCTGTCGAGCGCCAATATCACGACGACCAGCACACCCTGGTACGCCAGTGGTGTGACCTCGGGTACGCCGGGCGCTACGCCGTCGAGCTATTACAGCTATACACCTGACGATGCTAGTGTGGTGGCAAGCAGCGTGCCGGCAGCAGCAGGGGCTGGCAAGCTCTGATGCCTGAGCGCTCCGCTGTGGCGGGGCGCTGTGTGGAATGGCAAGGCCGCAAGACAGACCGCTGATGCGGTGTGTCTTGCGGCCTTTTGCTTGGCTGGCGCGGCTGCTTGGCTTACTGCGCGGCTTGCCGGTCCTGCAGCAGCTGGATGAAGGCATCGGCGGCCAGCGGTCGCGAGAACAGGTAGCCCTGATAGGCGTCGCAGCCGAGCTGGCGCAGCATCTCCAGCTGCGCAGGTGTCTCTACACCCTCGGCAACGGTGTTCAGACCCAGCTTGCGGGCGAGGGTCTGGATGGCGTCGACGATGGCGTGATCATTGGTATCGCTTTCGAGCTCGCCGATGAAGGAGCGGTCGATCTTGAGTTTCTGCACCGGCAGGCGTTTGAGGTAGCTCAGCGAGGAATAGCCGGTGCCGAAGTCGTCGATCGAGAAGGCCACGCCCAGCGCGTTGAGCTCGTGCATGGTGTGCAGCGCGCCGGCGGCGTCCTGCATGACCATGCTTTCGGTGATTTCCAGCTGCAGCAGTTCGGCCGGACAGCCTGCTGACTCCAGCGCCCGGCTGACCGTGCTGCCCAGCGAGCTGGCGGCAAACTGGCGTGCCGACAGATTGACCGCCACCTGCACCGGGCCCAGACCGAGGTCTTGCCATAGCCGGGCCTGCTGGCAGGCGTGGCTGAGCACCCATTCGCCAATCTGCACGATGAGGCCGGTTTCCTCGGCCACGGTGATGAATTGCGCCGGTGGGATGAGGCCGCGTTCCGGGTGCTGCCAGCGCACCAGGGCTTCGGCGGCGCAGATGCGGCCGCTGCTCAGATGGACGATGGGCTGGAAGTGCAGCAGCAATTGACCATGGCTGAGCGCGTGGCGCAGCCCGGCTTCGATCTGCAGGCGGTCCTTGACGCGTTGGTTCATCTCCGGCGTGAACAGCGCGATGCCGTTGCCGCCCAGGTCCTTGGCCTTGTACATCGCGGTATCGGCATTGCGCAGCAGCACTTCGGCGCTCTCGCCGTCATGCGGATAGACGCTGGCGCCGATGCTGGCGCTGCTGCTGATGTACTGCCCCTCGACCACCAGCGCCTGCGAGAGCGAGCAGAGGATCTTCTGCCCGATCGGCATCACATCGGCCGGGTCGGCCATATCGGCGAGAATCACCACGAACTCGTCGCCGCCGAGGCGCGCCACGGTGTCACCGGGGCGCACGCATTCGCCCAGTCGTCTTGCTGTTTCCTGCAACAGCACATCGCCCTTGCTGTGGCCGAGGCTGTCATTGATGGTCTTGAAGCGGTCCAGATCCAGCACCAGCACGGCCGCCATGCGGTGCGCGCGTTTGGCGTAGATCAGCGCCTGCTCCAGGCGGTCGCTGAGCAGGTTGCGATTGGCCAGGCCGGTCAGCGCGTCGAAATTGGCCTGCTGTTCCAGTGCTGTCGTGGTGCGCGAGATTTCTTCGCGCTGGCTGTGCAGCGAATTGGCCAAGCGGTCCAGTGCGGCCATCACCACGCCCAGCTCGCCGCGCGGATAAGGCGGCCCGACCGGCGCATCGAAGCTGCCCTGGTCGAGGCGCGAGATGGCCGACATCAGGCGCGCCGCCTGGCGGCGCACAGCAAATTCGGCGAGCCCCGCCGCGCACAGGAAAAACAGCAGGGACAGGCTCAACATGCCGACCAGGGTGCGCTTGAAGTGTTGATCGATATGCGCGTAGAGATTCTCTTCGGGCACGCTCAGGCCCAGGCGCAGGCCGGCTTCCGGATTATGTTCGAGCACCGCTGTGGCCCAGATCCGCGTATGCGCTGCGTCCCCCAGGGCCAGGGTGTGGCCGGGCGGTGCGCTCAGCAAGCGCTGGTCTTCGGCCGAGCTGGACAAGGCTTTGGCATGGGCGCCGATCAGGCCGCCGGGCTCGCGCTGGATCACCGTGCCCTTGTCATCCCAGATCTGCAGGCCCATGTCCGGATAAGGCAGGCTGGCCATCTTGCCTTTGCCATAGCCTTCCAGATTGAAGGAGGCGAGCAGCACATAGAGCAGCTTGCCTGCGCCATCGCGGACCGGGTAGGCAATCTGTAGCACGCCCTTGCCGGTCAGGCGGCCGAACACCGGTTCAACCACGGTGTTTTGCGATACCAGGGCGCGCTGGAAGTATTTGCGGTCGCGCAGATCCAGCGTGCGGCCGCTGCGCAGCGAGTCACAGAACAGGCTGCCGTCGGGCAGGATGGTCAGCAGACCGGTGTATTGCGGATGCTCTTCGAGCACCTTGGCGAGAAAGTCCGAGCACTGCGCCTTGTCGCCGCTGGACAGCAGCGGCACGCGGCCGAGTCCGAAGAGCAGCTGGCTGGTGCCCGAGACCTTGTCATCGAGCTCGCGGGCAATGCTCGCAGCGCGTGTGGCCAGCTGCTCGCGCGCCAGATCAACAGCGGCTTCGCGCTCATCGATGAGCAGCCATAGCGTGGCCAGTACCGGCAGGAAGGAAGCGGCCAGCACCAGCAGCAGGATGCGTGCGCGCAAGCTCATGGCGCCTCCTGTCTGCGCAGGGATGAGGCCGGGATAGTCGCCGGCTGCGCTGTGCGCGTTTGCAGCAATGCCTTCACGTTATGCGGATCGTGCACATGTAAAACAAGGTAAACGGCATAAGATCCGGCGAATTGAAGTCAGCGCGCTGGGGGCGTACCCCTACTCAGGCGTACCGGGATCGATTTCGAGGCCGGCGTGCGGGCGCCATCGGCAAAGGCCGACAGTGGCACCAGGCCATTGGTCTCGGGGAAATAGCTGGCCAGGCAGCCGACCGGAATATCGTATTCGACGAGCAGGAATTGCCGCGCCACGCGCTCGCCGTCCTGCCAGAGGCTGGTGATATCGACCCATTCGCCAGCCCGAAAACCCAGCCGGGCGAGGTCGGCACGGTTGATGAAGCACACCCGGCGATGACCGAACACGCCCCGGTAGCGGTCGTCCAGCCCATATACCGTGGTGTTGTACTGGTCATGGCTGCGCACCGTCATCAGGCGGAAATCCGCGTGCGGCCACACGGGCAGTGCGTGGCAGACGAACTGCGCACGGCCGCTGGCGGTTTGCCAGCGCCGCTCGCGCGCGCGGTTGCCCAGGTAGAAACCGCCGGGCGCACGCAGTCGCGTGTTGAAGTCGGCAAAGCCCTCGACGACCTCGGCAATCTTGTCGCGGATGCGGGCGTAATCCTCGATCAGCCACAGCCAGGGCGTGCGGCTCGCCGGCAAACAGGCCGCCGCCAGATGGGCGACGATGGCCGGTTCAGACATCAGCTGCGGCGAAGCCGGCGCATTGATGCCCTGCGAGATGTGCACCATGCTCATCGAATCTTCCACCGTCACGCCCTGCGGGCCGCTGGCTTGGCGGTCGATTTCGGTCCGTCCCAGGCAGGGCAGGATCAGCGCTTCCTGGCCGTGCACCAGGTGTGAGCGGTTGAGCTTGGTGGTGACCTGCACGGTCAGCGCGCATTGGCGCAGCGCTGCCCAGCTGCGCGCAGTGTCGGGTGTGGCGGCGGCGAAATTGCCGCCCATGGCGAAGAACACTCTGGCCTCGCCGGCGAGCATGGCCTCGATGGCGGCGATCACGTCAAAGCCGTGCTTGCGCGGCGGCGCGAAGTCGAACGCCGCGCCGAGGCGGTCGAGGAATGTGGCGTCGGGCTTCTCGTAGATGCCCATCGTGCGGTCGCCCTGCACATTCGAGTGGCCGCGTACCGGGCAGGCGCCGGCGCCGGGTTTGCCGATATTGCCGCCGACCAGCAGCAGATTGATCAGCATCTGGATGGTCGCCACCGAATGCTGGTGCTGGGTGATGCCCATGCCCCAGGTGAGGATCGTCGCGCGGCTGTGCATGTAGATGTCGGCCGCTTCGCGAATCTGCGCCGCGCTGAGGCCGCTGCTGGCTTCGATGGCCGACCAGGGTTCGGCCAGGATCTCGCTGCGCAGCGCGCCAAAACCCTCGGTGTGCTCGGCGATGAAGGGTACGTCTTCGGCGCCCGCTTCGAGCACGGCCTTGATCAGGCCCTTGGCCACCGCCAGATCGCCGCCGATCTGCGGCTGGTAATAGCGCGCCGCCAGCTGCGTCTCGCCGCCGAGCAGTTCGAAGGCATGCTTGGGGTCGGCAAAGCGCTCCAGGCCGCGCTCGCGCAGCGGGTTGAAGACCACGATGCGGCAGCCGCGGCGCGCTGCATCGCGCAGCTCGGCGAGCATGCGCGGATGATTGGTGCCAGGGTTCTGGCCGAAGATGAAAATCGCCTCGGCGCGGTTGAAGTCGTCCAGCGTCACCGTGCCCTTGCCGACGCCGATCTGCGCCTTCATGCCGATGCCTGAGGGCTCGTGGCACATGTTCGAGCAGTCCGGCAGATTATTGGTGCCGAATTCGCGCACGAACAGCTGGTAGAGAAACGCCGCCTCGTTGGAGGTGCGCCCCGAGGTGTAGAACACCGCCTGCTCGGGCGAGGGCAGCGCTTGCAGATGGCGGGCGATCAGCGCAAAGGCATCGGCCCAGGCAATCGGCTCATAGCGATCGGTGCTCGCCTCGTAGCGCATCGGCGCAGTCAGGCGGCCGTGCGACTCCAGGGTGTAATCGTCCTCTTCCATCAGCTGGCTGACGGTGTGCCGCGCAAAGAAATCGGCCGTCACGCGGAACTCGGTGGCCTCTGCCGCCACGGCTTTGACGCCGTTCTCGCAGAACTCGAAACTCGACTGGTGATTGCGGTCCGGCCAGGCGCAGCCGGGGCAGTCGAAGCCCGCCGGTTGATTGGCATTGCGCAGGGTGGCCATGCCCTTGGCGACGATGTGCTGGGCACTGAGTGCCGCCAGCGAGGCTTTCAGCGCATCGAGGCCGCCAGCGGCCTTGGTATAGCGCTTGATGACTTTCTCTTGCATGCGGCCGCTCTCTGTTGTGATGCATGCGTCAGCGGGCCTGGCCGCTGCGCTGCAGAATTTGTGTCTGCATTCTGCCATGGCCGATACACTGGCAGCTCATCGCAGAAACGCTCCCACATCATGACTTGCCCTTACGATTTCATCCTCTTCGACCTCGACGGCACGCTCAGTGACCCGATTGACGGCATCGGCCGTTCCATCAATTACGCGCTGGAGCATTTTGCTTACGCGCCGCTGGACCATGCGCAACAAGCCATCTGCATCGGCCCGCCGCTTTACCACAGCTTCGCGCGCATCACCGGCAGCACCGATGAAGCGCACCTGACCGCACTGATCGACAAATACCGCGAGCGCTACGGCAGCGTCGGCTACGCCGAAAACCAGCTTTATCCGGGCATCGCCGAAGCGCTGCAGGCGCTCAGCGCGCAGGGCGTGCCGATGGCGGTGTGCACCTCCAAGCGCGCAGACTTTGCCGAGCGCATTCTCGACATGTTCGGCATCGCCGAGCACTTCCGATTTGTCGATGGTGGCGACATCCACCTCGAAAAATGGCAGCAGATCGAGCGCCTGCGTGCCCGCGGCATCGTCACCGAGGCCTCGCTGATGGTCGGCGATCGCGACGTGGACATGATCGCCGCCCAGCGCAACGGTCTCAGCGCCGCCGGCGTGCTGTGGGGCTATGGCTCACGCGCCGAGCTGAGCGCTTTCGCGCCCGAGCATCTGTTCAGCGCAGCGAGCGAACTGGTGCAGTTGCTGGCGCCGCTCAGTTAGAGGTGCTGGGTTCGCGGCGCGCTTGTGCAGCATCTTCCTCAAACAGCGCGCGCAGCTCGGCGGCCGATTGTTTGACGCTTTGCACCAGGGCCGCTTCATCCTGATACACCGCGTGCTGGCGCAGCAATGAGGCTTCGTCGGCTTCGCGGAAGCGCTGCAGCGCCTGCTTGATGTCGGCCTCGGGCAGCGCCATGGCGCGCAGCACCTCGCCGGCCAGTTCGAGGCTGCTGTGCCAGGTTTCGCGCACCAGCAGCTCGACCTGCAGGTCCAGTAGCTTGTAGGCGTGGAAGCGGTTGCGGGCGCGGGCGTAGATCGGCAGTTGCGGGTAGTGGCGGCGCACCAGTGCAGCGGTTTTCAGCGAGGCTTCGACATCGTCGATGGCCAGCACGAAGAGCCGCGCCTCGGCGATGCCGGCCGCCTCCAGCACATCGTGGCGCGAGGCATCGCCGTAATAGGCCTGGGCGCCGAACTGGCGGACGTAGTCGATCTGGCTGGCGCTGGCGTCGAGCACGGTGAAGGGGATTTTCTTCAGCGCCAGCAGGCGCGCCACGATTTGCCCGACGCGGCCGAAGCCGGCAATCAGCACCGGGCGGCCGTGCTCTTCGATGGTGTCGAAGGGGCGCGCGTCGTCGTTCTTGTCCAGCCAGGGCGAGAGCAGGCGCGATTCGAGCAGGAACAGCAGCGGCGCGCAGAGCATCGACACACTGACCAGCACCACCAGCCAGTCGGCCTGATCGCTGCTCAAAAGCTGATGCTGGCGGCCGAGCTGGAACAGCACGAAGGCGAATTCGCCGCCCTGCGCCAGGGCAATCGCCAGCTTGCGCGTGCTGCGGTAGGAGCAATCGCTGAGGCGGCCGATCAGCGCCAGCACGAAGAATTTGAGCACGATCAGCGCGGCGACCAGGCCGCATAGCGGCAAGGCATGATCGCGCAGCAGGCCCAGCTTGGCGCTCATGCCGACGGCGATGAAGAACAGGCCCAGCAGCAGGCCCTTGAAGGGCTCGATGTCGGCTTCAAGCTCGTGGCGGTAGTCCGAATCGGCGAGCAGCATGCCGGCCAGGAAGGCGCCGAGCGAGGCGGTGAGGCCGGCAAATTCCATCAGCAAGGTGGTGCCGATGACCACCAGCAAGGCCGCCGCAGTGAAGGTTTCGCGGCTGCCCAGGGTGGCGATCCAGCTGAACACGTGGCGCAACAGCAGGCGGCCGCCCAGCACCACTGCGGCGATGACGAGGACGGCCTTGGCCAGATCGCGCCAGTCCAGATCGACGCCGCCGCTCCCGGCGAGCAGGGGCAGCACGGCGAGGATGGGAATCACCGCCAGATCCTGAAACAACAGGATCGCAAAGGCGCTGCGCCCGTGGCGCGCGCTCAGTTCGTTCTTTTCGGCCAGCGATTGCAGCACCAGCGCCGTCGAGGACATCGCCAGCGACAAACCGACCAGGGCCGCAGCGCGCCAGCCCAGTCCGAGGAAGCTCGCCACGCCGCCCAGCGCCAGCGCCGAGAGCAGCACCTGGGCGCCGCCCAGACCGAAAATCTGCCGCCGCAGCACCCACAGGCGCGAGGGCTGCAATTCGAGGCCGATGAGGAACAGGAACAGCACCACGCCGAACTCGGAAAAATGCAGGATGGCTTCCACATCATCGATCAGGCCCAAGCCCCAGGGGCCGATCAGCACGCCCGCCGCCAGATAGCCGAGAATGGCGCCCAACCCCAGCTTGCGCGACAAGGGCACCATCAGGACGGCGGCGGCGAGGAAGATTGCGGTCTGGCTGAGCATGCGTGTTCTCCGTGAGGACGGCGAGATGCGATAATCCGCGCAGGCGGTGCGTCGGTCGCGCCCGCCACAATGCCACAGCGCCCGCTCATTCCGCACACCATGCACCACACCTTCACCCTCAATAGCGAATACATCGAGCTGGACAAGCTGCTCAAGCTGCTCTCGATTGCCCACTCGGGCGGTGCCGCCAAAGCCATGGTCGCCGATGGCATGGTCCGCGTCGACGGCGCGCTCGAAACCCGCAAGACGCGCAAGCTGCGCGCCGGCAGCGTGGTGGAGGTGCTGGACGAAACCATTCGCATTGTGGGTGACGCGGCGGATGCTTAGCCCGGCCGCTGTCTCTGCCGCTGCGCCCGTGCCGCCGCCGGTGCGGCTGGATGCAGCGAGCCGTCCGCTGCTCGATGTCGTCCAGCTTGGCCAGGTGTTCACCCCGCCCGCCGTGGTGGCGCAGATGCTGGCCTTGCGTCGCAATCAGGGCAGCGTGCTGGAACCTTCCTGCGGCGATGGCGCATTTGCGCGCCAGCTGCCCGGCTGTGTTGCCATCGAGTATGACGCCCGCGTGGCGCCGGATTTTGCGCAAGTCATGGACTTCTTCGACTTCCCGCTCGAAGAGGCGCGCTTTGACAGCATCATCGGCAATCCGCCCTATGTGCGCTTTCAGGACATCCCCGAGCCCACGCGCGCCAAGCTCGATATGCGTCACTTCGATGCGCGCAGCAATCTGTGCCTGTTCTTCATCGAGAAATGCATTCGCCATCTGGCGCCGGGCGGCGAGCTGATCTTCATCGTGCCGCGCGACTTCATCAAGGCCACGGCGGCGCGCAAGCTCAACCAGTGGCTGTTCGAGCAGGGCACGATCACTGATTTCATCGACTTGGGCGATGCGCGCATCTTCGATGGTGCGGTGCCCAATTGCGCGATCTTCCGCTTCGAACTCGGCCGCATGGACCGGCGCATGCACGACGGCCGCCGCTTCGACTGCCACAACGGCCAGCTGGTGTTCCTCGCCGGCGATTACAGCCTGCCCTTTGCCTCGCTGTTCACGGTCAAGGTTGGTGCGGTGTCGGGGCTCGATAGCGTGTTCACCCATCCTGAGGGCAATGCCGAATTCGTCTGCTCGACCACGCGTGATGACGGGCAGACGCGGCGCATGCTGTTTGGTGTGCAGCATCCGCATCTGGAACAACACAAAGACGCCTTGCTGGCGCGCCGTATCCGCCGGTTTGACGAGCGCAACTGGTGGCACTGGGGGCGCGAGCATCACAAATCCGAGGCGCCGCGCATCTACGTCAATTGCAAGACGCGCCGCGCCGAGCCCTTCTTCACCCATCCCTGCCGGGATTACGACGGCTCGGTGCTGGCGATTTTTCCGCGCAATCCGCAGATCGACATCGCGCGTGCGGTGAGTGCGCTGAACGCGGTCGATTGGAATGAGCTGGGTTTTGTCTGCGACGGTCGCTTCCTGTTCAGCCAGCGCGCGCTGGAGAGCTGTCTGCTGCCCGCCGCTTTCGGCCAGCAAGTGCTGGCCGGCTGATCAGGGCT
Source organism: Uliginosibacterium sediminicola (assembly GCF_039631295.1). Lineage (NCBI taxonomy): Bacteria > Pseudomonadati > Pseudomonadota > Betaproteobacteria > Rhodocyclales > Zoogloeaceae > Uliginosibacterium > Uliginosibacterium sediminicola. The sequence continues at coordinate 738,930 of NZ_JBDIVE010000001.1, read as the reverse complement.
GGCGCTCGATGGTGGCGACCTGGTCGATACCCATCACGCGCATCAGCGCGGCGACCAGGGCGTTGGGGCGGTAGATCAGGCTCAGCTTGCCCTGGTTTTGCAACTGCGCAAGCTGGTTGAACAGCGCGCCAGCGCTGACGAATTCGATGCGCTTGAGGCCGCTGGCGTCGATCTCCACGCGTGAGCGCTGCGAGGCATACACCGCCAGCTGGCGCAGCACTTCGGGCTGATTGCCGGTGACATCGCCATTCATCGCGAAGCGCTCGGGCTGGTCGCTGACGGCCGCCACCGGCGGCAGCTCGACCACTTCGGGCGCGGCGGGCGGCGCCTCGTAGGCCGGCGGCGATTCTTCAAAGGTGATCGCGTAATCGAGCGCCACGGCATCGAAGTGCTCGGCATCCGCGCTTTGCTGGATCAGTGCTAGCGCCAGCAGCCAAGCCGCCTGCGACTGCTTTTCACCGATCTTGAGTTTGGGCTCAACCAGGCTCAGTGCGTGGCGGGCATTGACCAGGAATACCTCGACCCGGGCGCGGCGCAGGGCTGCCAGGGTGTCGTTGAGCAGCAGGCAGCCGGCATCATCGATACCGCGCAGGCGGCTCAGGTCGATGCGTAGCTTGCCCATCTTCTGGCCGATGCGCACCAACTGCTCGAATTGCGTGCGCGCATTGCCCGACAGATTGCCGGAGAGATTGACCGCCGGTGCATTGGGGCGGGCAGGGGCGGCGGGTGGCGGAGGCGCGGATTCGTCCCAGCGCGGTGGCGACACTTCGAAGGTCTGGCTGAAGATTTCCGAGCGCGCGTCGAAGGCGGCGCGCTGGCCGGTGATGCGGTAGAGATCGAACAGCATGGCCCACAGCTCATGCGAGCTGTGCTTGCTGGCGGTGCCATCGATGGCCGCTTCGAGCACGCTGCGTGCGCCGTCGTTGTTGGAGTTGGCGTAGAGGATGGCGGCCTCTTCGACCGCCGCATGTTCTTCCAGCGAACCTTCCGAGACCAGGATCTTGCCGGCTGCGGCAGCCAGCGCGCGGCCGTCTCCGAGCTGGGTCAGATCCAGGCTGGTGGTTGTCTCGCTGCGCTCGCGACTCTTCCCCGGCCTTGTCGTGGTGGCCGGACCCTTGTCGCTGGGCTTCTTGCCAAAAAGAGACATCGCCATGGCTGGTCAGTGCGCTGAGCAACGATTACGGGGCACGTACTGGCCAGCAGTCGTGCCCTCTGATGATGATTCGGTGCCGAATGGAGCCTCGTCAGGCTCAGTCGGCGTACATTTTCTGCATGCGCTCACGGCGGGTTTGCGCTTCAACGGACAGCGTTGCGGTCGGACGCGCCAGCAGGCGTGCCAGGCCGATCGGTTCCCCGGTTTCTTCGCAATAGCCGTAGTCTTCACGCGCGATGCGCTCGAGTGCCTGATCGATTTTCTTGAGCAGCTTGCGCTCGCGGTCGCGCGTACGCAGTTCGAGTGCATGCTCTTCTTCAACGGTGGCACGGTCAGCGGGATCGGCGACAGTTTCCTGTTCGCGCATGTGTTCCACTGTCTCGTCCACTTTGAGCTGCAACTCGTTGCGCATGGCGATCAAGCGTTCTTTGAAGAACTCGAGCTGCTTGTCGTTCATGTACTCCGACTCGGGCATCGCCAGCAGCTTGGCTTCGGTCAGCGCCATGGATATCCCCCTATATCTAGGTCGAACACAAATTGCGGCATTCTGCACCAGTCCTAAAGCGTTTGACAGTACCGGAACAACCTGATCGGTTGTGCTCGCGGTGCAATCATTGCGCACAGGAACGGGAGCAAGGGCTGCGAGGGTACAATACTTTCATGCAAAGCGCCCATATACCCGACCACGTCTTCCGTTGGCCCCTTAGGGTTTACTATGAGGACACGGACGCCGCAGGTGTCGTGTACCACGCCAACTACCTTAAATATTGCGAGCGGGCGCGGACCGAATGGTTGCGCGCGCTCGGCCTCGATCAACGCAATTTGCGTGCCGAGCAGGGTCTGGTCTTCGTTGTGAGCAAGCTGACGGCCGATTATTTGCGCGGTGCGGAACTCGACGATGCGCTGGAGGTCCGTAGCTGCGTGGCGCAGCTTGGCCAGGCACGCATCGTCTTCGAGCAGAGTGTCTGGCGTGGCGATGAGCGCATGTTTGTCTCGAATGTGACAATCGCCTGTGTGGATTGGGCTGCACGCCGTGCCGTGCGCCTGCCTGAGAATGTAAGAGCCCTTCTGGAAACCATTGCATGAACCTTACCGAAGATCTGTCCATCCTGAGCCTGGTCATCCAGGCCAGTCTGGTGGTCAAGTGCGTGCTTGCCTTGTTAGTCGCCGTGTCCTGTTCCTCCTGGTACTGGATTTTCCGCAAAGGCTTCGCGATCCGCGCCGCACGTACGGCAACGAGCAGTTTTGAACACGAATTCTGGGCAGGCGGTGATCTGTCCACCCTGTACCGCAATGCCAGCGCCAATCGCGAAGCCAGTGGTCCGCTGGCGCGCATCTTCGAGTCGGGCTTCCGCGAGTTTGCCAAGCTGCGCGGCCAGAGCTCGCTGGAAGCGGCCGACATCATCAATGGCGCAAGGCGTGCCATGCGCGCCACGCACCAGCGCGAGATCGATGATCTGGAAGCGCATCTGGCCTTCCTGGCCACGGTCGGTTCGGTCAGCCCCTACGTCGGCTTGTTCGGTACGGTGTGGGGCATCATGAACGCCTTCCGCGGCCTCTCGAATGTCGGCACGGCCACCTTGGCCCACGTCGCGCCGGGCATTGCCGAGGCGCTGGTGGCGACGGCGATCGGCCTCTTCGCGGCGATTCCGGCGGTGATCGCCTACAACCGTTACGTGCATGATCTGGACCGCCTGGCGATCCGCTTCGAGAGCTTCATGGAAGAGTTCTCCAATATCCTGCAACGCCAGATCCGCTGATCGTCCGCGCTTCTCCGACCCTTTTCTGACAGGTAATGCCCATGCGTCAGCGCCGCCTCATGAACCAGATCAACGTCGTGCCTTACATCGACGTGATGCTCGTGCTGCTGATCATCTTCATGGTCGCCGCGCCAATGTTGCCGACGGCCACCGTGGATCTGCCCAGCGTGGCACGCGCCAACCAGGCGGCGGTGCCGCCGCTGGAGATCAATATCCGCAGCGCCAGCAGCATCACCCTGCGCGACCGCAACGCCGCCGATGGCGGCAGCGACAAGCCGGTGCCCCGCGACGAGCTGGTGCAGCGCCTCAAGGACGCGCAAGCGCAAAACCCCGAGCAGGGCGTGGTGATCGCGGCCAACAAGAACATCCGTTATGACGAAGTGATGCAGGTGATGGATCTCCTGCAGCGCGGCAATATCCGCAAGGTTGGCTTGCTGGTTCGTCAGGCGGACAACTGAGTCGTATGCACAGTACTGAACAAGTGCCGATCCAGAGGCGGGAAGAACCCGGCAAGTGGGGCGCCCTGGTGTTGGCCATTCTTGTGCACGCCCTGCTTGCCGGCGCGCTGTTTTATGGCGTGCAATGGCAGCGGCGCGCGCCTGAGCCGGTCGAGGTCGAGCTGGTGACGGCGACCCAGCCGCCGCCGCAGGAAGTTTTGCCGCCCCCGCCGCCTCCGCCGCAGCCGGTGGTGCAGCCGCGTCCGGTCGAAAAACCGGAACCGCCAGTGGTCAAGCCCGATATCGTGCTCGCCAAACAAAAGTCACACAGCTCCTCGTCGAAGCACCAGGCTTCGTCCTCGGCGGCCAGCAGTGCGGCGCGTCATTCATCGTCTTCATCGACGCGCAGCGACAACAAGACGCGCCCCGATCAGCGGCCGATGCCCGGCATCGCCAGCGGCCTGAGCGAACGCGAGCGTGAAATGCTCAATATCGACGTCGACCGCACGCGGCGTATCGGTGCTGCACAGGCCAGCGCCAAGAGCCAGGTGGTGGCCGAGCAGCGCGTTGAAGGCATCAAGAGTGCGCAGGCACAGTGGGTGGATATCATCAGCGCGGTGGTCAAGGCCAATCTGTCCTCGGCGATCCCGCCTGACGTGACGGGCAAGCCGAAAGCTGAAATTTATCTGGAACTCTTGCCGGATCGCAGCATCAGAGAGGGCAGTGTGCGATTTGTCAAAAGCACCGGCAATGTGCAGCTGGACAAGGCCATCGAGCGGGCGCTCTACAAGTCCAGCCCCTTGCCGCCGCCGCCCAATCCAGATGCTTTCGAACGCAATTTGAGATTCATTTTTAGTCCGCTAGGCTGAGCAAAGCTGATCAAGCGCATCAAACGGCAATCATCTGCACCTATAATCGAGCCCATGCAACGACGACATTTCCTGCAAGCCGGTCCGGCGCTTGCCCTGGCGCCAGCCCTTGCCCGCGCCGAACTGACGGTTGAAGTCTCCGGTCTGGGCGCCAATCGCATCCCGATCGCGATCGCCGGTTTCGCTGGCGAAGGCGCCATGCCCAAGCCGCTCAGCGACGTCGTGCGAGCCGACCTTGAACGTACCGGCCTGTTCCGTTTCGTCGAGACCGGCAGCCAGCCGCTGGCCGATCTGTCCGCGCCCGACTGGGGCCTGTGGCGCAGTCGCGGGGCCGACGAGCTGTTGGCCGGTGGCGTGCGGCGACTGCCCGATGGTTCGGCCGAAGCGGTGTTTCGCCTCTATGACGTCGTCAAGCAAGCCGAGCAGAAGAGCGCCATGCTCAACTTCCGCGCCGAGCTGTGGCGCGGTGCAGCACACTGGATCGCCGACCGTGTTTTCGAACAGCTGATCGGCGTGCCGGGCGTGTTCTCGACGCAGATTGCCTACGTGCAGAAGTCTGGCCGCAACTACATGCTGCAGATCGCCGAGTACGATGGCGCCAATCCGGTGGCGGCGTTCACCGATGACGAGCCGATCATCTCGCCGGCTTGGTCGCCCGATGGCAAGCGCCTGGCTTATGTGTCGTTCGCGCAGAAGAAGCCGATCATCTACGTGCAGACGATTGCCACCGGACAGCGTCAGGTGGTTGCCAATTTCAAGGGCTCCAACTCCGCGCCGGCCTGGTCGCCCGACGGCAAACGTCTGGCCGTGGTGCTGACCAAGGATGCCGGCTCGCAGATCTACCTCATCAATGCCGATGGCAGCGGCGTGCGCCGCCTGATGCAGAACGCGGCGATTGATACCGAGCCCTGCTTCTCGCCGGATGGCCGTTCGCTCTACTTCACTTCGGACCGCAGCGGCGGCCCGCAGATTTACCGCGTATCGCTCGATGGTGGTGATGCACAGCGCATCACCTTCCAGGGGGGGTACAATGTTTCACCCCGAATTTCGCCGGATGGCAAGACCTTGGCGTACATCTCGCGCAATGCTGGGCGCTTCCAGCTCTACGTGCAGGATCTGGCCAGCCAGCAAACCCTGGCGCTGAGCGATACATCACGTGACGAATCGCCGAGTTTTGCGCCGAATGGCCGCTTGATCATCTATGCCACTGAAGTAGGTGGGCGTGGTGTATTGTCTGCCGTGTCGATTGACGGAAAGATTCGTTACAAACCCCTGCAAGGTTCGGGAGACATCCGTGAGCCGGCGTGGGGGCCGATTTCGGGTTGAGCGTGGTTGCAGTAATTTTCAGCCTTTAGTAGCCAAAATAACCTTGATCAAGGGAGTAAGCATGAAAACCGCATTGCCTATCAGTATTTTGTTGGCCCTTCTCGTGGCCGCTTGCAGCAGCACGCCGACCCAGTCGCCTGCGCCGGTGACGCAGCCCGTTGCTGCAGCGTCGTCCTCGTCGTCGGCCGCATCCACGGCAGCGGCTGTGAAACCCGTTACGCCGCCGAAGGTCAATCCTTACGACTGGAGCCAGCTGAAGAACCCCGCCAGCCTGCTCTCCAAGCGTGAAGTGTTCTTCGACTACGACTCTTTCGAAGTCAAGCTCGACTACTTCCCGATCCTCGAGCAGCACTCCAAGTTCCTCAAGGCGAACCCGACGGCCAAGCTGCTGATCCAGGGTAACGCCGACGAACGTGGTTCGAGCGAGTACAACCTCGCACTGGGCCAGAAGCGTGCTGACGCGATCAAGAAGTCGCTGAGCCTGCTGGGTGTCAAGGACGAGCAGATCGAATCGGTGAGCCTCGGCAAGGAAAAGCCGAAGGCAACCGGTCATGACGAAGCCGCTTGGGCGCAAAACCGTCGTGGCGATCTGCTCTACAAGGGCGAATACTGATCGCTAGCCTGTGAGCGGCCCGCGCCTGGCGCGGGCTTTGCAGGAACGCCCGCTGCAGCACACGCTGTGGCTGGCGCGCCAGCGCAGTGCTGATGCGCTGACTGGACATGCGTGAAGATGGAGTTTTGATGTACGCAACAAGCCGTTTGTCATTGCGAGTGCTCGGAGTTTGCCTGCTGCTGGCAGCCTTGCCCGCTCGCGCCGGTCTGTTTGATGACGAAGAGGCGCGCAAGCGCATCGAGCAGGTCCGCATCGAAACGGAAGACCGCCTTCTCAAGCTGGAAGAATCTGCCCGCGCCCAGCTGCAGCTGGCCAACCAGATTGAGTCCTTGCGCAGCGAGATCGCGCGCCTGCGCGGTCAGCAGGAAGTGACCGCCAACGATCTGGACCAATCCCAGAAACGGCAGAAAGATTTTTACCTGGACCTGGATGCGCGCCTGCGCAAACTGGAAACCACGATTACCGAGCTGAGCCAGAAGCTGGCGGCCAATGCGGCGGCTGCTGCGGCCAAACCGCCCGAGCCGGCTGTTGATCCGGCGCAGGAGTCCAAGGACTACGAAGCGGCGATCAATGCCCTGCGCGCTGGCAAGCATGTCGATGCAGCCTTTGCCTTCCGCCAGTTCATCAAGACCTGGCCGAAGAGCAGCTTCCTGCCCGGCGCACATTACTGGGCTGCCGTCGCTACCGCACAGGCGCGCGACTTCGATTCTGCGGCCGAGTTTTACGGCAAGCTGCTCAATGGCTGGCCGGACGACGCCCTGGCGCCTGACGCCATGCTGGGCCTGGCGACCTGCCAGCAGGAACTGGGTGACGCCAAGACCGCACGCAAGACGCTGGAAGTGCTGCTCAGCAAGTATCCCAAGAGCGAAGCGGCCAAAACCGCCAAGCAACGCCTCGCCAAGAAGTAATGTCGGCGAGCGTCTCAGCGCAACGCGGCGAGCGTCTGCGCATCAGTGAAATCTTCTTCTCGGTGCAAGGCGAGTCGAGCCGTGTCGGCTTGCCGACCGTCTTTGTCCGCCTCACCGGCTGCCCGCTGCGCTGTACCTGGTGCGATACCGAGTACGCGTTCAGCGGTGGCAATTTCCGCAGCATTGCCGAGATCATCGATGAAGTGGCCACCCACGGCACGCCCTGGGTCTGCGTGACCGGTGGCGAGCCGCTGGCGCAGCCGGCTTGCCTGAGCCTGCTCACGGCGCTCTGCGATGCCGGCTACAAGGTCTCGCTGGAGACCAGTGGTGCGCTGGATGTGGCGCCGGTTGACCCGCGCGTGTCCAAGATCATGGATCTGAAGGCGCCGGGTTCGGGCGAGGAAGCGCGCAATCTATGGGCCAATCTGGCCCACCTCAATCCGCATGACGAACTCAAGTTCGTGCTCGCCGACGAGGCTGATTATCTGTGGGCGCGCGAGCAGATGAACAAGCGCTACCTGCACGAATTGTGTCCGGTGCTGATGTCGCCGGTGGCCAGCACTTTGTCGCCGGCGGATCTGGCCGAATGGCTGCTGCGCGACAAGCTGCCGGTGCGCATGCAGGTGCAGCTGCACAAGGTCATCTGGGGCAATGTGCAGGGGCGCTGAGGCCTAGCGCAGCAAGCGGCCAGCCGCGTTATAAAGCAGTACGCCCGCCGTGACCGGCGCGCTGACGACATCGACTACTGCGCTACCGACTGATACCAGGGCCGTTTCGGCCGCCGACAAGGCTTTGCCCACATCCGAGATGGCCGTCGTGACAGACGAGTGCGTGCCGCTCGTTGCACTGTACGTGCTCGCGGCGGTTCTGTTCTTCGGTTCCAGCGAGCTCAGCAGCGAGGCTTGTACGGCGCCGCTGGCAATACTCGAAAGAAAACTCATCTTGGGCCTCGATGGCTTGCGTGAGCTTCCTTTGTATGCCTGGCGGTGATGAGCGACAAGGGTAAGCCGGGCTGCAAGGCGATGCAGCGGCGCTGAAAACCTTGTGTTTGCAAAGAATCGGCCTTGTTTTGCAAGCATTTAGCAGCGTAAGTAAAAAACAGTTAAGTTCGCTGCCGCCTGCTTGCATGACACAAGGGTCGCTGTCCTGGCCTTCAGAGGTTGAGCATCGCCTCGTGCTCTTCAGGCAAAGGCTCGAAGCCACGACGCTCGTAGTGCTTGAAGATCGCAGCGACGATTTCTTCAGGCTCGTCGATGATCTGCATGAGGTCGAGGTCTTTCGGCGAGATCATCTTCTCGCTCACCAGCGTAGTCTTGAACCACTCGATGAGGCCCGACCAGAAGTGACGGCCGACGAAGATGATGGGAATCTGGCGGCCCTTCTTGGTCTGGATCAGCGTCAGCGCTTCGAAGGTTTCGTCCAGCGTGCCAAAGCCGCCGGGCATCACCACGTAAGCTGTCGCGAAGCGCACGAACATCACCTTGCGCGGGAAGAAGTGGCGGAAGGTCTGCGAGATGTCCTGGTAGGGATTGCCACTTTGCTCATGCGGCAGCTGGATGTTGAGGCCGACGGAGGGCGATTTGCCGGCGAAAGCGCCCTTGTTGGCGGCCTCCATGATGCCGGGGCCGCCGCCTGAGATCACCGAAAATCCGGAGTCGGACAACAGCCGCGCAATGCGTTCGGTGAGGGCGTAGTAGGGATGATCGACCGGCGTGCGCGCCGAACCGAAGATGCTCACCGCGGGCTTGATGGCCTGCAGGCGTTCAGTCGCTTCGACGAACTCTGACATAATGCCGAGGATCCGCCAGGATTCGCGCGCGACGCGCGTTTCGGCGCTGATCGAAGGCGCGGTGAAGGGCGGGAGCTTGTCTTTTGTACTCATGTTCTTGCCTGTTCGATAGCCTGTCGTGATGGGTGGCCGAGTCGTTATTCCGCTGCTTACTTTGCCGTTTATTCCAAAGCAATATCAACGCAACACCAGCCCAGCTTTCATTGATCTGCCATGCCAACTCTACTGCTCGTCGACGGCTCATCTTATCTCTATCGCGCCTTTCATGCGCTGCCGGATCTGCGCAATGCCGCAGGTGAGCCCACCGGCGCCCTGCGTGGCGTATTGAACATGCTACGCCCGCTGCGTGAGACCTACAAGGCAAGCCACGCGGCCTGTGTGTTCGACGCCAAGGGCAAGACTTTCCGCGATGACTGGTACCCGCAATACAAGGCGCACCGTCCGCCGATGCCGGAAGATCTGGCCGCGCAGATCGCGCCTATCCACAGCTGCGTCAAAGCCATGGGCTGGCCGCTGATCATGCAGGAAGGTGTCGAGGCTGATGACGTCATCGGCACCCTGGCGCGCATCGCTGCCGAGCAGGGTTACGAGGTGATCATCTCCACTGGCGACAAGGACATGGCCCAGCTGGTCAACGACAAGGTGCGTCTGATCAACACCATGAGCAACGAGGTTCTGGACGAGGCGGGCGTGCTGGCCAAGTTCGGCGTGCCGCCGAATCGCATCATCGACTACCTGACCCTGATGGGCGACACGGTCGACAACGTGCCGGGCGTCGAGAAGTGCGGCCCGAAAACGGCGGTGAAGTGGATCAATGAATACGGTTCGCTCGATGCAGTGGTGGCCAACGCGGCGAACGTCAAGGGCGTGGTCGGTGAGAACCTGCGCAAGGCCCTGGACTTCCTGCCGCTGGGCCGTCGTCTGGTGACGATTGCCACCGATGTGGCGCTGGCCGAGCCGCTGGAAACCCTGACCTGGCGCGAGACGGATCGAGAGGTGCTGCTGGAGCAATTCCGCCGCTATGAATTCCGTGGCTGGCTGCGCGAACTCGAAGGCGGTGGCGATCTCACTGCAGCGCGTCCCGCTGCGGCAAGCGCGGCACCTGCACCGCAAGCAGCGCTGTTCGACAACGATGCGCAGCGCAAGACTTATGAATGCCTGCTCGACTGGCCCAGCTTCGAGCGCTGGCTGGCGAAGATCACGGCGGCGCCGCTGACCGCCTTTGATACGGAAACCGATAGTCTGGACAGCATGCAGGCGCAGCTGGTTGGCCTGTCTTTCTCGGTGCAGCCGGGCGAAGCGGCTTATCTGCCGGTGGCGCATCGCTACGCCGGCGCGCCGGACCAGCTGCCACTGGATGAAGTGCTGGCCAAGCTCAAGCCTTGGCTAGAGTCGGCGCAGCACGCCAAGGTCGGGCAGAATCTGAAATATGACATGCACGTGCTCGCCAACCACGGCATCACCCTGCGTGGCGTGCAGGACGACACCTTGCTCGAATCTGCAGCCTGGGAGAGCGACAAGAGCCATGATCTGGAATCCTTGTGCAATCGCCACCTCGGCCTCAAGGTGCTCGCCTATACCGAGCTGACCGGCAAGGGCGCCAAGCAGATCGGCTTCGGCGAGGTGGAGATCACGCGTGCCGCCGAGTACGCCGCCGAAGATGCCGATGTCACGCTTCGCGTGCACAACATCCTGAACCCGCAGCTGCAGACGGAAGCCGGTTTGCAACGCGTCTATCGCGACATCGAGATGCCGGTGCTCGAAGTGCTGTGGCGCATGGAACGCAATGGCGTGCTGATCGACAGCTTCCTGCTCGCCCAGCAGAGCGATGAGCTTGGTCGCAAGATGATGGACATCGAACGCCAGGCTTACGAAGTTGCCGGCCAGCCTTTCAACATGGGTAGCCCCAAGCAGATTCAGGAGCTGCTGTTCGAGCGCGACAAGCTGCCGGTGCTCAAGAAGACACCGACCGGCGCGCCCTCGACCGACGAAGAAGTGCTCGCCCAGCTGGCGCTCGACTATCCGCTGCCCAAGCTGATCCTCGAACATCGCAGCTTCGCCAAGCTGAAGAACACCTATACCGACAAGCTGCCGCGCATGGTCAATCCGCAGACCGGCCGTGTGCACACCAGCTTCTCGCAGACCGGCGCGATCACCGGCCGCCTGGCCAGTACCGATCCGAATCTGCAGAACATTCCGGTGCGCACCGAGGAAGGTCGCCGCATCCGCGCCGCCTTCATCGCGCCACGTGGATGGCATATCGTCTCGGCCGACTACTCGCAGATCGAGCTGCGCATCATGGCGCACCTGTCGGGCGACGAAGGCTTGCTGGGCGCCTTCGCGCGTGGCGAGGATGTGCACCGTGCGACGGCCGCCGAAGTGTTCGGCGTGGCGGTGCCGGAAGTTACTTCCGATCAGCGCCGTTATGCCAAAGCCATCAATTTCGGTCTGATCTACGGTATGAGCGCATTTGGCCTGGCCAAGCAGATCGACGTCGAGCGCAGCGCTGCCCAGCTCTATATCGACCGCTACTTCGCACGCTATCCGGGCGTTGCTCGCTACATGGAAGAGACGCGCGCACTGGCCCGCCACAACGGCTACGTCGAGACCGTTTTCGGGCGCCGCCTGCACCTGCCGGAGATCAAGTCCAGCAATGTCGGTCGCCGTCAGGGCGCCGAGCGCGCGGCGATCAATGCGCCGATGCAGGGCACGGCGGCCGACATCGTCAAGCTTGCCATGCGCGCGGCCCATGACTGGCTGCGTGATGAAAATCTGCACAGCCGTCTATTGTTACAAGTACATGACGAACTGGTGCTCGAAGTGCCGGATGAAGAACTCGAACGCATCAAGACCGAGCTGCCCTTGATCATGGGTGGCGTCGCCCAGCTCAAGGTGCCTTTGCTCGTCGAGGCAGGTTCCGGTGCCAACTGGGATGAAGCACATTGATGCAATATGCATGATTTTCGTGCTGTGTGCGTGCACAGCACGAATCGCGCTTGCGCGACTTTGAGCATGATCAAGCCCGACAAATTTGATGTTATTTTTTTGTTGCGCTCTAAAGCTGCCACGCAGGATGTCGTTCTGGAATACCCGTAGCCTAGCGGACGCTGGTTGTTGCCAGAGTGGATGACCGTCGGGCATCTGTACGGAGTACTCAGAGCAATGCGCAGCAATCTTCCCGTTACAAACGTCGAGACGGTGTTGCCCGACGGAGTTTTCATTTATTCACGTACTGACCTCAAAGGTCGGATTACCGAGGCCAATGCGGCCTTTGCGAAAATCAGCGGCTATTCGCTCGATGAAATGATCGGCCAGGCGCACAACATCGTGCGCCATCCCGACATGCCCGAGGCGGCATTTGCCGATATGTGGCTCAGCCTTAAAGCAGGTAAGCCCTGGAAAGGCGTGGTCAAGAACCGCCGCAAGGACGGCGGCTTCTACTGGGTCGAGGCGAATGTCTCGCCGGTCCGCGAAGAGGGCCGCGTGGTCGGCTTCCAGTCGGTGCGCGTGCGGCCGAGCGCCGCGCAGATCGCCGCCGCAGATGCCGCTTACAAGCGCATCCAGGCTGGCGACAGATCGCTGCGCGTCGAGAACGGGCGGGTGTGGCCCAATCATGGCGTGATCGCGCGCGGCATGCGCTCCTTCCCTGCGCAGCTGTGGTCCTTTGGTGCCCTGAGTCTGACCAGTGCGCTGCTGGCCGTGCTGGCGGCGTGCTGGCCGAATGCGGTGCTGAGCACTATGAGCGCTGTGCTGAGCGTGCCGACCCTGTTGCTGGCGCTGTGGCTGCTGTGCTGGCAGCTGCCGCGCGCGCTTGGCGAACTCAACAGCATCAATCAAAGCCTCGATGATGTGCTGAGTCAGGGCGACCTGCGCAGCGCACTGGCTTCCGCGCGCACCGATGTCATCGGCGGCATCGCGCAGCGCCTCGACAGCTTGCTGGCGGCAACACGTGCCACCTTGAACATCATTTGCGACACCACACGTGAGGTCGCCGAATCGACGCACCGCCTGGCCGGCGATATGGATAGCCTGGTGCAGTCTTCGGCCATGCAGAGCAGCGATACGGCGGCAGCGGCGGCAGGTATCGAGGAGATGTCGGTGGCCATTGGCGAGGTCGTGGTGCATGTCGAGGAGACACACGAAATCTCGCAGCAGATGGGTTCCCAGGCCAAGCAGGGCGCTTCCTTGTCGGAGCGTGCCAGCCAGACCATCACCGCGCTGTCGAGCACCGTCAAGGGGGCTGCGGCCACGGTTGAGCAGCTCGGCCAGCGCACCGCGCAGGTGGGCAAGATCGCCAGCGTGATCAAGGAGATCGCCGAGCAGACCAATCTGCTGGCGCTCAACGCAGCCATCGAAGCCGCACGTGCCGGCGAGACCGGACGTGGCTTTGCGGTGGTTGCGGACGAAGTACGCAAGCTTGCCGAACGCACCGCCCAGGCGACGCGTGAGATCGACACCATGATCGGCCATATCCACGCTGACACCGGCGATGCGGTCAGCGGCATGCAGCAGAGCGCCCAGCAGGTCGCCCAGAGTGTGGAGCTGGTGCACGATGCAGGCGAAGCCCTGCAGAGCATTGCCAGCGAGGTGGCGACCACCCTCACGCGGATCGGCGAGATCAGTCATTCGGCCAGCGAGCAGCGTGCGGCGATGGAGTCGATGGCGCTGGGCGTCGAACGCATCGCGCAGCAGACCGAGGGCAATCTGGCGGTCGCGCGCAATACCGGCGACACCGCGCACGCGCTGGAAAACAGCGTCGAGCGCATGCGCAAGGCGGTGCGTCAGTACTGCGTCTAGGCGCGGGGTGCGAGCAGGGCCTGCGTGGCGGCGGCGACCGGATCGATGCGGCGCAGCCGTGGATCGATCTCGATCTGCAGGCCGGCGAAAGCCGCGCCGCCCATGATCAGCTGCGCAGCGCCGGCATCGGCGGCTGCGCGCGACAAGGCCAGCAGCGCGGGCGCGTAGGCTGCGGGTTCGCGCAGCAGCGCCGCACCATTGACCGGCAGCGCAAGGCAGCCGGCATAGCGCGCTGTGGCACCACAGGCCTCGACGCAGGCGTCGAGTAGCGGCACCCATTGCGGGCCGCAGGTGAGAATCGCGAACTTCCCCGGCGAGGCAAGCGCGGCTTCGATGGCGGCCTCGGCCAGCGCTCGCACCGGCACTGGAGAGATGGCGCGCAAGCCGTGCAGGCCGGGGTCGCCAAAGCAGGCCAGCAGAATGCCGTCAGCCTTCTCCGCAGAGATGCGCAGGTAGTGCTGCAGGCTGTCCAAGGCTGCTGCAGCGCCGATGGCAAAACTCTGTGCCGAGTCGATCACCGCGCAGCCTGCCGCGGCGGTGAGTCCTTCGACGCAAACCGCCGGCCCGGCCAGGGCGCGAATCTGGGCGCTCACCGCATCGGTCATCGCCTGGGTGGTATTCGGATTAAGGACCAGCAGCCTCATGCGGCGCGCCGTCCGCCGCATTGCGCAGCGCCCACAGCGCACCGAGCGTTTCCACCGCATTGCCTGAAGGCGCCGCTGCGCCGGGGCGCAGGCGCGTCTCGACCAGGGACAGGTGGGCGCGCATGGCGCGCGTGGCCGCTTCGCTGTCGCCCGCCATCAGCGCATCGTAGATGCTGCGGTGTTCCTCGCAGGCGCAGTGCGAAGAGCGCGCCGGCTCGAACATGGCGACCAGCATCGAGGTACGGCTGACCAGCTCGCCCATCTGCTGGACGATGAAGTGGCTGCCCGTCGCCTGCGCCAGCAGCATGTGGAATTCCGCCGACAAGCGCACCGACTCCGCCCGGTCGCCACGTTGCAGCGCCGCCTGTTCGGCAGCCAGATGCTGCTGCAAGCGCTGCGCGTCCTGCGAGCCGATCAACGAGGCCAGATGATTGACGATGCCGCCTTCGAGAATGCGCCGCGATTCGTAGATGTCGCGCGCTTGCGCCAAGGAGGGTGCGGCGACGAAGGCGCCGCGGTTGGGAATCAGCTCGATCAGCTTCTGCGTGCCCAGTCGCAGCAGGATCTTGCGCATGCGCTCGCGGCTGACGCCAAACACATCGGCCAGCGGATTCTCGCGCAGCGGCGTGCCCGGGCTCAGCTGCCCCGAGAGCAGGGCGCTGGACATGGTGTCGTAGATGGCTTCTTCGATGTTGCGCATAGGCGCAGTTTAGCAGCGTGCAGGCGCTTGCTTGCATCTCAGGCATGTTCAAGCCAATGGCGTGCGATGGCTTCACGACTGGCGATCCAGGCGCCGCCGCGCTTGCCAATGTGGCTCAGGATGCGTTCCAGCGCGGCAATGCGCCCCGGGCGCCCGATCATGCGCAGATGCAGGCCGACTGACAGCATGCGCGCCTGATGCTCGCCCTCGCGCCACAGGCAGTCGTAAGCGGCGCAGACGTAATCGGCAAACGCCTCGCCGGTCCCGAAGCGCTGCGTGTGCTGGAACTGCATGTCATTGGTGTCGAAGGCATACGGCAGCACCAGGTGGCGCTGGCCCTCGACGGTGACGAAGTAGGGCGCGTCGTCGTTGTAGGCGTCGCTGTCGTAGAGAAAGCCCTGCTCGACCAGCAGGCGCCGCGTATTCGGCGTGGAGTTGGAGCGCGTATGCCAGCCCACCGGTGGGTGGCCGATGGCGGCGGCGATGGCCTCGCGCGTGCGGATGATGGCGGCGCGCTCGCTCGCTTCGCTCATGCCGGCGCTCTTTTCCCAGCGCCAGCCATGGGCGGCGATTTCGTGGCCGCGCTCTGCCGCGTGGCGGGCCAGCCAGGGCGAGCGCTCGACAGCGCGACCGCAGGCGCTGAGCGTGTAGTGCGCGCCGAAGCGGGCGAAGACTTCGTCGATGCGCCAGTAGGCGACGCGCGTAGCGTATTCGAAATGGCTATCGATGCAGGGGTCGGGCGTGGGCTGCGCATCGATGACTTCGTAGACGCTCTCGTTGTGCGCATCGCCATCGCTCATCGAGAACTCGGCGCCCTCTTCGAAGTTCACGACGAAGGACACCGCGACACGCGCATGACCCGGCCAGCGTACGGCCGGCGCCTGCGGGCCGTAGCCGTAGAAATCGCGCGCGGAGGGATTGGGATGGGAGCTCATGTATGCACTCGGGGTATGTTCAGAACTGCGCCAGACGACGCATGCCGACCATGCGCTCGGCGAGGAACAGCACGATGATGGCGAACAGGATCAGACCGGCCGACAATGCGGCAATGGTCGGATCGGGCGATTCTTCGAGATAGCGCAGGATCTCGATCGGCAAGGTCTTGTTGCGCGCATCGGTGAGGAAGATGGAGATCGGGTAGTTGTCCATCGAGGCGAGGAAGGCGAACAGGCCGGAGGTCAGGAAGGCCGGCGCCAGCGAGGGCACCATCACCTGCAGCACCGCACGCGCCGGCGACAGCCCGAGGGTGCGCGCCGCTTCGATGAGACGCATGTCGAACAGCGCCAGACTGGCATGCACGGTGCGCGTGATGTAGGGCAGGGTGATCACGATGTGGCCGATGATCAGCGCGCCCAGCACATCGCGCAGGCCCACTTCGCGCAGCACTTGCAGCAAGGCCACGCCGATCACCAGGCCGGGCATCATCAGCGGCGAGACGAGGAAGGCCAGCAGCGCATCGCGGCCACGGAAGCGGCCATGGGCGATGGCAATCGCGCACAGCGTGCCCAGCACCAGCGCGGCCAGCGTGGACACCAGCGCTACCTTGACCGACAGCCACAGCACAGCGCCCAGTCCGTCCTTGTGCAGCAGTGCGCTATACCAGCGCAGCGACCACTCCGGCGCTGGCAGATTGAACACCGGTGAGCTGCTGAAGGACACCATCACCACCACCACCAGCGGCGCCAGCATGAAAATGGCGACCAGCAGCAGGATCAGATTGCTGCCGAAGTGCCAGAGTTTTTCGCTGTTCATGCGGCCTCCTGTGCGCGCTGCTGGCGCGCTTCGATACGACGGCCGAGCCAGCTGCTCAGCAGCACGATGGACACGGCGATGATCAACAGCATGACGGCCATCGTCGAACCCGCCTGGCGGTCACGCATGAAGAGATAGGCCCGCGCCAGCAGCGCCGGCAAGGTCTGGTAACGGTCACCGACGATGAGTGCGGGGATCACGTACATCGACACCGCCATCGAGAACACGAAGGCGCAGCCGGTGACTACGCCGGGCAGTGACAGTGGCCACACGACGTGACGGAATCGATACAGCGGGCCGCCGCCCAGGGTCGCGGCAGCGTCCATGAAGCGGCTGTCGATCTGCCGCGCGACGGTGAAAATCGGCAGCACCATGAAGGGCAGGAAGACGTGCACGGCGGCGATGATCAGGCCGCGCTCGTTGAACAGCAGCTTGAGCGGTTCGTCGATCAGGCCCAGCTGCAGCAGCAAGGCATTCACCGGACCATTGCTGCGCAACAGGATGGTCCACGCGAAGCTCTTGACCACCACGCCGACCGACAGCGGCAGGATCAGCGCGAGGAACATCAGCCCCTGCACGGCAACCGGCGCACGCGCCATCGCAAAGGCCGCGGGATAGCCGATCAGCAGGCAGATCAGGGTCACGCTGGTGGCGATCTTCAGCGTGTTCCACACCACCTTGGCGTTGTAAGAGTCGCCGAGGAAATTGCCGTAGCCGGCGAGGCTGAAAGCGCCCTCGGCATCGAACAGGCTGCTCGCCAGCAGAGCCAGCAAGGGCAGGGCGAAGACCAGTACGAGATAGCCTGCGCCGGGCAGCGCCAGCCAACCGATGCCCAGGGGTTTGAGACGCAATCGATTTGTCATGAGCTGTGTCCTCAAGCCTGCGGCGTGGCGGGGAACAGCAGGGTGTCGGCGACCGACCAGCTCAGCTGCAAGCGCTCACCGATGTGCGGCGCGGCCTGATCCTGTGCCGGCAGCTCGGCGATGATCTGCAGCGCCTCGATGTCTTCGCCGTGCGCTGCGGCGCTGTGGAAGTAGAGCAGGCGGCGGGCGCCGAGATAGACCGTGTCGCTGAGCGGCAGACTGAGCTGGTTGTCGCTCGCCGTCGCGCTGCCACCGACGCGCATCGCCTCGGGCCGCACCGCCAGGGTGACGCTGCTGCCGGGCAGCAGACTGCCGGGCGCGCAAATCTCGCCGACCGGCGTGGCGACGCGCACCTGGCCATCGGCGGCGGCGAGCACGGTGCCGGCGAACTGGCTGGACAGGCCGACGAAGTTCAGCGCGAACAGCGAGCGCGGTTTGGCGTAGATCGCCTGCGGCGCATCGAGCTGCTCGATCAGGCCACGGTTCATCAGCGCGATGCGGTCGGACATCACCAGCGCTTCTTCCTGATCGTGGGTGACGAAGATGGCGGTCATGCCGGCATCGCGCAGCATGCGCCGCAACTCGATCTGCATATGCTCGCGCAGCTTGCGGTCGAGTGCCGACAGCGGCTCATCGAGCAGCACCAGACGCGGCCGCGTGGCCAGCGCACGGGCCACCGCGACGCGTTGCTGCTGGCCGCCGGAGAGCGCCGAGATCGGCCGATCCGTCAGCGCTGCAAGCTTGACCGACTGCAGAGCTTCGCGCACGCGGCCGGCGATTTCACCACGCGGCAGGCCGCCGGCCTTGAGGCCGAAGGCGATGTTCTCGCCCACCGTGAGGTGCGGGAACAGGGCGTAGTTCTGGAACACCACGCCGATATTGCGGCGATGCGCCGGCAGGGCGGTGAGGTCCTGACCGTCCACCGTGATCTGCCCGCCATCGCTGGGCGTGAGTCCGGCGATCAGGCGCAGCAAGGTTGTCTTGCCGCAACCCGACGGCCCCAGCAGGGAAATGAATTCGCCGGACTCGACGCGCAGGTCCAGACGGTCGAGGACCGCCTGGCTGCCGTAACGCTTGCTGACGCCTGTCAGTTCCAGCGTGCTCACAGTGCCATCTCGCGATCCCAGCGCTCCACCCAGCCCTTGCGCTGTTCGCTGATGTAGGCCCAGTCCGGCACGAAGATCTCGCCCTTGGGAATGCCGGCGGGTGCGGCGACCGTGGTGTTGGCCGGCAGCGCCAGCGAGATTTCGGCAATCTGCTTCTGCCAGGCGCCGAGCATGGCTTCGATGAAGGCATTGGCCAGCTCCGGTTCCGGCGCGCCCTTGACCTTGGCGATGCCGGTCGGCATGGCCATGCCGCCTTCTTTTGGCAGCACGAGATCAATCGGCGCGCCCTTGGCTTTGCGCTCGAAGGCGTTGAAGCCGATCATGCCGCCGATGGCGCTGGCTTCGCCCTGTTCGAGCAGGTTCAGCGCTTGCGGTACTTGTGTGTAGACGGTCAGCAGATTGGGTTTGAGCGCCTTGAGTTTGCGGAAGGCCGCGTCCGGCAGGTACTGCGCTTCCTTGAGCGGCTTGCCGCTGTCCAGCGCGGCGGCGTAGAAGAACATCGCCAAGCCTTCGGTGTTCTGCAGCGAGGGGATGATCAGCTTGCCCTTCATGGCCGGCTCCCACAGGCTGGCGTAGGAGGGCAGCTGCTTGAGCTTGGTGGTATTGATGGCGACGCCCGTTGCCGACTGCATGTAGTTGGCCCACAAGCCATCCATATGCACGGTGCCGGCTTTCAGCTTGCCCAGGCTGGGAATCTGCGCCGTGCTCAGCTTGTCGAGCACGCCTTCCTTGTTGGCCTGGATCATCACCGGGTCGTCCATCATCACCACCGACATGTACTGGCGCGACTTGTTGCTGACCAGCTTCTCCAGATTAACCAGGGAGCGTGTGCCTTCGAACAGCACCTTGCAGCCGGTTTGCTGCTCGAACAGCGGAATCAGCGGATCCAGGAATGCCTTGTGGCTGCCGGCGCCACCGACGACCAGTTCCTTGCCCTTGCCTTGGCCATGCGCCCACAGCGGGACGCTCAAGGCGCTGGCGGCCAGCATGCTTTTGACGAATGTACGGCGATTGATTCCAGACGATCTCATGACGATTCCTTTGCGACGCTCGGTGCTCTGTCTTGGGGTAGCGCAGGATCCGGGAATCGGCAGCTGCGCCAGAATTGTGCAATAAAACTATAAGAATGCGCACAATTTACATAAAAGCAAAAAGCAGTCCCGAAGTGCCAGCACTTCGCTAAGCGAGCTGCTTTGCGATCGCGGAATGACGCGCCAAGCCGCGCCGCGCAAGGCTTTCGGCCTTGGCGCTGGGTGTTGTGAGTGGGGCTTGGGAGGGCTCAGGCAGGCGTGCAGAGCTCCTGGCGGTGGTGCGCGGCGCAGGCTTCTGCACCGCAAACTGGCGCTGCGCTGTGGATCAGCTGCTGGCGCCGTGTAGCCGCCCTTGCCAGGTGCCCCGCGCGCTGAGGCGGGCGCTGAGCTGGGCTGGCAGGTCGAGCTGGCGGTCGCCGCGCTCGGGCAGGACGCGCTGGGTTGGCGGTACATCGCTGCCCAGGCGTTGCACGCGCACGCTGTCAGGCAGGTATTCGAGGGTGTCGACGATCCAGTCCAGGTACTCGTCCAGGCTCAGCAGGGCGATGCTGCCGGGCTGGCGCTTCCATTCCATGGCCAGGCGGGTGCCGCGCACGATCTGTAACTGGTGGAACTTGATCGCCGCCAGCGGCAGGGCGCCCAGCTTGCGTGCGCCGGTCTGCACGCTGGCGCGTGTTTCGCCGGGCAGGCCGAACAGCATGTGCGCGGTGATCTGCAGGCCACGCGAGGCGGCGCGCTCGATGGCATCGACGCTGCAGGCGAAGTCGTGGCCGCGGCGGCACTCCGCCAGCACATTGTCATCGCAGGACTCGATGCCGATTTCCAGCTCGATCATATGGTCGCGGGCGAGCTCGGCGAGATGGTCGAGCACGGCGTCGGGCAGGCAGTCCGGCCGCGTGCCGATGGCCAGACCGCTGATGCCCGGATGGCTCAGCGCTTGCGCGTAGAGCGCCTTGAGTTCGGCCAGATCGGCATAGGTATTGGAATAGGCCTGGAAATAGGCGAGATAGCGCGTGGTGCCGGTGTAGCGGTGCTGCATGAAGGCTATGCCAGTGGCAAGCTGGGCGTGCAATTCACGTGTGCCGGCAAGGTAGGAGGGCGTGAAAGCGGCGTTGTTGCAGAACGAGCAGCCGCCACGGCCGAGCTTGCCGTCGCGGTTGGGGCAGGTGAAACCGGCATCCAGCGAAACCTTCTGGATGCGACCGCCGTGCGTGCGCTTCACCCAGTCGTTCCAGGCGAAGTAGCGGCGTTCGTTAAAGTGTGCGGGCGGTGAATTGGCGTACATCCGGGCAGCTTAGCCAGCCGCTCATGACATTGCGCTGCGCGCGGTCAACAGTGCGTGCACAAGCGTGTTTTCAGGGTTGTGCGAGCACGGCGCCGGCCTGATTCAGCCGTGTCGCCACTTGATCGAGGCTGGCTTTGAGCGCGGCACGATTGATCGGCTTGGTGAGGTAACCGTCGAGTCCGGCTTCGAGGCCGCGCTGCTGTTCGTCCGCCATCGCCGCCGCGCTCAGCGCGTAGATGGCGATCGGTGTGCGGCCGCGTTCGCGTTCGGCCTGGCGGATCAGAGTGGTGGCTTCGATGCCGCCCATGCCGGGCATGTGCATGTCCATCAGGATCATGTCGTAGGCCGCTTGCGACCATTGTTCGACAGCCTGATGACCGTCGCCGACCAGGCTGACCTGATGCCCCAGACCCTTGAGCAGGGTGAGGATCAGCTTCTGGTTGACGGCATTGTCTTCGGCCACCAGCACATTCAGCACGCGCAGCGGCGCACTGGCAGCGTTGCTGCGTTGATCCTTGCTGGCACGTTCGCTGGCGCTGGCCTCTTGCAGCGGCAAGGCGAGCAGGAAGTTGCTGCCCTGTCCCGGCGTGCTGCTGACGCTGATCGAGCCGCCCATCAGATCGGCCAGCCGGCTGCTGATGCTCAGGCCCAGGCCGGTGCCGCCGAAGCGCCGCGTGGTCGAGGCGTCTTCCTGCGAGAAGGCACTGAAGATGTGTTCGAGCTTGTCGGCCGGGATGCCGACGCCGCTATCGGCGACGCTCAGGCGCAGCTGCGCCAGCCCGCCCAGCGAGACACGGCTGATGCGCACGCTGACGCCGCCCTGCTCGGTGAACTTGATCGCATTGCTGACCAGATTGGTGATGATCTGGCGCAGGCGCAGCGGGTCGCCGAAGATGAACTGCGGCACATCGCGGGCGATTTCGCTGCGCAGGTAGAGCTGCTTGGCCTGGGCGGCGAGCTGCGCCGGCTTGAGGGTGTCTTCCAGCAGGGCTGGCAGGTCGAGTGCGATATGTTCGATGCTCAGCTTGCCGGCCTCGATCTTCGAGAAGTCGAGAATCTCGTTGATGATGCCCAGCAGGCTGTCGGCCGAGCTGCGCGCGACATTGAGCAGGTCGCGCTGTTCGGGGTTGAGCCGGCTGTCGAGCGCCAGTTCCAGCATGCCGATCACGCCATTCATCGGCGTGCGGATCTCGTGACTCATATTGGCGAGGAACTCGCTCTTGGCGCGATTGGCCGCATCGGCCGCATCCTTGGCCTCGCGCATCTGCCGCGCCGCCTGCTCGCGCTCGGCGACCAGCTGGGCGATGGCGGCGATGACATTGTCGATACCTTCGTCGCGTGCGATCTGCGGCTCGGAGGCGGGCAAGAGATCGGCCAGGATGCGCCGCAGCGAGGCAATTGCGCTGTCGCGCGTCTGCAGCTCGCTGCGCAGGCGTTCGGCGGTGCTCTGCAAGGCTTGCAGGGTCTGGCGGAATTCCAGCGGCGCGCGGGCGATCATCTCCTCGCTGGGCGCGGCAAAATCGCCACCAGCGCCGGGCGTATCGTGCTGCAGATGGCCCAGCCAGCGCTTGAGCGGGTACCAGATCAGCACCATGCCGGCGAGCATGCTGGCCACGCAGAGCAGCAGCGCAATACGCACCACCTGCCACAGGTCGCCGGCGATGTCGGCCGCGTCGAAAGACAGGCGCAGCACGCCGTAATCCTTGCCGCCCACCGCGATATTGCGATTGACGTCGTAGAGCTGGGTAGCCACGCGCTCGCGCAGCCAGTCCGGCGCGTAGATCTTGCCCTTGTCCGGATTGATGCTGTGGATGCGGCCACCGCTCAGATCGATGAACTGTGCCGAGGAAAACGAGGAATCGATGATGCTCTTGTCGAGCGTGCGGTGAATCGTGTCGTAGTCACCGATCACCGCGCTGTCGCTGATCGTCTGCGCCATCACCTCGATCAGCATGCTGGCCGACTGCTGCGCGTCCTCGATGTTCTGCGCAAACTGGTTCTGGTAGAACAGCACCAGGCCGCTGGTCAGCAGCGCCAGCCAGGTCACCGAGTACAGCGCGTAGACGCGGCTGACCAGTGACTCGGGCAACAGGCGGTGAAGCAGCTTCATGTCAGACCGGGCTCATCGCAGCGCGGCCGGCGCGCTCAGGTAGAACTTGCGGTAGGAGGCGTAGTCGGTACTGCTGGACGGAATGAAATAGTTTGAGTCGGACAATCCGGCCTCTTGCGAAACCTTCTGCAGGATCTCGCGCCCCTGTGGGTCCTTGTGCATGGCGAAAAAGGCCGCGCCGACTGCCTTGACGTCCTTGTCCGGCACCTTGCTGGCCGCCATCAGCGCCAGATCGTGGTAGCCCTCCGAGGTCCACAGGATGCGGAACTTCTTGCCCTCGCGCTGCGCGTAACCATCGATCAGCGCCGAATTGCTGCCCACCGCCCGTGCCTTGCCGGCGAGCATCTGGGCGATGGCGGCATTCTGGTTGCCGCCGAACACCGGTTTGATGTCGATGCCTCGCGACAACAGGTAGGCATATGGCACCTTATAGCCGACAAAGGCTTCCGGGCCGGCAAAGGCCACGTCTTCGCCCTTGAGCTCTTCCAGCCGGGTGATCGGCGAATCGGCCGGCACGGCAATCTGCCCATGCAGCTCCGGCGCCTGGCGGCGGCCGAAGACCTTCCAGCCCAGGGCTTCGCGTTCCGGGCTGAAGAGGTGGTTGCTGAACACGAATTCCACTTCCTGGGCCAGCACATAGCTGGTCGTATCCGCCGAGGTGCGGCCGATCTTCAACTGCAGCTTGACCCCGCTTTTGGCGCTGACGTACTGGATGATGGGGTTCCAGTACGCCGCTGTTTTATTGATATCCCATTGATTTACTGGCGAAAAGCGATAAACCGTCTCTTGCGCGCGGGCTGGCGTGAGTGTGGTCAGCGCTGCGCCCAACACAAGGGTGGCGAAGGCGATGAGCTTCTGAGGCTTCATTGGGTGTCTCCCGGCACGGGGCCTGTAGCTGCGATAGCGCCGGCTGACCGGCAAACAGGGCACTCTGGCCCGCTCTGTTTAGGTCAACGGCATGCCGGATCAAGACTGAACGCGCCCGGGGCAGGGGTTTGCCCGCACGCCTGCCGCAGGTTCGGCGGCCGTGTGTTGCAACAGGGGTATTTCAGCCTGCAAGGCTCGATCCTCACAAAACTTTTCACGGCTGAACATGATTGTGCACAACTTAAACAATCTGAGCCGCTCCTAACGCTGCGCTGCGTCAGAATCCGAACACATGTTTTTGGCTGTCGGCATCGCTCTTCAGGCAGCTGCACTGCGCGGCCGCGATGCACGCCGCTTGCGCGGATGACATTCGACAAAATCGGGGTGATCGAATGAAATTCACACACTATCTGACACTGTTTTGCAGTACCGCTCTGGCCGCTTGCATGAGCGACAGCTCCATCGTCAAAGGCCCGACCACCATGCGCACCACGGTGGCGCCGATGATTGTCGAACAGCCGCGCAATGGCTCGCTGTTCCGCCTCGACAGCCCGATGTCCAGCATGTATCAGGACGAAGCCAAGCCGCGCTACGTCGGCGACACGCTGAAGATCGACATCGCCGAGAGCATGAGCGGCAGCAGCAAGCTCAACACCTCGGCGGTGCGCACCAATTCCGCCAAGTCCAAGGGGCCGGGCACCTCTGACAGCTCGCTGGGCGGCCTGCTTCGCAACATCCTGAATATGGATGCCAGCATCTCCGGCGAAGACAACTTCAGCGGCACCGGCAAGACCGACAACACCAATAGCCTCAAGGGCAAGCTTGCCGCTTCGGTGATCAATGTCCTGCCCAACGGCAACCTGGCCGTGGCAGGCGAGAAGAGTATCGTCTTCAACGGCACCGCCAATACCCTGCGTTTCTCGGGCATCGTCAATCCGCGCGACATCAAGAGTGGGCGCATCGTCTCGTCGGAAGATGTGGTCGATGCCCGTCTCGAACAGGTCGGCAAGGGCGGCGTGGCCGAAACCACTTCAATGACTTGGTTGCAACGCTTCCTCACCGACGGCATGCTGGTCTGGTAAGCGGCGGCGGCCTTGCACGCGGCCGCGTGACGGCGCGGCGCGTGGCCTGACTTACTTCTTATCCACCTTCAGCAGCGCCTGCACCACCGGTGCGATCTTGTAAGCGGTGCTCTGCCACTTGTCCATGCTCATCACGCCCGGGCGATAACTCGCGCTCGACACCACCTTGCCATTGCTGCGCAAGGTCAGTTCCGCCGTCGTCATGTAAGCCTGGTATTCGCTGTTGAAGAAGCCATGCTGGCCCCATTGCATGCTCGCGCTGTAATTGAGCGTCATCGGGCAGTCGGTCGGTATCGTGCCTGTCGCGTACAGTCGGCTGTCGATCTCCAGACGGCGCAACTCCATCTGGATCGCCGGCACCAGATCCGGCACCTCGGTACTGCGATTGAACTCGATGCAGATCAGCCGCACCGCATCGTGCGGGCGGGTGATCACGTTCTGCGGCGTGGTCGCCATCATCGAGACGGCCGAAGTCCCCGCCGCGCTGATCAGATTCAAAGCCTCCACCGCCGGGCTGGGCGACATGACAACGCAGCCGGGCAGCAGCGCACAGAGCCAGATGTATTTGAGCGAGTCCGACACACATTCAGATCAGAACCATGGGGTTCCAACTTTAGCACCCGGCCCCCGCAGACCAGGCTAGGCCCTGCAAAGCTTTACATAAATTGAAACGAACTTTGCAAAACAGCGGATTGCCGAAGCACGCCATCCTTCATGCCGCCAAGCCCGGCGTCGCCCGGCTGCTTGGCGGACGAACCAAGGATATGGCCACCAATGCGAGGCAACCGTCGTCACAGCGGCAAGCACATAGAAGCCCGTGCGGCGAGAGGGAAAGGCACCCTCGGAATGCTCAGGCCGCAGGCTTGCCGTAGGCGCGCTCGACCTTGGCGATCCTCAGTTCGTAATGCGCATACCATGTGCGCTGCCCCATCTCCTGCGCGGCAGCATGCTCGATATTGGCCTTCCAGGCTGCGATGGCTTCGGTGGACGACCAATACGAAACGGTAATCCCGAAACCTTCCGCCCCACGGACGCTCTCGGCACCGAGAAATCCCGCTTGCTCCTGGGCAAGCTCCACCATGCGCTCAGCCATTTTCTCGTAGCCCGCGTCCGTTGGAGTTCTCTGCGAAGAAAAGATCACCGCGTAGTAAGGCGGTTCGGGGGTTTGGGCGAAGGGGGAAGAGGGATTCATGATGGCGGTGAATGTCGAAGATCAGAGGGGCAGAGCAAAGCAAGGGAGCTACAAGCGCAGTTCGTCTAGACGGAATTGCTAGCCATTGTGAAGCTCCTTGTACATTTGAAGGCAAGGATTTGATGGCCCCCAAATGTCAGGAATGATCTTCTCCGCCAGAAACCCCTGGCTTTGATAGAACGCCCTTGATTCTTTGTACTCCGGGCTGGGATGGCTCTCGGCGATGGTTTTAACGATCAGGCGCGTAGCGCCGCGCTCCTTCATCCAGCGCTCGGCAGCCTGAACGAGCGCTTTGCCAACGCCGCGGCCCCTGAACGAATCGCGCACCGCGATGCAGTGAATTTCACACTCGCTTTGTGAATGACTCTGCAAGCTCACGAAACCAACCGCTTTACCTTCAGACATAGCAAGGTAGGTCGGCAATCGATCAGTAGCCTCAACGTACTCCATCAAAGCGGATTCGATCCCAAACCAGGCCGGCAAGCTGCGAAGTATTTGCTCGCAAGCGTCTCGGACATTTTGAACAGGGCCAATGACTTTCATGTGGCTAAGGTAGAGGTGATGGGCGGCCGAAGTGCGAAGCGCAGCTTGCAGGTCGTCCCTCTCTACTGCCGGGTTAGGTAATTGCATAGTCATTGGTGTCGAGTGGGGTAACTACGCGAAAGTGCGAGTAGTAAACACTACTGTCGAACCCAGTAGGCGCGAAGCATCTACTGTAGTTTGCGCAAAGTTGGCGCATAGCTTCAGTTATGAGTGGCATGACTCCAAGGTACGTTCCAGACAAGGATTTTGACAACCCCTCCAGATCCGAATTTATTTTCTCGATCATGAGATACGACTTCACGGATGGCAGTCGATTGGCGTTGTTGCTGCTTTGAATTCCATCCAGAAGCCACGATGCATTTATGTAAAATGGCATGACTACGACTTCGGAGTTTGAGGTGCCGTAATTTACGAGTGAAAAGCCCTCTACTCCTTGTATTTTCAGTGCGTCACGCAAATTATTTTTAATTTTTCCGCCTTGGTGCTGAAGCACATGCCTAATGCACAGGATTGTTGTAATTGCATCGTGCTCGTATATGGACGCTAAGTGGCCGCCGTCTTTAAGAGTGCACATCATTGCGTAAAGTTGATTGAAAACATTAACGCATGCGATTTCAATGTTTGATATTCCCTCATCTGGATCGTTAACTTCTTGAAGGAAGTAGTTAAGCCGAAGAATCTCTTCTGGAAAAACCCGTAGGGAGTTTGACAGTACTTCAAATTGTTCTGAGGACGGATTGCTCATGGCAGATCGAGGTTTGCCTAAAGTAGAGGTGACCGGCACTGCGCGGCTTTAGCGCGCAGCGTCCAGCGACCGAAGGGAGCGAGGTCGATCGCCATGTTATGCATCACCCTCATTGACTGCGGCTTCTCTCAAAAATACTTTCGGGTTGTGCCTACCTTCGTGGCTCTTACCGGCAAGCCAGAATCCGGCGCATGTTGCCAATGCCAGGGCGACGGGGATTGCTATTTTCCAGTCAATGGAACAACCAAAGAAGCAGACATTCCCGACCGCGGAGAACAATATGAGAGCCCATGTCAGCGCGACGAAAGTACTGACGAGTTGATTTATCTTTGATACCGAAAATGGCTTTGGTGCGACAAAGAAATCAATGACCTTGTCGGGAAACGATGCTGCACGGCTGGGCCTTCTTGTAAGCGTCTTGTACAGTGGCCCAAATACCTTGTCTTCCAGCAGCTCTACGTGATTCTCCCAGTTCTCCTGCCAAAACTTACTGCCTTTATTCACGCAGTGCCATGCGACGGAGAACACTAGGCCAATGCATGCAATAAGTACGAGAATGAACTCTCTTTCAGGATTAGGGCTTGGTAGATTGCCTGTGGTAGCGGCGTTAAAAAACGCCGCATATCCTACGAAGGCCGCGCCAATAAAGGTCCAAAAGTACGTCGCCCGCTTCCAATAAAGCTCGATTTCAAACTTTCTGATCTCGTGCGCTTGCTTCAATGCCTCTTTCAGGATTTCCGGATCCTTCTTGAAGAGCTCATCGTAAGTCTTCTGAGTAATTCTACAACTATTCATGGTCGTCCCAATATGCATAAAGTGGAAGTGAGGGGCAGCCGGAGCGCGTAGTGCGGAGGGGACCAACAAGCGCAGCTTGTTGGCTGTCCTTCTCGACTGACTTGTTAGAGGCACTTCTCAAAAGGAGAGTAGTTTGACAATATCCTCTTTGCTTGCAACCAGTGCTACTATCGCTGAAATTACAGATGCATACATTGCGTATCGTGCTGCTCGCCAAGCCGCCTTGGCTTGTGATTGCGCAATTGAATTGGCTTCCGAAGCTAGTCGATTGGCTTCTTTGGCAATAGATAGAATTTCTGCCTCTCGCGCTTCGGTACGCGCATCAGATGCGGCCAATCTTTCTTCGGATTTAATCCTTAGCCATTCATTGACCACACCGGCTTGCCAAGTGTTGTATTTCCCAGCCGATAAACGTTTCCGAATAGATGACTCGTCATTTTCAGAATCAAGTTCGCGCAGCAATTCATCTGGGTTGCTGAGTGCATCGAAAACAGCCTTGTGAGCCCATGTTTCGTGTGGGGTCGGCATGAATTCCTCTAACTGTTAGTAGACGGCCCCCCAGGTCCGTCTACGGTTAATCGTACGGACAGACAAAATCCGCCCAAGACTTTGATTCATCAACGCAAGCCAGCAGTCTGCGCGTATAAGCCCATCCATCGTGCGGACAGATGGGCAAGGGCGTGGCGTGTGGGTTGCAGCCATTCTAGTTGCTTGGCATCCTGGCCCGCAAAGGCTTTGCCGAGATTGCACACGGGTCTGCGATGCGGGCGGCGGCCTTCTTCCCGTGGGTTGCAGTGTTCGGCGTCTGGATCATGGGTGCACGGGCGTAGCGGAGAGCTTGATGCCCAGAGCGCGCAGGAGTTTGAACATGGTGTCATAGCGTGGCTTGGCTCCCGGTGTCAGGGCTTTGTAGAGACTCTCACGGCCTAGCCCGGCATCTTTCGCCAGTTGCGTCATGCCTTTTGCGCGCGCGATGTCTCTTACGGCAGTGAGAAAAACATCGGGGTTTGGGTCTTCGAGCGCAGCCGTCAGATACGCGGCGATGGTTTCTTCGTCGTCGAGATAGTCTGCGGCATCAAATTGAGCGTACTTGGCCATAATTAATCCTTCTCAATGGCTTTCGCCATTTCAATTGCGCGCTTGATGTCGCGCTGTTGGGAAGATTTATTTCCTCCCAACAAAAGCAGATAGACCACATCGCCTCGACGAGTGAAGTACACGCGGTAGCCTGGCCCGAAATGAACGCGCATTTCAGAGACGCCTTGGCCGACAGACTCACAATCACCGAAGTTGCCGTGCTCAGCAGAGCGGATGCGGTGAATGATGCGGGCGCGGCCAACTTTGTCTTTGAGCGAGGAGAGCCAAGCGTTGAACTCATCTGAACGAAGAAAGGTGTTCATCAATCCAGTGTATCCAAAAAGATACGCAAGTCAATCCGGGCGGCGACTGAACAAAGACACCGAACTGTCAGCCAACGCAGCTCTGTTCAGTCCGCCACCTCGTTCAGCTTTTCGGTGACGAGTGCCATGAAGGCTGAGACGGCTGGCGGCAGATGGCGGCGGCTGGGGTAGAGGGCGTGCAGGCCGCTGCCGGGGCGTTTGTATTGCGGCAGTACTGGCACCAGTGCGCCGCTGGCGAGATCGCGCCGGGTGACAGGGTGCGGCAGCAGGGTGATGCCGATTCCGGCGACGGCGGCTTTGCGCAGCGCCTGTGCGGTATTGCCGCTGAGCACGGGGGTGAGGTGTATCTCTTCGCTTTCACCCTGTGGCCCGAGCAGGCGCCAGGTTGCCTGTTTGCCGGGTTGGGCGAAGCTGATGCAGGCGTGCCGGGCCAGTGCCTGCAAGCTGTCGGGCTGGCCGTGTGTGGCGAGGTAGGCCGGGCTGGCGACGAGCCGGTCGGAGGTTTGGCAGAGCATGACCTGTCTGCCGATGTAGCTTGAGTCCTGCATCGGACCGCCGCGCAGCGCCAGGTCGATCTGGTCGCCGATCAGATCGGCTTTTGCATCACTGAGCACGAACTCAAGCCGCAGCTTGGGATAGCGCGCCATGAACGCGGCCACCCATTCCATCTGGAAGAAATCAAAGAAGTCGGCCGGTGCCGCCACGCGGACCAGGCCGCTGGGCTCCTGAGTGTCCGTCAACAGCGCTTGGGCGGCTTCGTGCAGGCCATCGACGGCGCCTGCGCAGCGCGCATGGAAGCGCTCGCCGGCGTCGGTCAGGGTGAGCTTGCGGGTGGAGCGTTGCAGCAAGCGCATGCCGAGCTGGGTTTCGAGTCCCTGCACGCGCCGGCTCACCGTATTCGGCGGCATGCCGAGGCGGCGCGCGGCTTCGGCAAAGCTGCCGTAGCGCACGACATGCACAAACAAGGCGACGTCATTCAGATCGAGCATGAGGACGATTACTTCATAAATTGGATGAGTCCAGGCAAACCATACCATCTAATCAATCAATCGCGGCGGCCCTATTCTTTGCACATCAGGCAGCAGATGCCTGCAACCGAATCCGAGGCCACGCTCATGCAGACCATTTCGCCCGCTTCACCCCGCCCGGCACACACGCTTGAGGCGCGCTCCATCGTCCTGCGCACGCGCGGCAGCACCCATGGGCCGATTACGCGGCTGATGAGTCCTGGAGATCTTGGCGAGCTGCTCAAACCCTTCGTGTTTCTGGATCGGGTCAGTTTCAAGGCCAAAGGCGGCCAGCGAGGTTTCGGCATGCATCCGCATTCGGGCCTGGCGACGCTGACTTTCTTGCTGGAGGGCGATGTGGTGTACGCGGATAGCACCGGCAAGTCGGGCACCTTGCCTGCCGGCGGGGTGGAGTGGATGCGTGCGGGCAAGGGGGTTTGGCACAAGGGCGGCCCGGCTGGCGAGGGGCGCATCCAAGGCTTCCAGTTATGGGTCGCGCTGCCGCCGAGTGAAGAGAATGCGCCGGCGCAGAGTCTGTATCTCGCGCCCTCGGACGTGCCGCAGGCCGGGCCGGTGAGCGTGATGCTCGGCCGCTATGGCGATGTGCAAAGCCTGATTCCCGCGCCGTCTGACATGACTTATCTGGCGGTGCGTCTCAAGGCGGGTGAGCGCTGGCTATACACGCCGCCTGCGGGTCACACGGTGGCCTGGCTGGCCGTGAATACCGGGCAAATCCATGCCCATGAAGCCGTGGATGCGGGCGAGCTGGTGATTTTCGAAGAGTCGGCGCAGGGCATCGAGATCGTGGCCGAGGCGGACAGCAGTTTCGTGCTGGGCTCGGCAGTGAAGCATCCCTATGAGCTCGTGATGGGCGCTTATTCGGTGCACACCAGTCGAGCCGCGCTGAAGCAAGGCGAAGCCGAGATTCAGCGGATCGGCATGGCGCTGCAGCGCGACGGGCTTCTCGACTGATTGCTGAACGAAGCAGAGGCGTCCGGCTTCGTTCTGTCGTCCGCATGCCTATTGGTACGTCATTTTATGTTTGTGCGCGGCAGCGGCTTTCGCGTCGCGCAGTGCATCACACGCAAGCACCAGCCTTCGGGGCGCTGGAGGCGCGACATCGACAAGCCCCTTTCAACATAGAGGAATGAATCATGACTATCGGCATCATCGGCGCAGGCGCGCTTGGCTCCAATCTGGCCCGGGCGCTGGCGCGCAAAGGCATCCAGGCAACCATTTCCAACAGCCGCGGACCGGCTTCCCTCGCGGCACTGGTGGCTGAACTCGGGCCGTCGATCAAGGCCGGCACTACCGCTGAAGCAGCCAGCGCCGACATCGTTGTGGTCGCCGTGCGCTGGAGCGATCTGGGCAAGGTTCTGGGCAGCCTGCCGGCCTGGAATGGCCGCATCGTGATCGACGGCACCAACCCGGTGAAGTTCCTCGATCCCGACTCCCCCGATGCCAAAGACCCGAGCAACCCGCTCGCCGCCTATGGCATCAAAGCGGTCGATCTGGGCGGCAAGTATTCGAGTGAAGTAGTCCGCGAGCTGGTGCCCGGCGCACGTCTGGTCAAGGCATTGAACCATCTGGATGTTCAGGTGCTGTCTGAGCCCGATGTGTCGGGCGGTCAGCGTGTCCAGTTCTACTCCGGTGATGATGCCCAGGCCAAGGCCGAGGTGCGCAAGCTCCTCGAAGCCATCGGCTACTTCCCGGTCGACCTTGGCGCGCTGGACGTAGGCGGACGCCTGGCCGAGCTGCCCTTCGGCGCGCTGGCAGCGACGAACTTCATCAAGATCTGAGCCAAGCGGGCGCGTGCGCACAATACGCCGCCATCAGTGTGATGCCGATGGCGGTTTGTCGCGCAGCGCGTCTGCTCCCGCTGTCTGAGTCAGTGCGAGTGCGAGCCAACGAAGGCGTACCCGCAAGGCTGTGAAGTGCGGCGTAAAATTCAGCATGGATGCGCTTTACGCCTGCTTTCCGGAATGGGTCGCCCTGTCTCCCGTCAGCCATGCCACCCCGGCCAAGCGCGAAGCCTGGTTGAACCAGGTTGCGGCGATGTTTGCCGAATAGCGATAGCCGCTGTCTGTCCTCGCGTTGGTGCTTGTCTTCGTCTGTTGGCAAACAAAAAGCCCGCAACGGTGGTTGCGGGCTTTTGCTTTGTTCAGCCGGGCTTTACCGCCCCGGCGGGAAGCGTGCGTCGGTTCAGGGCAGCGGCGTGAAGTTCTTCAGTGCGGAGAGCGGCTGGACCTTCTCTTCGCGCACCATCTTGTACTCGGTGTTGGGGCCGAGCCACTTGGCCCACAGGCGGTCGATTTCGCCGTTCTTTTCCATCGCGTAAAGCGCTTCGTTCACCTTGGCGGTCAGCGCCGGCTCATCCTTCTTCATGCCGATACCCACCGGTTGCAGTGCCATCGGTTCGTTGATCATGCGCAGTTCGGCACCCGCGGTTTTCGATTGATGCACGAGCTTGGTGATGGTCATGGTGTTGGCCACCATGCCGACCGATTTGTTCTGCTGCACGGCCATGTAGGCCGAGCCGGTGTCCTGGAAGGTGACGGGTTCCGAGCCATTGAGCTTGATCGACAGCTCTGAAGTCGAGCCCTTGGTCGAGCTGATGCGCTTGCCCTTGAAGTCGGCCTTGGTGGTGCCGGCTTCGGAAGCGCGCACGGCCAGCATTTCCTTGGCGATGTAGTACGGATCGCTGAACTGGATCTGCTCGCCGCGGCTGACGGTGTAGGCCAGGTTGGCGATGGTGACATCAACACGACCGAGCTTCACTTCGGGCACGCGTGCTTCGACCGACAAGGGCGTGACCTTGGCCGTCAAGCCCAGTTGCTTGGCCAGCGCGGTACACAGGTCCACATCGAAGCCGACCATCTCGCGCGTCTTGGGGTCCGGCGCGGCGAAGGGCGGCACATCGGCGAAGGTGCCGCATTTGAGTTCTTTGCTGTCGCTGATGTCTTTCCAGCGGTCGGCGAGCGCAACTTGCGACACGCTACAGAGTACGACGCCAAGGGCGGCAGTGCGAAGCAGGGATGAGGCGGCTGACATGGAAAACTCCTGTGGATGTTGTGTGAGGGTGGGGAGGGCTCTGCAAATGTCTAGTGAACGCGCAGGTCCGACAGGAAGCGCTGCGCACGCGGATGCTGCGGGTTGTTGAAAAACTCTGCCGGCGTTCCGGTTTCGATGATGCGACCGGCATCCATGAACCAGATGCGATTGGCCACTTCGCGGGCGAAGTTCATCTCGTGCGTCACGCACATCATGGTCATGCCGTCTTCGGCGAGACTGCGCATCACGCTCAGCACCTCGCCGACCATTTCGGGGTCGAGCGCGCTGGTCGGCTCGTCAAACAGCATCGCCGGCGGCTCCATCGCCAATGCGCGGGCAATGGCCACGCGTTGCTGCTGGCCACCGGAGAGCTGTGCCGGAAACGAGTTGGCGCGATCTGCGAGGCCGACGCGGTCGAGCAGCTGCAGCGCCTTGGCGCGCGCAGCGCTGCGGCTGGTGCCGAGCACGTGGATCGGCGAGAGCATGATGTTCTCCAGCGCCGACAGATGCGGAAACAGATTGAAGCTCTGGAACACGAAACCAACGCGGCTGCGCAGACGATTGAGTTCGACCGTGTTGAGGTTGCCGTGCACATCGTGACCATCGAACAGCAGCTGTCCGGACTTGATCTCTTCCAGACGATTGACCGTGCGGATCAGCGTCGACTTGCCCGAACCCGAAGGCCCGCAGACCACCACGACCTCGCCTTTCTTTACTTCGGCGTTGATGTCACAGAGGGCTTGGTACTCGCCGTACCATTTGTTCACGTTCGAGAACAGGATCATGGCAGTTGCTTTGCTGAGAGGTTGGACGGTGGCAGGCTGGGCGTGTTCGCTGCAGGGACCGGCGTGGCCGTGCCCAGGCGCTTGCGTGCAATGCGCTGCTCGATGCTGCCGAACAGCTTGGTCAGGCTGAAGCAGACGACAAAGTAGGTCAGCGCCAGGATGAAGAAGACCTGGAAGGGCTTGGTCAGCAGCTGGTTGTTGATCTGGTTGGCGGCAAAGGTCAGCTCGGGCACATTGATCACATAGCCCAGCGTGGTTTCCTGGATCGTCGACACAAACTGGCTGAGCATGCTGGGCAGCGAGTTGTAGAGCGCCTGCGGCAGAATCACGAAGCGCATCGCGCCAAAGTAGCCATGGCCGAGTGCGCGGGCCGCTTCCATCTGCCCCCTGGGCAAGGCCAGGATGCCGGCGCGCACGACTTCGGAGAGATACGCCGCTTCATACACAACGAGGGTACAGAGCATCGTGGCGAAGCCCGGCACGTCGTGGCCGATCAGCGTGGGCAGCAGGAAGTACACCCACAGGATGATCATCAGCAAGGGCACGCCGCGCACCACGTACACCAGCACGGTGGCCGGCCAGTTCAAGAAGCGATTGCTGGACAAACGGGCCAGCGCAATCGGCACGCTCAGCGGAAATGCCAGAACAATACCAAGCACGGAGAGGATCAGCGTGCAGACAATGCCGCCGAGCGGGCCGTTGGGGTACTGGCCGACCAGGAGCAGCAGCCAGTTGTCACGCAGGATTTGGACGATATCGAGCATGGTTCAGCGGGCTCCTGCAATCGTCAGGCGCTTGGTCAGCCAGGCGCCGGCGCCCATGATGATGAGCGACAAGGCCAGGTACATGACCGTGGCAATGAAATAGGATTCGAAGGCGCGAAAGCTCTGGCTCTCGACTTCCTTCACCGCGTGGGTCAGCTCGGCCACGCCGATGGCCATCGCCAGACTGCTGTTCTTGAACAGCGAGACGCTGTGATTGACCAGCGCAGGCAGCGCATTGCGGATTGCCTGCGGCATGATCACGTGACGCATCGAACCGATATAGCTGTGCCCGAGTGCGCGCGCCGCTTCGCTCTGACCGCTCGGAATGGCGCGCAGACCGGAGCGCAAGTCTTCGCTGAAATAGGCGGCCTGACACAGGCCGAGCGAGACAATCGCGAAAACGGCTTCGGCATTGTGTTCGGACAGCCAGGCTTGCAGCGCATTCGGCAGCAGGCTGGAAATGCCGAAGTACCACAGCATCAGCTGCACCAGGGTCGGCACATTGCGGTGATACGAGACATAAGCGGCGACAAAGTTCTGCGCCCACTTCAGCGAGGTCAGCCGCAAGGTCAGCAGACACACGGCCAGCGACATCGCCAGCGTCCATGAACAGAGCGCCACCAGCAGCGTCAGCTTGATGCCCTTGATGAGCATCGCGCTGTACTCCGGATTCATCAGGATGGCGGTGAGGTTGAAGTCGTTCATGCTCGGTGCTCGGGCCTGATCAGGACTGCGGCGATTCGGGGCGCGTGGTGGACAAGCCGCCGGGCACTTGCAGCGTCGGCATGATTTCCATGAGCCCCACATTGACCGCAATCGGCGCAGCAATCGCGAAGGCAATGGCATTGGCAATGTCGGCCGCTTGCGGCAGTTCGAAGCCGTCGATGAAGCGCTCGCGGATCTCGGCCGAGTCGCCATGCACATGCGCAAAGATGTCGGTGGCGACGCGGCCCGGACAGATCTCGGTGACGCGTACGCGCTTGCCATAGGCATCGATGCGCAGCTGGCGTGAGAGCATGTGCACCGCTGCCTTGCTGGCGTGATAGGTCGAGTTGCCGCCGAAGTTGTAGGCGCCGGCAATCGAGCTGATGTTGACGATGTGACCACGGTCACGCGCCACCATGCCAGGCAAGGCCAGGCGACAGAGTTGCAGCACGGCGCGCAGATTCACATCGAGAATCAGATCGATGTCTTCAGCCGTGGATTTGAGAATCGAGCCCGGGCGATCAACGCCCGCGTTATTGACCAGGATGTCGAATTCGACTTCTCCCATGAGGCGCGTGACGCCGGCCAGATCGGTCACGTCAATGGCGTGCGGAATACAGCCGGTGCGCTTGGCCAGTGCGTCCAGCGCATCAGCACTGCGCGCCAGCGCATGCACCTGCAAGCCTTCAGCGCACAGGCGCTCGACAACAGCAGCGCCGATGCCGGATGAGGCGCCAGTGACGAGAGCAGTCTTGTAATCGGAGAAAGGCATTTGGGTTCCTGATGAAAATCTTGCCGTGTTGAGTTCAATGTAACGAGCGTGAAGCGGATGCGCCAAGACGGAATGGCTGTGCAGCAATAAGACTCGCTTATGTCTTCGCAGCGAGCTGTTGTGAGATCGGCACGATGCGGCTTGCACCGCCTTCGATTTCGTCACGGATGCTGCGGGCCAGGGCGACAGCGCCGGGCGTATCGCCATGCACGAGAATCGAACGTGCCGGCATCGCCAGCTGCTTGCCGCTGTAGGTGATGACGTGACCGTGATCGAGGAAGCGCTTGACGCGGTCAAACACCGCCTGTGGGTCGTGGATCACTGAATTGGGCAGCTTGCGTGGCACCAGCAGGCCCTCATCGTCGTAAGCACGATCTGCGAGGAATGAGGTCGCCACGCGCAGGCCGCATTGTGCGGCGGCCTGTTCGATGGCGCGACTACTCGACGAGCTGACGATCAGCTCTGAATCAAAATCAGCCACGGCACGCAGCAGGGGCAGGGCCAGCGCCGCATCGGCTGCGGCGAGATTGCCCAGCGCGCCATGAAAACTCATGTGGGTCATGCTGTAACCGGCAGCACGCGCGATGCCGGCCAGTGCGCCAAGCTGGTAGATGACCATGCTGGCGAGCTCGGCCGTGTCGATCTGCATGGGGCGGCGGCCGAAGCCCTGCCGGTCCGGGAATCCCACATGCGCGCCGATGTCGATGCCGCGCGCTTTGGCGTTGGCGACTGTGCGCATCATGATCAGCGGGTCGCCAGCGTGGTATCCGCAGGCGACGTTGGCCGAGGAGATCACGCCCATCAGCGCTTCGTCCTCTCCCATGCGCCAGGGGCCAAAGCCTTCACCGAGGTCTGCGTTCAGATCAATGTCCATGATGTACCGGCTCAACGAGGTTCAAGGGCGATCAAGGCGCTGCCGTAGCCGGCGATGCTGCCGTGCTTGACCAGATGTTCAATGACGATGCCATCGGCGGGCGCCTCCAGCGGCATCAGTAATGCGCCCACTTGCAGCAAGCCGATAACCTGGCCCGCTTTGACCGTGCTGCCGGTCGGCGCCAGATCTTCATCACGCAGCGGGTGGCGATGCAAAAACGTACCCACGTAAGCTGCTTTGGCGAGCAGTTGCGGCGCGTCCGGTACTGCTGTCGGCGCGCTGGCTGCAGCAGTCGCAGCGATGTTGGGTGAGACGATGACTGTGTTATCGGCAGCGTTTGGCTCGCGGCGCAGGCGTAGATGACTTTGCGCGGTGTGCAGCTCCAGTTCGCAAATGCTGGTGGGCGCCAGCCAGTCGAAAATTTCGCGCAGTTGGACGACGTTCATGTTCAAGCTCTCCCGTACGACCAGCGTTGCAGCGCGATCAGGCGCTGCACGGAGGCTCGCCAGTCCTGCAATTGCGCGAGTGCGGCGATGGCCGCATCCCAGCTGGTTTCGATGAAGCGGATCTGGCTGCCAATCGGCGCCTGCCCCAGACGCCACATGTCGGCGTCGATGACCGTGCCGAATTTCGGATAGCCGCCCGAAGGCTGCGCATCGCGCATCTGGATGATCGGTTGCCCGCCATGCGGCACCTGGATCACGCCGGGCACGATGCCATGCGAGAGGATTTCCATCGGCGCAATCGGCACAATGTTCTCGCCGGCCAGACGATAGCCGTAACGGTCACTCTGCGCGGTGATCTTCCACGGCGTTGACCAGAAGGCTGTGCGCGAGGCTTCGGTGAAGTTCTCATACTGCGCGGCCGGCAGTACGCGGATGGCATTGATGCCGTCGACTTGCAGCGGCATGGCGACAGCAGGCGGTACGATGCCGAAGCCGACTGGCCGCGTGCCGATGCCGGGCTCCAGTGCGCGCAGGCAATCACCGCGCTGCAGGGGGCGCCCTTCATGGCCGCCGAAATTGCCGCGCATCTGCGTGGCACGCGATTCCAGCACCACGGGAACGTCGATACCGCCGGCCAACGCCAGATAAGCGCGGCTGCTGCGCAGCGTGGCCGGGCCGGCGATGCTTTGCGGCGGCGCCAGACGCAGCACCTGATCGGCGCGTGCCTGATAGACACTCCACGGCAGCAGGGGTGTGTCGTCAAGCTTGGCTGCGCAATCGGCGCCACTGATCGCAAACGCGCAGTCGGCGCTGAACTTGACCTGAAACGGAAACACCGGCACTTCGATGGCAGCGGCATTTTCGTCATTGCCCAGCATCAAGTTGGCGGCGAGCAGGGCCAGCGGGTCCATTGCGCCCGAGGTGCCGACGCCGTAGCGCAGGCTGCCCAGGCGGCCCTGGTCTTGCACCGTTGCCAGCGCGCTGTTGGAAAGAATCTCGATCATCGGATCACCTTGTCGACACGCAGCTTGATCGAATCGCCCGGCTGCAGCAGCGCCGGCGGATTCCAGCTCGGGTCAAAGAATTGCAGGCTGGCACTGCCGATGGTGTTCCAGCCGCTGGGGCCGGCGGAGGCCGACACGCCGGTCTGGCTGCCACCAATCGACACCGCGCCACCGGGAATCGACAGCACCGGCACCTTGCGGCGCGGCGTTGCCAGACGCTGATCCATGCCGCCCAGATAGCAATAGCCGGGATGGCTGCCCAGGGCGTAGACCGGGTAGGTCGGTGCGCTGTGCAGGCTGACGATGTCGTCGATGCTCAAGCCCGTGTGATCCATCACGTCCTGCATGTGCGGGCCGCCGTCACCGCCATAGACCACCGGCAGTTCGATGCAGCGGCCTTCCAGCGGCAGCGCCTTGGCCTTGTCCCAGGCGCGCAGCAGGCGCGTCTTCAGACTCTCCAGTTCAGCGGGCGGCGTGCGGAAAGTCAGCATCAGGTTGTTCATGCCCGGCACGGATTCGCGAATTTCGGCCCATTCCTGCGCCACGCGTGACAAGGCCCAGATGCGCTGTTGCGTCGCCAGCTCAAGTTCGCCAGCCGCTTCAAAGAGCAGCGCGGTGGTGCCGAGCAGACTGATACGGGGGGCGGTCATGTTGCGCTCCTGCGCGCGAGCCAGCGTTCGAGGTGATGGATGTCCACGCCGCCGGCGATGAAGTCTGCGTCGTCGAGCAGCTGGCGGTGCAGCGGTATGTTGGTGTCAATGCCTTCGATGTGCGTCTCGGCGAGTGCCAGACGCATGCGGGCGAGGGCATCTTCACGCGATGTGCCGTGCACGATGAGCTTGGCGACCATCGAGTCGTAGTAGGGCGGCACCACACTGCCGGCATGGATGTGGCTATCGACGCGCACGCCAAAGCCGCCCGGTGCCTGCCAGGCGCTGATGCGGCCCGGCGAGGGCGTGAAGGTTTCGGGGTTCTCGGCATTGATGCGGCATTCCAGCGCGTGGCCCTGGCAGACGATGTCGGCCTGGGTGAGCGTCAGTACTTCGCCGCGTGCGACGCGCAATTGCTGCTGCACGATGTCGATGCCGCTGGTCATCTCGGTCACCGGGTGTTCGACCTGCAGGCGCGTGTTCATCTCGATGAAGTAAAACGCATCGTTCTCGAACAGGAATTCAAAGGTGCCGACACCGCGATAGCCAATCTGCCGGCAGGCTTCGGCACAGCGCTCGCCGACCTTGGCGATCAGCGCCGGATCGATGCCCGGTGCCGGCGCTTCTTCGAGTACTTTCTGGTGACGGCGCTGCAGCGAGCAATCGCGACTGCCCAGCCAGATGGCATGGCCGTGGTGATCGGCCAGCACCTGGATTTCGACATGGCGCGGATGCAGCAGGAACTTCTCGATGTACACCTCGGGGTTGCTGAAAGCGCGGCGCGCTTCCTCGCGCGTCAGCGCCAGCGCGCTGAGCAGCTCGGCCGCTTCGTGCACCACACGCATGCCGCGCCCGCCACCGCCGCCGGCCGCCTTGATGATCACCGGGTAGCCGATGTCGCGGGCAATTGCTTCGATCTCGGCGTTCGATTCAGGCAGCGCCTCATCCGGACCGGGCACGCAGGGCACGCCGGCTTCGCGCATCGCCCGCTTGGCGGCGACCTTGTCGCCCATGGTGCGGATGCAGTCTGCGGTCGGCCCGATGAACTGGATGCCGGCCGCTTCGACGCGCTCGGCAAAGCCGGCGTTCTCCGACAGGAAACCGTAGCCCGGATGAATCGCCTGCGCGCCCGACATCTCGGCGGCGTAGAGAATTGCAGCCTGGTTCAGATAGCTCTGGCCCGGCGAGGAAGGGCCGATGCACAGCGCCTGATCGGCTTGCCGTACATGAATGGCATCGCGATCCGCCTCCGAATACACGGCCACCGTGCGCAGGCCCAGGCCACGACAGGCGCGCTGGATGCGCAGCGCGATTTCGCCGCGATTGGCAATGAGTACGCTGTCAAACATCGGCGCCGCTCCGCTGGAATCTGAACAGTGCCTGACCGGCCTCCACTTCTTCGCCGGATTGGACGAGGATGGCCTCGATCAGCAGATCTTCGTCGGCCTGCACTTCGTTGAAGATCTTCATCGCTTCGATGACGCACAGGGTCTGGCCGGCCTGGATGCGCTGGCCAGCCGTCACATAAGCAGGCGCGCCGGGCGAGGCTTGCAGATGCACCACGCCATACATGCTGGCCTTGAGTGTTTGCGTGGCGGGCGCTGCGCTGGGGGCGGCTGCGATGGCGTGCGGCGCGTTGGGTACGCTGGCGGCTGGGGCGCTGTCTTGCGGCTGGCTCGCGGCGAGCGACTGAGTAGTCGACTTGGTAAGCGATTTAGCGAGCCGCAGGGTGCTGCCGTTCTGGCTGAATTCGAGTTCAGTCAGCGTCGATGCCTCAAGGGCTTCGATGAGTGTCCTGATATACGCGTGATCCATGCTCTCGATGACCTTTGTCCTGGCAGGACGCGGCCGACGCTGATCGTCGGTGCATCCTGCTCACTGACAAGGTATCGGTCGGCGTCCGGCAACGCCAAGACGGATTCGCTTTGCCGAGATAAGCCCGGCTTATGTCAGGCAGCGACCTTGCTGCTTGGCTCGATGGCGCGCAGCGCAGCCGAGCTGCCCATTTCGCCGACCAGCTCAAGCAGGATGTCCTTGACCGCCTGCGCCGGCTCGGAGAGCGGCAGATGGTCGGACTGGCACAAGGCCAGCGGCGCCTCGATGACCGGGTCGACAATGCGGCTGCACCAGGCTTTGCAGGAGCTGACCATCTCATGCGCCATCGACGCCGGCAGGATGGTGGTGCCCACGCCCTCGGCAATCAGCGCGTGCAGGGTGACGGCCGATTCGATCTCGGCCACCACGCGCGGCGCATTGAGCCCGGCGCGCATGAAGCTCTCGTTCACCAGCTTGCGCACGACGTTGTAGGGGCGCGGCAGGTAGAGTTCCAGCTCGGCCAGCTCGGCCAGGCGCACGTTCTCGGGCAGGCGCCGCATGCTCGCCGGGCCGACCAGATAAAGCTCTTCCTTGAGCAGCGGCATGAACGTGAGACCGTGCACCGACTTGTCGCCATACAGCACGGCCAGATCCATGCGGCCGTTCATGATCAGCTCGGACAGCGTGGTGCCATAGTTTTCATTGAGATACAGCAGGATGCCCGGATGCCGCGCACGCACCTTGCGCAGCAGCGGCAAGGACAGCGTCGCCGCCGCAGTACCCGGCGCCAGACCGACCGAGACCTGGCCGGAGATGCCGCGACTGCTCGCTTCCATGTCCAGCTTGGCCTGCTCGCACTGGCGCAGGATCAGCTGCGCGTGGCGGTACAGCACCTTGCCCGCTTCGGTCGGCGTGACGCCGCGCTGGGTGCGCACCAGGAGCTGCTGGCGCACCTCCCCTTCGAGGGTTGCCAGTTGCTGGCTGAGTGCCGGCTGGGCGATGAACAGGACATCGGCCGCCTGGGTCAGGCTACCGATATCAACGATCTTCACGAAGTACTTCAGACGCTTGAGATTCATGGCGGACGCTCGCGGGTGCATCAAACTCGACATGCTCATTCAGCAAGAAGCGCACCGGCCCCGCAGCGAGGCACCAAACACGCCGGAACACCGCGAGCCATAAGCCTTTCGTATCGATACAGCAAGAACTCGTCTTGGCACCAAGACTGTGCGAGCCATAAGCTGGCGGCTCACTTGATCGCCCAAACAAGGTCTCCACCGTGACTTCGTCCCGCATTGCTTCGCGCGTTCAGCGCATCAAACCCTCCCCCAGCACCTCGGCCGCCGACCGCGCCAACAGCCTGCGCCGCGAGGGCCGTTCGATTGTGAATCTGGTCGTTGGCGAGCCCGACTTCGATACGCCGGTTCATATCTGCGAGGCCGCTGCAGCGGCGATTACCCGCGGTGCCACGCGCTACACGCTGATGGCCGGCACGGTGGAACTGCGCCAGGCGATTGCCGACAAGCTGCTGCGCGAGAACAAGCTCAGCTACGCGCTCAACGAAATCATCGCCACCAGCGGCGCCAAGAGCGCCATCTACAACGCACTGGCGGTGACGCTGGAGCCCGGCGATGAGGTCATCATTCCGGCGCCGTACTGGGTGTCGTATCCGGACATGGTGATCGCCTGCGAAGGCACGCCGATCACCATCGCCTGCCCGGAATCGAGCGGCTTCAAGCTGCTGCCCGAACAACTGGCAGCGGCGATCACGCCGCGCACGCGCTGGCTGATCATCAACTCGCCGAGCAATCCGACCGGCGCCGCCTATACGCTGGAGGAATACCAGGCGCTGGCCAAGGTGCTGCTGCAGCACCCGCAGGTGATGATCATGTCCGACGACATCTACGAGCACATCCGCTACGACGGCGAACGCACGCCGCACCTGCTCGAAGCCGAGCCGGCGCTGCGTGAGCGCACCCTGGTCATCAACGGTGTCTCCAAAACTTATGCCATGACCGGCTGGCGCATCGGCTATGCGGCCGGCCCGACGGATTTGATCCGCGCCATCGACACCCTGCTGTCGCAATCCTCGGGCAACTGCTGCTCGGTGAGCCAGGCTGCCGCAGCGGCGGCCATGAACGGCGACCAGAGCTTCGTTGCCAGCAGCGTTGAGATCTATCGTCAGCGCCGCGATCACATGCTGGCCGGCATCAATGCCATTCCCGGCCTGAGCTGCGTGGCGCCCGACGGCGCCTTCTACCTCTACATCAATTGCAGTGGCTGGATCGGCAAGACCACGCCGCAAGGCCAGCAACTGGCCAACGATGGTGATGTGGTGATGTACCTGCTCGAAAGCGAAGGCGTCGCCGTGGTGGCGGGCGTGGCGTATGGCTTGTCGCCGTACTTCCGCTTGTCGATTGCGACTTCGCTGGAAAACCTGGACGAAGGCTGCAAACGTATCGCACGCGCCGCCGCCGCGCTGCAATGAGTCGTGCGGGCGTGCCGCTGCCGGAAGCGCAGATGAAGGTCGCAGGCTTCCGGCAATCCCTGCTGGCTTTGCTGGGCGTGGCACTTGGCCTGATGCTCTCGGGCCTCGACCAGACCATCATCGGCAATGTGCTGCCCAGCATCGTGGCCGATCTGGGCGGCTTTTCGCTGTACGCTTGGATTGCCACTGGCTACCTGCTCGCCTCGGTGATCTGCATCCCGATCTTCGGACGCCTCGGTGATTACTTCGGCCGCAAATACTTTGTGTTTGCGGCGGTGCTGATCTTCAGTCTCTCGTCCTTGTTGTGCGCCTTCGCGCCCTCGATGGCCTGGCTGCTGGCGGCGCGCATCTTGCAAGGCATTGGCGGCGGCATCCTGA
Source organism: Uliginosibacterium sediminicola (assembly GCF_039631295.1). Taxonomy (NCBI): domain Bacteria; kingdom Pseudomonadati; phylum Pseudomonadota; class Betaproteobacteria; order Rhodocyclales; family Zoogloeaceae; genus Uliginosibacterium; species Uliginosibacterium sediminicola. The sequence goes on along the minus strand of NZ_JBDIVE010000001.1, from coordinate 694,424 downwards.
TCGGCACCGCCTTCGCCTGCGTGCCCGAGCTGTTCCCCGAAACCGAGCGCCGCCTGCGCTGGCAGATGCTGCTGAGCATGCTGTTCAGCGCCGTCAACGCCATCGGCCCGACCCTCGGCGGCTGGCTGACGCAAAGCTATGGCTGGCGTTCGGTGTTCTACCTCAACCTGCCGCTGGGTGCACTGGCGCTGTACTTCATCTGGCGCCATCTGCCGTACTTTCCGCCACATCCCTCGGCCGCCAAGCGCCGCATCGACTGGCTGGGTGCCTTGTTGATTGCGCTGTCGCTGGGCGGCCTGCAATTGTTCGTGCAATTGCTTTCGCGTGGCGGCGTGGTGATGCTCGCGGCCAGCTGCGCGATCATCGCCGTACTGGCCTTCGTCGCCCTGTGCTGGTGGGAGCGGCGCTGTGCCGACCCGCTGCTGCCAAGCGAGCTGTTTCAGGACAAAAGCATGCGTTCCCTGTTCCTGCTGTCGGTGTTGGCGGGGGCGATCATGTTCGTGCTGCTGTTCTACCTGCCGCTGCTGTTCCAGGGCGCTTATGGCTTGTCGCCCAAGCAGGCCGGCTTGCTGATCACGCCGCTGGCGCTGTGCATCACGCTGGGCGCCATCGTCAATGGCCGCATCATTACGCGCGTCGGCAATCCCAATCGCGTGCCGCTACTGGGTTTTGTCGTGCTGATGATCAGCTGCGCGTGTCTGGCGGCAATCGGCCGCAGCGCATCTTTCTCCACATTGCTCTGTCTGAGCTTTGGCGCCGGCACGGGGCTGGGCTTCATCCTCATGAACCTCACGCTGTTCACGCAATGCCTCGCGGATCGCCAGCATCTGGGGATTGCGACAGCCTTGCTGCAATCGCTGCGTCTGGTCGGTGGCATGCTTGGCACGGCGCTGGCCGGCTCACTGGTGATGGCGCTCTACCACCTTGGCGTCAGCGCAGCCTTTGCGCGCAGCGGCGCAGCTGACTTGCTGGCGCCCTTCGCTGATCCGCGCATCCTCTTGAACAGCCAGGCTCAGGTCGAGCAGATCAAACGCCTGAGCGCTGCAGGTCACGACGGCGTGCTGCTGATGACGCAGGTGCGCGACGCCCTGGGTCAAGCCATCGATGTCGGCCTGCTACTCGCCGCCGTCCTCGCACTCATCGCCGTCGTCTGCATGGCCCGCATCCCCCGCGTGTCTTTGCATCCCAAGGCTTGATGTATGTGACTGTAGATTTTTCCCATCCCAACACCTAACCAAGTTCAAGGTGTTGCACTTTCCTCTAGAGCTCGCCCGATTTATTGCGGCGCCGACGTCTGTTACCGACAAAAAGCAGGCGTAAGCTTGATACGAAGAGCGACGCAGATGCGAGAAACAGCACTTGCGAGCTGGAGAGTTTGAACAGCATAGGCATCCCGAACTTCACAATCAGACCCGTGATAGCAAGCAGGATGGAAGTAACGAGGACAGCGGCGATTGCAAACATGATATGGGTGCTTGGCTTCAATCGATGCTCCAGTTTGTGGATAGCCTGCAGCGGGCGCAGCGCTCTAGCGTGGAATTAGACGGCTGTTTCATTCGCAACCACAAGAGACCTCACGTGGGGTGGCAGACAAAGCGCCTGATGTTGGATGACCATCACGTTTCCACCAGTCCAGCCCACCCATCAACTCCTTGACCTTGAAGCCAAGCTTCGTCATGTTCAGTGCCCCTTTCGTTGACGCATTGCAACCAATGCCGTCGCAATAAGTAACGACAGTCGACGATTTTTCGATGTTTGCGGTAGTTGCCGCATCCATCTTTCGATGGGGAATATTGATGGCGCCTGGAATGTGTTCTGCCGCATACGCCTCTGGAGAGCGCGCATCGATCACGGTGAAATTATCGCGACGCTCCAGAGCCACCTTGAGATCCCATGAGTCAATCTCATAGGCCAGCTTGTTTGCATAGTGTTTGAGTTGTTCTTCCATAGCCGCATTGACTCTCAATTTTTATGATGGAGCATTGTCGTCTAACATTTGAGATCAGGGGAAGCCAGCTTGCTGGAGATGCCCTGGGTTGAATTATCAGGCGCGGCTGCAGAGACTTCCTTCAAGAACTGGTTTAGATCTTCATTTTCACGAATGTGGACGAACCGCTTTGTGGTGTCCAAACGTGCTTGAAGAATATTTGGCCTTACAAATTTCGGGAATCGCCAGATTATTTTTATTAGCGCTGGAATGATGAATAGCTCCGGACAGTGCGAGGGCAAGCCGGGGCGTGAACTGAAAAGATACGGCAGGTTACGCCACAGGACACGCCAAAAACATGTATGTCTTGGGTAGTCTAGAAACACCACCACGTCTGCAGCGGCGAGAACAACATCAGATACACCATCAACAACCCAAACGGTATTGTCGGCGATAGCTTTTTCTTTTTCTGTGCGTTCATTTCTTGGCGTCTTAACCCAGCCCGGCTGCCAAACTACGCAATCGAGGCCCCAGTAAGGCAGTTGAAGAAGGGCAGCCAGTTGCTTGGCGACGGTTGTTTTCCCCGCCCCTGCATTCCCGGTAATGAGCACGCGTTGCATTACTGTTGCGCCTAACGAAGGGGGGCGCAAGCGCAGCCTGCGACTATCCCCAGGATCGTAGTGTTTAGCGTCCGCTTAACGATTGACTGCTTCTGCATGCAGCTTCAATCCAAGGGCGCCCATGACTTTCAGGATGGTATCGAAGCCAGGCGCGCGATCGCCCGAGAGTGCTTTGTAAAGGCTTTCTCGCGATAGCCCGGCATCGCGTGCAACCTGAGACATGCCTTTAGCGCGTGCAATGTCACCCAGCGCCTTGGCAATGAAACTTGCATCGCCGTTTGCTTCTTCCATGCTCGCTTCAAGGTAGGCAGCCATTTCTTCGGGGGTGCGAAGATGCTCTGCGACGTCGTAACGGCTCGTTGCTGTTTTAGCCATTTTCATTCCTTCAGCCCAGTTTTCAGACCTCGCGCCAGGCGCAAAGCCGTTTTGATGTCTGTGGCTTGTGTCGATTTATCGCCACCGGCCAAGAGAATCACAAGCTCCTGACCACGTTTGGTGAAGTACACCCGGTAGCCGGGGCCAAAGTCGATGCGTAACTCCGAGACACCCTCGCCAACAGATTTCATGTCGCCGGGGTTTCCGGCCGCAAGCCGCTCGATCCTGACCAAGATACGCGCACGACCCTGGATGTCACGAAGACCATCAATCCACGCTGCGTAGACATCGGTTTTGCGGACTTGTAGCATGGATTAAATGTAGTCAATAGGCTACATTTTGTCAATGTGAGAAGTAAGACGCCGAACGAATGACGTGAGGGGCAACTGGAGCCGCAAAGCGGCGGAGGGAACCCAAAGCGCAGCTTTGGGCTGTCCCTCTCGACGGAATTGTTAGGCTATTTTTTTTCAGGTGATGCGCATGGGCTTTGGTTTTTGATTTTTTTCAATGCATTCTCCAGTTTCTTAACGCCTGATTTTCCAAGCTGACCATCCTCTTCAAGGATGGATTTGATTTTTTGATCTTCAAGCATTAGTTTGACCGCATTGCTGAATCCGCGCTTTGTCGCCAAGTGCATGCAAACTGCATCTTCAATGAAGGCGGCTTGCCAGTTGGCAAAATTTTCTTCATCAAAATCAGATGAAGGCGTCGATGAGGCGACCTCCATTTGTTGATTATAGAGGCCCGCCAAATACGACCATTGTGATGAAAAACGGGTGTACAGCGATACATAGACTGCGCCAAATATCGTTCCAGCCCAAGGAATGGTGTCATGCACCTCGGCGCGAAGATTTACAAAAGAAAAAGAAAGTGTTGCATTCTCGCCGGTTAGCGATCTTATTGCTATGGCTATTAAATACAAATAGGTTGCAATAAATGCGGTTCTAAATAGAATGGCTTTGCCTCCATTTGGCATAAATCTGAGTATAAACTCAGCGGTAAAAATGTTGAGCATGCATCCTCCTTGTAATAAGCCTAACTGTTAGTAGACGGACCCCTAGGTCCATCTACGGTTAATCGTGCGGACAGACCAAATCCGCCCAAGACTTTGATTTATCAACGCAAGTCGGCAGTCTGCTTGTATAAGCCCATCAATCGTGCGGACAGACGGGCAAGGATTTGACCTGCGGGTAGCGACCATTCTAGTCGCCTGACATCCTTGCGCGCAAAAGGTAACGCCGAGATTGTGCGTGCAGTGCAGATTGCATGTCTGCGGGTGATACGTTGCATATCGGCGCGTCATTCGACGCGTGGGGGCTTTTCTCAGGCGGGTTGGCAAAGTCCGCAAGCACAAAGCGGTGGGCGGCGGTGGTGCTTGGCTCCGCGGGGCACAGGGGGCTGCGCTTTTGCGCGGTGAATGGGCCTTGGCGTCTGCTCAGATCTGGCAGGTTTCGAAAGCTGCCGGGGCTGCGTATCGCCGCGCAGACTGGGGATGAAAAGCGCTGCGTTCGGGAAGGCTGGGCGGCAGGCTCAGCAGGCCGCGCCGTTCGGCGACGGCGGCCACTTCTGTGCGGCTTGTTGCTTCCAGTTTGTGGAACAGGCTTTTCATGTGGACTTTGACGGTGCCTGCGGCGATGCCCAGGTGCTTGGCAATTGTTTTGTTGGCATGGCCTTCCACCAGCAAGCGCAGTACATCCATTTCCCGTGCGGTCAGCGGTTCGCAGGCGATGCTGTCGGCCATCTTGCGGGCGGCGATCTGGCCAAGATGCGGTATGCCACGATGCAGGCTGCGCACTGCGCTGACCAATTCGTCCAGCGCACAGCCCAGGGTCAGGTAGCCGCATGCGCCGCATTCGAGCGCGTGCCTGATCTCCCATTCGCTATCGCGCCGCGTCAGGATCAGCACGCCAGAAGGCTTCACTTGAAGGGCGCTGCTGGCAGTGCCGGTGATGCATGCAAGGCCGTGCTCATAGCCGGTGATCAGCACGTCGGGCGCGGTGCTGCTCTGGTCGGTCTCTGCCACAAGTTCGAAATCGGCGTGCTCGCGCAAAATGGTGCTGAGCCCGGCGGCGACCAGCGGGTCGTGATATTGAATCAGAATGCGGATGCGTTGATGGTTTTGCATGGGGGTTCTCCAGAGTCTTTCGATCCGTTTCATCACGCTCAAACAGATTCTGTTTGCCGCGACGGATTTGCTTTTTGCAGTGGGGAAGTGCTGTCGTGTTGGGTGAAAATTCTGCTGTGTGCGCGCATCACATCGATGACTTGCGCGGCTTGCTCGCTGCGTGCCCAGTCGCGCTGCAGCTCAAGCAGCACCTGCACGGCAGACAGTGAAACAGCGCCCGCTTGTGCCATGCGCCGGATGGCGATTGCATGCGAGGCAGGGCGGATGCCAAATGAGGCGTCTTCGGCGAGGTAGAGGTAGTAACCCTCTTCCATCATCTGCAGCGCCGGAAAGACCAGGCTGCTCTCGCTCCAGGCGGCTGCGGCAATGACATTTCTGAGCCCGGTCTTGCGCACGGCGGTTACGAATTCCGGGCAATCCCAGGCGTTCATGCTGCTGCGCCGGATGACCGGCTGGTGCGGGAACAGCTCGCGCAGCTCGGGGATCAGCTGGCCGCTGAACTCTCCCGAGTCCAGCGCGCTGAGAATGACCGGCAGCTTGAAGATGCGTGCAGCCTTGGCGATGGTCAGCACATTGACAAGCAATGCCTCGCGCTCGGCATCGCCCATGCAGGCCAGCAGCGTGTGCTGGAAATCGATGAGGACGAGGGCGCAGTTCTCCGGCGTCAACAGGCCTTTATCAGTCGAACTGAGGCTCATGTTTGCTCTTCCATCGAAAGTGGATGGGCGCAAGCATGCCGCTTCGCAGCAATCCCTTCCATGAGTCAGCCGACCAGATTTTGCGCGCTACCAAGGGTGGAGCGCGGCCTCCTCCTTTTGGAGGAGGCGGGCAGCCGCTTCAGCTAGATTTTGACCAGGCCACGGCGGCTGGCCACGGTGATGGCTTCGGTGCGGCTCAGTACATTGAGCTTGGTGAAAATGCTGCGCAGATGAGATTTGACGGTGGTCTCGCTGATGTAGAGGTTGGCGCCGATCTCCTTGTTGCTCTTGCCGCGCGCGAGCAGGCTCAGCACGTCCAGCTCGCGGCCCGTCAGTGCCTCGTTGCTGATGCCGGCGGCAAGCTTGGCGACCAGCGCGGGCGGAATGCAGGTCTCGCCGCCATTGACCCTGCGGATGCAGTCGAGCAGCTCTTCGCGCTGCGAGTCCTTCAGCAGATAGCCACGTGCACCGGCCTTGATGGCGTTGGCGATATCGCTGTCGGTATCGAAGGTGGTGAGCACGATGATGCGTGCCGCCGGGGCGAGCTGGCGGATTTCGCCGATGGTGGCGACGCCATCGAGGATCGGCATGCGCAGATCGAGCAAGCAGACATCGGGCTGATGCGCCAACCACGCGCTGACCGCCGCGCGCCCGTCGGCCGCTTCGGCAACGACTTCCATATCCGGCTGGCGACCGATCATCGCGACCAGGCCCTCGCGCACGGTCACATGATCATCGGCGATGAGGACGCGGATTTTCGCCTTTGCCTCGCCTGGCGCGGCGTGCATCAATTCCGGCTGCGCTGCTGGGCGGGTGGCGGGCATTTCAGATGAATTCATTGCGGTGTCCGTTCTGCGGAGTGTTCAGCTGCCAGATAAGGCAGGGTGACATGGATCGTGGTGCCGGCGCCTGCTTGGCTGTGGATGCTCACCTGACCACCCATGCCGGTCACGCGCTCGCGGATGCCCAGCAAGCCAAAACCATCGTGTTTGCTGCGGGCGTCGAAGCCCTTGCCGTCGTCCTGCAGCGTCAGTTTGAGCGCGGACGGCGCAAAGGCAAGCTGCACGCTGAACTGCTGCGCCTGAGCGTGGCGTAAGGTATTGGTGAGTACTTCCTGGCCGATGCGCAGGAGATTCTCTTCCCATTCGGCAGGCAGGCTGGCGAGCTTGCCTTCGACAGAAAACACGGCTTTGAGCGCGGTGCCCTGCGTCATCGTATGCACCAGACTGCCCAGCGCCTCGCACAGGGTCTTGTCTTGCAGTGCTTGTGGGCGCAGCGCCTGCACGGATCGGCGGGCTTCTTTCAGGCTGTCGCGGGCCAGTTCGGCGGCTCTCAGCATGTGGGCCTTGGCTTCGTCGTTGAGCGCCTTTGCGCTGGCATCGGCGGCTGCTTCGAGTTGCACGATGACGCCGGTGAAGCCCTGGGCCAGGGTATCGTGGATGTCGCGTGCCATGCGGTTACGCTCGGCCAGCACGGCCGCACTGCGGTTTTGCACGGACAAGCGGGTCAGTTGCAGGGCCAGCATGGCGAGATTGGCCAGCGCCTGGGCCAAATCCGTTTCGTCCGTACTGAACGTGCGTCTGGCCGAGAAGCGGATGCCAATGACGCCTTCCACCTCGCCAGCCACCAACATCGGCACGATCAGAATGGAGATCACTCCCAAGGCCAGGACATGGTCGCGCCAGGGGAATCTCAGGTCCTCGCGAATGTCTTCGAGCAGATAGGGCTTGCCGGTGCGAAACACCTCGGGCCAGGGCCAGACATCCTCAATGCGCAGGGCCGGGCTGACCGGGCCTACCTTGGGGTCGCTGGGCATCACGATGCGACCGTGCTCGAAAGCGAAGGCAAAGGCCACCAGGCCGCTGTCTTCCTCACGCCGCCACAGGCTGCAGCCCAAGGCGCCCAGCTGGCTGGTGATGGTGCGCAGCACATGCTCGGCGATTCTTTCGGGCTCGGACTCAATGGCCAGCGCGTCCACCGTGTGCGTCAGGGCTTCGACCTGACCGCGTGCCAGCTGTCCGGCGGCACGCAGTGCTTCGGCCGCGCATCGGCGCTCGATGGCGATGGCGGCCAGATGAGTGATCTGCTCAATCATCTTGCCGTGCTGCAATCCTGGCTCGCCCGCCAGGCGCGAATACATGACAAAGGCGCCCAGGGCCGTGCCCACGGAAGACAGTATCGGCGACAGCCAGCATGCCTGAAAGCCGCTTTGCAGCAGGCGCTCGCGCCAGACTTGATCAGCCTGCAGATCTGCTTGGGCCAGCTTGCCGACGACCACCGGGAGCTTGCTGTCACATATGTGCTGCAGCAGGGCATCCGGCGGCAGCCAGTGGGTCGGTGGCGGCACGCTTTCTGACGTGAGACCGAAACCCGGTGCAATGGCACTGCGTGCTGAGCGGCTGCCGGCCTCGAAATCCAGAATGAGGGAGCAAGTGTCCGCAGACATCTCATCGGCGGCCAGGCATATCGCCGCAAATACATCGGATAAGGCCATGCCTTGCGCAATCATCTCCAGTACGCGCTTCTCGGCGGCAAGCAATGATTCCGCCCATTTGCGGTCTTCGATGTCGGTGTTCATGCCGAACCAGCCGATCAGCTTGCCGGCATCGTCGCGCACCGGCACACCACGGAACAGGTACCAGCGATATACGCCGTCATGGCGGCGCAGACGGGCTTCACCCTCGCCAGCCGAGCCGGTGGCCAGTAGTGTTTGCCATTGGCTGACGAGTTTGGGCAGATCGTCAGGATAGATCGCAGACTGCCAGCCCCAGCCATTGGCCTGCTCGACCGTGAGGCCGGTGTAATCGGTCCAGCGATTGTTGTGGTACTCCACTTCGCCTGTCGCCTTGGCACTCCAGACCAGGCCGGGAATCGAGTCGAGCAGTTGGCGCTGGTGGTTTTCGCTGCGGCTCAGGGCTTCGGATGCCCGCTCGCGTGCGGTGACATCGCGACATGAGACCATGATCAGGTCGCGTCCGCCGAGATTGCAGCGGATCAGGCGCAGATCTATCAGCAGTTGCTCCTGGTCATGCCGCCGATAGACGCGCTGCACCGTGGCGACCTCGCCGGGCTGCAGGCCTTGCGTCAGCGTGAGGATCTCTTCACGTGAGGCGCTGATCACGAAGTCCCACGGATACATGTGCAGCAGCGCTTCACGGCTGTAGCCGAGCAGGGCGCAGGCGGCAGGATTGGCGTCGATGATGGTGGCGTCGCGTTCGACGATGAAGGTGGCATCCGCCAAGTGCATGAACACATCGGCCATGGCTTTGGCCTGGGCGCGGGCCTGCGCCAACTCGCTGCGGCAGCGTGCCAGCTCATGCTTCAGCGTGTCAGCGGTGTCGGCAAGGGGAGGCGTGTGCTCCGGTTTATCGTACGGCTTCAATGAAGACCCACTCCAAGTAAATGTGACATGTATGCCTCTGTGCTGACTGCTGCGGCACGCCTCGTGCAGATCCGGCGAGCAGAAGGCCGTGCGACTGAGTGCGGCCGCGCTGCGCGTTCCGCTCGCGCCTCAGGCGCTATGCCGGCATATTGCAACATTGTCTGCTTCATCAGTTAGTATCAACGCGTTCAGCGCAGGCTCATAGCCGCGCGCTATTCATTCATTGCTCCAAGGTCATGCTTCCTAATCATTCCGCCATCCGCCTGCTCATTGTCGATGACCACCCGCTCATGCGCGAAGGGGTGGCGGCGGTGCTGCAGAGCCAAACCGACATCGTGGTGGTCGGTGAGGCCGCGAATGGCGTCGAGGCCGTGGAGCGCTTTCGCGCGCTGCAGCCCGATGTCACCTTGATGGACCTGCAAATGCCCGGCATGGACGGGATCGAGGCCATCCAGGCGATCCGCAAGACTTCGCGCGATGCGCGCATTCTGGTGCTGACGACCTACCAGGGCGATGTACAAGCGTGGCGTGCGCTCAAATCCGGCGCGGCAGGCTATCTGGTCAAGAGCAGCCTGCGGGGATCACTGCTGGATGCCGTGCGCAGCGTGCATGCAGGGGGGCGCTGGGTGCCTGCGGAAGTGGCCGTCGCTCTGGCGCACCACTCCGGCGACGAGATGCTGAGCGAGCGCGAGGTCGATGTGCTGCGCCTGATCGCCCAGGGCTATTCCAACCGCGAGGCCGGTGCCATGCTGTCGGTGTCGGAGGACACCATCAAGGCACGCTTGAAGAGCACCCTCGCCAAGCTGAGTGCGCGAGACCGTACCCATGCCGTCATCATCGCCCTGCAACGGGGCCTGATCCAGCTCTGAGGGTTCAGCCAGAGCGTCCTGCTCTGCGCTTCATTCTCCTGCTTTGAAAGCACCGCTAGATAAAGCACCGGTGCGATGCCCATTGGCATTTCGCCCGCTCGCTTGCGCGCGTCATCTACCCCCATCTACCCCAAAAGACAGATGCAAATCTACCCTAAGGTGGCTGTCCGCCCAGGGGGTGGCTACCTAAGATTGGCTCACCAATCACCAGCCCATCGCCCCGCCATGAACTCCGACTCCACCGATATCACCGACCCCGATCGCAGGCGGCTGCTCGCGCTCGGAACCGGGATCGGCGCCTCGCTGATCCTGCCTCTAGGCGCTTCACTGACGACCCTCGGCGAAGCGCAGGCTGCAACTCCCTCCAACGCTGTGTCACACGAAGGAATGCATATGAGCACCATTACCACCAAGGACGGTACGACGATCTTCTACAAGGACTGGGGCCCCAAGGACGCCCAGCCCATCGTGTTTCACCACGGCTGGCCGCTGTCCAGCGATGACTGGGATGCGCAGATGCTGTTCTTCGTGCAGCGCGGTTTCCGCGTCGTCGCCCACGACCGCCGCGGCCACGGCCGTTCGGCCCAGGTCAGCGATGGTCATGACATGGACCACTACGCCGCCGATGCCTTTGCCGTCGTCGAGCACCTGAATCTGAAGAACGCCGTGCACATCGGCCACTCCACCGGCGGCGGCGAAGTGGCGCGTTATGTCGCCAAGCACGGCCAGCCCGCCGGTCGCGTGGCCAAGGCAGTGCTGGTGGCTGCGGTGCCACCCATCATGGCCAAGACTGCGGCGTATCCCGACCATCTGCCCATCGAAGTCTTCGACGGCTTCCGCAAGGGGGTGGCCGAAAATCGCGCGCAGATGTTCCTGGACGTGCCCGCCGGCCCCTTCTTCGGCTTCAACCGGCCGGGTGTGACGCCCCTGCCGGGCGTGATCAACAACTGGTGGCGCCAGGGCATGATGGGCAGCGCCAAGGCCCACTACGACGGCATCAAGGCCTTCTCGGAAACCGACCAGACCGAGGACCTCAAGGCCATCAACGTGCCCACCCTGGTGATGCACGGTGACGACGACCAGATCGTGCCGATTGCCAACTCCGCGCTCAAGGCCGTCAAGCTGCTCAAGAAGGGCACGCTGAAGGTCTACAAGGGCTACTCGCACGGCATGCTGACGGTCAACGCCGACGTGCTCAACGCCGACCTGCTGGCCTTCATCAAGGGGTAAGCAGCATGAAGAAGCGCCTGACCCACGCCAGCGGTGCGCCGGTGGCTGACAACCTCAACATCCAGACGGCTGGGCCGCGCGGTCCGGCGCTTCTTCAGGACATCTGGCTGCTGGAGAAGCTGGCTCACTTTGACCGCGAGGTGATCCCCGAGCGCCGCATGCATGCCAAGGGTTCCGGTGCCTGGGGGCACTTCACCGTCACCCAGGACATCAGTCCCTACAGCAAGGCCAAGGTGTTCGCGCAAATCGGCCAGCGCACGGAGGTCTTCGTGCGCTTCTCCACCGTGGCTGGCGAGCGCGGTGCGGCCGATGCGGAACGGGACATCCGTGGCTTTGCCATCAAGTTCTACACGCCCGAGGGCAACTGGGATCTGGTGGGCAATAACACGCCGGTGTTCTTCATGCGTGACCCCTTGCGCTTTCCTGACCTCAATCACGCGGTCAAGCGCGACCCACGCAGCAATCTGCGCAATGCCCAGACGACCTGGGATTTCTGGAGTCTGATGCCGGAAGCATTGCACCAGGTGACCATCCTGATGGGCGACCGCGGGCTGCCGGATGGCTATCGTCACATGCATGGCTATGGCAGTCACACCTTCAGCCTGATCAATGCTGCGGGCCAGCGCACCTGGGTGAAATTCACCCTGCGCAGCGAGCAAGGCGTGCGCTGGCTGTCCGACGCCCAGGCCGAAGCCATCGTGGCGAAGGACCGCGAGAGCGCGCAGCGCGACTTGTTCGACGCCATCGAGCGCGGCGAATACCCGCGCTGGCGGCTTTGCGTTCAGCTGATGGACGAGGCACAGGCGCAGTCCTGCGCCTTCAACCCCTTCGACCTGACCAAGGTGTGGCCGCATGCGGAGTATCCGCTGCACGAAGTCGGTGTGCTGGAGCTGAACCGCAATCCCGAGAACTACTTCGCCGAAGTGGAGCAGGCCGCCTTTTCGCCTGCCAACGTGGTGCCGGGAATCGGTCTGTCGCCCGACAAGATGCTGCAGGCGCGCCTGTTCAGCTACGGCGATGCGCAGCGTTATCGCCTGGGCGTCAACCATCATCAGATTCCCGTCAATGCGCCGCGTTGCCCCTTCCACATATTCCATCGCGATGGCGCCATGCGGGTCGACGGCAACCAGGGCCGACTGGTGAGCTATGTGCCCAACGGCGAGGGGGAGTGGCCCAGCAGCGCCGACGCCGTTGAACCGCCCTTGCCGCTGCAGGGCGAGGCGCGCGCCCATGACCACCGCGATGACGACGATTGCTTCAGCCAGGTCGCCGCCCTGTTCCGGCTGATGCGCGGTGACGAGCGACAGCGACTGTTCGACAACACGGCGCGTGCCATGTCCGGCGTCAGTCGTGAAGTACAGCAGCGTCATGTCGACCTGTGCTGCAAAGCGGACCCTGCGTATGGCGCAGGTGTGGCCCGCGCCTTAGGACTTATTTAACTGTTGTTCCATCCCATCACTACAAGGAGAAATCCATGAGCACCCCAACCGCCAAAGCCGTCCCCGGCGCCCAATTGCTGAACCCCACCGATCACCTGTTGATCATGATCGACTTCCAGTCGCAGATGGCTTTCGCGACGCATTCGATTCCCGCCATCGAGCTGCGCAACAACGCTTCCCTGGTGTCGCAGGCCGCCGCGGGTTTCAAGGTGTCGACCATTCTGACCACGGTGGCAGAAAAGAGCTTTTCCGGCCCGATGTTCGATGAAGTGACCGCGCCTTTCCCCGGTCAGGCGCTGCTCGATCGCACGAGCATGAACACCTGGGAAGACGCTGCCGTGATCGCCGAAGTCAATCGCATCGGCAAGAAGCGCATCGTACTGGCCGGTCTGTGGACCAGTGTCTGCATCGTCGGCCCGGCGCTGTCGGCGCTGGACCAGGGCTTCGAGGTCTACGTCATCACGGACGCCTGCGGCGACGTGTCCAGCGAAGCCCACGAGCGTGCTGTCGAGCGCATGGTACAGGCCGGTGCACAACCCCTGACCTCGCTGCAATACCTGCTCGAACTGCAACGCGACTGGGCCCGTGGTGAGACCTATGAGCTGACCACCGGCATCGCCAAGAAGGTCGGCGGCGCATATGGCATTGGCGTGCAATACGCCAAGACCATGTTCGGCGCGCACGAAGGCTGATGAGGAGACGCCGACGATGAATACCTACCTTATTTCTGCGGCCGTCGGTCTGCTCGTCGGCGTCATCTACGCCTTGCTCAATGTGCGTTCGCCTGCGCCCCCAGTGATTGCCCTCGTCGGCTTGCTGGGCATCCTGGCCGGCGAACAACTGCCCCCGCTGATCAAGCGCTGGCTGGGGGCACCCACGCAGACCTCCTGGTTGCACGATCAAGTCAAACCACACATGTTCGGCGAGTTGCCACGCTGCGCCGAGCAGAATTCAGCAGCAAAGGACCCACGTCATGGATAAAGCCCGTTCAACGCCGGATCTGATTCTGTTCCACGGCCGCTTCAGCACCCTCAATCGGGCACAGCCTGAAGCCAGCGCAGTCGCCATTAGCGACGGCCGATTCAGCGCGGTCGGCAGCGATGAGGAGGTACTGGCCCTGGCCGGAGCGAGCACACGCAAGGTGGATCTGAACGGTCGCCGTGTCTTGCCCGGCCTGATCGACAACCACATGCACATCATCCGCGGCGGCCTGAATTTCAACCTTGAGCTGCGCTGGGACGGCGTGACCAGCCTGGCAGACGCCATGGCGATGCTGAAGGCGCAGGTTGCCATCACGCCTGCGCCACAGTGGGTGCGGGTGGTCGGCGGCTTCAGCGAACACCAGTTCGCGGAGAAGCGCTTGCCGACACTCGACGAACTGAACGCCGTGGCGCCCGATACGCCGGTATTCATTTTGCATCTATACGACCGTGCTCTGCTCAATGGCGCCGCGCTGCGCGCCGTGGGCTACACCAAGGACACGCCCGCGCCTCCCGGTGGCGAAATCGTGCGTGACCAGGCCGGCAACCCCAATGGTCTGCTGCTGGCCAAGCCCAACGCAGCCATTCTGTATGCCACATTGGCCAAAGGCCCCAAGCTGCCGATTGAATACCAGATCAACAGCACCCGCCATTTCATGCGCGATCTGAACCGGCTGGGGGTGACCGGCACGATTGACGCGGGCGGCGGCTTCCAGAACTACCCCGAGGATTATCAGGTCATCCAGCAGCTGGCCGATGCCGGGCAGCTCACGGTGCGCATTGCCTACAACCTGTTCACCCAGAAGGCCAAGCAGGAGAAAGACGACTTCCTGGCGTGGACAAAAAGCGTCTCCTACAAGCAGGGTGACGAGTATTTCCGCCACAACGGCGCGGGCGAGATGCTGGTCTTCTCGGCCGCCGACTTCGAAGACTTCCGCCAGCCGCGGCCCGACATGTCGCCCGACATGGAGCCCGAGCTGGAAGAAGTGGTGCGCATCCTGACGCAGAACAAATGGCCCTGGCGCATGCATGCCACCTACGACGAGACCATCAGCCGCGCGCTCGATGTGTTCGAGAAGGTGCATCGCGACACCCCGATCGATGGCCTGAACTGGTTCTTCGATCATGCGGAAACCATCTCCGAACGCTCGATGGATCGCATCGCGGCCCTGGGCGGCGGCGTTGCCGTGCAGCATCGCATGGCGTATCAGGGCGAGTACTTTGTCGAGCGCTACGGCAGCCGCGCAGCCGAGGCCACGCCGCCGGTGGCGCGGATGCTGGAAAAAGGCATCCGTACCTCCGCCGGCACGGATGCCACCCGCGTCGCCTCCTACAACCCCTGGGTGTCGCTGTCCTGGCTGATTACCGGCAAGACCGTGGGCGGGCTGAGGATCACACCGCAGCGCAATTGCCTGAGCCGTGATGCGGCCTTGCGGATGTGGACCGAGAACGTCACCTGGTTCAGCAATGAAGAAGGCTTGAAGGGCCGTATCGAGGTCGGGCAACTGGCTGATCTGGTGGTGCCTGACCGCGACTTCTTCAGCTGCCCGGAGGACGACATCGCCCAGACCAGTGCGCTGCTGACCATGGTCGGTGGCAAGGTCGTGTGGGGTGCGGGCGAGTTCGCGTCGCTTGACGACAGCGTTCCACCGCCGGCGATGCCGGAGTGGTCACCGGTGCGCCGCTACGGTGGCTATGCCGCGTGGGGCGACAAGGCGCGTCCGCAGCAGACTGCTGTGCGCCAGGCCGCTGCAGCCTGCGCCTGCGCCAACTCCTGCAATGTGCACGGTCATCGCCATGCCAGTGCCTGGGCCTCTGATCTGCCGGTGTCCGATCTGCGCAGTTTCTGGGGGGCGCTCGGCTGCGCCTGCTGGGCCGTGTGATGAGCAAGCCAGCCTCATCCTGCCCCATGCACAAAGCGCTGCCATTCCTTGCGCTGTTGGCCTTGTGCTCAGCCTACCTGCAAGGTGGGCTGAGCAAGGCGATCCACTTCGAGGGCGCCATCGCGGAGATGCAGCACTTCGGCCTGCCGTTCGCAGCGCCGCTGGCGCTGGCCGTCGTGTTGCTGGAGTTGGGCGCGTCCGGCCTGATCCTCACAGGCTGGTATCGCTGGTTGGGCGCCGCCTCGCTCGCGCTGTTCACCCTGGCGGCCAGCGTGATTGCCAACCCTTTCTGGAGCATGGCTGGTGATGCGCGCTTCATGGCCACCAATGCCTTCTTTGAGCATCTGGGCCTGGTCGGCGCCTTCGTGCTGGTGGCTTGGTACGATCTGCGCGAGGCCCGGCGTGACTGAGCCGCAGGCACGCGCAGACTCGTCCGAAGCGCCGGTCGGGGCGCTGGAGCCCTTGCGCGAGCGGGTCTTCGCGACGCTGTGGGTGGCCACCGTACTGGGCAACACAGGCAGCTTCATGCGCGATGTGGCGAGCAGCTGGATGGCCACCGATCTGAGCGCCAACCCCGCTGCGGTAGCGGCTGTGCAGGCCGCTGCCGCCTTGCCGGTTTTTCTCTTCGCGATTCCCGCCGGGGTGCTGTCCGATATTCTGGACCGCCGCCGTTTCCTGATTGCGGTGCAAATCCTGCTGGCCGCCGTCAGCGCCATGCTGATGCTGCTGTCGGCCAACGCTTCCCTGCGCCTGGAAAGTCTGCTCGCGCTGACCTTCATCGGTGGGCTGGGCGCGGCATTGATGGGCCCGGCCTGGCTGTCTATCGTGCCAACCCTCGTATCGGGGCGCCAACTGCGTGCCGCCGTGGCGCTCAATTCGCTGGGCGTCAACATCTCGCGTGCCATCGGCCCGGCCGCAGGTGGCGCGCTGCTCGCTGCTTTTGGCGCAGCCGTGACCTATGGCGTCGATTTGCTGAGCTATGCCTTGGTGATTTCTGCGCTGCTGTGGTGGCGCCCGTCGCCCACGGCACCCGATCCGCTGGCCGAGCAATTCATTGGCGCATTGCAGGCCGGACTGCGCTTTACGCTGGCGCAAACGGCCCTGCACCGCGTCCTGCTGCGCGCGGCGGTGTTCTTTGCCAGCGCCAGCGCAGCCTGGGCCTTGCTGCCGCTGGTGGCGCGGCAGCTGCTGCAGGGCTCCGCCGGCTTCTACGGCTTGATGCTCGGTGCGGTGGGGCTGGGGGCGATTCTCGGTGCGCTGGCACTGCCACGCCTGCGGCACGTCCTGGCGCCGGATGGCTTGATGTTGCTGGCCGCGCTGCTCAGCGCTGCGGTGCTGGCGACCCTGGCAATGCGCCCGCCACAAGGTTTGGCATTGCTGATGCTGCTGGTGCTCGGCCTGGCCTGGATCGTCGCGCTGACGACGCTCAACGCGCTGACGCAAAGCATCTTGCCCGACTGGGTCCGCGGGCGCGGCCTGTCGGTTTATCTCACCGTGTTCAACGGCGCGCTGGCGGCAGGTAGCCTGGGCTGGGGCGCGGTTGCCCAGGCTCTAGGCCTGCCGGCCACCTTGCTGCTGGCGGCGGTGGTACTGGCGCTCAGTGCTGTGGTGATGCGTCGCTGGCCACTCCCTTCCGGCGAGGTCAGCCTGGCGGCCAGCCAGCACTGGCCAGCGCCGCCAGGGGCCAGCGAACTGGCGCTGCAG
The DNA here is from genome assembly GCF_039631295.1 of Uliginosibacterium sediminicola. Lineage (NCBI taxonomy): Bacteria > Pseudomonadati > Pseudomonadota > Betaproteobacteria > Rhodocyclales > Zoogloeaceae > Uliginosibacterium > Uliginosibacterium sediminicola. The sequence continues at coordinate 677,192 of NZ_JBDIVE010000001.1, read as the reverse complement.
CGTGGGCCGGTACTCGTGCAGGTGGAATACCAGGTTTTGCCGGCAGACAGAGCGGCATTCGTCGATGTGCTCAACAGTCTGTCGATCCAGCGGCGCAGTGATGGTGCCAGCGCCTGGGGCGTGTATGAGGACAGCGCCAATCCGCAGCGCTTGGTGGAATGCTTTTGGGTCAGCTCATGGGCTGAGCACCTGCGCCAGCACCAGCGCGTCTCCCAGGCCAGCGCTGTGCTGCAGGGCCGTGTCTGGCAGCTGCATCAGGGGCCGAATCCGCCCAAGGTTTGTCATTTGATCTCCCTCTAAACCCTCAAAAAAGGAGTTTCATCATGAAGGATCTCGTCGTTACCCGCCGTCGCCGCCAGGCGCCACTCGTCACCCCCAATAGCTTGGGCGCAGAAGCGCGCAAGGACCTCAGCGCGGCCTTGAACCAGGTGCTGGCCGATGTATTTGCGCTGTACCTGAAGACCAAGAATTTCCATTGGCACATGTGGGGACCCTTGTTCCCCAGCTATCACGCGCTGCTCGACGAGCAATCCAGCCAGCTGCTGGCGATGACCGACGCGCTGGCCGAGCGGGTACGCAAGCTCGGCGGCAGCACTCTGCACTCGATTGGCCACATTGCGCGTCTACAGCGTCTGGCCGACAATGATGCAGATCTGGTGCAGCCGAGCGGCATGTTGGCGGAGTTGTGCGATGACAACCAACGCCTGGCTGACTGGTTGCGCGCCGTTCACGAGTTATGCGATGAGCATGGTGATGTGGCGAGTGCCAGCTTGCTGGAAAACTGGCTCGACGAAACCGAGCAGCGGGCGTGGTTCCTGTTTGAATGCGGACGTACTTAATCGACGAGGTGGCACCATGCAGCGCGGACATCACAGCATCAGCGAATTGTTTGATCAGCTCGGCCTGCCCTCCACAGACATGGACATCGAAGCGTTCATTGCGCGTCACCGGCCTGATTCGCTGGGCTGCGCGCTGCCCGAAGCGCCGCCGTGGACGGCGACCCAGGCGGCTTTCCTGCGCGAGGCCATTGCGGCCGACGCAGACTGGGCGCAGTCGGCGGAATGGCTGTCGCTGGCGCTGTGCCAGTCCTAGTGACTAGATGAGCATCCGCAAACCAGAAGACTGTGGGCAGGCTGATGGCGGCTGGCCACCTGCTGTGCACGGCTTCTGGCATGCAATCTTTGCTGCCAGGCAGCGAGCCGTGCGATCTGAATGACTTCTCTTTCCCTGCGCATCCGCATTGCCTTCCCCGCTGCCCTGATGACGCGCAACGGCTTCCTGCTTGCTTGGCTGATCGGCCTGTGCATGCCGTCGGCGGCAGCCCTGGCAGCCTCTCTGCCGGTCGCCTTGGTGGAGTTCAAGCATGAAGCCTGGTCCATCGAACGTGGCGCGCCCAGCCGCATCAATTCGATCACGCAAACTCGCGACGGCTTTCTCTGGATCGGTGGTGTCGAGGGCCTGGTCAATTTCGATGGTGTGAAGTTTGAGCCGGTGCACTTGAGTACCGGCGCCAGCGAAAAACTGGTCGTCTCCAGTCTGAAAGCAGCCCGCTCAGGCGAGCTGTGGGTCGGCCTGGCGCGGGGGCGTGGCATGGCCGTGTTCCGCAAGGGACGCCTGATTGATGCCGGAATGCCGCATCCATCGAGGGAAGTGAATGACATCGAAGAAGATGTCGAAGGTGGCATCTGGGTGGCGCGCGGCGGGCGCAGCGAGCTCACGCTGGCGCGCTTCCATGACGGCGTGTGGCATGAGTTCAGCACCGAAAGCGGTTTGCCTGCGCAACCCGTGTGGGATTTGCACATTGCCCGTGATGGCACTTTGTGGGTTGTGCTGTCGAATACCTTGGTCTATCTGCGGCCCGGCGAAACCCACTTCACAAGCACCCGCTTTGTCACTACGCCGCGCGCCAGCCTTGCCGAAGATGCATTCGGGCAGATCTGGATCTCCGACGCCGACGGCACGCGCACCCTGGATCGCGCGGCGAGTCCCGACACCTTCTTCGCCCACCCCAACCCTGTCGGCGGCACGCGCTTGCTGTTTGATCGCCAGGGCGACCTGTGGACCACCACGCGCAACAACGGCGTGCTGAGAATCCGCGAGCCGGGCCATACGCCTGCCAGGGCTGAGGTGATCAAGCGCCGGGTTGCGTCGCTGGATGCGACCGCCGGGCTGAGCTCCGACCAGACCCGCGCACTGTTCGAGGACCGCGAAGGCAATGTCTGGGTCGGTACCGAACTGGGGCTGGATCAGCTGCGGCCGGCCAGTGTGGTGGTGGATCCCGACTTGCCGCCCAACTCGCCGGTCAGCTACCAGATGTCCGCGACCCGCGATGGCATGGTGTATATCGCGGACGATCGCGCGCTGTATCTCATTGCGCCCGGCCAGACGCCCAAGCCGGTGATGAAGCTCGACACGCCTTCCGAAGCGCTTTGCATGGCGGGCGAACATGGCGTTTGGCTGTTTCTTGGCAAGCAGGTCTTGCGCGTTGAAGCGGGCAAGGTCCAGCGCTATCCCAAGCCGCCCGGCACTGCGCTCGGCTGCGCCGAAGACACCTCCGGAAGACTCTGGATGCCCGCCCTGCAGCACGGTCTGCATTGGCTGCAGGGTGGCACCTGGCAACGCTGGCCCGAGCCCTCGCCATCCCCCTCTTTGCCCGCCAATGCGGCACTGGATCGTGATGGCCGCGCGATTGTGGTGTTCCGTGCGCGACCGCCGGCCGGCGAGCTGCCGTTCCGTGCCCTCGATTCGACCCGCGCCAGGTCTGGCGGCATCGAAGGTTTGCTACCGACCGATGCTGGCGTGCTGGTCAGCGGCAGCCGCGGGATTGCGCTGGCCGATGCCTCCGCGACGAGCGTGTTGTCCAGCGAGATCAACCCCTGGGCGGCTTCGGTCAATGGGCTGGCCCAGGCGCGCAACGGCGATACCTGGATCATCGGCGATGCAGGCATCGTGCTGCTGCGATCCAGCGATCTTGCAAAAGGCCTGTTGCAACCGGAGGCTCCGATTCCGCATCGCGTCTTCGGATTTGCCGATGGCATGAACAGCTTTGTGCAGAAGGCTGCTGGCCCGCAGGTGGCGGTTGGGGGCGATGGCCGGGTCTGGTTCCTGACCCGGCGCAACGTCCTCAGCATGGCGGCCAAGGCTTTTGCGACCAACCCATTGCCAGCGCCAGTCCTACTGCGCTCGGTCACCGTCGGCGGGCAGGTCTATGACCCGGCGTCAGACATCGAACTGCCGGCGGGCACGACCACGGTGCGCCTCGCCTTCACCGCGCTGAGCCTGACCGTGCCGGGGCGGGTCCAGTTCCGGCATCGACTCCTGGGCGTCAGCGATGAATGGAGTGCCCCGGACAACCGGCGCAATGCCCTGCTGACCGATCTACATCCCGGAACCTATCGTTTCGAGGTCGTCGCCTCCAATAACGATGGCCTGTGGAGCGAACAGGCGGCCGGCGTCACGCTGAAAATCCCCGCGACCCTGACCCAATCCCTGGGCTTCAAGATCGTCGCCAGTGTGGCGGTGCTGTTGCTGTTGTACGGGCTCTACCAGGTGAGGGTGCGGCAAATCCTCGCCGCGGCCCGTGATCGGGCTTACGCGCGCAATCGCGAGCGCGAGCGCATCGCCCGCGAATTGCACGACACCTTGCTGCAGAGCGTGCAGGGGCTGATTCTGCGCTTCCAGTCGATTGCCAATCGCGTGCAGAACGACCCACAGACCCAGATGGCCATGAGCCAGGCGCTGGACCGTGCAGAATCGGTGCTGATCGAAGGTCGGGATCGTGTGCAGGGGCTGCGCCGGATCGATGCCAGTGACCTCGAACATGAAGTCCGCAAACTGATCGCAGGACTACCCTTGTCGCCCAGCACTCAGGTCAGCCTGACCAGTCAGGGGTTGAGCAGACATCTGCGCCCGGAAATCTTCGACGAAATCCTCTGCATCATCGGTGAAGCGCTGTTCAATGCCGCCAAGCATGCCGCTGCCGAGAATGTGACGGTGGACATCCACTACGCGCGTCAATGCTTGACGATCACGATCAGCGATGACGGTTTCGGGCTCACCGAGGCGATTGCCGAGCAGGCCCTGCAGTCCGGCCATTTCGGCTTGCTTGGCATGCGCGAACGTGCCAAAGGCATTGACGCGCAGTTGCAGATCGAGGGGCAGCATGGCCTGGGCACACGCATTTCTCTGCGCATCAAAGCCAGCGTCGCCTACACCGCTCAGCACGCTGCGTGAGTAGCTGAACTGCACGACTGCTCAGCCAAAAAGAAAGGCCCCGCGAACGCGTGTTGCGGGGCCTGGCTTTGTGTGCCGAATCCTGCGGAACAACACGCCCGACAGACTTATTGTTCCCTGCCAGGCTGTTCAGCTGTTCGTCTCACGCTCCGGCGTCGCCGTGATGCGATGGATTGTGATGTCAGCGCCTTCAAATTCTTCCTCCGCGCTGAGGCGGATGCCGACGGTGGCGCGCAGGGCGCCGTAGATCACGCCGCCGCCGATGAGGGCGATGAGGATGCCGGCGAGGGTGCCGATCAGTTGGCTGGCGAAGCTGACGCCGCCGAGTCCGCCCAGCGCGCTGCTGCCGAAGATGCCGGCGGCGATGCCGCCCCAGGCGCCGCAGAGGCCGTGCAGGGGCCACACGCCGAGCACGTCGTCGATCTTCCAGCGGTTCTGCGTCAGCGTGAACATCTGCACGAACAGCACGCCGGCGACGGCGCCGACGGCCAGGGCGCCGAGCGGATGCATGATGTCCGAACCGGCGCAGACGGCAACCAGGCCGGCCAGCGGGCCGTTGTGCACGAAGCCGGGGTCATTGCGGCCGAGCAGCAGGGCGGCGAGGGTGCCACCGACCATGGCCATCAGCGAGTTGAGGGCGACCAGGCCGGTGATGGCCGAGAGCTTTTGCGCGCTCATCACATTGAAGCCGAACCAGCCGACGATCAGGATCCAGGCGCCCAGCGCGAGGAACGGGATGTTCGAGGGCGGGTGCGCAGCGGCGATGGCGCCTTCCTTGTTGTAGCGGCCACGGCGCGCGCCAAGCAGCAGCACGGCAGTCAGTGCAACCCAGCCACCGACGGCGTGCACCACCACGCTGCCGGCGAAGTCGTGGAATTTCGCACCGAAGCTCTGCAGCAGCCAGGCTTGCAGGCCGAGCTGGTCGTTCCAGGCGATGCCTTCAAAGAAGGGGTAGACCAGGCCGACCAGCAGCGCGGTGGCGGCCAGCTGCGGCGCAAAGCGCGCACGCTCGGCAATGCCGCCGGAGATGATGGCCGGAATCGCCGCCGCAAAGGTGAGCAGGAAGAAGAACTTCACCAGCTCGTAACCGCTGTTGAGCGCCAGGCTTTGCGCGCTGACCATGAAATGCACGCCGTAGGCGATGCCGTAGCCGACGAAGAAGTAGGCGAGGGTCGACACACAGAAGTCGACGAGGATCTTGACCAGGGCATTGACCTGGTTTTTCTTGCGAACCGTTCCGAGCTCCAGAAAGGCAAAGCCCGCATGCATCGATAACACCATGATGGCGCCAAGCAGGATGAAAAGAACGTCACTGGTGGTCTTGATTTGTTCCATGAAAACTCCGTATTGCACAGTGACGGAGCAGAAAGCACAAAACGCACCAGTTATGTGCCTATACAAAACAATGGTTTGCGTGATTTGTGCCAGATTGATGCCTTTGTTTGTCCTATTTGTGTGCGGCCCGTGCTTCGTGTTGGCACTGTGGTGGTGCATTGCCTTGCTGCTGCACCGCTAGCTGGCGCGTTCTACGGGAGGCGTCGGGCGCGCCGCCCGCGTGCAGCTCAAGTCCCCTCTAAACATGTCGATACCAGTTAACAGTTGCGAGGGCGCATGCCTATGTCCTCGTCGGGGAGGTTTCGCGGTTCGGCTCAAGCTCACAAAATCCGGGGGTACACAATGCAAGATCAGTCCAGTTTTCTGCCACGCATCCTGATCGCTGTCGCGCAGTGCGCGCTGGTGTTGGCGGCTGCACTGCTGGGCAGCGCCACGGTTGGCTGGCTGGCCTGTGCGGTGGTTTGTCTCGGCGCGGTCGCGTTGGTCGTGCTGGGCGGCCAGTCTGCTGGGCGTGGCGAGGATCAGGCGGCGCTGCTGCAGCGCTTGCAGGGTGCAGGCGTGCGCGTGGCTGCGGATCTGCCGCAAACCCTGGATGCGGTGCTGACGCGCATTCGCAGTCTGGAGTCGGAACTGCAGGCGGCGCAGGCTGAGGCGCGCCAAGCACGCAGCAGCGCCCAGGCGCAGCTGCAGGCGCCGGCCGGGCCGTCGCTGGAGCCGGTGCGTTCGATTGCGCGCGCGCTGCACGAATCGCTGGACGCCATTCTGGAACACACGGCGGAAGCCGGCCGCCTGGCGGCGCAGTCCGCCGGCAAGGTGACGGAGACCGAGACGGCCGTGCAGGGCGCGGCCAGCGCGGTCGAAGAGCTGACTCAGTACACCCAGCAGATCAATGGTGTGTTTGCCGATCTCAGCAAGGAGTCCGAGCGGATCGGCAAGATCGTGGTGAGCATTCAGGAGATTGCCAGCCAGACCAATCTGCTGGCCCTCAATGCGGCCATCGAGGCGGCGCGTGCGGGCGAATCCGGTCGTGGTTTTGCGGTGGTGGCGGACGAAGTGCGCAAGCTGGCCGAGCGTGCGGCGGTGTCGAGCACCGAGATCGGGCAGATTGCCTCACGTCTGCAAAGTACCGCCAAGGATGCCTCCGGCAGCGTGGCCGCCGCCGACGAAAGCACGCGCCAGGGCGCCGCGATGATCCGCAGCGCCACGCAGGTGATGGAAGACATCAAGGCAGCCCAGCCGGTGCGTGCCGAGGTGGTGCGCAAGGCGCGCGAGCAGATGGAAACGCAAAAACATCTGTGCGAGAAGATCGAGGCAGCTTTGGCGGCGCTTTGAACCCGCTGCCCTTGGCAGTCTGATCAGTGAGGGATTCAACATGGCCAAGCCGCCCGAGCACGACAATCTACCCTGCGGACAATGCATTGAACGCATTGAGCTGGGGTTCGATTTCACGATGGCTTTCCAGCCCATTGTGAACTGTGCTGCGCGCACGATCTTTGGCTATGAGGCGCTGGTGCGCGGGCTCAACAATGAGTCGGCGTATTCGGTGATCGCCCGCGTCAATGAGCAGAATCGCTATGCGTTTGACCAGCTCTGTCGTACCAAGGCGATTGCGCTGGCAGCGCGGCTTGGCGTCAAAACCATGCTCAGCATCAACTTTCTGCCCAATGCGGTTTACAGGCCCGAGCGTTGCATCCGCACGACCTTGGAGGCTGCCCGGAAACATGATTTCCCGATCCGCCAGATCATGTTCGAATTCACCGAGGTCGAGCAGTGCGAGGACAATCAGCACATCAAGCAGATCGTTGAATACTATAAAAGTACTGGCTTCAAGACGGCGATTGACGATTTCGGTTCAGGCTATTCGGGGCTGAACCTGTTGGCCGATTTCCAGACCGACATCATCAAGCTGGATATGGAGCTGATCCGCAATATCGATACCGACCCGGTGCGTCAGGCGATTGTCCGCCACTGCATCAACATGTTTCGCGAGCTCGGCGTGCAACCGCTCGCCGAGGGCATCGAGCGCCGCGAGGAGATGCAATTCCTGCGCGACATCGGGGTCGAGCTGATGCAGGGCTATTTCTTCGCCAAGCCGGGCTTCGAGTGCTTGCCCGAGGTCGACTTCAGCTTGTGCTGAAGCCGCGCGGCAGTGAGCGCAAGGCCGCCTATTTCAAGGGCGGTGCAATCCCTTCCGCATAGTCGTAGAGTGCGCCCAGAATTTCCTCGCCGCGTTCGTCGGCCGTCTCGCTGAGTTCATCGATGCGCTCAAAGAAGGCGCTGAGGCTGCGTGCCTTGCCGGCGCCGGCATGGAGGTTTTGCGCGCAGTGGTTGAGCCAGCGTGACTGCTCGGTGTCGGACAGCGAGTCGGGGAAGTTGCGGGCGCGGTAGCGGAAGAGGATTTCTTCGAGGCGTTCGTCTTCAAAGCTGACGCGTTCGCCGGCGAGCTGCTCGCCGCTGAGTGTGCGCAGGCGGTTGAGGATGCGGCGGTCGGCATTGCCGACAAAGCCGTTGTAGAGGTCCTCATCGACATCATTCGCTTCGTGCTCGCGCGCAAACACCTCGGCCCAGCGCTTGCCCAGATCAGGCCCTGCCTTGGCGAGGGCAGCATGCTGCAAGGCCAGCGGCAGGTCGAGCTGCCAGCGCGCAATGACTTCCGGCGTCAGCGTTTTGAGATTGCCGATGACAATCGGCGACTTGTTGATGTGGATGGTCTTGATCGGCAATCGCGCCACGCCTTCAGGCAGGTCATCAGCCTTGCTGAACATGCGCGTGCGGATGCTGTCAGCATCGAGCGCGAACAGTTCGCTGGGATCATGGGCCAGATCCCAGACGATGATCTCGTTCTTGTTGCTCGGGTGTACGGCCAGCGGCCAGACGATGGCGATGCAGCCACGCTCGACGCTGAACATGCCGGAGATGTGCACGAAAGGCTTGGGATTGGCGAGGTCGATCTCGGCGAGTACGGCGTCCTTCTTGCGCAGCTTGAGGCAGAAATCCCAGAGCCGTGGCTGCTTCGACTTGATCAGGCGCGCTAGCGCGATGGTGGCACGCACGTCGGAGAGCGCGTCGTGCGCTGCTTCGTGGGCGAGGCCGTTGGCGGCGGTGAGGTGTTCGAGCTTGAACGAGGGGCGGCCGTCTTCGTGACGCGGCCATTCGATACCTTCCGGACGCAGCGCCCAGGTGGTGCGCACCACGTCGAGCAGGTCCCAGCGGCCGCAGTCGTTCTGCCACTCGCGTGCGTAGGGGTCGATGAGGTTGCGCCAGAACATGAAGCGCGTGACTTCATCATCGAAGCGCAAGGTGTTGTAGCCGAGGCCGACGGTGCCCGGCGTGGCCAGCTCCTGCTCGATACGCGCGGCGAAGGCGTGCTCGGGCGCGCCCTTTTCCAGACAGAGCTGCGGCAAGATGCCGGTGAGCAGGCAGGATTCCGGATCGGGCAGGTAGTCCGGTGCAGGCTGGCAATACTGCATCAGCGGTGCGCCGATCTCGTTGAGCTCGGCATCGGTGCGGATGCCGGCGAACTGCGCCGGGCGGTCGCGGCGCGGGTTGATGCCGAAGGTTTCGTAGTCGTGCCAGTAGAAGGAGAGATCAGCCATGCGCGTGCCGCCATTGGAGGGTGAGCGGGCATTTTACCCGCCAGCCGCCGCCGACACGCAGGCGCTGCCCGGAGTACACTGCAAACCCCTGTCGGCAGGACAGCATTGGATCAGCGCAGGAGCACGCACTATGGAATATCGTCGTCTGGGCCGTTCCGGCCTCAAGGTCAGCGCACTTTCATTCGGATCGTGGGTCACCTACTCCAACCAGCTCGATGGCAAGCAGGCACGCGAGTGCATGGCGGCCGCACGCGATGCCGGGGTGAATTTCTTCGACAATGCCGAGGGCTACGCCGCTGGCGAGTCCGAACGCCTGATGGGCCAGGCCTTGCGCGATCTGCGCTGGACCCGTGAGCACTACGTGGTGTCGAGCAAGTTTTTCTGGGGCCTGTCGGACGACCCCAATGTGCGCCACACGCTCAACCGTAAATACCTGCTCAGCGCCGTGGATAACTCCCTCAAGCGCTTCGGGCTGGACTATCTGGACCTCATCTTCTGCCACCGCCCGGACCCGAACACGCCGATCGAGGAGACGGTGTGGGCGATGCACGACATCATCAACCGCGGCAAGGCGCTGTACTGGGGCACCTCGGAATGGAGCGCCGGGCAGATCCGCACCGCCTGGGACATTGCCGAGCGTCACCACCTGCACAAGCCGGTGATGGAGCAGCCGCAATACAACCTCTTCGTACGCCAGCGGGTCGAGCAGGAGTTCGCCACCCTGTATGCCGACATCGGATTGGGGCTGACGGTGTGGAGTCCGCTGGCGTCTGGCGCGCTGACCGGCAAGTACCTCGCGGGCATTCCCAAGGATTCACGCGGCGCGCTCAAGGGTTACGAGTGGCTGCACGAACGCCTGCTCGACGAAAAGCGCACGGCGGCGGTACGCGCGCTCAAGCCGATTGCCGACGAGCTTGGCTGCACGCTGAGCCAACTGGCGATCGCCTGGTGCCTGCGCAATCCGCATGTGTCGACGGTGATCACCGGTGCCTCGCGTGCAGCGCAGGTGGTGGAGAACATGAAGGCGCTGGACGTGCTGCCCAAGCTTGACGACGCGCTGGCGGCGCGCATGGATGCGGCCTGCGCCGGCGCCATCGACGCGCTCTGAACACTGTGTTTTGAAGGGAATCGCTGGAGAATGAGAGAGATGAAGAAACTGGTCATGGCGTCCAACAATGCCGGCAAACTGCGCGAGTTTTCGGCCCTGCTGGCGCCGCTGGGCTGGGAAGTGATTCCGCAGAGCGCCCTGGGCGTGACGGAAGCGGAGGAGCCGCATGAGACTTTTGTCGAGAACGCGCTGGCCAAGGCGCGGCACGCTTCGCTGAGTACCGGCTTGCCGGCGCTGGCCGATGATTCGGGCGTCTGCGTGCACGCGCTGGGCGGCGCGCCGGGTGTGTACTCGGCGCGGTTTGCCGGCGAGCCCAAGTCAGACGCGCGCAATAACGCGCTGCTGATCGAGAAACTTGCCGCGCATGCCGACAAAGGCGCGCATTATGTCTGTGTGCTGGTTTTCGTGCGTGCGGCCAATGATCCGCAGCCGCTGATTGCCGAAGGCGAATGGCATGGCGAAATCATCGATACGCCGCGTGGAGAAGGCGGCTTTGGTTATGACCCGTACTTCCTGTTGCCGGAGTTCGGCCTGACGGCAGCGGAGTTGTCGGCCGAGCGCAAGAATGCGATCAGCCATCGCGGTCTGGCCTGCGCCCGCTTGCTCGACCGCCTGGCCCGCATCTGAATCGAGGAGTCTGAGATGAAGCATCGCATCGCACTGCTGGTGGTTCTGGGCCTGTTCGGCGCCCGGCTGGGCGCGACTGAGGTCCCGCCGCCGCCCAAGCTGGAGCCCATCGAAGAGCCGCGCAATGCCGCCTCGCTGCCGCAGGCGACGGCGCCGGCGACGTCCGCCGCGCAGCTGCCAGCGGCCAAGCCGGGGTCGGAAGTCAGTGAACGCAACCAGGGCGAAGAGCGCATCCGCGAATTCCGCCTCAAGGGTCGCCTGTACATGATCCATGTCTATCCCGCCATCGGCCTGCCTTACACGCTGATCGACGAAACCGGTGACGGTGTCTTCAATCGCAGCGATGCGCGTGGCAATCTGCCCCGCAATGCGCAGTGGAAGGTGTTGTCCTGGTAAGTCCCGGGCCAGCCGCCGCAGCCCTCAGTCGGCTTCGCGCGGCGCGTAGCGGAGAGTCCAGCGCAAGCTGAGCGGCGCCGCCAGCGCCAGTACATCGAGTTTGCAGCGGATGCGCGTTTTCATCTGCCCCATCGGCGCGCGGTAGAGCGCATTGTCGGCCACGCTGTCAGCGCTGCACTGGGTGAAGCCTTCGACCTCGAAGCTGATCGCTTCACCACCCTCGAAACGGAAGCCGTTCTCGGTGGCGATGGCGCGCTCGGCGAAGCCGGCAAATTCCATATCGATACGCAGGTTTTGCAGCTCGGTCGTCGGCGTGTAGGTGTCGATGCGGCTGATCACGCCGGGCGCGAAACGATACTCGCTCTCCATGCGCAGGCGTGGATCGGCCTGCGGCTCGCGTTCGCCCAGGCGGTTGAGCGCGTCCTGGCGGTATTGCAGGCGCAGCGCGTTGCCCTCTTGCGTGGTCAGCACATGGCGCGTGAAGGCGCTGCCGATCAGCTGGCTGCCATCGGCAAGCGTAAAGCGCGGCGTCAGCTGCGGAAAGCCGGCATCGGCCGCGCCCTGGATCAGATCATTGGAAAACGGGATCGGGAAATACGGAGTGTTCATGTGCTGCGTCGCCCCGCCATTCACAAGAGGCAGGCTGATCACGCGCTGGCCGTCGCGCACCGTGAGCAAGGCGCGGTCGTACTCACCACGCGCGAACCAGGTCAGCGTATAGCGCGGCAGCTGGGTCAGCCAGGCCGCGAACTGCGCTGAGGCGCTTTGGCCGCGATAGCCAAGCTGGTTCCACAGATTATTGGTGTAGATGTGCTGATGCAGCAGGCTGAGGTTTTCGCCGAGGATGCGATGTTTGGCGCGGTAGGCGTCGGTGCGGCGGCCCTTGTCCCAGAGATTGACCGAGTGCGTGGCACGGTCGAACCAGAACTGCGCGTACTTGTTGCTGGCGCGAATGGCAAAGGCATAGGCCATGTCGCGTTCGGTGGGCGTTAATACATCCAGCTTGGCGGCGGCTGAGAGCACTTCCAGAAAGGCTGTGTCGCCGTAAGCGCCAATTGAGCGGCCGAATTCGAAACCGTCGCCGCGCGGGTTGAGGCGCACCAGGATCACGTCGACCGCGTGGCGCAGCCAGGTTTTCAGCTGGGGTGTCACCGGCAAGCCGGTCTCAATGAAGCGCTGGCAGATCTCGCCGATCAGCAGGATGCTGTAGCGGTCGAAGCGGCCGTCGCCATCGGTTTCGTCCGAGAAGCCGAATTGGCCGGAATAGGTCTGGTAATGCTTGACCATGCGTTCGAGCAGCACCTCGCTGGCGCTGGCGTCTTCCCAACCGAGCAGGTAACGCAGGCGCGCGATGCTGAAGGCGACGCCGTAGTAATTGGTCGGCAGCTTGATCAGCGTGAATTCCGGCTGTTTGACGAAGCCGCGCCAGTCGAGCTTTTCACGCAGGCGGGCAAGTGTCGCCGGGCTGAGCGCTTGTTCGAGCAAACCGGCTTCGCGCAGCTTGTTGAGCGCGGAGAGGTAGTAATAGATGCCCCAGCTCTCGTTGTCCTCATCCACCGTCATGTCGGCAATCTGCCGGTAGCCCGCCAGATACGACGCGAAGTGCGGATCATTGCGCGGCGTGTTGAGCAGCAGATAACTCATGCCGATGGCAATCTTGCCGGGCAGGAATTTGTCCTTCCCGTTGAAGGCGGCCGTGCCATCGATCTGCAGCGCTTTCTGGTCCTGCAGCAGCTGGGCGAAGAAGTGATCCAGCTGTGGCAGCAGGGCCGTGCTGACGATGTGGTCCAGAGACTCAGACCGGGGTATGTCTGCCTGGTCGTGCGCTGCAGCGGGGAGGGCGTAGCTCATGGCCATGCAGAGTCCGAAGCAAAGTAGGTGGATGCGCATGAGAGCCTCCTTTTCATGGCCGAGTCCGGCTCGGGCAGTCGCGTGATATGACGTTTGCGGCAGGCAAGACGAAGGCGTTGCATGGTGTTTTGTTGTTAAACGTTTAACTCGAATGCTAAAACAAACGATTGAAAAGAGCAAGCCCTACGCGCAAACCCCTAGTGGTTATTCCTTCGGAATGCCCTTTTGGTACATATAAAAACCAAACGGAATGCCGATAAACATAATGACATTGATTTTTTTTGATGAAATAAATGAGCGACGAAGTGGGTTGGAGACCAAAATCAAGCGACTTTGCGTTGACGATGGTCAAGTAAATATGTCTATTGGATCTTATTTGCTTTATGAAATTCGCTTGTCGTCGTAATGTCTGAAACACCCGGCTGATCCAGGTTGTCCATGAGAACAACACGCGTTGATGCAGACCTGTGATGTCTTTGTGGCGCAGCAGTCTGCATGAAGGAATGCCATGGCAAAGAACATCATGATCATCGACGACTCCGCCAGCCTGCGGCAGGTGGTTGCCATCTCGCTACGCGGCGCAGGCTATGAAATTCAGGAAGCCGCCGATGGCCGCGACGCCCTCGACAAGCTCAAGGGGCAGAAAGTCAATCTGATGATCTGCGACCTCAATATGCCTAATCTGGATGGCATTGGCTTCGTGAAGGAAGTCAAGAAAATGCCCCTCTACAGGTATACGCCAATCATCATCCTTACCACAGAGCATGACGAAAACATCGTCAAGGCAGGTCAGGAAGCGGGCGTCAAAGCCTGGGTGCTCAAGCCATTTCAGCCGCCGCAGATGCTGGCAGCTGTTGCCAAGCTTTGTCTGCCTTGAAAGCGAGGCCACCATGCTCAGTGTCCAGCCAATGGAGTCCGGCCTGCGCGTCTGTTTCGATGGCGCGCTGACGATCTATCAGGTCATCGACTACAAGCCGCAGCTGCTCGATGGCCTCCGCGATGTGCGCGAGGTGCAGGTCGATCTGGCCGAGGTCGACGAGATCGACGGCGCCGGCCTGCAACTGCTGATGTTCGTCCGCCGTGAGGTGCTGGCGGCAGGCGCCCGCTGGCAGGTGGTGGCGCATGGCGACGCCAGCCGTGAGGCGCTGAGTCTGGCGGGCCTGGCGACTGAATTCGATCTGGTAGATGTTCTGGAAAGCGAGGTTGTGCAATGAGCTTCCAGCAAAACATGGCCGAAGCGCGCGAGATCTTTTTCGCCGAAAGCCGCGAGCTGCTCGACAGTCTAGAGGACACCTTGCTGCGCTTGGAGGCCGAGCCCGCCAATAGCGAGACGCTCAATGCCCTGTTCCGTGTGGCGCATACCATCAAGGGCTCTGCGGGTCTGTTCGAGCTGCATCGCATCGTTGGCTTCACGCATATTCTGGAGAGCGTGCTTGATCGTGCGCGTTCCGGCAAGCTGGTTATTGATCGTGTGATGACGGCTTTACTGCTGCAATGTCGTGATCACATCGGCAGCCTGCTTGCTGAAGTTTCCGAGCCAGAGGTTTCCGAGGCCCTGCTGGAGGCCAACTCGGTACGCGGGAATGAGCTGGTAGCCTGTTTGGCCGCCAGTCTGCAGGAGCCGCCCCAGGTGCCGGAGGCCGCGCCAGCGCAGGCTGAGCCGGGCGGCGACTTGCTGGCGGATCTCGCGCACGCCGAGGAAGCTGCCCTGCAAGCTGCGCCGCAAGGCGATGCCGAGTGTTATTGGCGTATCGCCATGTTGTGCGGCAGCGAGCTCTTCCGCAGCGGCATGGATCCTCTGGCCATCGTCCGCTATCTGGCGACTCTGGGGCGCGTTGTGAGCATCCAGACGCGCTGCGAGGGCATGCCGGCGGGCGTCGAGATGGACCCGGAAACCTGCTACCTGGCTTTTGACATCGTGCTCGACGCCGACTGTGAGCGCAGCGAGATTGTCGAAGCCTTCGACTTCGTGCGCGATGATTGCACACTGCAGATCCAGCCGCCGGCGCGCCGCGCGGCGGCCAGCATTGCGCAGATCCAGGCTTTGCCGGAAGAACCGATGCTGCTGGGTGAGATGCTGGTCAAGAGCGGTTCGCTCAGCGCGCAGGAGCTGGCCGCCGGGCTGGCACAGCAGCAAGACAAGAACGGTGGCCTACGCGCACCGCTGGGCGAAATCCTCCATGCGCAGGGCACGGTGCCGGCGCCGGTGCTCAATGCGGCACTGGACAAGCAGCAGCGCGTCAAGGAGCACCAACAGCAGGAATGCATGTTCATCCGCGTGCGCGCCGACAAGCTCGACAAACTGATCAATCAGGTCGGTGAGCTGGTCGTTGCTGGCGCCGGCATCAGCCTGCGTGCGCAGCGCAATGGCGATCTGGGCCTGAGCGAAGCAGCGCAAAGCCTCTCGCAACTGGTCGAGCAGATTCGCGACGACGCGCTGCAGTTGCGCATGGTGCCGATTGCGGAAACCTTCCGTCGCTTCAATCGCGTAGTACGCGACACCAGTGACGAACTGGGCAAGGACATCGCCTTGCGTATCGAAGGCGCTGACAATGAGCTCGACAAATCGATGGTCGAGAAGCTCACTGATCCGCTGATGCATCTGGTCCGCAATTCGATTGACCATGGCATCGAGCAGCCGGCGGTGCGCGTAGCCGCTGGCAAAGCTGCGCAAGGTGAGCTGGTTCTGGCCGCCCGGCACGAGTCGGGCAGTTTCGTCATCGAAGTGCGCGACGATGGCGCCGGCCTCAATCGCGAACGCATTCTGGCCAAGGCGGTCGAACAGGGGCTGACCACGGCGGGGCGCGAACTGAGCGATGCGGAAGTCTGGCAGTTCATCTTTGCGCCCGGTTTTTCAACGGCGGCAGCACTGAGCAATCTCTCGGGACGCGGCGTCGGCATGGACGTCGTACGGCGCAACATCCAGTCTCTGCGCGGCAGTATCGAAGTGTTCAGCGAAGCCGGCAAGGGCTCGCGCTTCACCATTCGACTGCCGCTCACACTGGCCATCATTGATGGCTTTGTGGTTGCGGTGGGTCGTTCGCAATACGTCATTCCGCTGGACATGATCGTGGAGTGCGCTGAACTCGCACGCGACGCTGCCCAGGCGACACACCACCGCAGCTATATCAATTTGCGTGGCGAGGTACTGCCTTTCCTGCGCTTGCGCGACATTTTCGGCCTTCCAGCCGTTGCCGACGTGCACGAGAGCATCGTGGTGGTGCAGTACGGTTCGCAACGCGCTGGGCTGGTCGTCGATGAGCTGCTGGGTGAGTTTCAGACCGTGATCAAGCCACTCTCGCGACTGTTCCAGAAGCTGCGTGGCATTGCCGGCTCGACCATCCTGGGCGACGGTGAAGTGGCGCTGATCATCGATGTGCCCGCGTTGATACAACGCAGTCGCGAACTGGAGCAGTCAGCTACCAGCCTGCATGAATTGGAGTCAGGGTAAGAAACAAAGCTTCAGATGGAGTCGTGCACACATTACGAATGAATGGGAATGCGGCAATGTTTACGGAGAACTGAAATGTTCAATAACCTGAAAATAGGCGTACGGCTGGGTTTCGGTTTCGGCGCCATACTTTTGCTGTTGCTTGCGGTAGCCCTGGTTGGCTATCTGCGTGTCTCGGAAATCAACCAGAATCTCGGCGACCTGGTCAATGATAAATTTCCCAAGACGGTCTGGGCCGGCAATGTTGTAGATGAAATCAACACCATCGCCCGCGTGACGCGTAATGCAGTGATCCTCAAGGATCCGGAGCTGGTGCGCAAGGAGCTGGAGCGCATACCCGAAGCCTCGCGTGTTATTGGTGACAACATGGACAAGCTGGAGAAGCATATCCTTTCCGACAAGGGTAAAGCCTTGCTTGGCGTGACCAAGGAGGCGCGCACTGCATACCGTGCTGATCTAACGCGACTCGTCGAGTTGATCCAGGCGGGCAAGCGCGATGAGGCCGCCACATTGCTGATGGGCGACATGCGCACTCACCAGAACGCCTACATCAAAGCCATTGGCGAGCTCAATGACTACCAATCGAATCTGGTGAACGATGTTGCCAAGGAGGCTGAGCAGATAGCGGATGCGACACACACCTTACTGCTGGTGACGACCTGCATGGCGGTTCTCGTGTCGTCCTTGCTTGCCTGGTTCATCACCCGCAGCATCACCCGCCCGGTCAATGAACTGCTGTTGGCAGCAGACGGGATGGCGCGCGGTGATCTGGACATCAAGCTGGCGCACGACTCGAAAGACGAGGTGGGCAAGCTGGTCAGCAGCGTGAAGATCTTGCAAGGCAATATCTCGGGGCTGATTGCTGAAATGAATCACATGTCGGTCGAGCATGACAAAGGCGATATCGACGTGAAGATCGATGAGGGCAAGTTCCAGGGGGCTTACCGGGTGATGGCGAATGGCGTGAACAGCATGGTGTTTGGGCACATTGCGGTGAAGAAGCAGGCCATGGCCTGCATCAAGGAATTCGGCGAAGGCAATATGGATGCGCCGCTGGAGCGCTTCCCGGGCAAGAAGGCGTTCATCAATGACACGATCGAACAGGTGCGCAGCAATATCCGCGCGCTGATTGCCGACTCCAACATGCTGGCGCAGGCTGCCATGCAGCTCAAGCTCGACACGCGGGCAGACGCCTCGCAACACAAGGGCGATTTCCGTCGCATAGTCGAGGGCTTCAATGGCACGCTTGACGCTGTCATCAATCCGCTCAATGCACTGATTGCCGATGTGCAGATGTTGGCCACCGCCGTGGTGGATGGCGAGCTGGAGCGGCGTGGTGATGCCAGCGTCCATCGTGGCCAGTTCCGTCAGGTGCTCGAAGGACTCAATCGCGTGATGGAAGCCATCAATACGCCGGTCGATGAGCTGCGCGAAGTGCTGGCAGGCCTGGAGGCCGGCGATCTCACCGTATCCATGAAAAAGCCTTACAAGGGTACCTTCGACGTGCTCAAGTCTGCAGCCAACAACTCGATTGGACGTCTCGGGCAGATCATCACTGAGGTGCGCGGCTCGGCCGACAGTCTTGCTTCCGCATCGGAAGAGATCAGTGCTACCGCGCAGTCGCTGTCGCAAGCGGCCAGCGAGCAGGCCGCCAGCGTTGAAGAGACCTCGGCCTCGATCGAGCAGATGTCGGCCTCGATCGCCCAGAATACCGATAATGCAGCGGCCACGGACAGCATCGCCACACGTGCGGCGACGGATGCCAACTCCGGTGGCAAGGCGGTCAGCGACACGGTGACGGCGATGAAGCAGATTGCGCAGAAGATCGGCATCATCGACGACATCGCCTACCAGACCAATCTGCTTGCCCTCAATGCAGCGATTGAAGCGGCGCGCGCTGGCGAACATGGCAAGGGCTTCGCGGTGGTGGCGGCAGAAGTGCGCAAGCTGGCCGAGCGTAGTCAGGTGGCGGCACGCGAGATCGGGTCGGTCGCCAGCTCCAGTGTGGGCCTGGCCGAGCACGCGGGTAGCCTGCTTGGCGAGATTGTGCCCGCGATCCAGAAGACTGCCGATCTGGTGCAGGAGATCAGCGCTGCCTCGCAAGAGCAGGCGCGTGGCGCCCAGCAGATCAATGCCGCGATGACCCAGCTCAATCAGACCACGCAGCAAAACGCGTCGTCGTCCGAAGAGTTGTCGGCTACTTCGGAAGAAATGAGTGCGCAGGCCCAGCAGCTGCAGGCCTTGATGAGCTTCTTCTCGACCAGCGCTGATGGCGGGCTGGCTGCCGCACGCAGCGCGCCTGCGGCACAACAGACGACACGGCCGCGTGGCGGCAAACCCAGCGTGCGCCGCGCCGCGCACGGCAAGACGGAGAGCGTCGAGAGCGGAGACGCAGATTTCGTGCGCTTTTGAGGGAGGACGCCATGAGTGCATTGCAGACCCAGCATAGCGCCTCGAAGGAAGACGCTGCGGCGGCGGGGCAGCGCCAGTATCTGATTTTTTCGCTCGGTGGCGAGAGCTTTGCGATCGACATCCTGCACATCAAGGAAATCATCGAGTTCAGCAGCTTGACGGAAGTCCCGCTGATGCCAGGTTTCATTCGCGGCGTGATCAATCTGCGTGGTGCGGTGGTGCCGGTGATCGATCTTTGTGCGCGTTTTGGTCGCGGACAGACTGAGGTCACCCGGCGGACCTGTATCGTCATCGTCGAATTGACCGACAAGGGCTCGGAAGAGCGCGCGATTCATGACATTGGTGTGATGGTCGATACGGTCAATGAGGTGGTCGATATCCCGAGCAGTGAGGTGGAGCCGCCGCCATCCTTCGGGGCGCAGATGCGCAGTGACTTCATCAGTGGCATGGGTAAGTACGGAGATGACTTTGTGATCATGCTCGAACTGGACACCGTGCTCTCGGTGGACGACATGAGCGCGCTGAGTGCCGATGTGGTGGGTAGCGCGCTGAGCCCGCTTTAGACAGCGCTATGCCATGGAGGGAAGTCGTGCTTTCCGTGTGCTGTCGTTCAGCTTGTCTGCGCCGGCGTGGAGTTGTGGCAGTCGCCAGTCTGCTACGCAGATGAAGGCCGCGCCGCCGAATGTGCTGGATGTGGTCATCGGACCCGGCGAGCTGTGCTTTGCCGACGCGCAGACGCGCATCCACACTGTATTGGGCTCCTGCGTCGCGATTACGGTCTGGCATCCGCAGCAATTGATCGGCGGCATGTGCCACTACGTCCTGCCGCAGCGTCCGCCGCAAAGCATGCGCAAACATGCGGTGGCCGATGCCTACTATGCCGATGATGCGGTGCGCATCCTGCTCGACGAAATCCGCCGTAGCAATACCCGCCTGGAGGATTATCGCGTCAAGTTGTTCGGTGGCGGTGCGATGTTTCCCGGGCTTTCCACCGGCAATGGCGTGGATGCGGCGCATGAGATGCTCGATGTCGCCAGTCGCAACGTAGCGGCGGCGCGCGAGTTGGTTGAGCGCAATGGCATGCAGCTGGTGGCCGAGCATGTCGGCGGAGCCGGGCATCGGAAGGTGATCTTCGACGTGTGGAGCGGCGACGTCTGGGTGCAGCACAGTGCGCCGCCACAGCGCGGCTGAAACAGTGGTTTTGCGCTTGATCATATAACTGCCCTTTGCGTCGGCTTCGCGCCGGGTGCTGCTCATGGCATCATCTGCCGTTCCCAATCTGCGTTTCCGGAGTCCATGCAATTCAAACGCCCCCCGACTATCCGTGAAGTTGCTGCTGCGGCAGGTGTGTCGATTGCCACGGTGTCGAAGTTCATCAACGGCCAGCAACGTTTCTCGCCCGAGGTTGAGGAGCGTTTGCGCCAGGCGATTGCCACCCTCGGTTACCGCCTCAATCCGCAGGCCCGCAGCATGGTGACCGGCCGTACGCGTAGCTTCGGTCTGGCCGTGCTGGATATCCGCAATCCGCATTTTGCCAATATCGTCAAGGGCGCCAACCGGGTTGCGCTGGAGTCCGATTACAGTCTGCTGGTGGTCGATCTCGAAGAGCGGCCGACGCATGAGCGCAGCTTGCTTGAAGCACTCTCCTCGCGCGTGGATGGTCTCATCGTCAGCTCACGCATTCCCGATGATTCGATTGCCTGGCTGGCCGAGCTGGGCAAGCCGGTGGTCTTGTTTGGCCAGCGCCCACGCCCCGATATTCGCTGCGTGCGCACGGATGGTTATCGCGGCGCCTATCTGCTCAGCCAGCACTTGCTCAAAGGTGGGCGCAAGCGCGTGGCCTATCTGGGCTTTCCCAATGCACGCTGGAATGCGGAGCGTCTGACCGGTTTGCGTAGTGGCATGTCCGAGCAAGGCCACACGGTCAGTGAGTTCGCAGTCGAATGGCCGACCATGGATGGTGGCCAGCAGGCTGCTGCGGCGATTCTGGCAGCCCAGCCGCGCCCGGATGCGGTGGTCGCCTACAACGATCTGGTCGCCATCGGCTTCATGAGCGAGGCGACGCGTCTGGGCGTCAAGGTGCCGGACGACATCGCGGTGGCCGGCTTTGACGACATTCCGGTCGCGCGCCATATGCATCCGGCGCTGACCACCGTGAACATGCGCAGCGAAGAGCAGGGCGAAGCGGCCATGCGCCTGCTGCTCGATGCGCTGCGCGACAAGAGCATGACTGGGGACGACATTCTGTTTGAGCCGCAGCTCATCCCGCGTGCGTCCACGGCGCCGCTCAAGTCCTGATCATTTGCTGAAGAACCATTGCTGCGGCAGGGCCGGCCCTGGGTTGGGGTAGGTCCAGCTGACCAGCATCTGCTCGTAGACGTTGTGCAGCTTGAGGCTGTGGATCGCCGAATCGCTGGGTGAGCGGATCACGCCGATGATCTCGAACTCATCTGCGGCGATGGCCAGCAGTTCCTTGAACAGGCTCTCGGCTTCAGCGCTGCTGCGTGCCAGCTGCCACTTCTCGTAGAGCTCCATGCGCCGCTTCATGCTCGGCGTGGGCTCTTCACCTTGCTTGCCTGCCGACAGGAACCAGCGCGCCCAGGGCAGGCTCATGCGCGACTCCTGCGGATTGACGGCGACCACGGCGCGCGGGTTCATCGTCACGTCCATGCCGCCGGGCACGATGTCCACGCTGATGTCGTAGTCATTGTTGTTGGCGCGGTCGTAGAACAGCGAGCGTTCGGAAGAGAGGATCTGCAGCTCGATACCCAGCCTGGCCCATTGCTTGCGGATCAGCTCCAGCGCATCGATCTGCTGGGTCTGCGCCACCGAGACGATGCTGGCCAGGCTGACGCGTCCGCCGTCCGGATAGAGGCGGAAGCCATCGGCATCGCGCTTGGCGAGGCCCAGCTTGTCGAGCAGGGCGTTGGCATTGGCGCTCTCGTGCTGCAGGTACTGGGTGGCGAGGCGCTCGTTGTACCAGCGCGACTGCTTGAGCGGCCCGATCTGCCAGGGGATGCCGAGTCCCAGATACACGATGTCGCTGATTTCCTTGCGATCGATGCCCAGCGACAGGGCGATGCGGAAATCCTTTGCGCGGATCAGCCGGCGCAGCTTGTCGTTCTTGGTCGAATGATTGAGCCACAGGCCGACCGAATTGGCGCCGGTGCCGGGCAGACTCATCACCTTGTAACCTGCCTTGGCGGCATTCTCGGCCAGCACCGGACGATTCTGGATGCCGAAGATGTGGCGATGCTGGTAGTCGAGCTGGCCATTGATCGCTGCCAGCACGATGGTCTCGACTTCCGAGATCACCTGCAGCTGTACGCGGTCGATATATGGCAATTGCTGCCCGGCGCTATCGACCTGCCAGAAGTACGGATTGCGTTCGAGCACCACGCGCGTGGCATTGGCGCGATACGGCTCGCGAATCACCCAGGGGTCCAGGCTCGGGCGCTCGGCATTGCCCCAGCGCGAAGGCGTCTCGATATCGCCGCATTTGAGGCGCATCAGCGTCGGCCAGTCCTTGGCGTTTTCGCGCGTGATCAGCTCGGCGAGCTTGCTGTTGTAGGCCGGGTGAAACTGCGAGCAATACTTCTTCTGGTAGAGCAGGGGATGCTGTCCGGTCGGCGCTGCGAGCTGATCGAGGAAGGACAGATTGGGGCCGGCAAACTTGAAAGACACTGTGTAGTCGTCGATCTTGCTGACCCGCGCGGGCTGATCGCGCAGCATGTACTGGTCCGGCGGCAGGCTGAAGAACTGCTTGTTGTAGACCAGATCATTCATCGCGAACAGCACGTCGTCGGCGCTCAGGGGCGATCCGTCCGACCAGCGCGTGCCACGCCGCAGCTTGAAGATGTATTCCGAACCGTCGGCGCTGAGGGTCCAGCTCTCGGCGAGATTGGGCAGCACCTTGTTGAAATCCATCGACCAGCGCACCAGGCCCTGGCTGCCGACGATGCGCAGGATGCTGTTGTGGTCGGCATTGCTGCGCATTGCGGTGCGCAGGGTGCCGCCGAAGCTGCCCTTGCGCTCCAGCGGCGTGATGCGTTCCGGCTCGGCCGGCAGGCGCTTGTCGACGGCTTCAAGCTGGCCGCTGCGCACGGCTGCATCGAGCGTCGGTGCCTGGCTGTACACGGCTGCGCTGGCACTGCCTTGCAGCAGCAAGAGCGCGAGCGCCCAGCCAGGTTGAATCAAGCGTGTCAGGTCCATCTACTGTCTCCTGTAGGGCGTCTGCCCGCCTGGCTATCATGCGGTGGCGTGCGCAAGCTGGCAAACCGTTTCATTGTCCGGCGCAGCCCGTTTCTGGATTGGGCTGCGTGATGATCGGTCGCCGCCGGCGCAAGCGCGGGCGCTTGTGGCCAGCGTTGTGGGTATGCAAAGCCAAAGTAAAACGTTTAACTAGCGAAGTCAAGTCAGTGTCTTCCACAGCATAAGCAGGCTCGCCGCGCGGACCTATTGCGGGAAGTGCTCAGGCCTGTGCCTGGGCGATCACGCAGGATGAAGCAGGATGGGAGGCGAAGTGGAAGACAAAAAAATGGGCCACCTTGGGTGGCCCGACAAACAGACTGAGGAGGACACAAAACACGAGCTTGCACAACAATCAACTCGCTCATTGGAGTCGATCTCATGCATATTGGTTCCCGGGCAGGCGCCTTACATGGCGCCTGCCCTTTTGTACGGCGTATGAGGGTTTATTTACCCGTCGGCAAAGCCACGAAGGCACGCCCTTCGCCGCGCTGGATCAGTAGCAGGATCTTGTCGCCGCTGCTGGCCACCAGCTTGCGCAGAGCTTCGCGGCTGGTGACCGGCTCGTCATTGGCCAGCAGGATCACGTCACCCGAGCGCAGGCCTGCCTTGGCTGCCGCACCGCTGGTTTGTTCGATCAGCAGGCCGCCATCGACATCAAGCTTGCGCGCTTCTTGCGCTTGCAGCGGACGCACTTGCAGGCCCAGCTTCTCGAAAGGCTTGTTGCCCTTGTCGTCGGCGGTGTCCTTGTCTTCGGTTTCAGCCTTGGCGGCGGTGTCGGTGCCCAGCGTGGCCTTCAGCTCGACGATGGCTTTCTTGCGCCAGACCTTGAGCTTGACCGTTTCGCCGGGGCGGCGTTCGCCGATCAGGCTGCGCAGATCGCTCTCATCGCTGACCTTCTTGCCATCGACTTCGAGAATCACGTCGCTGAGCTTGAGGCCGGCCTTGTCGGCGGCTGAACCCTTGCGAACGCTGGTCACGGCGGCGCCATCAGGCTTGTCGAGACCGAGGTTCTTGGCCAGATCGGCATCGACCGGCTGGAAGGTGATGCCCAGCAGGCCGCGTGAGACCTTGCCGTCCTTCTGCAGCTGATCCTTGACCTTCATCGCCACGTCGATCGGGATCGCCAGCGAGATGCCGGCGTAGGAGGCCTGGCCGCTGTTGTTGATCAGACGTGAGTTGATGGCGATGACCTCGCCATTCATGTTGAACAGCGGGCCACCCGAATTACCGGGATTGATCGCCACGTCGGTCTGGATGAAGGGCACGAAGCTCTCGTCAGGCAGGCGACGCGCCTTGGCACTGATGATGCCGGCGGTCACCGTGTTCTCCAGGCCCAGCGGCGAGCCGACCGCGATCACCCATTCGCCGACGCGCGCCTTGTCCGGATCGCCAATCTTCAGCGCAGGCAGATCCTTGGCGTCGATCTTGAGCAGGGCGACGTCGGTGCGTTCGTCCGAGCCG
This sequence comes from Uliginosibacterium sediminicola, assembly GCF_039631295.1. NCBI lineage: Bacteria > Pseudomonadati > Pseudomonadota > Betaproteobacteria > Rhodocyclales > Zoogloeaceae > Uliginosibacterium > Uliginosibacterium sediminicola. The sequence continues at coordinate 652,471 of NZ_JBDIVE010000001.1, read as the reverse complement.
ACCACCTTGGCCTTAAACTCACGCTTGTCGCTGAGCTTGACCGTCACCTCGGTGGCGCCATCGACTACGTGGTGATTGGTCATCACATAGCCGTCGCTGCTGATGATGAAGCCTGAGCCCACACCACGGGTGATGCGCTCAGGCTGCTTGCCGCCACGCGGCGTCGGGATGCCCTGGAAACGGCGGATGAAGTCGAAGAAAGGATCGTCGGCAAAGGGATCGGCCTCGTTGCCGCCTTTGCTGACGCTGGTGACACTGACATTGACCACGGAGGGACCGACGTGCTGGACGAGGTCCGCAAAATCCGGCAGTGCGACGCGTGCGGCAGGAGCGCTGCTGACTGCAGCAGCAGGGCTGCTCGCGTGGGAATTCTTGATCCCCGAATCCTGTAGGCAACCGGCGAAGGCGATGGCTGCGACGCCCGCCACGAGTGCGCTGCGGGAAAGGTTCCACTGCATTTTCAAGTCTCCATTCGGTGAATGATGGGGTGATGACATGGATCGCAGCGCCGGCACACAGTTCCAGCGCATAACAATCGATTACAAAGTGGGGACAAAACAGCGCAATTCAATCTCCCCCTGTAGACCGACGCAGATCAAAGCTTTCGCAGCGTGTGGGGCTACAATAAACTTGCGCCACATTTGTTGTTTCGATTGATTTTCTCAATGAAGGCTTATGCCCGAGCTGCCGCAGGAGGCCTGCTGTGACCCTGACCGATTTGCGCTATATCGTTGCCCTCGCGCAGGAACGTCACTTTGGCCGCGCGGCCGAGAAGTGCCATGTCAGCCAGCCGACGCTGTCGGTATCTGTCAAAAAGCTTGAAGAGCAGCTGGGCGTGCTGCTGTTCGAACGCAGCGCTGCCGATGTCAAGGTGACCGAGATCGGCCGCCAGATCGTCGATCAGGCCGAACGCGTGCTGCGTGAGTCGAGCCAGATCCGCGACATCGCCGAGGCCGGCAAGGACCCGCTGGCTGGACCGCTGCGCATTGGCGTGATCTACACCATCGGGCCGTATCTGCTGCCCTCGCTGATTCCGCTGCTGGCCGAGCGTGCGCCGCGCATGCCGCTGGTGATCCAGGAAAACTACACCGCACGCCTGTCCGAGGCACTCAAGCGCGGTGACATCGACGTAGCGATCCTGGCGCTGCCCTTTGTCGAGCAGGGCATCGTCACCCAGCCGATCTATGACGAACCTTTCCGCGTGCTGATGCCGGCCGCCCACCCTTGGGCCGATTCGCGCGAGATCAGCTCCGAGCAGCTGCACGAAGAGCCGCTGTTATTGCTTGGCGCAGGCAATTGTTTCCGCGATCAGGTGCTCGAAGTCTGCCCGCGTTGCTCGCATGGCTCCGGCCTGCAGAAAACCATGGAAGGCAGTTCGCTGGAAACCATCAGGCATATGGTGGCGACCGGTCTGGGCGTCACCATCCTGCCCAGCAGCGCGGCCGATCCCCTGCGCGAGACGCAGAAGCTGGTGGCGGTGCGCAAGTTTGCGACGCCGGAGCCTTCACGCCGCATTGCACTGGCCTGGCGTGTTACCTATCCGCGTACCAAGGTCATCGACTTGCTGCGTGCGGCGATTCTCGACAGCCGTTTGCCGGGCGTAACGGTCGTGCGCTGAGGCCGTTTTGCGCCAACTCAAAATCTATTGATAATTTGATCAATTAATACGATTGGCCATGTCTCTCTTGCTTTCGTAGGATGCAGTCATTGCGGTGCAGCAAGTTGGCTGCAGACCGAGCAAGTGAAAAGAGAGGTACATCATGGCCCCCAGTTTTGAAATTTTTGATCTTGGCCTTCATCGTCGCGCCTTCCACAGCGCTGCTGACCGTGAGCGCGCAGGTTATGTCGCCGAGCTGACCGGTGCAGACTTCAACCCGATGCGTAGCCAATCCAACGGCGAAACCGTGGGTGAGCTGCTGGCCGAGCGCGTCTTCCAGTTCGACATGAGCTGATGCTTCACCGCAGGCCTTTCCGCAGAGCGGACGGGCCTGCTGTATTTCACGACGCGCGGTTTAGCGCGTCGTTGCGGCAAGTTGCTCAAGCAAGGCCAGCCGTACTGCGGTGATGACGCTGTCCCATTCGCCAGCTTTTTGTTGGCGGAACAGTTTGATGACTTCGGGATACCAGGGCGAGTCGCTGCGCTGGTTCAGCCAGCGCCAGTCGGTCTTGTAATCGGGCAATAACACCCAGCACGGTTTGCCGAGCGAAGCCGCGAGATGCGCGACCGCGGTGTCGACGCAGATCAGCAAGTCAAGATTCATGATGATCGCTGCCGTGTCGGCGAAGTCCTGAATCGAAGGCGCCAGATCATGTATCCACGTGCCCCTTGGCGCCTTGGCGACTTCGTCTTCACCTGCGCCTTTTTGCAGGCTGAAGAAGTTGATGCCAGGCAGTTCGATCAGCGTGCGCAAACTGTCCAGTGAGGGCAGGGAACGCTGCGCATCGTTCTCGAAGCGCGGATTGCCGCGCCATACCAAACCGACCCGCAAACCGACCCGCAAGCCCACCGGCAAATCTGCGCTGCCTGTCAGCGCAGAGATCTGCCGTGCACGCTCGGCAATGTCATCAGCATCGGCGTGCAGATAAGGCAGCTCTGCCGGCAAGTTGTCGAGTCGGCTCTGGCAGTAATACGGCAAACTCAGTGCGGGCACCCATACATCCCAGTCCGGTGTGGGCAGGGCGGCATCGAGCGGCAGTACCACGTCAATATCCGCAGCCTGGCTAAACAAGCGCTGCAGCGCTGGATGACAAAGAATGCTGACCCGCGTAGCGCCTAGCGCTTTGAGCGAGCGGGCGTAACGGCAGAACTGGATCATGTCGCCATGGCCCGCTTCGATGCCGATCAGCACGCGCTTGCCCTGCAGCGATTCGCCGCGCCAGCGCGGGCTGGCGAGCAGTGCATCGAGCTGCGCGTACCAGTCGCGCCACTCGAAGTGCGCCCAACCCTCTTCGTAGCGTCCCGCGCGCAGCAAGAGATAGGCGAAGTTGAAATGCGCCGTGGCGTAATCCGGCTGCAACTGCAGCGCCTGCCGATAACACTGTTCGGCTTCCGCATCGCGGCGCAGGCAGGCGAGCAGCACGCCGAGATTGGACCAGGCCACGGCATTGCGCGCATCGATCTGCAAGGCGCGCCGGTAGCAGGCTTCCGCTTCGTCATGACGCATCTGCTCGGCAAGCAGTGCGCCCAGATTCAGGTGGGTCTGCGCTTGCTGCGGCTGCCAGCGCAGACTGGTGATATACGCTTCTTCGGCTGCGCACCGCTCGCCGAGCTGTTCCAGCGCAAAACCCAGATTGGCGTGCGCCTCGGCAAACTCCGGCCAGAGCAGGATGGCCTGGCGCAGGCGAGTGGCTGCTGCGGCGAATTCTCGTGCAACGAGCAGCGCGCTGCTCTCCTCAAAGAGCTTGCGTGCGGCGATCTGTGCAGACGTCATCGGCGTGTTGCGCCTAGTTCTGCGCGGCCCGGGCGGCGCTTTCATGCTGCTGCGCGAGTGCCGTGTAGGCGCCGGTCTGCAACATGATCTTGCCGACATGCGCGCTGGATTCCATCAGCGCGTGAGCCGCTGCGGCCTCTTGCAGCGCAAAGCTGCGGAAGATCTGCGGGCGGATCTTGCCGGCGGCGAGCAAGGGCCACACCTGCGCCTCCAGTTCGGCGGCGATGCTGGCTTTGTCGGCGACACTGCGCGCGCGCAGGGTCGAGCCCGTGTGTGTGAGGCGCTTGACGAGCAGCAGGCCGAAGTTGATCTCGCGCGCGACGCCTTGCTGGATGCCGATCTGCACGATGCGGCCGTCCATCGCCGCGGCCGCGTAATTCCGGGCAACGTAGTCGCCGGCGATCAGGTCGACGATGACGTCCGCGCCACGCCCGCCAGTGATGCGCTTGGTCTCGGCAACAAAATCCTGCTCGCGGTAATTGATTGCGGCATCGGCACCGAGTGCCTGCGCCGCCGCACATTTCTCAGCTGAACCGACGGTGACGATGACCTGCGCGCCGAAGGCCTTGGCGAGCATCGTCGCGACCGTGCCGATACCCGAGGTGCCACCGTGAATCAGCACGCTCTCGCCGGCCTTGAGCTGGCCGCGCTGGAACAGATTGGTCCACACCGTGAAAAAGGTTTCCGGCAGTGCCGCTGCTTCGAGCAGGCTCAGGCCGGTCGGCACCGGCAGCGCATTGCGCTCGTGCACCACGCAGTATTCGGCGTAGCCGCCGCCGGCGACCAGGGCGCAGACGAAGTCCCCCACGCGATAGCACGTGACGTCGGCTCCCACGGCGACGACCTGGCCAGCAAACTCCAATCCCGGAATCGGCGAAGCGCCCGCAGGTGGCGGATAGCTGCCCAGGCGCTGGAAGACATCCGGCCGATTGACGCCAGCAGCAGCCACCTGGACGAGGATTTCACCCGCGCCCGGTACGGGCAGCGGATGACTGGCGGCCACCAGCACCTCCGGTCCGCCGGGCTCGCGGATGTCGATGGCGTGCATGGTGTCGGGCAGGGCGTCGAGATGTGCGGACATATGTGTAGCGTGACTGGCTGTGGTTCAGACACACATTGTGCGCCATGCCGCTGCGGGGTGCAGCAGCGGCTTGGCGTGTGCTCAGGCCACGATCTGGATGCTGCGTCGCGCACCGAGGCTGGCCAGGCGCTCGAGCATACCCAGCAGTTCGGTGCGGAAACTTGCATTGCCCGCCAGCTCGGCGGGGAATATTTCGCGCAGGTCGAGCAAGCTGTTCATCAGCACCACATTGTCGCCGCCTGACTGGCTGGCGAGGTCACCCAGTCGCGCAGCCATCGGGTCGCTGATCTCGTAGCTTGAGCTGCTGTCGGTGCGGCGCAGCAGAAAGCGCATCCAGGCGGCAACGCCCAGCGCCAGGCGCGAGAACGAAGCGCCAGCGGCAATGCGATCCGCAATCGTGCCGAGCAGGCGCGGCGGCAGCTTGAGACTGCCGTCGGCTGCGATCTGCATGGTTTTGTGCTTGAGCGCCGGATTGGCGTAGCGCTGCAGAAGCTGGTCTCGGTAGGCAAGGCGGTCAAAGCTGTCCGGCAGGCTCAGCGTCGGCAAGATCTCTTCCGTCATCATGTTGCGGATCAGCGCGTGCAGATCGGGGTCGGCAATGGCGCGATCAACCGTTTCGAAACCGCCCAGCACGCCCAGATAAGCCATTGTCGAGTGGGTACCGTTGAGCATGCGCAGCTTGGCCAGCTCGTATGGCGTGACGTCGTCGACGAGCATCGCGCCAACGCGCTCCCAGGCCGGGCGCCCGAGCGGGAACTTGTCTTCGATGACCCATTGGCGGAACGACTCGGTGGGCACTGGCCAGGCGTCGTAGTAACCGGTGGCGCTGCTGACTGCGGCGCGATCTTCATCGGTGGTGGCGGGCACGATGCGGTCGACCATGGTGCTGGGGAAGGCGACTTCCGCGGCAATCCACTCGGCCAGTTCGGCATCCAGCGCTTGCGCAAATTGCACCACCACCTGGCGCAGGACGTGGCCGTTGTGGGCGAGGTTGTCGCAGGACAGCACGGTGAAGGGATTGCTGCGCCGTGCGCGGAGTGCGGCGACCAGCAGGCCCGGGACGCTGCTGGGCGAGTCGGGGTGCTGCAGATCGTGTTCGATGGCTGGATGCTGGAAGTCCAGGCCGCCCGTGCGGGCGTCGTAGCAATAGCCCTTTTCGGTGACGGTCAGCGACACGATGCGCACCTGCGGGGCGCGCAGCAAAGCCATCAGCTCATCTCGCTGGCGCGGCGCTACCAGCACCTGGCGGATGGCGCGCACGATCTGGATGCGTTCGCTGTCCCGGTCGCGCGTCAGCACGGAGTAGAGCATGTCCTGCGGCGCCAGTGCCTCCTGCATGGCCGGGTGGTCGCGCAGGGTGACGCCGCAGATGGCCCAATCGCCGCCGGCAGCGAGCATGGCCTCCTCGGTATAGACCGCCTGATGCGCGCGATGAAAGCTACCCAGACCCAGATGGACGATACCGATGGCGGGTGAGCCCAGCTCACCGCCGAGCAGTCGGTTGGCCTGAGCGGGCAGTTGCAATGCATCGAGACGCGGGTAAGCGCTGTTCATGGAGGTCATCCTTTGGCGTGATGGGCAGGCAGCTGGCGCTGCTGTAAAAGTGCTTGAGCAAACTGATATGTTAGTATATCGTAAATAAAACGCCGCGTTCAGCGGATAAAAATCTGTGTTCGGGCCCGTCGTGCAAAGCCTGCGCAGGACACACAAGGAGTCGCCATGAAGATTACCCACGCCGAAGTCATTCTGACCTGTCCGGGGCGGAACTTCGTCACCCTGAAAATCGTGACCGACCAGGGCGTTTATGGTCTGGGCGATGCCACCCTCAACGGCCGCGAGCTGTCGGTCGCTTCCTATCTGCGTGATCACGTCTGCCCGCTGCTGATCGGCCGCGATCCCGGCAAGATCGAAGATACCTGGCAATACCTCTACAAGGGCGCTTACTGGCGCCGTGGTCCGGTGACCATGTCGGCCATTGGCGCGGTCGACATGGCGCTGTGGGACATCAAGGGCAAGATGGCCAATATGCCGGTCTATCAGCTGCTGGGTGGCGCTTCGCGTGAGCATGTGATGGTCTATAGCCACGCTACCGGCCGCGACATTCCGGAAACCCTGGACGCTTTTGCCAAGTATCAGGACAAGGGCTTCAAGGCGATCCGCGCGCAATGCGGCGTGCCGGGCATGAAGTCGGTGTACGGCGTCTCCAAGGGCGGCGCCTACGAACCGGCCACCAAGGGCTGGCCCGAGGAGCAGGTGTGGTCGACCGAGAAATACCTCGACTACGTGCCCAAGCTGTTTGACGCCGTGCGTGAGCGCTTCGGCTTCGACACCCACCTGCTGCACGACGTGCACCACCGCCTGACGCCGATCGAAGCGGCGCGGCTGGGCAAGTCCATCGAAGACTATCGACTGTTCTGGATGGAAGACCCGACACCGGCCGAGAACCAGGAAGCGTTCCGCCTGATCCGCCAGCACACCGTCACACCGATTGCCGTCGGCGAGATCTTCAACAGCATCTGGGACTGCAAGCAACTCATCGAAGAGCAGCTGATCGACTACATCCGCGCCACCATCACGCATGCCGGCGGCATCACGCACATGCGCCGCATCGCTGACTTTGCGGCCATGTACCAGGTGCGAACCGGCAGTCATGGCGCATCAGATTTGTCGCCGATATGCATGGGCGCCGCCCTGCACTTCGACCTCTGGGCGCCGAATTTCGGAATGCAGGAGTACATGGGCTATCACCCGGAAACCATGGATGTCTTCAAGTGCGCCTGGACCTACAAGGACGGCTTCATGCATCCGGGCGAGGCGCCAGGTCTGGGGGTCGAGATCGACGAAGCGCTCGCAGCCAAGTATCCCTACGAGAGCGCTTATTTGCCGGTGGCGCGACTCGAAGATGGAACGCTCTGGAATTGGTAGTTCAGCACGACGACGTTTGACGCAATTGATGTGCACGACGGCCATTCCGACACGTCGTGCATGCCAGCGATGAGGCCCAGGTACTCAGGATAAGGGCACCGTACCTCATATCTATCCGTATCACATAAGGAGGTAGGCAATGAAATTCACCCGCAGACAGTTCAACTTCGCCGCCATGGCGGCCGCGATCATGGCCGCCAGCGCAATGAACCCGGCCGCAGCGCAGACGGCCGAGTTCAGCTTCCGTTACGGCACCGCTTTCCCCGCTGACCACCCGGGTGCGGTGCGCATGGTCGAAGCAGCGGAAGCGATCAAGAAAGAATCCAAGGGTCGCATCGACATCAAGGTCTTCCCGCAAAGCCAGCTGGGTAGCGAACCGGACATGATTTCGCAGGTGCGCTCGGGCGCGCTGCAGTTCATGTCCACGGCCGGAACCAACCTGCAAACGATGGTGCCGGTGGCGGGTATCAACGGTGTGGCCTTTGCATTCAAGGACTACAACACGGTGTGGGCGGCGATGGACGGCGAGCTCGGCGGCTATGTGCGCAGCCAGCTGCTCAAGGCCAATCTGTATGCCTTCGACAAGGTGCTCGACAACGGCTATCGCAATATCACCACGGCGACCAAGCCCATCAACACACCCGCAGATCTGAGCAACTTCAAGATTCGCGTGCCGGGCATTCCGCTGTGGATTTCGATGTTCAAGGCGCTGGGCGCTGCACCGACCTCGATCAATTTCGGCGAGCTGTACTCGGCGCTGCAGACCAAGATTGTGGATGGTCAGGAAAATCCGCTGGCCCTGATCCAGAGCGCCAAGCTCTATGAAGTTCAGAAGTATGTGTCGATGACCGGCCACACCTGGGATGGTCACTACATCTTTACCAATGCCAAGTTCTTCCAGGGTCTGCCCAAGGATGTGCAGGAGATCATCTCGCGCAACTTCGCCGCGGCGGCCATCAAGGAGCGCAAGGATATTGCTGATCTCAACAGCCATCTCGAAGGCGAGCTGAAGAAGTTGGGCTTGAACTTCAACTATCCGGACAAGAAGCCCTTTGTCGACACGCTGCGTGCCAACGGCTTCTACAAGGACGCCAAGGAGAAGTTCGGACCGGAAGGCTGGGCCAAGCTGGAAAAATACTCGGGCCCTCTCTGATATACGGATGACATGTCGCTCTGCCCGTTCCCCGGCGCCTGCGCCGGGAACTGCAGGCGGGCGAACATCACCTGCCCGGATCAAGCCATCCGTCGGTACTGGAGTACTTCATGCAAACAATCGAACTGAGCACGCCCCTGCCTGCTGAACGGCCGGGCGTGGCGATGCTGAGCAATCTGATCGCCAAGCTGACCGAGATACCGGCAGCCATTCTGGTCGTCACCGAAATCCTGATTCTGATCATCGGGACCAGCGCACGCTACTTCTTCCATCATCCGCTGACCTGGACGGATGAGCTGGCCTCCATCCTGTTCCTCTGGCTGGCCATGCTCGGTTCGGTGATCGCGCTGCGGCGTGGTTCGCACATGCGGCTGACGACCTTCGTCAACAAGATGTCGCCGGACAAGCGCGCCTGGATGGAAGTTTTCACCATGGTGCTGGCGACGACCTTTCTGCTCTTCGTGCTGTGGCCCGCTTACGAGCATTTTGACGAAGGCTTGATCGTCAGTACGCCGACCATGGAAATCAACGAGGGCTGGCGCCTGGGTGCTGTTGTCGTCGGCGTGGTGATGATGCTGGTCACCGCCATCGACAAGCTCTTCGAGCGCGCGACCCTGCGCCAGTTTGCCAGCGCGCTGGCCCTGGTGGCCCTGATCGGCGCGGTGATGTGGTGGTGCAAACCCTATTTTGGCGCCTTGGGCCATATCAACCTGCTGATCTTCTTTGTCGGCATCGTTTTGTCGTGCGTGGTGATGGGCGTGCCGATTGCTTTTGCCTTCGGCCTGGCGACGCTGTGTTTCCTCTCATTCACGACCAGCATTCCGCTGTCCATCGTGCCCAATCGCATGACCGAGGGTATGTCGTCCTTGATCCTGCTGGCCGTGCCCTTGTTCGTCTTCCTCGGTTCGCTGATCGAGATGGCCGGGCTGTCGCGCGCCATGATCAACTTCCTGCTGGCGCTGATCGGGCATGTGCGCGGTGGCCTGCAATACGTGCTGCTGGGCGCGATCTATCTGGTCTCCGGCATCTCCGGCGCCAAGGTCGCGGACATGGCCGCCGTCGCACCGGCCTTGTTCCCGGAGATGAAGAAACGCGGCAACGACGAGGGCGACCTGATCGGCCTGCTGTCGGCCTCCGGTGCCATGTCCGAAACTATTCCGCCCAGCCTGGTGCTGATCGCCATCGGCTCGGTGACGGGGGTGTCGATTGCATCCTTGTTCACCGGCGGTTTGCTGCCGGCCGTGGTGGGCATGCTGTGCATGTGCGTGGTGGTGTACTTCCAGACCCGCAACGAGAACATGGATGGCGTGACGCGCGCCAGCGGCGCACAGATCGGCAAGGCCTTCCTGATTGCCGTGCCGGCGCTGGCCTTGCCCTTCGTCATCCGCACGGCCGTGGTTGAAGGTGTGGCGACGGCGACCGAGGTGTCGACGATTGGCGTGGTCTACACCCTGATCGTCGGCCCGCTGGTGTACGGCCGCTTTGATCTCAAGCGCCTTTATCCGGTGTTGCTCGACACCGCCTGTTTGTCCGGCGCGATCCTGCTCATCATCGGCTGTGCTACTGCCATGTCATGGGCATTGACGCAGTCGGGCTTCTCGCAGCAGCTGGTGCAGATCATGACCGCTGTGCCGGGTGGCAAGCTGGGCTTCATTGCCATCTCGGCGATTGCCTTTGTCATTCTTGGCAGTGTGCTCGAAGGTATCCCGGCGATTGTGCTGTTCGGACCCTTGCTGTTTCCGGTGGCGCGCATCATCGGCGTCAATGAAGTGCACTACGCCATGGTGGCGATCTTCTCGATGGGCCTGGGCTTGTTCTCGCCGCCCTTCGGTGTTGGCTTCTATGCCGCCTGTGCGGTGGGCAAGGTCTCACCGGACCGTGCCATTGGTCACGTCTGGCCCCATCTGGGCGCACTGTTTGTCGCGCTGCTGTTGCTGATCCTCTTCCCGTGGCTGTCGATCGGCTTCTTGTGAGCATGAAGGAATACGGGGCTGCGGCCCCGCATCGATAAGGAATGAAAATGGAAACTCGTGCCTGTGTGTTGCATGCGCAAGAAGACGTGCGCATTGAAAATCATCCGGTCCGCGAGATCGGTCCGCAAGATGTGCTGGTGCGCGTCGGTGCGGGCGGTCTGTGCGGCTCGGACATCCACTATTACTGGGATGGCGGCATCGGCAGCATCCGCGTCAATCAGCCGATCATCCTCGGGCATGAATTCGCCGGCACCGTGGAGGCCGTGGGCGAGCAGGTCAGCAAGCTGCGCCCCGGTGAGCGGGTGGCGGTCAATCCCAGCCATCCCTGCGGGCAGTGCAAGTTCTGCCTCGCCGGTGAGCAGCAGCATTGCCTGGAGATGCAGTTCCTCGGCAGCGCGATGCGCAATCCGCATACCCACGGCGGCTTCCGTGACTTCATCGTGGTCAATCAAACACAGTGCGAACCGGTCGGCGACGCGGTCTCGCTGGGCGAGGCCGCCTGCACCGAGCCCCTGGCGGTTGGGGTGCATGCAGTGGTGCGCGCGGGCAGCCTGGTCGGCAAGCGTGTGCTGGTGACCGGGGCCGGGCCGATTGGCGCGCTGCTGATCGGCGCTGCACGCCATGCCGGCGCACGCGAAATCGTGGCGACGGATCTCTCCGCTGCGCCGCTGGCTGCCGCGCTTGCGATGGGCGCCAGCTCGGTGATCAATGCTGCGCAGGAGCCCGAAAAGCTGCAGCGCGATTATTCGGCAGACAAGGGCTACTTCGACGTCGCCTTTGAGTGTACGGGTGTTGGTGCGGTGCTCAAGAGCGTCTTCCCGGTCGTGCGCCCGCGCGGCAGCATTGTGCAGGTCGGCGTGTCTGGCGCGGCCGATATTCCGGTCAATGCTTTGGTCGGTAAAGAGATCGCGCTGATCGGCGCACATCGCTTCCATCAAGAGTACGCGGTGGCGGCGCAGCTCATTCGCGAGCGCAAGATTGACGTACGCCCCGTCATCTCGACGACTTTGCCGATGGAGCGGATTGCCGAAGCCCTGGTGCTGGCCAAGGATCGCAGCACGCAGATGAAAGTACAGCTGAGTTTTGCCTGAGCAAGCGAGGCCGCGCACCCTGGCGGTGCGCGTACCGAGTCATCATGCGCGCTTGCTATCGGAATGTGGCCATATTCGGGTGATAATTCTCGCCAAGCACCCTCCAGACTTTTGCATTCCGCATTCATGCTACCGACCGATTTGCCCGCGCTGAGCGCTCACGAGCCCGTTAACCTGCAGATCTACCGTGCGCTGCGCCAGTGCATCGTGAACTGCACGCTATTGCCGGGCGAGGCTATTTCCGACAAGGAGATTTCCGAGCAATTCGGTGTCTCGCGCCAGCCGGTGCGCGACGCATTCATCAAGCTGGTCGGCGCCGGCCTGATCCAGGTGCTGCCACAGCGCGGCACCTTTGTCATGAAAATCTCGCCCAAGCGCGTGCTGAACGGCCGTTTCATCCGCGAAGCGGTCGAGGTGGCGGTGGCACGCAACGCCGCAGACAAGATCAGCGATGAGCAGCTGCTGGCCCTGGCGGCCAACATTGAACAGCAAAAGCTGGCGGCGGCACGCAACGACACGGCGCGCTTTCTTGCGCTCGACGAGGAGTTCCACACCACGCTCTCGCGCAGCATCGATTGCATCGAAGCCTGGGAATTGATCGAAGACATCAAGGCGCACATGGATCGTGTGCGCTATCTGAGCCTCGGTGAAATCACCTCGCTGCAGATGCTCATCGCCCAGCATGCCGCCATCGTCCACGCCTTGCGCAGCCGCGACCCCGCCATGGCCGAGGAAGCCATGCGTTCGCACCTGAGGGAAATCAACCTCTCCTTCGGGCCGATTCGCGAGCGTAATCCGGATTGGTTTGAAGCCGAGTAAGCCGCAGGCGAGGCGGCCGGACTGATCTGCTGAGGAGGTGTGGAGCGGGCGATGGGAATCGAACCCACGGCTCTAGCTTGGGAAGCTAGGGTATTACCATTATACGACGCCCGCTCAGGGCAGCTGCTCGCGACGGATCGCACGCGAGCCGTGCAGGCGGCGATTGTAACGAGTCCTTGCGTCAGGCGGCAAGGTAAAGCGGTGCGCGTGTTAGACTTTGCGGCCTGATTGACGTCGAATTTTCCGATCATGCCGCAACTTACCGTCAATGGCGAGACGCGCCAGCTGCCCGAAGGCAGTACGGTTCTCCAGCTGCTTGAACAGCTTCAACTCGTGGGCAAACGCCTGGCCGTGGAGCGCAATGGCGACATTGTGCCGCGCAGCGCGCATGCCACCACGCTGTTGCTCGAAGGCGATGCGCTGGAGATTGTCGTGGCGGTCGGTGGAGGCTGAGTTTTGAATACCCAAGATCCGCTCATCATTGCCGGCAAGACCTATTCTTCACGCCTGCTGGTCGGCACCGGCAAGTACAAGGATTTCGACGAGACGCGCCGCGCTGTCGTCGCTTCCGGCGCGCAGATCGTCACCGTGGCGATCCGCCGCGTGAACATCGGCCAGGATGCCTCGGCGCCGAGCTTGCTCGATGCGCTGCCGATGTCCGAATTCACCTATCTGCCCAATACTGCCGGCTGTTACAGCGCCGACGAAGCGGTGCGCACCCTGCGCCTGGGGCGCGAGCTGCTCGACGGGCATGATCTCGTCAAGCTCGAAGTGCTGGGCGATCCGCACACCCTGTTCCCGAACATGCCGGAGACGCTCAAAGCCGCCGAGACCCTGGTGCGCGATGGCTTCAAAGTGATGGTCTACTGTTCGGACGATCCGATCCAGGCCAAGATGCTCGAAGACATCGGCGTCGTCGCAGTGATGCCGCTGGCATCGCTGATCGGCTCCGGCATGGGCATCCTCAACCCCTGGAACCTCAAGCTGATCATTGATCAAGCCAAGGTGCCGGTGTTTGTCGATGCCGGCGTTGGCACCGCTTCGGATGCCGCCGTGGCGCTGGAGCTGGGCTGTGATGGCGTGCTGATGAACACCGCCATCGCGCTGGCGCAAGACCCGGTGCTGATGGCCAGCGCGATGAAGAAAGCGGTCGAAGCCGGCCGCGAAGCCTTCCTCGCCGGCCGCATGCCGAAGAAGTACTACACGGCTTCGCCGAGCTCGCCGACGACGGGTTTGATCGGCAAATAAAACGGCGGGGCATTGCAAAATGGCCACTGGCGTAAAGCGCCAGTGGCGGCTTGCAGTGGCTCCAGAATTCTTGACGTGCCATTCTTTGCGGCCCTTTGCGTTTTCTTAGCGCCTTTGCGGTGAAGCAATTTTTCATGACTACTGATACCCCCCGCTTCTCCACCCAGCCCATCCGCAGCTTCGTGCTGCGCCAGGGCCGCATGTCGGATGCGCAGAAGCGCTATCTCGACGAGCTCTTGCCCAAATACACGATTCCCTATCGCATCGCGCCGATTGACTACGCCGCCGTGTTCGGTCGCACGGCGCCGGTGGTGCTGGAGATCGGTTGCGGCATGGGCGTGACGACGGCGGCGATTGCCGCTGCGCGGCCGGAGACTGATTTCATCGGCATCGAGGTGCATGGGCCGGGCGTCGGCAATCTGTGCAAGCTGATCGAGGAGCAGTCGCTCGCCAATCTGCGCGTCATGCAACACGACGCCACCGAGGTGGTGCGCGACATGATCGCGCCGGATTCACTCGCCGGCATCCACGTTTATTTCCCCGATCCCTGGCCGAAGAAGCGTCATCACAAGCGCCGCATCCTGCAGCCGGCTTTTGTCGCGCAGCTCGCTTCGCGCCTGGCGCCCGGCGGCTATCTGCATTGCGCGACGGACTGGGAGGAGTACGCGCAGTTCATGCTCGAAACCCTGTCGGCCGAACCTCTGCTCGAAAACACGGCGGCTGATTACGCACCCAAGCCCGACTATCGCCCCGAGACCAAGTTCGAAGCGCGCGGCCTGCGGCTCGGCCACGGCGTCTGGGATCTGGTGTTCCGTCGCCGCTGAGCGCGCGTCCATGTGTTGTCTAGCGTTGGTGGACGCGAGCCGCCGCGTATTTTTGACGCGAAGGACGCGAAGAAAATCCGGGAAAGTTGCGCAAAGGAATCCCGTCAAGAGAATCCTGCGATTTAAACCTTTGCGAGCCTTCGTATTTCTTGGCGTACTTCGCGTCAAAGACAAGGATCTGACACCTTGGTATGACTGATCCGAGGGGCGTGAATAGCTTCTAAGGCAGGTTTATTGGGTCATCATTTTGTTCGTGCCGAGTGGCGCGAAGCGCTGTATCGAGGCCGGCGCAAGCCACCGCTAAGCTTGGGCTGAGCGAGCGATCAAGCTGCGCGGGTAGATCACTGTGTTTTCTTCTGGCGTCCGGCCAGCATCACGCCCGCCACCACCATCAAGCCGCCCAGCACGCTGGCCCAGGGCAGGGCTTCGCCGAGCAGTAGCACGGACAACAGCACCCCGAACACCGGCACGAGATTGGTGAATTGCGTGGCGCGGGCGGCGCCGATGCGGCTTACCGCGTGGTTGTACCAGACGAAGGCCAGGGTGGTGCCGAACAAGCCCAGGTAGGCCATCGCTGCCCATTGTCCGAGATCGGGCCAGCGCGGCGCCTGGCTGAAGATTTCACCGAGCGCGCAGAGGCCGAGCAGCAGGCCACCCCAGGCGGCCGACAGCAGGGTCATCGGCAGCGCCGGCACGCCTTGCAGACGGTAGCGGATGACCAGCGTATAGATCACCCAGGCGCACACCGCGCCAAACAGATACAACTCGCCCAGGCCGACAGCGCCATGCAGGAGCTGAGCGGGGTGGCCGTGGCTGACCACCATCACACAGCCGATGAAGGACAGCAGCACGCCGGCCAGTCGCCACGGCGACCAGCGCGCACCCTCGATGAACTGCACCAGCACGAAGGTCATCAGCGGGCTGGCGGCGACGATCAGGGCGGCGCGGCTGGCGCCGATCAGCCCCAGGCTGGCGAAAAAGCCGGCGTTGTAGGCAAAGATGCCGGTGGCGCCGAGCACGAAGATCCAGCCGTGCTGGGCGCGGCTGAGCTTGGGCCAGGGCGTTGCTGTCGCACGCATGAAGACCAGCAGGCCGAGCAACGCGAACACGAAGCGCAGGCTGGCCGCCGTGAAATGGGGCATGCCCTGGGCGAGGAAGCGACCGGCAATGAAAGTGCCGCCCCAGAGCAGGGTGGCGAGGATGAGGCGCGCGTAAACGCCGCGCAGATTCTGAGGCATGAGTGAGAAACAGCTTACAGCGGCAGGCCGCGGGGTTTGCGTTGTGCCTTGGCGAACAGACGGTCGTAGAGGGCATTGGGCAGCACGTCGAGCACACGCGCGACGATCGCCATCTGCCAGGGAATTGTCGCCTGCGAGCGGCCGTGCGCGATGGCGCGGGCAAAGCGGCGGGCGGCTTCATCCGAGCCTAGCTTGAAGGGCATCGGGTAGGTGTTGATGTCGGTCATCGGCGTGGCAATGTAGCCGGGGCGGATATCGACCACCTTGACGCCGCTGCCACGCAGCTCGACGCGCAGACTCTCCAGATAGCGGCTGACCGCCGCTTTGGAGGCGCTGTAAGCCCCCGCACCGGGCAGGCCGCGCACGCCGGCGACCGAGGAAATACCGACCAGGGTGCCGTGACCACGCGCACGCATGGCGCCGGCAAAGGGCTGGAAGGTCGCGACCACGCCCAGCACATTGGTGCGCAGTACGGCTTCAAAGGGGCTGTAGTCGCGGATCTCTTCGGTCAGTGTGCCGACCGAGATGCCGGCATTGGCGATGACGATGTCGGGCAGGCCGAAGCGCTCGATGAAGGCTTTGGCCGCTGCCGCGATGCTCTCGCTATCGGCGACGTTGGCGGGCAGCGCGAGGTGGCTTTGGTGCCCGCCGGGCAGGCTGGCAATCAGCGCATCCAGCTGTTCGGCGCGCCGGGCCACCAGGCCCAGCTGTGCGCCCTGCGCCGCGTAATAGCGCGCCAGCGCCGCGCCGATGCCGCTCGACGCGCCGGTCAGAAAGATGCGCAAGATGCTTACTTCTTGGCCATCGCCTTGCTGGCACGCACGCGCGCGACCAGTTCGCCGGCATTGACCAGCACGCGGTTGTGGCCAGCGTCTTCGCCTGCCACGCCGCCATCGCGCGGAATGAATTTGCCGTCGATGACCAGCATCGGCACGCTATCGACCTTGTAGGTTTCAGCCATCTGGTCGGCGCGCTTGACCTGTGATTCGATGCCGAAGGAGCGCCAGGTGTCGTTGAACTTCTTGACGTCCACGCCCTGCTTGCCGAGCCAGTCGTTGCGCACGGCTTCGTCTTCAAGCTTCAGATAGCTCTTGTGCACGGCGTCGAAGACCTTGCTGTCGAGTTTGTCGGCCAGACCCAAGGCGCGCAGGGTCAGATACAGGCGGCCGAGCGCGCCCCATTCACGACGGCCAAAGCTCACCGGCACGCGCTGGAAGACTACGTCCTTGCCCTGCGCGGCACGCCATTGGCTCAGCTTGGGGTCGAAGGCGGCACAGTGCGGGCAGCCGTAGGAGAAGAACTCCAGCACTTCGATCTGGCCATTGCTGCCACCAGCCTGGGCGGGCGAGAGCACCGAGTAATCCTTGGCCGGATCGAGCGTGACGGCGGCCAGTGCAGACCAGCTGGCACTGAGAAGAGGCGCTGCGGCAAGAAGTTTCAGGCAGTTGCGGCGGGACATAGAAACAATTCTCCTGGGTTTGTTATTTGCGCGCTTTGGGCGTGCTCATTGGCGTGCTCACTTGCGAGCCTTGACGCGCACAGCCGTGGTTTCGATACCTTCCTGGGCGAGGCGGGCGCGGGCATTGTCCGCATCCGCCTGACTGGCAAAGGGGCCGACGCGCACCCGCTGCAAGACGCCTTTGTCAGCGGTATCTAGCTTTTGCACGCCGGCTTCCATGCCCATCAAGGCCAGGCGGGCCTTGAGGTTGTCGGCCTCAGCCGGGTCCTGGAAGGCGCCAGCCTGCAGATAGAGTCGATCTTGCTGCGCAGGTTCCGCATCCGGTGCAGAAACCGGCACCGAGGCGGCGTCGCCGCCAGGCAGGATCTTGTAGAAGTCGAAGCTGGAGCCGACCGGCTTGTCGCCGGGCTTGCCCGGCAAGGCAATCGGCGCGCTGGGCGGCGTGCTGGCGGCGGCCGGTGCGCTTTGCGCGGGCGCCTTGTCGGCTTGCTGGGTGAAGGGCTTGGTACCGAAGTTGATGTAGAGCGCAATGCCTACAGCAACGATGATGCCGATCAACAGGCCGACGGCAACGCCGACAAGGGTATTGCCGCGTTGAAGGGGGCGAGGCTGGGGGTGAACTCGCATGCGCGCGTATCCGGGAATTGGCTGCGCGAGAGTATAACCGTCGGCGTGCTTCAGATGCGTGCCGTCAGGCTGCGCACTGCTTCGGTGTAACTCTCGGTCGTTTCGGATTCCTTTGCCACGCTGACATTGAGATCGCGCAGGATGCCGTCGCCCACGCCGTAGATCCAGCCGTGCACGGTGACCTCCTGCTGGCGTGCCCAGGCGTCGCGCAGCACGGTGGTCTCGCAGACATTGAGCACCTGTTCAACCACGTTGAGCTCGCACAGGCGGTCCACGCGGGTGTCGATCTCGGCATGGTTGTCGAGCAGGGTGCGGAATTTGTCGCGTACGTCCTGCACGTGGCGGATCCAGTTATCGACCAGGCCAAAGCGCTGGTTGGTCAGTGCGGCCTTGACGCCGCCGCAGCCGTAGTGGCCGACGACCAGGATGTGCTTGACCTTGAGCACATCGACGGCGAACTGCACCGCCGACAGGCAGTTCAGATCGGTATGCACCACGACATTGGCGACATTGCGATGCACGAACACTTCGCCGGGCAGCAGGCCGGTGATTTCATTGGCCGGCACGCGGCTGTCGGCGCAGCCGATCCACAGGTATTCGGGCGATTGCTGGTTACGCAGGCGTTCGAAGAACTCCGGGTCGCGCTCCCGCACGCCGGCCGCCCATTCGCGATTTTTCTGCAACAGGGTGTTCAGCGGAGATTTCATGACAGCCTTCCTCAGATCAGGGGAATAGATTCGAGCCGAGCCAGTGTCCATCGGCCTGGCGCTCGTAACGTGTGCGCTCGTGCAGACGGAAGGCGCCGGCTTTCCAGAACTCGATCACGCTCGGCACCACGCGAAAACCGGACCAGAATTCGGGGCGCGGAATTTCGCCGATGCCGAACTTCAGCGCGTACTCGGCGACGCGGCGCTCCAGCGCAAAGCGGCCGTCCATTGGCTGCGATTGTTTCGAGGCCCAGGCGCCGATGCGTGAGTCGCGGGCGCGGCTGGCGAAATAGGCGTCGGCCTCGGCCTCGGTGACCGGCTCGACGCGGCCCTGCACGCGCACCTGGCGCTGCAGGCTCTTCCAGTGGAAACACAGCGCCGCTTGCGGATTGGCCTGCAGCTCATGTGCTTTCTGGCTGCCCAGGTTGGTGTAGAACACGAAGCCGGCTTCGTCGGCATGCTTGAGCAGCACCATGCGCAGCGAAGGCATGCCGCTAGGGTCGGCGGTGGCCAGCGACATCGCGGTCGGCTCATCGGGCTCCGACTTGATGGCCTCGTCCAGCCATTGCTGGAAGTGGGTGATGAGTTCGGTGGTGGTCGTTTGTTCGGACATGGGGCTCACAGACATGAAAACTTCACCGCGAAGGCGCCAAGGAGACGCAAAGGGCCGCGAAGGAAAACAACATCAACTTCCAAGCAGGAGCAGTCTCACCGCTTGGCCAGCTGACACACGCCGGAAGCCAGGCCGCCTGATTGCATTTCTTTGCGGCCCTTTGCGCTTCCTTGGCGCCTTCGCGGTGATCCAGGTTTTTACAACAGAACCCGCTCGATCCCGCCGTTGTTGGCACGTTCCACGTACTCCGGCATCCAGTTCTCGCCGAGCAGGCGCTTGGCCATTTCGATGACGATGTAGTCGGCATCGATGCCGCCGTCGACGTCGTCTTCATAGCGCTGCAGACCCTGCAGGCAGGCCGGGCAGGAGGTGAGCATCTTGACCTTGCCTTCAAAACCGTCGGCACGCAGCTTGTCGGCGCCCTTGAGGATCTCTTCTTCCTTGCGGTAACGCACCTGGGTCGAGATGTCCGGACGGGCGACCGCCAGCGTGCCGGCCTCGCCGCAGCAGCGGTCGGACTTGATGACGCGGGTTGCGTCGTCGGTGGTGATCAGCGCATTGACGGTCTTCAGCGGGTCCTGCAGCTTCATCGGCGTGTGGCAGGGGTCGTGGTACATGTAGCGCGTACCGCTCACACCTTCAAGCTTGACGCCCTTTTCGAGCAGGAATTCGTGGATGTCGATGAGTCGGCAGCCGGGGAAGATCTTCTCGAACTGGTACATCGTCAGCTGGTCGTAGCAGGTGCCGCAGCTCACCACGACGGTCTTGATGTCGAGGTAGTTGAGCGTGTTGGCGACGCGGTGGAACAGCACGCGATTGTCGGTGGTGATCTTCTCGGCCTTGTCGTTCTGACCCGAGCCGCGTTGCGGATAGCCGCAGCACAGATAACCCGGCGGCAGCACGGTCTGCACGCCGACGTGGTAGAGCATCGCCTGGGTGGCCAGACCCACTTGCGAGAACAGGCGCTCGGAGCCGCAGCCGGGGAAGTAGAAGACCGCTTCGGAATCGGCGCGGGTCTTCTGCGGGTCGCGGATCACCGGCACGATCTCGGCGTCTTCGATGTCGAGCAGGGCGCGGGCAGTCTTGTTGGGCAGCTTGCCGGGCATCTTCTTGTTGATGAAGTGGATCACCTGCGCCTTCATCGCCGGTTTGCCCAGCGAAGCCGGCGGCGCCTTGGTTTGCGCGCGGCCCAGGGTGCCGAGCACGCGGTTGCCCAGGCGTTGTGCCTTGTACGCCCACTCGATCGACACCTTGCGCAGCACCTTGATGCGCTCGGGCGACTTGGTGTTGAGGAAGGCCATGGCCAGGGTCTTG
Organism: Uliginosibacterium sediminicola; assembly: GCF_039631295.1. Classification (NCBI taxonomy): domain Bacteria; kingdom Pseudomonadati; phylum Pseudomonadota; class Betaproteobacteria; order Rhodocyclales; family Zoogloeaceae; genus Uliginosibacterium; species Uliginosibacterium sediminicola. The sequence goes on along the minus strand of NZ_JBDIVE010000001.1, from coordinate 631,968 downwards.
GCCGGGTTGAAGCTCTGCTTGCCCATCTTGCGCAGGAGGTTGCGCATGTTCATCGACACGTCGCCGAAGTCGATGTCTACCGGGCAGGGGTTGTAGCACTTGTGGCAGATCGTGCAGTGATCGGCCACGTCCTCGAATTCTTCCCAGTGCTTGATCGACACGCCACGGCGCGTCTGCTCTTCGTAGAGGAAGGCTTCGACCAGCAGAGAAGTCGCGAGAATCTTGTTGCGCGGCGAGTAGAGCATGTTGGCGCGCGGTACGTGCGTCGAGCACACCGGCTTGCACTTGCCGCAGCGCAGGCAGTCCTTGACCGAGTCCGAGATGGCGCCGATGTCGCTCTGCTGCATGATCAGCGACTCGTGGCCCATCAGGCCGAAGCTCGGCGTGTAGGCGTGGGTCAGATCGCCGCCGGGCATCAGCTTGCCCTTGTTGAAGCGGCCTTCCGGATCGACCTGGTTCTTGTAAGCGCGGAACGGTGCGACTTCTTCTTCGGTGAGGAATTCCAGCTTGGTGATGCCGATGCCATGCTCGCCGGAGATCACGCCGCCCAGCGAGCGGGCCAGTTCCATGATGCGTGCGACCGCCACATTGGCTTCCTGCAGCATCTCGTAGTTGTCGGAATTGACCGGCAGATTGGTGTGCACATTGCCGTCACCGGCGTGCATGTGCAGGGCCACGAAGACGCGGCCGCGCAAGACTTCCTTCTGGATCGCATCGAGCTTTTCGAGCAGCGGGCGGTACAGATTGCCTTCGAAGATCTCTTCGAGCGCGTGCTTGAGCTCCTTCTTCCACGAAATGCGAACGGAATAGTCCTGCACGCGGTGGAACAGCGTCGGCGCATCGGCCTTGTTGGTGAATTCACCGGCATGGATGCCCAGTTCGGCAAACTGCGCTTCGGCCTCGGCCAGCGGCAGGTCGAGATTGGAGAGGATCCAGGTCCAGCGATGGCGCACCTGGGACACCGTTTCCAGCGCACGTGCGCGGCGGTCGCCGATCAGCACTTCCTTGTCGATGCTGGCGTCGTCGGTGCGCAGCGGCAGCTCGCCATCGAGGAAGGCGGCGACGGCGTCGGCGACCTTCAGCTTGTTCTTGATCGACAGTTCGATATTGATGCGCTCGATGCCATCGCAATAGTCGCCCATGCGCGGCAGCGGGATCACCACGTCCTCATTCACCTTGAAGGCGTTGGTGTGCTTGGCAATCGCCGCCGTGCGGCCACGGTCGAGCCAGAACTTCTTGCGCGTGTCGGGGGTGACGGCGATGAAGCCTTCGGCGCCGCGTGCATTGCAGATGCGCACGACTTCCGAGGTGGCCAGGGCGACGGCGTTTTCGTCATCACCGACGATGTCGCCGATCAGCACCATCTTCGGCCGGCCGTGGCGCTTGGCCTTGGTGGCGTAGCCGACGGCCTTCACGTAGCGCTCGTCGAGGTGTTCGAGGCCGGCGAGCAGCACGCGGTTGTCACCGGTCTTGGGCAGGCTGTCGATGTAGTCCTTGATCTCGACAATCGCCGGCACTGCCTCGCGCACCTGGCCGTAGAACTCCAGGCAAACGGTGCGCGTGTGCGCCGGCAGCTTGTGCAGGATCCACACCGCCGAGGTGATCAGACCGTCACAGCCTTCCTTCTGGATGCCGGGCACGCCGCCGAGGAATTTGTCGGTCACGTCCTTGCCGAGGCCAACCTTGCGGAACTTCGCGCCGGGCAGGGTCAGCGTCTCTTCCGACAAGAGCTTCTTGCCCGAGGTGTCGAAGCGCTTGATGAGGAATTCGACCTGCTCCTGATCGTGGATCTTGCCCAGGTTGTGGCCCTGGCGGATCACCTCCATCCAGTTGCCGTCCGGCGTGACCATTTTCCACGAGGCCAGGTTGTCGAGCGCGGTGCCCCACAGCACAGCCTTCTTGCCGCCGGCATTCATGGCGATGTTGCCGCCGATGCAGGAGGCGTCGGCCGAGGTCGGGTCACAGGCGAAGACCAGGCCGGCGTCTTCGGCCGCTTCCATCACGCGGCGCGTGACCAGACCAGCACCGGTGAACACCGTGGCATAGGGCTCGCTGAGGCCGGGCAGGGTCTTGTATTCGATCTTGCCGATATCGATCAGCTTCTCGGTATTGATCACCGCCGAGTAAGGCGACAGCGGCACGGCGCCGCCGGTGTAGCCGGTGCCGCCGCCGCGCGGGATGATGGTCAGGCCCAGCTCGATGCAGTCGCGCACCAGCTGGGCGATCTCTTCTTCAGTGTCGGGGTAGAGCACCACGAAGGGGTACTCGACGCGCCAGTCGGTGGCGTCGGTGACGTGGGATACGCGCGCATAGCCGTCAAAGCAGATGTTGTCCTTGCGGGTGTGCTTGGCCAGCAGCTTCTGCGCGCGGCGACGCAGCTCGGCGGTCTTCTCGAAGTGCGCAGCAAAGGCGTCGATGGCTTTGTTGGCGGCCTGCACCAGCTGGGCGACCTTGCCGGCACGCACCGGATCGGTCGCTTCCGATTCCTTGCGGCGCTTCTCGACTTCTTCGAGGCGATGGCGCAAAGCGCCGATCAGCGCGCCACGGCGGCCGCGATTGTCGAGCAGATCGTCTTCAAGGTAGGGATTGCGCTGTACCACCCAGATATCGCCGAGCACTTCATAGAGCATGCGTGCCGAGCGACCGGTGACACGTTCGGTGCGCAGGGATTCGAGTACATCCCACATCGCCGGCCCGAGCAGGCGGATCACGATCTCGCGATCGGAGAACGATGTGTAGTTGTAGGGAATCTCGCGCAAACGCGCTGCAGGGGACTTGGCGTTGGGCAGTGAGGTCGGGAATTCTGGGCTGGCTTGCATTCGGGAGTGCCGGAGGGCAAAGGTGGCTCAAGGAGCAGAGCAGCCTATTTTAAGCTGCTGGCGCGGCAAGTGCAGCTTTTGCATTCATTGCTTGCGAATTCTTCTGCAATCGGTTAAAGACCCTGATGGAGACAGGGATTCGCGAGCGCAGTACACTGCGCCGCGGCGCGCCCGCCTGATGCTTTGTGCGGCAATCGCGGGCATCATGTCAGAACAAGACTTTCGGTACGCAGAATGTCGGACAAGCACGGTTTGAAGTACTACATCGCCGATGTGTTCACGCGTGAGACCTTCAGCGGCAATCCGCTGGCCGTCATCCCTGATGGCGATCGCCTCAGCGACGAGGACATGCAGCGCATCGCACGCGAATTCAATCTTTCGGAAACCGCTTTCGTCTGCGGCCCGCGCAGCGAGGGTTTGTGCACGGTGCGCATTTTTGCGCCGGCCACCGAGCTGCCTTTTGCCGGCCACCCGACCATCGGCACGGCTCATGTGCTGGCGGCGCAACGCCTGATTCCGCTCAACGAGGGCAGCAACGACTTCGTCTTCCAGGAAGGTGTCGGCAAGGTGCCGGTCCGCATCGAAATGCGTGATGGCCAGCCGGTGTTCTGCCAGTTCTCGACGGCCAAACTGCCGGAGTTCGGGCCGCCGCTCTCGTCCGAAACCCTGGCCGGCATCGTCGGCCTTTTGCCTGAAGACGTGCTCGACGGCCACTACGGCCCGGATGCGGTGAGCTGTGGCGTGCCCTTCCACTTCGTGCCACTCGCGCGCATGTCTTCGCTGGCCAATATCCAGCTCGATACCGCCAGCTACCAGATGTGGGCGGCCAGGAGCTGGGCGCGTTCGATCTGTATTTTCGTGCGCGACCCTTCCGACAGCGCTCGTCTGCACATGCGCGTCTTCTCGCCGAGCTTCGGTTTTGTCGAAGATCCGGCCACCGGCGCCGCTGCGGCGGCGCTTGCGGCCTACATGGCGGTGCGTGAGCCGGCGCGGGACGGGCAATTCCGCTGGGAAGTCTGGCAGGGCTACGACATGGGCCGCCCCAGCCAGCTGCACATCGAGGCCGACAAGCACAACGGCGAAGTCACGGCTGTGCGCGTCGGCGGTACCGCCGTGGTGATCGGCGAAGGCACGCTCTACCTCTGAGCGTGCTGTTCATGATCTTTATTGTTCATGGATGAGATCAAGCACCGCATTTTTGACGCGAAGGGCGCGAAGAAAAACAAAGAAAGTTTCGCAAAGTAATCCGGTCAAAAGAGTCCTGAGATTTGAACCTTTGCGAACCTTCGCTTTTCTTGGCGTCCTTCACGACAAAGACCACTATCCGAAACCTTGGCATGGCTGATTCAAAGATCGCGAACTGGCTCTAGGGAAGTTTTGCAGCGCTGACGGCAATCTCGATACGCCAGCCCGCTTGCGCCAGGCCGGCCACCTTGACGCAGGCACGCGCCGGCGCACAGCCGGCCGGCAGCCAGTTGTCCCACACCGCGTTCATGCCGGCGTAGTCGTCCATGTCTACGAGGTAGATCGTCGCCATCAGCAGGCGGTCCTTGCACGAGCCGGCGGCGAGCAGGGTGCGCTCCAGGCTGTCGAGCAGGCTTTGCGTCTGCGTGCCGATGTCGCCTTCGGTGCTGCTGGGCACTTCCACCGCCTGCACGATGCCATTGAAGCTGACGGCATCGGCATAGCGCTGAGTGACTCCGAATCGTTCAATCATGGTGTGTTTCCTGAATGGATGCGGTCGAGCAGGGCGGCGAAGTCCTCGGCATCCTTGTAACCGATGACGCGTCCGGCGGCCTGCCCGCCCTTGAAAAACAGCATGGCCGGCGGCGCGTAGAGCGCAAAGCGCTTGAGCAGCGCCTGATCGTCCGGCGTGTTGGCGGTAACGTCCACCCGCAGCAGGGTGAAGCCGGCCAGGCGCTCGCGCACTGCCGGATCACGCAGTGTGTAGTGCTCCATCTCGCGGCAGGAGACGCACCAGTCGGCGTAGAAATCGAGCAGCACCGGCTGTGTGCTGCGGGCAAGTGCCTGATCCAGCTCGGCAATCGTGTGGATCGCGGCAAAAGGCAGCGCCGCGACCTGGCTGCGCGCCTGGTGCTGACTGAGCTGCCAGCTGCCCAGACCAAGCGCGCCGAGCAGCAGGAGCACGGCCGTGAGGCGTGTGAGGCGGTAAGCCGGCGTCTGCATGCGGCGGCTGCGCAGCCACAGCAGCAGCGCCGGCACCGCCAGCATCAGCACCGCCAGCGCGCTGAACAGGCCCGGCGGCAGCACCGGATAGAGCAGCCACAAGGCGGTAGCCAGCAGCAGCCAGCCGAAAAAGGCTTTGACGCCATCCATCCACGGTCCGGGGCGCGGCAGCCAGTGACGCGCCAGCACGCCAATCAGGATCAGCGGCGTGCCCATGCCGATGGCCAGCGCGAACAGCGCGATGCCGCCGATCCGCGCATCGCCGCTTTGCGCGATGGACAGCAGGGCGCCGGCCAGCGGTGCGGTCATGCAGGGGCCGACGACCAGGGCCGAGATCGCGCCCATCAGTGCCAGACCGCCGAGCGAGCTGCCCTGCCGGTTGGCGAATGCGGCGAGGCGGCTTTGCAAGCTGCTCGGCAATTGCAGCTCGAACAGGCCGAACATCGGCAGTGCCAGCAGCACGAACAGCAGGGCCAGCGCCGCCAGCACCCAGGCGTTCTGCAACCAGGTACTCAGCGCCGCGCCGGTGTAGCCGGCGGCGATGCCGGCCGCCGTGTAGGTGAGCGCCATGCCCAGCACATAGGCGCAGGACAGCAGCAGGGCGCGCGCGCGGCTGATGGTGGCGCCCTTGCCGACGATGATGCCGGAGAGAATCGGCAGCATCGGCAGCACGCAGGGCGTGAAGGCCAGCAACAGCCCGAAGCCGAAGAAGCTGCCGACAATCGCCAGCAGCTTGCCGCTGCCGAGCAGGCCGGCGATGCGGCTGTCCTCGGCGGGGATCAGTTCTCCCGGCATGGCGATGCGGCTCTCCGGCGTCTCGATGAGGGCGGCGGGCTGGCCGCCCAGCGTGCCGAGCAAGCTGCCGCCGCTCGCGCCGGGGGCCAGGCTCATGCTGGCGGCTTTCAGCGTGGCGGCAATCTCGAAGGGCGGGTAGCAGACACCGAGCTTTTCCGAGCAGCCCTGCACGGTGAGGAACAGCTGGCTGTGCTCGTCGGTCGTGGCTGGCACCGGCAGTGCAATAGTGAAGCGGTTCTTGAAGATGGTCTGCTTGCCGAAGAAGCGGTCTTCGTGGATCTCACCCTGCGGATAGCGCGCCGCGCTGCCCGCCAGCGGGCCGCCGGGATCGAGGCGGAACTCGAACTTGTCGCGGTACAGGTAATAGCCCGGCGCCACCTGCAATTGCAGCTGCACTTCGTGCGTGTCCAGCAGATTGGCTGCGGCGAGGCGGAAGGCCTGATCCGGCGGCAGCGGCTCCTCGTCGGCGAGCAGGATGGCGCTGTGGGCAAACAGGCACAGGACGAGCAGGGCGCGGATCAGGAGCATGGCGTGCGGGTTGGCTAGGAGATGTCGCTGGGGGTGCGCAGGGCGCGGCAGGTCTGGCTTTCGGACTGCCTGCTCAGGGAGAGGTTCCCTCAGTCGCGGTGCGTTGTCTCATTGACGACCCAGTTCAGGTACTCGGGCAGGCCGTGCGAGAGCGGCAGGGCGATGATCTCCGGCACTTCGTAGGGATGCAGCGCGACGATTGCCGCTTCCAGCGCGCCGTAGCGGCCCGCCGTGGTCTTGATCAGCAGCGGGATTTCATTGGAATCCTCGACCGCGCCCTGCCAGTTGTAGACCGACTGACAGGGGGTGAGGATGTTCACGCAGGCAGCCAGCTTGCGCTCGACCAGATTGCGGGCGATCTTGCGCGCCACCTCGGCGTCGGGCGCATTGGTCATGACCAGCAGGGGCGCAGTCGATTGCATGGTGCTTACCTCTTGGTGCGTTCAGGCAGGGCGGCAGCGGGCGCGGCATCCGGCGCCATGGTCGGCATCGGCAGGCCAGCCTTGCCCAGCGCGCTGCGGATACGTTGTTCCAACGGCCCGCCGAGCGACTGGCTCCACTGCTGGCCGGCGACCAGGCCTTCCTGGGCGATGAGCGGTGTTTCGCTGATCAGGCGCTTGCCCAGCGGGCTCTGGTAGAAGCGCAGCAGGCCGCGGATCTCCTCGGCCGTGAAATGCGCGTCGTACACGCGCACCATCTGGTCGAACCAGCCGCCGGGGCTGTTGAGGCTGTCCTCGAACAGTTTGCGGGTCTCTTGCTCGATGATGTCGAAGGTCTGCCGCGTGCAGTTGTTGCAGCGCTTCAGCGACTGGCGCACGCCCTGCAAGCTCAGCTCGACCAGCTGGTTGGCCATGCGCTCGCTGTGGGTCAGCTTGAGCAGCTTGGCGATGTCTTCACGCTTGGCGCTGTTGGCGGCGGCAGGCGCGGCCTGGGCCAGCGGCGCGAGGCTGAGGCAGAGCAGCAGGGCGAGGCGAGGCAGCCAGGGCTGCAGGGGGTGGAATGACATGAGCGCTTTCAGGCCTGGGGCACGGTGGCGGTGAAGCTGGGGCGCGCGGCGAGCGGCGCCAGATAATTGGCCAGCGCCGGAAAGCGGCTGCGCCAGTCGAGCTCGGGCAGGCGGAAATCCAGCCACAGCAACATGCAGCTGGCGGCGATGTCGGCCTGGCTGAAGGCATTGCCGACGAGGTATTGACGATCCAGGCTGAGCGCTTCGAGGGCGCCCAGGCCGCGTTCGACCTTGCCCAGCTGGCGCGCCACCCAGCCGGCATCCTGCTGCGCGGCGGCACGGCGGCGTTCAAGTACTACCGCCACGCCGGCATCCGCGATGCCATCGGCGAGCAGCACCAGCTGGCGCACCTGCAGCGCGGCGACGCGGTCTTCCGGCAGCAGCGGCGGGGCGGCTTTCAGCTCAAGGTATTCGAGGATCACGTTCGAGTCGAAGAGCACGCCGGCATCCTCGGTGACCAGCGCCGGCACCTTGCCCAGCGGGTTGTATTCCGTAATCTGGGTATCGGCGGCCCAGGGCTGCTCGATGATCTCATCGAAGGCGAGCTGTTTCTCGCGCATCGCGATGCGTACCTTGCGGGCGTAAGGACTGGTCAGCGAGATGACGAGTTTCATGGCACGGTTCTTTCAGAGGGCGGGTGTGGATCGGCCTGGCTTCAGGCGCATTCGCAGGACGCACGGTTGATGATGTCACGGATGATGTGCAGCCGCGCATGGAAAAAGTGATCCGCGCCGGGCACGACCACCACCGGCACTTCCAGCGGCTCGGCCCAGGCCAGCACATTGCCGAGCGGCACGGTTTCGTCTTGCGAGCCGTGGATCACCAGGGTGTCGGCGCCGACTGCGGCGGTGTCGTACTGGCGTGCACCTTCTACATGACCGGCAGCCGTGCCGACCAGGATCAGGCGCTTGGCCGGCGTGCCGGCATCGCTGAGGCGGTGCGCCACGCGCGTCTGCACATAGGCGCCGAAGGAGAAGCCGGCCAGCACGGTGGCCGGCGCATCCGGCCACTGCGCATGCGCCCAGGCCAGCACGGCGAGCAGGTCTTCGGTTTCGCCTTGACCATTGTCGTGGCTGCCCTCGGTCTGGCCGACGCCGCGGAAGTTCGGCCGCAGCGCGCAATAGCCCAGATCACGCAGGGTGCGCGCCAGGGTGTAGGCCACCTTGTTGGTATTGGCGCCGCCAAACAGCGGGTGCGGATGCGCCACCAGGGCGATGCCCTTGACGCTGGCGGGCAGGTCCACCAGCAGCTCGATGCGGCCGGCCGGGCCGTCGATCAGCTGCACGCCATTGCCGACTGCGCTCATAGCTTCAGACGCTCCACCGGACGACCGTTTTGCAGGTGTTCGCTGATGATCTCGTCAATATCGCTCTCATCGACGAAGCGATACCAGACGCCTTCGGGATAGACCACCAGCACCGGGCCTTCGTCGCAGCGGCCCAGGCAGCCGGCCTTGTTGATGCGGATGCTGCCCTTGCCATTGAGCCCGAGGGCGTTGATGCGCTGCTTGGCGTACGCCTGCAGTTCATTGGCGCCGAGGGCGGCGCAGCTCTGGTCCGGCGCCGGGCGTTGGTTGCAGCAAAAGAAGACGTGGTGCTTGAAGTACGAGTCCATGAGGCCAGTCCCGAAATTGATCCCGACCATTATAAGACCACGGCCCTGCGCTGTTCCGGGAGAAGTTTTGGCCCCGGATGTTGCGCAGCGTCATGGTGTCAAAGCCGCGTGGCGTCATCGCTCTTGCCCGACAAGCAGCGGCGATTGCTGCAGTGCATGACGAGTGCGTAAGTTGTGAGTAAGCATCGCCTCCTAGTCTGAAGCTGCAACAACAACCAAAACAGCCGGGCACCTGTGCCCGTGCCAACAAGGAGGAGCTTCAAATGGCGAATGAAGGCATCACCAAAGGGGAGCGGATGGTCATTTTCGCGTCCTCGCTGGGCACCGTGTTCGAGTGGTATGACTTTTATCTTTATGGTTCGCTGGCGGCCATCATCGCCAAGCAATTCTTCTCGGGCGTCAATGAAACCACCGGTTTCATCTTCGCCCTGCTGGCCTTTGCGGCAGGTTTCGCGGTACGGCCTTTCGGCGCCATCTTCTTTGGCCGCCTGGGGGACCTGATCGGTCGCAAATACACCTTCCTGGTCACCATCCTGATCATGGGTTTGTCGACCTTCGTGGTGGGCTTGTTACCCTCGTATGCCGCCATCGGCATTGCGGCGCCGATCATCCTCATCGTGTTGCGCCTGCTGCAAGGCCTGGCACTCGGTGGTGAGTACGGCGGTGCAGCGACCTATGTCGCCGAGCATGCACCGAAGAACCGGCGCGGCTTCTTCACCAGCTGGATCCAGACCACCGCCACGCTGGGCTTGTTCCTGTCGCTGCTGGTGATTCTGGGCGTGCGTCAGACCATGTCGCCGGAAGAGTTCGACAGCTGGGGCTGGCGCATTCCCTTCCTGCTCTCGGTGGTGTTGCTGGGTGTTTCGGTGTGGATCCGCATGCAGCTCTCCGAGTCGCCAGTGTTCCAGCGCATGAAGGCTGAGGGCAAGGCTTCCAAGGCGCCGCTGACCGAATCCTTCGCTCGCTGGGATAACCTCAAGGTGGTGTTGCTGTCACTGTTCGGCGCAACGGCTGGTCAGGCAGTGGTGTGGTACACGGGTCAGTTCTATGCCCTGTTCTTCCTCACCCAGACGCTCAAGATCGACGGGGTCACGGCCAATCTGCTGATTGCTGCAGCACTGGCTGCCGGCACGCCTTTCTTCATCCTCTTCGGTTCGCTGTCTGACCGCATCGGTCGCAAGCCCATCATCATGATTGGCTGCGTGATCGCTGCGCTGACCTACTTCCCGATCTTCAAGGCCATCGCCAATGCCGGCAATCCTGATCTGGCCAAGGCCCAGGTGACTGCGCCGGTGACCGTGATTGCCGATCCGGCAGCCTGCTCCTTCCAGTTCGATCCGATCGGCAAGGCCAAGTTCACCAGCTCTTGCGACATCGCCAAAACGGCGCTGGCCAAGAAGTCGGTCAACTACAGCAACCAGCCGGCTGCTGCCGGTGCTGTGGCGCAGATCAAGGTCGGCGACAAGCTGATCGACAGCTACGAAGGTGCGGGCCTGTCCAAGGAAGACGCCAAGGCCAAGGGTGATGCATTTGCCAAGGCACTCGGCGGCGCGCTGAAGGATGCGGGCTACCCGGACAAGGCGGATCCGGCCAAGATCGACAAGCTCACCGTGTGGGTGTTGCTGACGGTGCTGGTGATCTACGTGACCATGGTTTATGGCCCGATTGCCGCCTGGCTGGTCGAGCTGTTCCCGGCACGTATCCGCTACACCTCGATGTCCCTGCCGTATCACATCGGCAATGGCTGGTTCGGCGGCTTCCTGCCGACCACCGCCTTCGCCATGGTCGCCGCAACCGGCGACGTGTATTACGGCTTGTGGTATCCGGTGGTGGTGGCGATTGCCACGGCGGTGATCGGCACGTTGTTCCTGCCGGAAACCAAGGATCGTGATATTCACGTCGCCTGAGGCCCCGGCGCCCTAGCAGCAACAAAATGGCCCGCTTCGTGCGGGCCATTTTTTCGGATTGTGCAGACACCATGAAATACGCATTGATCGCCGACATCCACAGCAATATTGAAGCGCTGGATGCGGTCCTGGCGCATGCCGCGGCGCAGGGCGCCACGCGCCGGGTATTTCTCGGCGACCTCATCGGCTATGGGCCGGACCCGGTCGCCGTGGTCGAGCGTGTGCGCGCCTGTGTGGCGGCCGGCGACCACGCCGTGCTCGGCAACCATGATGCCGCGCTGCGGGCTGACGAGGCCGAGAGCATGAACAGCGAGGCGCGCGCGGCGATGGTCTGGACCCGCGCCCAGCTCGACGCCGCGCAGACCGAGTTTGTCAGCAGTTTGCCGCTGATGCTGCGCGAGGACGGCATGACCTGGGTCCATGCCAGCGCTGCCGCGCCCGCGCAGTGGCCCTATATCCGCGATGGTTTGCAGGCCCAGGCGAGCATGGCGGCGGCGGCGACACCCTGGGTGTTCAGCGGCCATGTGCATGAACCGGCCTTGTTCTACGCCGGTCGCGACGAGCGCATCACACCTTTCTACCCCAGCGAGGGCATCGCCATTCCGGTGGCCGCCCACCGCCAGTGGCTGGCCGTGGTCGGTGCCTGCGGGCAGCCGCGCGACCAGCTGGTGGGTGCGCGCTACGCCTTGTTTGATCGCGCACAATGCCAGCTGCGTTTTTTCAGGCTTCCTTATGATTTTCACAGCACGGCGCGCAAGATCCGCGCAGCGGGCTTGCCCGAGCGCTTTGCCTTGCACGTCGAGGGGCGGGTTTGATGCAGGCGACAACCCTGGAGGCCGGTAGCGAGCTGGATGGTTTCCGCATCCTGCGCCGTCTGCATGCCGGCGGGATGGCGGTGATCTACGAAGTCGAACGCGAGGATCTGCCCGGTCCGGCGGTGATGAAGGTGCCGCGTCTGGAGCAGGGCGAATCGGGCGCCACCGTGGTCAGCTTCGAAGTCGAGCAGATGATGCTGGCCGCGGCCGGCGGCGGCCCGGTGCCAGCGCTGTATGCACAGGGCGATCTGGCGCGTGAGCCGTATCTGGTGATGGAGCGTATCGAGGGCGAGACCCTGTCGGCGCGCATGGACCAGCTGCCGTGGTCGCTGGACGAGGTCTGCCGGGTGGGCGCGATTGTCGCCGACGCGGTGCAGGCCCTGTATGAACGCGACATCATCCACCTCGATATCAAGCCCTCGAACATCATTCTCAGCCTCGACGGCCGCGCCGTGCTGATCGATCTGGGGCTGGCGCATCACGCCCATCTGCCCGACCTGCTGGCCGAGGAGTTCCGCCGCCCGCTGGGTTCGGCGCCCTATATCTCGCCGGAGCAGATCTTCGGCGTGCGCAACGATGCGCGCAGCGACATCTTCGCCCTTGGCGCCATGCTCTACCAGCTGGCGACCGGGCATCTGCCTTTCGGTGCGCCGAACAGCCTGAGCGGCTTGCAGAAGCGCTTCCGCATGCAGCCGGTGCCGCCGCGTGGCTGGAACCCCGATCTGCATCCGGGCGTGCAGGAGATCATCCTGCGCTGTCTCGAAGTCGATCCGGCGCGGCGCTACGCCAATGCCGCCCAGCTCGCCCAGGCCCTGCGTGATCCGGACAGCGTGCCGCTCAGCGCACGTTCCTATCGTCGCCAGCGTGACAGCGCCTGGCAGCGCTTCAAGCGCTGGTTGTTCGGTGTCGGCTTCGATCCGGCCGCGGTGCCGCCGGCGCCGATTGCCGGCAGCGACCCCATCGTGCTGGTGCTGGTGTCGGCCTGGCAGTCGGACGAAGCCTTGCAACAGGCCTTGCGCCAGCAGGCCGCGCGCACCGCACGGGCGCGGCCGCGCACGCGCATGGCTTTTGTCACCGTGGTCAAACCGGCGCCGGTGATGGGCGTGGCTGACGATGCGCAGAGCGCACCCCGCCGTCATCTGCGCCTGCTGGTGGAGTTGCGGCACTGGGCGGCCAATGTCGATATCGAAGCGGCGCGCAAGACTTGCCACGTCATCGAGGGGGCGGATGTGGGGCGCGCGGTGCTCGAATACATCCGCGCCAATCCGGTCGAGACCGTGCTGCTGGCGGCCGGGCCGAACGAGGCATTCGCTGGCCGCGCGACCGCCGCCGTCGCGCGCATCGCCCTGCAGGCGCCATGCACCGTGCAGGTGGTGCGCGTACCGCCCGGCAGCTGAGGCCGCTGCGTATGGGCTCAGCCAGCCGCACAGAAAAGGAATAAACTGCGCCGCATTGCCGGACGCGGGAACTGCCATGCGAATCCTGATTGCCGAAGATGACGAACTCATTGCCGATGCGCTGATCCGCGCACTCAAACGTGCCGGTTATGCGGTCGACCATGTCGGCAGCGGCAGCGAGGCCGATGCTGCGCTGGCCTCGCAGACCTACGATCTGCTGGTGCTCGATCTGGGCCTGCCGCGCATGTCCGGCCTCGAAGTGCTGCAGCGCCTGCGGGCGCGCAAATCGACCTGTCCGGTGCTGATCCTCACCGCGCGCGATGCGGTACAGGACCGCGTCAGCGGGCTGGATGCCGGCGCCGACGACTACCTCACCAAGCCCTTCGCACTGCCCGAACTCGAAGCGCGCGTGCGTGCCCTGACGCGGCGCGGCACCGGCCAGGCGCGGGTGGTCACGCTGGGGCCGCTCACCTACGATCAGGCCGATCATGCCGTCACCATTGACGGTCATCTGCTCGATCTGTCGGCACGCGAGGTCGGTGTGCTCGAAGTGCTGCTGCTGCGTGTCGGGCGCCTGGTCAGCAAGGAGCATCTGGTCGATCATCTTTGTGGCTGGGGCGAGGAAGTCTCGCTCAATGCCATCGAGGTGTATGTCCATCGCCTGCGCAAGAAGCTTGAGAGCAGCGGGCTGAAGATCGCCACCGTGCGTGGCCTCGGCTACTGTCTGGAAAAGCCCGATGCGTCTGTCACGCCTGCTGCGTAGGCTGCGCGGCAGCGCCGACGAGGCGGGCAGTGCGGGCGCCGGCTCGTTCTCGCTGTTCGGCGAGATTCTCGACTGGATGCTGGCGCCACTGCTGTTCCTGTGGCCGATCTCGATCATCCTCACCTATGACGTGGCTTCGCACATCGCTAACCAGCCTTACGATCAGGCGCTGGCCGACCAGGTGCGCGCCATTTCGCGGCAGATCCGCATCGCCGCCGATGGCCAGGTCAGCATCGATCTCACCAGCTCAGCCAGCCGCCTGCTGCGCTCCGATACCGAAGACACCATCTACTATCAGGTTGTCTCGCCCGATGGCCGTTTGCTGGCGGGCGATACCGAGGTGCCGGCACCGGAGGAGGAGATCGTTCAGCGCACGGGCAAGATCGTCTTTCACGATGCCGACATCCATGGCGAAGACATCCGTGTTGCTTCGCTGATCCTGCGTCGCAATGGCGTCAGCGAAGGGCCTTACACCCTGGTGCAGGTGGCCGAGACGCGCAACAAGCGCAGCACCCTGTCTTCGCGCATCGTCTCCGGGGTGCTGCTGCCGCAGTTTGCGATCATTCCGCTGGCGGTCTTGCTGGTGTGGTTCGGTCTGTCGCGCGGCATCGCGCCGCTGGGTGAGCTGCAAGGCCTGATCCGCGCCCGGCGCCCCGGCGATCTGTCGCCCATCGTGCCGGGCAGCGTGCCGGAGGAGGTGCGGCCGCTGATCATCGCCTTCAACGACATGATGGCGCGCCTCGACACCTTGTTGCACGCGCAGCAGTATTTCATCGCCGATGCGGCGCACCAGATGCGCACGCCCTTGGCTGGCCTGAAGATGCAGATCGAGCTGGCCACCTCCGAGCAGGAGCCCGAGCAGGCACGCGCCGCGATGCACCGCGCCTGGCAGGGCGCCGAGCGGGCGGCCCGCCTGATCAACCAGCTGCTGTCGCTGGCCCGCGCCGATGCCAGTTCCGAGAACGTGCACAGCTTCAGCGATGTCGACATGGTCTGGCTGGTGCGCGAATCGGTGTCCGACTGCGTGCCGCTGGCGCTGAAGAAAGGTCTGGACCTGGGCGTCGATGTGCCCGACGTGCCGGTGCTGCTGGCCGGCAACGCCGTGCTGCTGCGCGAGTTGATCACCAATCTGGTCGATAACGCCATCAAGTATTCGCTCTCCGGCGGCCAGGTGACGGTGGCGGTGCGTGCCGAGCCCGAGCAGAACCGCCTGCGCGTGAGCGTCACCGATAACGGACCGGGCATCGCGCCTGCCGAGCGCGAAAAGGTCTTCCAGCGCTTTTACCGCGTGCTCGGTTCCAGCGCCGAAGGCAGCGGCCTGGGCTTGGCCATCGTGCGCGAGGTGGCCGAGCTGCATGGCGGCACCGTCAGCCTCGAAGACAATCCGCAAGGGCGCGGCCTCTGCGTGCAGGTGCTGTTTCCCGCGCCGGGCACGGCGCAGGCGGCTGTCGATCAGTTCGAGGCGCAATCCTGAGCTCGTGACTTCGCCACCAAAGCCCGCGATAATCAGGCTTTCGACGCCAGCCTTTTGGCCGCTCCTTCATGCAGCACACTCTTGATACCCAGGCCTTGCGCCGCACCCTCGGCCAGTTTGCGACAGGCATTACCGTCGTCACCACGCTCGATGCCGCCGGCCAGCCCTGCGGCCTGACCGTCAATTCCTTCAACGCCGTCTCGCTCGAACCGCCGCTGGTGGTCTGGAGCCTGTCTGCCCAGGCCAGTTTGCGCGAGGCTTTCGAGCACTGCGCGTTCTATGCCGTCAATGTCTTGTCGGCTGAACAGCAGGATGTCTCGCAGCGCTTCGCCAGCAAGCAGGCTGACCGCTTTGCCGGACTCGAATGGGATGCCGGCATTGGCGGCGTGCCGCTGTTGCGTAATTGCTGTGCGCATTTCCAGTTGCGCAACACGCAGCGTCACGAAGGTGGCGATCATCTGATGTTCATCAGCGCAGTCGAGGCCTTCGAACGCTTCGAAAAGGCGCCGTTGATCTACTTTTCCGGCGCCTATCGTCGCCTGGCCGAGGTCTGAGGGCAGGACTGGCGCAGATCGGGGATCCTCCGCGCCACGCCCGTCTGCATTCATGGCATGATGCGGCGGATTGCAGTGACTAGACCCCGAGGGGTGGTATGGCAGATGACGATGATGCATTGCATTTTGCCGATGACGATGTATCGATAAAGCTGGAGCACGCCGCAGCGGATTGCTGGCGCGTCCTGATCGTGGATGATGATCCCGATGTGCATGTTGCGACGGCCTTTGCGCTGCGCGACGTGCGGATTCTGGACCGCCCGCTGTCGCTCCTGAACGCGCACTCTGCCGCCGAGGCACATGCCTTGTTGCTGCGCGAGCACGATATCGCCGTCATCTTGCTGGATGTAGTGATGGAGCAGGATGACGCCGGCTTGAGCCTGGTGCGGGTGATTCGCGACGAGCTCGGGCTGAGCGAGACGCGTATTGTGCTGCGCACCGGTCAGCCTGGTTATGCACCCGAGATCCAGGCGATCCGCGATTACGACATCAACGACTACAAGACCAAGTCGGAACTCACGCGGACCAAGCTGTTCACCGCGCTGACCGCGGCGATTCGTTCCTTCGACCAGATCCGCGCCATCAACCGCAACCGGCGCGCACTCGATTCGCTGATCACCGCCCTCAATGAAATGACACCGCTGGGTGGCGTCGATGTCTATGCCGCCAGCGCCATGCGCCAGCTCGCGCTGATTCTCGACATCTCGCCTGAGAGCTTGCTGTGCTTCAAGGATTGGGCGCCCGATGCGCAGGCGCCCCTGGCCGGCACCGTGGTCGCCGCCAGCGGTTGCTATGCCGCTGAACAGGGGCGCAGCCTTGAAGCGCTGGGCGATGAATCGCTGCGTAGCCTGATCAGCACCTGCCTGCTCAGCGCAGCCGATCTGCATGATGGCCCGCGTACCGCCTGCTTCTATGCCGGCCCGCGTTGCCGCCTGGTGCTGGTACTGCCGGCCGAAGGCGTGGCGACGCCCGACCGGCGGCGCCTGCTCGATGTGTTCTGCGGTAGCTTCGTCGTGGGTCTGGACAATGCGCGCATGTTTGCCCACCTGCACCAGCAGGCTTATTCCGACCCGCTGACCACGCTGCCCAACCGCGTTGGCCTGATCGAACAGCTGGACCAGCGCCTGGCCTCGGCCGATTGCGTGCGCTACACCCTGGCGCTGATCGACATTGACCACTTTGCCGAAGCCAATGACGCACTGGGCCATGCCTTTGGCGACCAGCTGTTGCGCGCCGTGGCGCAGCGTCTGGGCAATGCACTGGGGAGTGCGTGCTGCCTGGCACGGATTTCCGGCGATACCTTCGCCGCGCTGGGGGTGGTCGAAGACCTGATGCCCAACAGCTTGCTGAGCCTGTTTGCCGAACCCTTCGTGATCGAGGGGCAGGAGATGATGCTCACCGCCACGGTCGGCATCGCCCTGCTCTCCGACATCGATGGCACCGGTACCGATGTCGTCAAGGGCGCCAACATCGCCCTGCGCCGTGCCAAGACCGGCAATCGTGGCGAGTACAGTTTCTTTACCCGCGACATGGCCGACGACATCCGCGAGCGGGTGCGTCTGCTGCAGGCGCTGCGTCATGCCATCGAGCGCCAGCGCTTGTTCCTGGTCTACCAGCCGCAGCTGTCGCTGGATACCGGCCATGTCTGCGGTGTGGAGGCCTTGCTGCGCTGGCGTGGCGACGATGGGCAACTGATTCCGCCCGACCGCTTCATCCCGATTGCCGAGCACTCGGGCTTGATCGTCAGCATTGGCGAGTGGGTGATGCGCACCGCGTGTCGCCAGCAGGTCGAGCTGGCGCAGCAAGGTTTCCCGCAGATCCGCATGGCGATCAATGTGTCGGTGATCCAGCTGCGACATCCGCAATTCCTGCGTTCGCTGTCCGAAGCCTTGAGCGAGAGCGGCGCTGACCCGCGTTGCATCGAGCTGGAGATCACCGAATCGGTGGCCATGCTCGAAGCCGACTTCATCAGCCGCATGCTCGACCAGATCAAGGCGCTGGGCATCTCGATCGCGCTCGATGATTTCGGCACCGGTTTCTCGTCGCTGTCGTATCTGCGCCGCCTCAATATCGACCGTCTGAAGATCGACCGCAGCTTCATCAGTAGCATCACCTCGGGCGGCCGCGCACAGCGCATTCCCGAGCTGGTCATGCAGCTGGGGCAGACCCTGGGGCTGGCGGTGATTGCCGAGGGGGTCGAGGTGGCCGAGCAGGCCGCCGCGCTGTCGCTGATCGGCTGCAACGAAGCACAGGGCTATCTCTACGCCCGCCCGATGGAGTCGCGCATGCTGCTCGACTGGCTCAGGGCGCGGACATGAGCTTGCAGTGGGGCACTGCTTGAACTCGGGCGGGGCCTTCTCGGGGCTCACCGTACGGCGCGCCATTGTCGCCGCCGTGCTGCTCGGCGTGATGCTGCCGGCCATGCTGGTCGGCGCCCATCAGGCGCGGGCGCTGTACAAGGGCTTGCAGGCCAATGTTGCCCACGTCATGCAGCGTGAGGCGAGTATCGTCGCGCTGGGTGTGCGCGAGAGTCTGTGGGCGCTGGACGTTGAAAGCGTGCGTACCCTGGTTGAGGCGGTCGCTGACGATTCGGCCATCGTCAGCGTCGAGGTGCTCGATCTGCAGCGCGGCGTGTTCGCCAGTGCCGAACGTCCGCAGCGTCGTGGCGAGGCGGCCGAGCACGTTACCGAAGCGCCGGTCACGCATCATGGGGATGTCATCGGTCGGGTGCGCCTTACCATCACCGAGGCGCCCTTGCTCAAGGAATTGCGCGGCCAGCTGTTGACCCTGGGCGGTGTGCTGCTGGTGCAGATCGTCGCCAGTGTGCTGCTGATCCTGTGGGTGCTGCACCAGCGCATCTCCTACCCCTTGCAGCGCCTGGCCCATGAAGCCGGGCGCCTGGCGCAGGGCGAGCTTGATGAGCGCATCGATCCGCTGCGCTACGACGAGATCGGCGAGGTGCAGATCCAGCTCGAAGTCACGCGGCGCGCCTTGCGCAGCCTGATTGCTTCGCTGGAGCAAAAGAACCTCGTGCTGGAGGAAGACTTGCGCCAGCGCCAGCGCGTTGAAGCCGCGCTGCGCGACAGCGAACACAAGTTCTCCTCTTTGTTCCACGACTCGCCGATTCCGCTGGCCCTGCTGCGTCTGGCCGATGCCAGCTATCTGGACGTCAACCGTGCGCTGGCCAACGAGCTGGGTGTGCCGCCCGAGGAGATGATTGGCCACACCTCGGCTGAGTTGGGCTTCTTCCTCAATGCGGCTGACCGCGAGACCCTGTATGGCCTCCTTGAGCGCCAGGGCTATGTCGAGGACTTCGAGGCACGCCTGCAACGTCGTGACGGTCGCCTGCTCGACTGCCAGATCCACATGCGCATCGTGCAGATGAGCGAGCCCTGCATCCTCTCGGCCACCGTCGACATCTCGGCGCTGCGCACCGCGCAACGCAAGGTCGAAGAACTCAATATGTCGCTGGAGCAGCGCGTGCTCGAACGCACCCGCGCCTTGGCCAATACCAATCACGAGCTGGAGGCGACCCTGGCGCGCCTGCAGCGCACCCATAGCGAGCTGGTGCAGTCGGAAAAGCTCGCCGCCCTCGGTTCGCTGGTGGCCGGCGTGGCCCACGAGCTCAATACGCCGATCGGCAACAGCCTGATGGTGGCCAGCACCTTGCGCGATGTCGGACGCGAATTCCGCTCGCAAATGGGGGCAGGGCTCAAGCGCTCGGCGCTCGACCACTTCGTGCAGGAGACCGAGCTGGCCGCCGATCTGCTGACGCGGAACCTGATCGTTGCCGGCGAGCTGATCACCAGCTTCAAGCAGGTGGCGGTGGATCAGACCAGTTCGCAGCGCCGCCGCTTCTATCTGCAGGAAGTGGTGCGGGAGATCGTGCGGACGGTGCAGCCGGCGTTCCGCAAGACGCCGTTCCAGATCGAGGAAGACATCCCGCCGGATATCGAGCTGGACAGCTACCCCGGCCCCTTCGGCCAGGTGGTCACCAATCTGCTCAACAATACCTTGCTGCATGCCTTCGACGGTCGCGACCACGGCAAGGTGGTGCTGTCGGCGGTGCGCACGGCCGACAGCGTGCGTTTCTATTGCACCGATGATGGCGTCGGTATTCCGCTGGCCAATCTGGGCAAGATCTTCGATCCCTATTTCACGACCAAGCTGGGTCAGCAGGGCAGTGGCCTGGGTTTGAACATCGTGCACAACATCGTCACCGGGGTGCTCGGCGGCGAAATCAGCGTCGATAGCGAACCCGAGACCGGCACCTGTTTCAGCTTGCGCCTGCCGCTCAAGGCGCCGCGCCACACTGAACCTGTGGCGGCTGCAGATGCTGCCGCTGAGGCGGCGGAATGAGTCGGGCCTGCGGCGCGTTCAAAGCGCGCTGAAGCTGTGGCCTGGTTGGGTCAGCCAGCGCTGCAGCAGGCGGTAGAGGGCGGCATCAAAGCGGCGCGGTGGCGCGCTAGCCGCCAGGGTCTGCGCCTCGGCCAGCGAGCTGCTGCTACCCAGATGACACCACTGATCGAAGACATGGAAGGCGCTGCGCTGCTGCGCCTCGTCGTGTTCGGCAATCAGCAGGGCGCCCGTGCCGGGCCAGTCGCGCAGGCGCATCGAGGCGAGGGCGGCGAGCATGCGCGCATCGTGCTGGGCAGCGCTTTCGTGACCGCCACACACGCCCGCACATTTGCCGAGCGCGTGGGCGTGACAGGCGCCCAAGCCGAATTCCAGGCCGACGCGGCGCGGGCACAGACGGTGTTTGTTGCACAGATCGCGCAGCAGCTTGCGCGCCTCCTGCTCGCCGCGCAGGCAGCCGAAGCAGTCGCTGCCCCAGCTGGCCGGATCGCTGCCGCTCAGATTGCGCAGCTGCAATTGCGTGGCGCCCGGGGTGTCGTCGGCTTGCCACTGCCAGCCCCAGGCCCACTCTGGCGGCGCCTTGTTGCCCGCTTCGCTGCGTTGCAGGCGCAACTCCAGCAGCTGGGCCTCAAAATCGCCGGCGGCCGGGAAGCTATCGACCGAATGGGTGGTGCGCGTATAGCTTTTCAGGCGCGAATCGCTCTGCCGCGAGAACAGGCCCAGCACTTCGCTGCGCAGATTGCGGCTGCGGCCGATGTGCAGGGCGTGACCGTGGCTGTTGCGCAGCACGTAGACGCCGGCGCACTCGGGCAGGGCTTCCAGATCGCCGATCGGCATGCGCGGCTGCGGCGTGGTCGATAGCGCACGCTGCCAGGCCTGGGCGATGCGCTCCGGGCTTTGCTCCTGCTGGCAGTCCTGCATGAATTGCCAGACGATCTGCGCATCGTCGAGCGCACGATGTCGCGCGTCGATGCGGTAGCCGCGGCGCTCGATGATGGCGTCCAGGCCGTGACGCGTGAATTGCGGGAACAGCGCGCGTGAAAACTTCACCGAGCACAGCGTCGGCGCGTGAAAGCTCTGCCCCTCGCGTTCGAAGGCGGCACGCATGAAGTTGTAGTCAAAGCGCACATTGTGGGCGACGAAGATGGCGCCCTCGAGTTGCCGGCGGATGGCCGGCATCAGCGCGGCAAAGTCCGGCGCGTCGGCGACCATGGCGTCGGTGATGCCGATCAGTTGCTCGATGCGCGGCGGAATCGGCATGCCCGGATTGACGAGGCTGCTCCAGCGTTCAAGCAGCACATCGCCTTCGGTGAGGAGGATGGCGATCTCGGTGATGCGGTCGCGCGTCGGATCGGCCCCGGTGGTTTCGAGGTCGATGATGGCAAGACGGGGATACGGCATGGCGGCGCGCGATCTGCCCGCCTGGTGGCGGCGGGCCTTCGCTTCAGACTTCGTTCTGGTAGTAGTAAGCCTTGTTCTTGACGCTGGAGGCGGTGTTGGCCGCCGTTTCCTTGAGGTCTTGCGGCTTGTCCCACCACAGCGCACGGCCCTGGCGCTGCACTTCGAGTTCTTCAGGGTGCGCCTTCAGCCATTCGCGCATGAATTTGGTGTGTTCGGATTCGTAGATAGCCATGTTTGCTCGGGTATGCGGTGGTTCGGGGAAATTCAGTTTTTACGTTCGGCCGGTACCGGCTTGTCGCTGCGCACGCGGCTGACGCGGATCGCCTCCGGTGTGCGGCGCACGGCGCGCATGACGCGCGCCAGATGCAGGCGATTATGCACCTGCAGGACGAAATTGATGACGCTGTGCGGGCCTTGATCGCCCTGGTCCTTCTCCATGCTCACCGACTGGATGTTCGATTCCTGGTCGGCGATGGCGGCGGCAACCCGCGCCAGCACGCCGCGGCGGTGCTCGACGAGGACGCGGATGGTGACATCGAACATGCGCTCGGTGCCGGCTTCCCACTCGACATCGATCCAGCGGTCGCGGTCGGCCGAGTGGTTGCGGGTGAGCACCGGACAGTCATTGACGTGCACTTCGAGGCCCTGGCCCTTGCGGATCATGCCGACGATGGGGTCGCCCGGAATCGGCCGGCAGCAACGCGCCATCTGCACCGCCATGCCTTCGCCACCGTGGATCTGGATCGCCCCGTTGTTGCGCGGCTTGTTCTCGCCATCGGCCTGCTCGGCGCTGCGGCCGGCCTGCAGCTCCTGCAGGCGGCGCGCAACGACGGCGGCAAGGCGCTTGCCCAGGCCGATGTCGGTGAGGATGTCGTTGCGCGTCTTGACGCCGTTCTCGCGCAGCAGCTTGTCCCAGGCCAGGGTACCGATGTCGGAGAGCACCAGGCCTTGCGGGCGCAGCGCCTGGATCAGCAGGCGTTCGCCCAGGCTGGAGGCTTCTTCCTGCTGCGCATTCTTGAGGAAGTGGCGGATCTCGGCGCGTGCCTTCCCGGTGCGTACATACGAGAGCCAGGCCGGATTCGGGCTGGCATGCGAGGCGGTGACGATCTCGACCTGATCGCCGTTCTTCAGCTCGGTGCGCAGCGGGCGCAGCTCGCCGTTGATGCGGCAGGCCACGCAGCAGTTGCCGATGTCGGTGTGCACCGCATAGGCGAAATCGACGGCCGTGGCGCCGCGCGGCAGGTTGTAGATCTTGCCCTTGGGCGAGAAGATGAAGACATCGCCGGGGAACAGGTCGATCTTGACGTGTTCGAGGAATTCGCTCGAATCGCCCGAGGCGGTCTGCAGTTCAAGCAGGGATTGCAGCCAGTTATGGGTCTTGCGCTGCAGATCGGACAGCGAGGCCGATTCATCCTTGTACAGCCAGTGCGAGGCCACGCCGCTCTCGGCCACCGCGTGCATGGCGGTGGTGCGGATCTGCACTTCCACCGGCATGCCCATCGGCCCAATGATGGTGGTGTGGATCGACTGGTAGCCGTTGGCCTTGGGAATCGCCACGTAGTCCTTGAACTTGCCCGGCACCGGCTTGTAGAGCTCGTGCAAGGCGCCGAGCGCGAGGTAGCAGCTGGGCAGATCCTTGACCAGGATGCGGAAGCCGTAGATGTCGAGCACCTGCGAGAAGGACAGGCGCTTGTCGGCCATCTTGCGGTAGATGCCGTAGAGGTGTTTCTCGCGGCCATAGACCTCGGCGTCGACATGCCAGGCCGGCAGGCGCTCCTGCACGCTGCTCATCAGCCTTGCTACCACTTCACGACGGTCGCCGCGCGATTGCTTGAGTGCCTTGGCCAGCACGCGGAAGCGCATCGGATAGGTGTGCTTGAAGGAGAGCTCCTGCAACTCGCGGTAGAGCGTGTTGAGGCCCAGGCGATTGGCTATCGGGGCGTAGATTTCCAGGGTTTCGCGCGCGATGCGGCGGCGCTTGTCGGGCCGCACGGCGTCCAGCGTGCGCATATTGTGCAGACGGTCAGCCAGCTTGATCAGGATGACGCGCACGTCACGCGCCATGGCCAGGAACATCTTGCGGTAGTTTTCCGCCTGCGCTTCGGCGTAGGAGCGGAATTCGATGCGGTCGAGCTTGGAGACGCCATCGACGAGGTCGGCAGCGATCTTGCCGAAGGCCGTCGAGATGTCATCCTTTGTGATGTCGCAGTCTTCCATCACGTCGTGCAGCAGGCCAGCAATCAGGGCGTGCGCATCGAGGTGCCACTGCGAGAGGATCTCGGCAACCGCCAGCGGGTGCGAGATGTAGGGATCGCCACTGATGCGGTATTGCCCGTCGTGGGCGCGCATCGACATCTGGAAGGCCGCTTCGAGCCGTTCCACATCTTCGGCTTTGAGATAGCGGGCAGCCTGCAGGCGCAGGCGTGCGAATTCGATCACCTCGGCGCTGGCCACCTGGGCGCCAGCGGGGGCGGTGTCGTCCTCAGCGCCGCCCGCTGCCTTGCTGACCAGCGGGGTCGGCAGGGCATCGGCGGGGCTGGGCGAGGCTTGCGAAGCGGCGCGCACCTTGAGTCTCCACCGCTCCGGTCTACATCAGGCCTGGGCGCGATTGAGCATTTCGCGGCCGACCTTGCCCAGAGCGATTTCACGCAGGGCGATCACCGTCGGCTTGTCGCGGTCGCCATCGACCAGGGGCGTGCTGCCCGAGGAGATCTGGCGTGCGCGGTAAGTTGCAGCAAGCGTCAGCTCGAAGCGGTTGGGGATCTTGTTCAGAGCGTCTTCAATCGTGATACGGGCCATGGCCGGGTACTCCTGGTAAAAATCATTGCAAAACCGAAAGCTGCCAGACAGCGCAAGCAGTATTGTCGCACTGCAAAAAGAGCGTCAAGGGCATACCGTGCCACTATTGGCCGAGGTTGTCGACAAATACGGCAGGATTTCTTTCCTGTGTTTGACGGGTGCGCAGGCGTGCTGCCCGCGTGACCGCCTGCAGGTCAAGCAGCGCTATCGGCAAGTCGTTGTTAATTATAGCGTAGTCGAAATCGCAGACACGACGCATTTCATCGCGTGCGGCGGCCAGACGACGGGCGATGACCTCGGCGCTGTCGGTGCCGCGGCCGCGCAGGCGTTGTTCCAGCACGGCGTAGGAAGGCGGCAGGATGAAGATGCTGACCGCTTCCGGGAATTGTGCGCGCACCTGGGCGGCGCCTTGCCAGTCGATTTCGAGCAGTACGTCCTGCCCTTTGGCGAGCTGCGCCTGCAGCCAGGGTCGCGAGGTGGCGTAGTAATTACCGTGCACCTCAGCCCATTCAAGGAATTCACCGGCCTCGCGCATGGCCTGGAAGCGCGCCGCATCGACGAAGTTGTAGGCGACGCCGTCTTCTTCGCCCTCACGCGGGCTGCGCGTGGTGTAGGAGACGGACAGGCGGATGGCCGGGTCTTCGCGCAG
This sequence comes from Uliginosibacterium sediminicola, assembly GCF_039631295.1. NCBI lineage: Bacteria > Pseudomonadati > Pseudomonadota > Betaproteobacteria > Rhodocyclales > Zoogloeaceae > Uliginosibacterium > Uliginosibacterium sediminicola. The sequence goes on along the minus strand of NZ_JBDIVE010000001.1, from coordinate 606,904 downwards.
CAGGGCGCGGACCAGGGTGGTTTTGCCCGCCCCGGAGGGGGCGGAGACGATGTAGAGAATGCCGCTCATACTTTTTAGGGGCTAGGGGCTAGGGGCTAGGGGCTAGGGGCTAGGGATGGTGCGGCGAGGCTTGAAGGGCGCAGTGAGCACTGGTCACCAACACTGTCGCAACGCTCGAAGGGCGCCCTCTCCATGTCTCGCTCCTTCATTCTAGGTTCTGCACTTGTTCGCGCATCTGTTCGATATAGACCTTCAAATCGACCGAGATGCCGGTTAATTCGCTGGACACGGCTTTCGAGGCCAGGGTGTTGGCTTCGCGGTTGAGTTCCTGCATCAGGAAATCGAGCCGCTTGCCGACGGCGCCACCGGCCTTGAGGACGCGCTCGACTTCGTCCAGATGGGTGTTCAGGCGCGTCAATTCCTCGGCTACATCAACCTTCTGCGCAAACAACGTCACTTCGCTGCGGATGCGGTCTTCGTCCAGCGTGGCGACGGCTTCGCGCAGGCGCAGGGTCATGCGGTTGCGGTATTCCTCGACGGCGGCCGGCACCAGCGGCGCGGCCACGGCGATCTTGCCGCGCATCAGGGCCACGCGTTCGCGCAGGGCTTCGACCAGCTTGGCGCCTTCGCGCTGGCGGCTGTCGCGCAGTTCGGCAATCGCCTGCTTGCCCAGCTTGCCCATGGCCTCGACCAGGGCTTCCTGCGAGACCGTCTCTTCAGCCAGCACGCCGGGCCAGCGCAGCACCTCGCCGGTGGAGAGCGGCGCGGCGGCCGGCAGTGCTGCTTGCACCAGAGCTTGCGCGGCGGCCAGACGACGCAGCATCTCGGCGTTCACGGCAAGTTCGGGTGTTCCCTGAGCCGCCGCCTGTAAGCTGGCACGACACTCGACCTTGCCGCGTGATAGGCTCGCGCCGATCAGTTCCCGCATCAGCGGTTCGGCAAAGCGCAGTTCCTCGTTGATGCGGAAAGCCAGGTCCAGATAGCGGGAATTGACGCTACGCAGTTCGAGGTGCAGGGCCACGCCGCCGATTTGATGCGTCAGGGCGGCATAGCCGGTCATGCTGAATACCATTGGAATATTCCGTGTTGTCTGGGTGGTGGCGGGTCAATGCCAGGCGCCGCAAGGCCGTCAAGACAGCGCAGGCGTCACATGCGACAATTGCCCTGCTGCAGGTTGCCGAGAGTGGGCTGCCGTGCAGGATCGAAAGCTGATATTAACCCATGGCCACGCCGTCACAAATCAACAGTCCACTGCCTTCGGGGTTCCAGCTCGAACAATACCGCATTGAGCAACAGCTCAGCCTGGGTGGTTTTTCGATCGTCTACCTGGCGACCGATGACAGCGCGGTGCCGGTGGCCATCAAGGAATACCTGCCCAATTCGCTGGCGCTGCGCAAAGCCGGCGAGATCGAGCCGCAGATTACCGAGGAGCACCAGGCCGCCTTCCGCTACGGCATGAAGTGCTTCTTCGAGGAAGGCCGCTCACTGGCCAAGCTGATGCACCCGAACGTGGTGCGCGTGCTGAACTTCTTCCGCGCCAATGGCACGGTGTATATGGTCATGCAGTTCGAGCGCGGCCGTACGCTGCAGGATTTCATCCATCGCAACAAGGGCCATATCAAGGAGCGCTTCATCCGCGGCGTGTTCACCCGCCTGCTCAATGGCCTGCGCGAGGTGCATGCGCACAAGCTGCTGCACCTCGACATCAAGCCCTCGAACATTTATCTGCGCAATGACGGCACGCCGGTGCTGCTCGATTTTGGCGCCGCGCGCCAGACTCTGGCGCAGGACACGCCGATGCTCAAGCCGATGTACACGCCGGGCTATGCGCCGCCCGAGCAGTTCAATGACCGCGAGAATCTGGGGCCCTGGAGTGACATCTACAGCGTTGGCGCCTCGATGTACGCCTGCCTGGCGGGCGCGCCCCCTTTGCGTTCGGACGAGCGCATCAAGAAAGACACCTTCGAGCCGGCCACCAAGCGCTGGGCGGGTGAGTATTCGGTGCATATGCTCGAAACCATCGACTGGTGTCTTAACCTCAATCCGCTGGAGCGTCCGCAGAGCGTGTATGCCTTGCAGAAGGCCTTGCTGACGCGTTCGCGCCATATTGCCCCGAAGCCCCCGACCACTTTGCTGAGCAAGGTCACCACGCACTTGCGCGCACTGATCCGGAAGTCCTGAGCCTGCCATGAAATTTTCCATCTACCAGGAAAGTCGCCCCGGTGCCCGTCCCAATAATCAGGACCGCGTGGCCTACAGCTATTCGCGCGAAGCCTTGCTGATGGTGGTGGCCGATGGCATGGGCGGCCATCTGCATGGCGAGATTGCCGCGCAGATTGCCGCGCAATACCTCATCGAGGCCTTCCAGCAGACGGCGCAGCCGCAGATCCGCGATGAGCTGATGTTCCTGTCGCGCTCGCTGACCAATGCGCACAATGCCATCGTCGATTACGCCTACGACAAGCGCCTGCCCGACGCGCCGCGCACCACCATCGTTGCCTGCCTGATCCAGAACAGCGTGGCCTATTGGGCGCATGCCGGCGATACGCGGCTCTATCTGGTGCGCAAGGGGCGCACCGTGGCGCAGACGCGCGACCATTCGCGCCTGCAGCTGATGATGGATCAGGGCCTGATTACCGAAGAGGAAGCCCTGCATCACCCGGCGCGCAACCGCATCTTCAGCTGCCTGGGCGGCACGCATGCGCCGCAGGTCGAGTTCTCCAACGCTACGCCGCTGTTCGCCAATGATCTGATCGTGATCTGCACCGACGGGGTGTGGGGCAATCTGGAGAGCGACGACATCGTCGACCAGCTGGCCGATACCAATATCCTCGACACCACGCCGCGCCTGCTCAACCGCGCCGAGGCGCGTGGCGGCAGCAGTTGTGACAATCTCTCCATCCTGTCGATGCGCTGGCTGGAGGACTATACCGAGGGCGTGCCCTCGTCGATCAGCACCGATACCATGCCCATGGATTCGATCACCACGCAGATGGATGGCTTCACGCGCAGCCGTCCGCCCGAGGCCAATCCGCTGTCGGACACCGACATCGAGAAAGCCATCGAGGAGATCAACCAGGCGATCAAGAAGTACTCCAAATTCGAGCCGCGCTGAGGCTGCGGGTTTGACCTGAGGGGCTGACCTGCAGGTTTGACTTATCCCGGGCGCGCGCCGGACTCCCGCCGGCTGCGCCGCCTGGCACCCATTTCCTTCTGAATCCGAGACATCCATGACCCGACCTTCCGGCCGTTCCCCCGAGCAGTTGCGCGCTGTGCGCATCACCCGCAATTTCACCCGCCACGCCGAAGGTTCGGTGCTGGTCGAGTTTGGCGACACCCAGGTGCTGTGCACGGCCTCGGTCGAAGAGAGCCTGCCGCCCTTCCTGCGCGGCAAGGGTCAGGGCTGGGTGACGGCCGAATACGGCATGCTGCCGCGCTCGACGCATACGCGGATGGCGCGCGAGGCGGCCAAGGGCAAACAGAGCGGGCGCACACAGGAGATCCAGCGCCTGATCGGCCGCAGCCTGCGCGCGGTGGTCGACCTCAAGGCCCTGGGCGAGCGTCAGATCACCGTGGACTGCGATGTCATCCAGGCCGATGGCGGCACGCGCACGGCCTCGATCACCGGCGCCTGCGTGGCCGTGCATGATGCGCTGGCCGGCCTGGTGGCGGCCGGCAAGCTGCCGGCTTCGCCGCTGCGCGACTGGGTCGCCGCGATCTCGGTCGGCATCTACAAAGGCGTGCCGGTGCTGGATCTGGACTACCCCGAAGACTCCGACTGCGAGACCGACATGAACGTGGTCATGACTGGCAGCGGCGGCTTCGTTGAAGTGCAGGGCACGGCCGAGGGCACGCCGTTTGCGCGCGCCGAGCTGGACTGCCTGCTGGGGCTGGCCGCCGACGGCATCGCGCGTCTGGTGCAGCTGCAGAAAGACGCCGTCGCGCCGCGCTGAGCCTCAGCCGGCGCTCAGTCCCTGAACGGCCATGCCTGCAGCGTAGGCACTGGCCCAGGCCCACTGGAAGTTGTAACCGCCCAGCCAGCCGGTGACATCCATCACCTCGCCGACGAAATAGAGTCCGGGCTGGCTGCGCGCCATCATGGTCTTCTGGTCGAGTGCGCGCGTATCGACGCCGCCGCGTGTCACCTCGGCCTTGCGATAGCCCTCCGAGCCCGAGGGCAGCAGGGACCAGGCCTGCAGTTCCTGCGCCAGTGCGCGCAAAGCCTTGTCGCTGCAATCGGCGAGGGGTTTGCCTTGCAGGCCGTGGCGCTGCACCCAGGTGTCGGCCAGGCGGCGCGGCAGGGTCTGGGCGAGGATGGTCGCCAGGTGCTGGCGATTGCCGGGTTTGGCATCGATCAGCGCTTCGCCCAGCCTGGCCTCGTCGGGCGCCAGATTGATCTGGATTGCTTCGCCGGGCTGCCAATAGCTCGAAATCTGCAGGATCGCCGGGCCAGACAGGCCGCGATGGGTGAACAACAGATCCTCGCGGAAATGCCCGCTCGCGCTGCTCACTTCAACTTCCAGCGCCAGGCCCGCCAATTCCGCGAACGGCGCCCAGGCGGCGGGGTCAAAGCTCAGCGGCACCAGGGCAGGGCGGGGCGCCACCACGGGAATATCGAACTGGCGGGCGATGCGGTGCCCGAGGTCGCTGGCGCCGATTTTCGGAATCGACAGCCCGCCGGTGGCCACCACCAGTGAAGCGCAGTCGATCTGCCCCAGGCTGGTGTCGAGCTGCCAGCGCTCCTCACTGCGGCTCAGGGCCTTGAGCTTGCAGGGCTGGCGCCAGCTGACATCGCCGGCGGCGCACTCGGCCACCAGCATGTCGATGATCTGCTGTGCCGAGTCGTCGCAGAACAGCTGGCCCTTGTGCTTCTCGTGCCAGCCGATGTGGTGGCGGGCGAGCAGGGCGAGGAAGTCCTGCGGCGTGTAGCGCGACAGGGCCGAGCGGCAGAAATGCGGATTGTCCGACAGGAAATTGGCAGCGGAGGTACCCAGATTGGTGAAATTGCAGCGCCCGCCGCCGGAGATGCGGATCTTCTCGCCAATGCGCTCGGCATGGTCGAGCAGCACCACGCGCAGCCCGCGCTGGCCGGCTACGGCGGCGCACATCATGCCGGCAGCGCCGGCGCCGATCACGGCAACATCGAATTGTTCAGCCAAGCTCGTTCTCCTTCAGAGGGCAGATGATACCTGCCTCCAATCCTTCTCTTCGCGTTCCTGACATCCCGGTAGAATCCTGATCAACGACAGCTTTCAAACCATCCAATCAATTCCGGAATCCCATCATGAGCGAGGAATACCTCATCAATTTCACGCCACAGGAAACCCGTGTGGCGCAGATGTTCAATGGTCAGGTGCAGGAACTGCACGTCGAGCGCGAACATTCACGCGGCATTGTCGGCAACATCTATCTGGGCCGCGTGGTACGCGTGCTGCCGGGCATGCAGTCGGCTTTCATCGAAGTCGGCCTGGAGCGTACGGCCTTCTTGCACGTGGCCGACATCTGGCTGGACCGCCAGCACGGCGAGACGCAGCGCCCCATCGAGCGCATCCTGCACGAGGGCCAGAGCCTGCTGGTGCAGGTGCTCAAAGACCCGATCGGCACCAAGGGCGCGCGTTTGTCGACCCAGCTCTCGCTGGCCGGTCGCCTGCTGGTGTATCTGCCGCAGGATCATCACATCGGCATTTCGCAGCGCATCGAGAGCGAGAGCGAGCGCGACGCCTTGCGCGCACGCCTGCACAACCTGATTCCGGCGGATGAGAAGGGCGGCTTCATCGTGCGCACCCAGGCCGGTCAGGCCAGCGACGAGGAACTCGGCGCCGACATCGCCTACCTGCGCAAGCTGTGGGCCGAGATCCAGCAGCGCAAGAGCGCCGCCACGCCGCCGGCCGCGCTGTATCACGATCTGAGCTTGTCGCAGCGGGTGCTGCGCGACCTCGTCGATACCGACACCACGCGCGTGGTGATCGATTCGCGCGAGAACTTCCAGAAGCTCAGCGCCTTCGCCAGCGAATACATGCCCCGCGTGGCGCACTTGCTCGAACACTATCAGGGCGGGCGGCCGCTGTTCGACCTGCACGGCGTGGAAGAGGAGATACAGAAAGCGCTGGCGCGCCGCGTCGACCTCAAGAGCGGCGGCTATCTGATCATCGACCAGACCGAGGCGCTGTGCACCATCGACGTCAACACCGGCGGCTTCGTCGGGGCGCGCACCTTTGACGACACCATCTTCAAGACCAATCTCGAAGCCGCCCAGGCCATCGCACGCCAGCTGCGCCTGCGCAATCTCGGCGGCATCATCCTGCTCGACTTCATCGACATGGAGAGCGAGGAACACCGTGCCGCGGTGCTCGCCGAATTGCACAAGGCCCTGGCGCGCGACCACACCAAGGTCTCGGTCGGCAATTTCACCTCGTTGGGGCTGGTCGAGATGACGCGCAAGCGCACCCGCGAGTCGCTGGCGCACATCCTCTGCGAACCCTGCCCGACCTGTGGCGGGCGCGGCGAGGTCAAGACGGTGCGCACCGTGGCCTATGAAATCCTCCGCGAGCTGGTGCGCGAGGCGCGCCAGTTCTCGGCCAAGGAATTCCGCATCCTCGCTTCGCCGATGGTCGTCGATCTGTTCCTCGACGAAGAGTCGCAGGCTATCGCCATGCTGCAGGACTTCATCGGCCGCGCCATTTCGCTGCACGCTGAATCGAGCTACTCGCAGGAGCAGTTCGACATCGTGCTGCTCTGAGGGTGAAGATGATGAGTGAATGTGTTGCCCTGATCGGCGCACGTGTGGCGCTGCAGCCGATGCAGCGCGAACATCTGGCTGGCATGATCGCTGCGGTCGACGATGGCGCCCTGTGGCAATCGCGCCTGACGCCGATTGCCACACCGCAGGCGATGCCCGATTACATCGAGCGGGCGCTGACTGGTTACCAGGCCGGCCATATGCAGCCCTTTGTCACCACGCTGCTACAGAGCGGGGAGATTGTCGGCAGCACGCGCTTCTGGCGGATCGAGCCGAGCAATCGCAAATGCGAGATCGGCCACACCTGGATCGCCCGCAGCTGGCAGGGCAGCTTCGTCAATCCGGAAGCCAAGTACCTGATGCTGCGCTACGCCTTCGAGCACCAGCAGCGCCTGCGCGTGCAGTTCCAGACCGATGCGCTCAATGCCCAGTCGCGCGCCGCCTTGCGCAAGCTCGGCGCGGTCGAAGAAGGCATCGCACGCAACGAGCGCATCATGCCCGACGGGCGGGTGCGCGACTCGGTGCAGTTCTCGATCATCGCCGCCGAGTGGCCGGCGCTGCGGCTGCAGCTCGAAGCGCGTCTGAGCGCACTGGGCATTGTTCCCCAATTGCGGATCGAGCCTCGCTCATCCTGACCGGACAGCGCACATGCAACTTCGCCTCAGCCGCCCCGACGCGGTCATCTTCGACATGGACGGGCTTCTGCTCGACTCCGAACGCCTGGCCCTGGCGCTGCACGAGCAGGCCGCCAGCGATCTTGGCCTGCGCTGGGATCATGACATCAGCCTGAAGATGGTCGGCCTCAACTCGCGCGATTCCGCGCACATCCTTACCGAGGCCTTCGGTGCCGACTATCCGCTTGACGCGCTCAATGCCCGCTTTGGCGAGCTCTACGAAAGGGCGATCCAGGCCGGCAGCATCCCGCTCAAGCCCTTCGTGCGCGAGCTGCTGCAGCGCCTCGAAGCGCTGCGCATTCCGTGTGCCGTCGCCACCTCGACACGCCGCGTGCGCGCCGAGGCCAAACTCAGCCATGCCAAGCTGCTGCCGCAGTTCAAGGCGCTGGCCTGTGGCGATGAAGTGTTGCGTGGCAAGCCGCACCCCGAGATCTACGAACTCGCCGCGCAGCGCGTCGGCGCCCAGCCCACGCGCTGTCTGGCGCTGGAGGATTCGAATGCCGGCGTGCGCGCCGCCGTCTCGGCCGGCATGAAGGTGGTGATGGTGCCCGATCTGCTGCGCCCTGATGCCGACATCCGCCGGCTGGGTGTGCCGGCCGTGGAATCGCTGCGCGACGTGCTGGCTGCGCTGTCCTGAGCCCTGCGATGAAAGCCACCCAGCTGCCCCTGCTGCTGACCGCTTTGCGCGCCGCGCTGGCGCCGCTGCTCCTCTGGCTGGCCTGGTTCTGGCCCGACCCAGCGGCTTTCGCTGGCTGTTTGCTGATCGCTTTTCTCTCCGATGTGTTCGATGGCGTTATCGCGCGTCGTCTCGGTGTTGCCACGGTCGCCCTGAGGCGTCTCGACAGCATTGCCGACAGCGTGTTCTATGTCGCAGCGATGTGCGCTGTCTGGCATCTGCATCCGGCGGCGATCACCGAGCACCCATACTTGCTGGGGACTTTGCTGGCGCTCGAACTGGCGCGTTATCTCTTTGACTTCATCAAGTTCCGCCGCGAGGCTGCTTACCATATGTGGAGTTCCAAGCTGTGGGGCATCGGCCTGTTCGCCGGTTTTCTCGGCATCCTCGCCGGTGGCAATACCGGCTGGGCGGTGTGGCTGGCGGCCTTGCCCGGTATCCTTGCCGACATCGAAGGTCTGGCCATCTCCGCCATACTTCCGCAATGGCGTAACGATGTGCCCAGCGTGCTGCATGCCTGGCGCTTGCGCCAAACCTTACAGGCGACAAAATCATGATTGGACGACTGAGCGGCACCCTGCTCGAAAAGAATCCGCCGCAGATCCTCCTCGACGTGGGCGGTGTCGGCTACGAGATCGAAGTACCGATGAGCACCTTCTACAACCTGCCTGGCACTGGCGAGCGCGTCAGCTTGCGCACCCATCTGGCGATTCGCGAGGACGCCCATGTGCTCTACGGCTTCGCGAGCGAGGACGAGCGCATGGCTTTCCGCCAGCTGCTGAAGATCTCCGGCATCGGCGCGCGCACGGCGCTGGCCGTGCTCTCCGGCCTTTCGGTGAGCGAGCTGGCCTCGGCCGTGGCGCTGCAGGAGAGCGGGCGTTTGACGAAGATTCCCGGCATCGGCAAGAAAACCGCCGAACGCCTGCTGCTCGAATTGCGCGACAAGCTGGCCAAGGCCCTGCCGGGCGTGGCCAGTGGCGCCATCGTCGTCAATGACGCGCAGAGCGACATCGTGCACGCCTTGCTGGCGCTCGGTTACAACGAGAAGGAAGCGGCTGCCGCGCTCAAGGGCTTGCCGGCCGATGTCAGTGTCTCGGACGGTATCCGTGCGGCGCTCAAGCTGCTCTCCAAGGCATGATGAGTCCCAAGCTCAAACAAAGCTTCCTGCGCGATATCGAGCTCTCGGCCAGCCTCATGCGCCGCTTGATGAATCTGTGGCCGCCCTTGCTGGGCGCCGGCATCCACATCGAGCACATCAGCGCCGATTATCGTGAGGTGCGCGTACGCATGCGCCAGCGTCTGTTCAATACCAATATCTTCGGCACCCACTTTGGCGGCTCGCTGTACGCGCTCTGCGATCCCTTTTTTGCGCTGCTGATCCTGCGTAACCTGGGCCGTGATTACGTGGTCTGGGATCGCGCAGCACAGATCGATTTCGTCCTGCCAGCGCGTGGCACGGTGCGCGCCACATTCCGCATCGACGATGCCATACTTGCAGATATCCGCCAAAATACCGCTGGCGGCGACAAATACGAGCCGGTTTTGCCGGTCGATATTGTTGATAGTCGTGGCGATACGGTCGCCAGCGTACTCAAGACCATTTATATCCGGCGCAAGCCGGGCACTGAAAAGAAAGCGCCATGACTCCTGTTATTGCACACGGCGCCTTGCGCGATGATGAAATCGAGGAACTGGATCAACTCCTCGCGCAGCACCCCGACGCCCATTCCGTCGAAGAGATGGACGGCCTGATCTGCTCCCTGTTCATCGCCCCCGACGCCATCGAGCAGGATGAGTGGATCGCACTCGTTCTGGGCGAGGGTGCCCACTGGCAGTCGGCGCAGGACGCTGCGCGCTGTACTGAGCTTCTGCTGCAGCACTGGAACCACGTCGCGCATGGCTTTCGCGAAGACTGGTCCGGCGTCACCGCCGAAGAAGGCGCCAACAGCATGTATTTCCCGCTGCTCGACGATGTCGCGGTGAGCGGGCATCCGCTCGCCGAAGGCTGGGCGCGTGGCTTCCGTGCTGGCCTGGGCTGGCTCGAAGAAGTGCACTGGGATGCGCTTGAAGAAGATGAGGAATGCGTCACCCTGCTCAACCTCATCGGCATTTTCGACAGCGGCGAGAAGTCGCCGGGCATCAAGCTCAGCGCCGCCGAGCGTGACGAGCTGATCAGCGCCATCGCCGCCGGCCTGCAGTATCTCTATGCTTTCTGGCGCCGCTGGCTGCGTGTCGTGCAAACGACACGTGTGCCGCACCGCGCCGACGTGCAGCCGGGCCGCAACGACATCTGCCCGTGTGGCAGTGGCAAGAAATTCAAGAAGTGCTGCGGCGCGGCCAATGCCACGCCGCTGCCGCGCAGCCTGAATTAAGCCTGATCAGCAGGCGGCGGCAGATCGAAGCTGTCGCCCGCTTGCAGCGTGCAGCCCTGCAGGAACTGGCGCGCCGGCAAGCGCTTGCCGCCGGCTTTCTGCAATTGCGTGAGGCGCAAGACGCCTTCGCCGCAGGAAACCAGCACGCCGCCTTCATCAACCTGCAGGATGCGGCCGGGTGGCTGATCGCTGTTTTGCGCTAGCGCTTCACCCGCCCATAGCTTGATCAGCTGGCCGCCGCTGGTGGCCGCACCGCCGGGAAAAGGGTCAAAGGCGCGCAGACGGCGCGCCAGCAACTGGGCGGATTCGCGGAAATCCAGCTGGCTTTCGCGCTTGGCGATCTTGCTGGCGTAGCTCACGCCTTCCTCTGGCTGGACGCGCGGCAGCAAGGTGCCGGTGGACAGCGCCTGCAAGGCTTCAACAATCATCTCGCCGCCCAAATCTGCCAGCTTGTCATGCAGGCTGGCCGTGGTGTCGTCGGCCAGAATCGGCAGCGCCGATTGGGTCAGCATGGCGCCGGTATCGAGCCCGGCATCCATCTGCATGATGGTGATGCCGGTCTCGGCGTCGCCCGCTTCGATGGCGCGGTGGATCGGCGCCGCGCCGCGCCAGCGCGGCAGCAGCGAAGCGTGGATATTGAGGCAGCCCAGGCGCGGCATGTCGAGCACCGCTTGCGGCAGAATCAGGCCATAGGCGGCCACCACCAGCACATCGACCTGGGCCTCGCGCAAGGCCGCTTGCTGTTCGGGCGTGCGCAGCTTCTCCGGCTGGGCGACCGGAATGCCTGCCGCCAGCGCCACCTGTTTGACGGCGCTGGCCTGCAGCTGCATGCCGCGACCGGCCGGGCGGTCAGGCTGGGTGAGTACCAGGGCGACATCGAAGCGCGCATCCAGCAAGGCGCGCAGGGCAACTGCGGCGAATTCGGGGGTTCCGGCGAAGGCGAGTTTCATTGAGCAAGGCGTGAGGAGTGAGGGGAGAGGCGCCGGGTGGGGGCGCGAGCCCCGCTCTGCAATCCCGGCCTGACGATCAAACCGTGACGCGCGAGCGCTTGGCCATCTTCTGCTTGATGCGGTTCTGCTTGAGTTGCGAGAGGTGTTCGACGAAGACCTTGCCATCGAGATGGTCGATCTCGTGCTGCAGGCAGACTGCCAGCAGACCTTCGGCATCGAGTTCGAAGGCTTTGCCCTGTTCGTTCAGGGCGCGCACGCGCACGCGGGCGGCGCGGCTGACCTTCTCGTAGATGCCGGGCACCGACAGGCAGCCTTCCTCGCAGACCTGTTCGCCGTCCAGCGCGATGATCTCCGGGTTGATGAAAGCTTGCAGACCGGTTTTGTCCTCGGAGGTGTCGATCACCAGCACGCGCAGATGTACGTCGACCTGGGTGGCCGCCAGACCGACGCCGGGCGCGGCATACATGGTCTCGGCCATGTCGGCGACCAGTTGTCGGATACGATCGTCGACCAGCTTGACCGGCGCCGCTTTCTTGTGGAGTCTGGGGTCCGGGAAGTTGAGAATGTGGAGCAGGGCCATTTGTCTGAAAAGTCCAGAAAACCTTGATGAATGAAGCGGCTACGTGCAGAATCTAAAGCAAAACTTGAATGCATGCACGAGCAAAGCGCTGCGCGAACCCGCTATTTTCCGGTTTGTCGGCGCGATCTCAAGTCATATTCTGGCACCGACGCAAATTTACTGCGGACTTCGCCGCGAGGGATTTCCTGCATTTCCGGCATTGCCGCTGGCCAAGTGCGAGAGGTAGAGTCCGGGTCACCACCACAACGGGGTTGGTCATGAAACGCTTTTCTTCCGCGCTGATCGTGGCGCTTGCAGCTGTGACGAGCTGTGCTGTGCCGGTGTTCGCGCAATCTGCAGCGCGTTCCGCGAGCAGCGAAGCCCTGCAGCTTGCTGACAACGCGCCGGACAGTTACACGGTGGTCAAGGGCGATACGCTGTGGGACATCTCCGGCCGCTTCCTCAAGTCACCCTGGCGCTGGCCCGAGGTCTGGAAGCTCAACACCGAGCAGATCCGCAATCCGCACTGGATCTATCCGGGGCAGGTGGTGTATCTGGATCGCAAGAACATGACCCTGTCGCTGACCCCCGGCAATGGCGGTACGGTCAAGCTGTCACCGCAGATCCATTCGACCCCGGCGCTGGGGCCGATTGCCAGCGTGCCGCTGCAGAACATCCAGCAGTTCCTCGTCGAGCCGCTGTTTACCGAGAGCGAAAATCCGGCCGATGCTGGCACCGTGATCGGCATCCAGGAAAATCGCGTCATGGCGGGGACCGACGAAACCATCTTCGCACGCAACCTCAGCGTGCCCAATCAGGTTGCCTGGAGCGTGTTCCGCCCGGGTACGCCGATCAAGGATCCGCTCAGCAACGAAGTGCTGGGCTACGAAGCCATCTACGCCGGTCAGGCGCGTGTCCGCACGCCGGAGCGTCCGCCGGTCGCTGCCGCGCTGAGCGTCGGCCGTGTCAAGCATGAGGTGTCGGTAGGTGACCGCCTCCTGCCGGCGGTGGACGCCAGCAATTTCGCCTATGTGCCGCATGCTGCGCCGGCCGATATCCAGGCGCGCATCGCATCGATTTATGGCGGTCTGGACGAGACGGGCGTCAATGGCGTAGTGACGATCAATGCTGGCCGCAATCAGGGCATTGAGCCCGGTCATGTCGCGGCCTTGTACCGTGTGCTGGGCAATGCCAGCTATCGCGGTCCCGATGGCGGGCAGAAAGTGCAGGAAATCCCGCTGCCCGACGAGCGTTACGGTCTGCTCTTCGTGTTCCGGGTGTTCTCAAAACTCTCCTACGCCTATGTGCTGGAGAGTACGCGTCCGGTTCGCGTCGGCGACAAGGCGCTCGCTCCCTGAGCCTCGCCGGCTGAATGATGGCTGCAGCGCACGAACTGGCCGGCTGGTTGCGGCTGACTTCAGTGCCTGGCATCGGGCCGGAGCGTCAGCGTGATCTGCTGGCCGCCTTCGGCTTGCCGGCACGCATCTTCGAGGCCAGCCAGGCGGCGCTGGCGGGCGTCATTGGTGCCAAGCTGGCGAAGCGCCTGCTTGAGCACGATAGCGCGCCGAATATCGCGGCAGCGCTGCAGTGGGCCGCCGAACCTGGCAACTACATCATTACCCTGGCTGACGCGGCCTATCCACAGAGTTTGCTGCAGACGGCGGATCCGCCCTGCCTGATCTACGCCAAAGGGCGCATCGAACTGCTCAATCGCCCCGCGATTGCCCTGGTGGGCTCGCGCAACGCCACGGCGCAAGGCGTGGCCAATGCTGAACGCTTTGCTGCGGCGCTGGCGGAGGCGGGCCTCTGCGTGGTCAGCGGTCTCGCGCTGGGCATCGACGCTGCTGCCCACCGTGGCGCGCTGGGTCGTAGCGGCAGCACGGTGGCGGTGATCGGTACCGGTGCCGACCGCATCTATCCGGCCAGCAATGTTGCGCTGGCACGAGAGCTCGCCGAGTCCGGCCTGATTCTCAGTGAGTTCGCCCTGGGCACGCCAGCGGCAGCCTATAACTTCCCGCGTCGTAATCGCATCATCTCTGGCTTGTCGCGCGGCGTGCTGGTGGTCGAAGCCGCCTTGGGCAGCGGTTCGCTGATTACTGCGCGGATGGCGCTGGAGCAGGGGCGCGAAGTGTTTGCGGTGCCGGGCTCGATCCATTCGCCCTTGTCCAAGGGCTGCCATCTGCTCATCAAACAAGGCGCCAAACTGGTGGAATCGGCTCAGGACGTGCTCGAAGAGCTGCACTGGGGCGTCGCCAGCGCTGCCGCTGCCGAGCCTGATGCGGTGCCGCTGGCGGCGGATGAAGCGGCCGTGCTGGCGGCCATCGGCTTCGATCCGGTTGATCCAGACACACTTGTGGCGCGCTGTGGCTTGACGGCGGAAGCACTCTTCGCCATGCTGACCGTACTGGAGCTCGAAGGGCGCATTGAGCGCCTGCCGGGCGGAAAGCTGCAAAGACTCCACTGAACGCTCCTTCAGCCAGTTGGGGGAGCGCATGCCGAGGTCACGATGATCGATATTCTGGTCTATCTTTTTGAAACCTACGGCTACGCTGATGCCTGTCCCGCCGAGCCGGAGCAGCTTGCTCGCAAGCTCTCTGCGGCCGGTTTTGAACAGGGCGAAATCTCGGAAGCCATCGAATGGCTGTCGGGCTTGCGCGGCATGGCGAGCGAACCGACCGCCAGCTTTGATCCGAACAGCCGTTCCATCCGCATTTTCACCGATGAGGAGCAGGGCCGCCTCGACATTGAATGTCGTGGCTTCCTGAGCTTCCTCGAAGGCAATGGCACGCTGGACGCGCGACAGCGCGAGCTGATCCTTGAACGCGCCATGGCGCTGCCGGAAAGCGAGGTCTCGCTGTCCAAGTTCAAGGTCATCGTGCTGATGGTGCTGTGGCAGCAACAGGCCAGCATGGACACCCTGATTCTCGATGAATTGCTCACCGAGGAGACGGACGAAGAAGACGGCGACTGGACCGAAGTGCTGTCGGTGCATTGACAAAACGCTATTTTTGCGTGACTTTGCGGCCGTGACGCTTGCGTCACGGCCAAGGCGCCGCCTATTATCCGCACCAATCGTTCGCCGGGCTTGCCCGGCGAAGTCGATTCTGGGTGATTGAAACTTCGCTTGCCCGCCACTTCTGGACATTCTCTAGCGCATGAGCAAACAGCTGATCATTGCCGAAAAACCCTCTGTTGCGCAGGACATCGCGCGCGCCCTGGGCGGCTTCACCCGTGAGGGTGATTACTTCGAGAGCGAGCACTACGTGCTCTCTTCGGCCATTGGTCATTTGCTGGAGCTGACCGTGCCGGACGAGTTCGAAGTCAAGCGCGGCAAGTGGTCGTTTGCGCACCTGCCGGTGATCCCGCCGCACTTCAAGCTCAATCCGGTCGAGAAGACAGCCGAGCGCCTGCGCCTGCTCACCCGCCTGATCAAGCGCAAGGATGTCGACGGCCTGATCAACGCCTGTGACGCGGGACGCGAGGGCGAGCTGATCTTCACCTACATCGCCAATCACTCCGGTACCTCCAAGCCCAGCCGCCGGCTGTGGCTGCAGAGCATGACGCCGCAGTCGATCCGCGATGGTTTCGAGTCGCTGCGCACCTCGGCCGAGATGTCCGGCCTGCGTGAAGCGGCCACCTGCCGTGCCGAGAGCGACTGGCTGATCGGCATCAACGGCACGCGCGCCATGACCGCCTTCAACTCGAAGACTGGCGGCTTCCATCTGACCACCGTGGGCCGCGTGCAGACGCCGACCCTGGCTATCGTCGTCGAGCGCGAGGAGCGCATCCGCGCCTTCAAGTCGCGCGATTACTGGGAAGTCGAAGGGCATTTCGGCGCGGCGGCGGGCGGCTACATCGGCCGCTGGTTCAACGAACACTTCAAGAAGCCCGAGGACGACGAGCACGCCAATGCGCATCGCCTGTGGGACGTCAAGCAGGCCGAGGCGATCCGCGCCAAGTGCGCCGGCAAGCCGGGCAAGGTGGAGGAGGAGGCCAAGCCCTCCAATCAGCTCTCGCCCCTGCTCTTCGACCTGACTTCGCTGCAGCGCGAGGCCAATGGCCGCTTCGGCTTTTCGGCGCGCACGACGCTGCAAATTGCGCAGGCGCTGTACGAAAAGCACAAGGTCTTGACCTATCCGCGGACCGACGCACGCGCCCTGCCGGAAGACTATGTCGCCACCGTGCCGGCGATTCTCGGTGCGCTGCCCAGCGAATACGGCGGCTTCGCGGCCGAGATCCTCAAGCATGGCTGGGTCAAGCCGAACAAGCGCATCTTCAACAACGCCAAGATCTCGGACCACTTTGCCATCGTGCCGACCGGTACGGCGCCGAAGAACCTCTCCGAAGCCGAGCAGAAGATCTACGACATCGTCACCAAGCGTTTCCTGGCGGTGTTCTACCCGGCAGCCGAGTACATGATCACCACGCGCATCACGCGCGTCGAGGGCGAAGCTTTCAAGACCGAGGGCAAGGTGCTGGTCAATGCCGGCTGGCTGTCGGTGTATGGCAAGGAAGGCGCGGTCGAGGGCGAAGAGGCCACCGGCTCGCTGGTCGCCGTCAAGCCGGGCGAGACGGTCAAGACGGACGAAGTGCTGGTCAAGGCCAATGTCACCAAGCCGCCGGCACGCTACAACGAAGCGACCCTGCTCTCCGCGATGGAAGGTGCCGGCAAGCTGGTTGATGATGAAGAACTGCGTGCGGCGATGGCCGGGCGCGGCCTGGGCACGCCTGCGACGCGTGCGCAGATCATCGAAAACCTGATCGCCGAGACCTACATGCTGCGCGAAGGTCGCGAACTGATCCCGACCGCCAAGGCCTTCTCGCTGATCACCTTGCTGCGCGGCCTGGGCGTCTCCGAACTGTCGTCGCCCGAGCTGACCGGTGAGTGGGAATACAAGCTGGCGCAGATGGAAAAGGGCCTGCTCTCGCGTGCCGAGTTCATGGAGCACATCGAGCAGATGACGCGCGAGATCGTCGAGCGCGCCAAGAAGTACGAGTCGGACACCGTGCCCGGCGACTTCGCCACGCTGAAGACGCCGTGCCCCAAGTGCGGCGGCGTGATCAAGGAAAACTACAAGAAGTTCCAGTGCCAGTCCTGCGAATACGCGCTGTGGAAGATCGTCGCCAGCCGCCAGTTCGAGATCCACGAGGTGGAGACCCTGCTGTCCGCAGGCAAGGTCGGCCCGCTGCTGGGCTTCCGCAACAAGATGGGACGCGCCTTCAACGCCGAGATCAAGCTCAACGACGACAAGCTGCCGGAGTTCGATTTCGGCCAGCCGCGTGAGGACGAGACCGGCGAGGCGCCGGACTTCTCGGCGCAGACGTCGCTCGGCGCCTGCCCCAAGTGCGGCAGCGGCGTGTTCGAGCACGGCATGGCCTATGTCTGCGAGAAATCGCTGGGCGCTGGCAAGAGCTGCGACTTCCGTTCCGGCAAGATCATCCTGCAGCAAGCCATCGAGCGCGAGCACATGGAAAAGCTGCTGCAAGAAGGGCGCACGCCCTTGCTGACCGGTTTCGTGTCCTCGCGCACGCGGCGCAAGTTCTCGGCCTTCCTGGTGCGTGGCGAAGACGGCAAGGTCGGCTTCGAGTTCGAGAAGCGCGAGCCCAAGGCCAAGGCGCCCGCCAAGGCCAAGGCCGCCGCCAAGCCCGCAGCTGAACCCGCCGCCGAAGAGGTTGCCGAGGCCAAACCGGCGGCCAAGAAGGCCGCCGCACCGCGCAAGAAAAAGGCGGCTGCCTGAGGGGCCGCCCGAGCCTTGCAGCGCGCGCCGCCATGCACGCCTCGACGGGCAATCTGAGTAGCCGCAGTTTTCTGCGCTTTCTGCTCGTCGGTGGCGGTGCCACCTTGTTGCAGTACCTGATCATGGCCGCACTGATGACGCTCTTTGCGGTGTCTGCGGTGCGCGCCTCGACGATCGGCTTCCTGCTCAGCGCAATCTTCAATTACTGGGCCAATGCGCGCTTCACCTTTGCCGCGCAGGGCGGACACCGGCGCAGCATTCTGCGCTTTGCCGTGACCTTGTGCGCCGGTCTGGCGATCAATGCACTGGTACTCTACGCATTCAAGAAAATGGGCGCAGCGGTATGGCTCGCGCAGCTCATCGCGACCGGCGTCGTACTGGTCTGGAACTACACCATCAATGCCATCTGGACATTCAGGAAGAGACACAGCTCATGACGCCCACCATCGGTCTGGTGATTCCCTGTTACAACGAAGAGGCGGTCTTGCGCGAGACGACCAGCCGCCTGCTGGTACTGCTCGAACGCATGCGGGGCGAGGGTCTGATCGCGGCGGATAGCGCGATTTTCTACGTCGATGACGGTAGCCGCGACAGCACCTGGGCGCTGATCGAGGAATTGTCGGCCGCCCACAGTGCGGTGTGCGGCATCAAGCTGTCGCGCAACCGGGGGCACCAGAACGCCTTGCTGTGCGGCCTGCTCAATGCGCCGGGCGATGCGCTGATCAGCGTCGATGCCGACCTGCAGGACGATCTGGAAGTCATTCCGCAGATGGTGCAGGCGCTGCGCCGTGGCGATGACATCGTCTATGGCGTGCGCAAGAAGCGCACGACCGACACCTTTTTCAAGCGCTTCACCGCCGAGGGCTACTACAAGCTGCTGGCCGCGATGCGCGTGCAGATCATCTTCAACCATGCCGACTACCGCCTGCTGAGCCGGCGCGCCATCGAAGCGCTGAGCGAGTACCGCGAGGTCAATCTGTTCCTGCGCGGCCTGATGCCGCAGCTGGGCTATCGTTCCTCGATTGTTGAATACGACCGTGCCGAGCGCTTTGCCGGCGAATCCAAATATCCGCTGGGCAAGATGCTGTCGCTGGCCTGGCAGGGCGTGACCTCGTTCTCCACCTATCCGCTGCGCCTGATCACCGCCATCGGCTCGCTGATCTCGCTGGCCAGTCTGGGGCTGGCGGCCTGGGCCATGCTGACCCGCTTGTTCACCGAGGAGGCCCTGCCCGGCTGGGCGTCCACGGTTATCCCGATGTATTTCCTCGGTGGCGTGCAATTGCTGAGCCTTGGCGTGATCGGTGAGTATGTCGCCAAGATCTATACCGAGACCAAGGCGCGCCCGCGTTTCCATGTCGATGTGCTGGCCGGTGCGGCGTTCCGCCAGCGCGGGCGCCTTGATGCAACGCGGCAAGCCATTGCCGACGGGACACTATAAGCTGCGTGCTGCTTTAGGGCGTGATCATATTCATGCGCAATCTGCCGCATGAGTGCGATCACGCTCTGAAATGTGTCGGTGCAGCATTGCCGACTGTGCTCTTGTTCCTACCAAGAAATGGAGACAGCCAGATGCAGCAGATTCCCCGTATTTCCCGTAAGCCGATTGTCGTGCTGATGGCGGCGCTGATGCCGCTGCTGGCCCAGGCCGTGCCCGCGTTCCCCGGCGCCGAAGGTTTTGGCGCCGAGACTGTCGGCGGGCGCGGCGGCAAGGTCTATACCGTCACCCACCTCAATGACGAGGGCGAAGGCAGCTTGCGCGCCGCCGTTGAGGCACAGGGCCCGCGCACCGTGGTGTTTGCGGTCAGCGGCACGATCCAGCTCAAGTCGCCGCTGATCATCAAGAATCCGAACATCACCATCGCCGGCCAGACTGCGCCGGGCGGCGGCATCACCTTGCGCGACTACACCCTGCACATTGATACGCAGGAAGTCATCGTGCGCTACATCCGCTCGCGCCTGGGCAATGCCAGCAAGGTCGAGGAGGATGCGATCAATATCCGCGACGGCGCACGCAATGTGATTCTCGATCACGTCTCGGCCAGCTGGTCGACCGACGAGGCGCTGTCGCCATCCGGTGACATCAAGAACATCACCGTGCAGTGGAGCCTGATTGCCGAGAGCCTCAATAAAAGCGTGCATCTGAAAGGCGCGCATGGTTACGGCAGCCTGCTGCGGGCCACCGGCGGCGTGAGTCTGCACCACAACATCTGGGCCTTTCACCGTGGCCGCAATCCGCGCTTTGGCGACAACTACATGAAGGGCGACGGCACGCCGACCTTCGACTTCCGCAACAACATCATCACCGCCTGGGGTGATTACGCCTCGGGCACCAACGACGGCAATATCCGCGTCAATTACGTCGACAACCTGATCAAGCCGGGCAAGTTCAGCGTCAAGATCGAGCCCATCGTGGTCACCGACAAGGGCAACGAGAACACCCAGTTCTACCTCAAGGGCAATGTGTTCTCCGGCAATAATGCCTGGAGCAATGACAACAGCAAGCTGATCGGCTGGGGCGCACCGCCCAAGGAATTGTCGAAAGAGGCGGGCAAATACAAGCTGGCAGCCGCGCCCTTCGACGCGCCCAAGGTGACGACCTGGCCGGCCGGCGAGCTGCTCATCCGCCTGCCGGCGACGGTGGGCGCCAGCTATCCCTGGCGTGATGCGGTGGATCTGCGCATCATCGAGCAGATCACCGAAAACAAGGGCAAGCTGATCGACTCGCAGGAAGAAGTTGGCAGCTGGCCGGCCGTACCGCAAGGCACGGCAGCACTCGACAGCGATGGTGATGGCATTCCCGATGCCTGGGAGAAAGCCCATGGCCTCAATGCCAAGGACGCCAGCGATGGCGCCAAGCTCGCCAAGGACAAGAGCGGCTACACCAATCTGGAGCGCTACCTCAACAGTCTGGTGGCCGAACCTCAGCCGGAGAAGGACGCTGCCAAACCCGCCAAGGCCCGCAAGTAAGCACGGTGCTTAGGGCGAGACAGGCCACCTGCAGCGCGGGTGGCCTTTTTACATGTGATGTGCGCGAGCCTTTCGCGGCAAGGCCTGCTCGCGTAGCATCGCGGCCTTGAACCGCTCTTGTGCTGCATCATGAAAACGCCTGAACTTCTCGCCCCCGCCGGTACCTTGGCCATGCTCGATACCGCGCTCGCCTTTGGCGCCACGGCCATCTACGCCGGCCAGCCGCGCTACAGCCTGCGCGTGCGCAATAACGACTTCGGCGATCTGGCGGTGCTCAAGACGGGAATCGACCGCGTGCATGCGGCAGGCGGCCAGTTCTACCTGGTTTCCAACATCTATCCGCACGGCGCCAAGCTCAAGACCTATATCCGCGACATGGCACCGGTCATTGATTTGAAGCCGGACGCGCTGATCATGTCCGATCCAGGCCTGATGATGATGGTGCGCGAGGAATGGCCCGATCAGGCGATCCACCTCTCGGTGCAGTCGAACACCGTCAATGCGGCGGCGGTGAAGTTCTGGGCGCGCAATGGCGTGTCGCGCGTGATCCTCTCGCGCGAGCTGTCGCTCGACGAGATTGCTGACATCCGCCAGGCCTGTCCCGACACCGAGCTGGAAGTCTTCGTGCACGGCGCGCTGTGCATCGCTTACTCGGGCCGCTGCCTGCTGTCGGGCTACATGAACCACCGCGATCCGAATCAGGGCACCTGCACCAACACCTGCCGCTGGGATTTCAAGGTCCATCCGGCGCGTGAGGATGCCAGCGGCGACGTGTTCCTCATCGAGGAGCGCGAGCGCCGCGCCGGCAGCTACAACGTGATCGAGGAAGACGAGCATGGCACCTACATCCTCAACTCCAAGGATCTGCGCGCGATCGAGCACGTCAAGAGTCTGGTCGACATGGGCATCGACTCGCTCAAGATCGAAGGCCGTACCAAGAGCCCGTATTACGTCGCGCGCGTCTGCCAGGCTTATCGCCAGGCCATCGACGACAGCGTCGCCGGGCGTGATTTCGATTCGCGGCTGCTCGATTCGCTCGACGGGCTCGCCAATCGCGGCTACACCGGCGGCTTTTTCGACCGCCATCAGGATGTCTCGGCGCACCAGAACTATGAGCGTGGCAGTTCGGAATCCTCACGCAGCCTGTATGTCGGTGATGTGCTGGGTTTCGATGCACAACGCGGCCTGGCCGAAGTGGCGGTGAAGAATCGCTTCGCGGTCGGCGATCGTCTGGAGCTGGTACAGCCGGCTGGCAATCGCAGCCTCGTGCTGTCGGCGATGCAGAACGCCGAAGCGGCGCCGATGCAGGTGGCGCCGGGCAGCGGGCATCGCGTTTGGCTGCCCTTGCCGGCCGATAGCGTGGGCGCCTTCGTGACGCGCTTTGTCAGCGGCGCCGAAGCACGTCTGCCTGATCCTGTGGTGGCGGCTGAAGCCGAGCAGTCGGGTGGATGTGGCAGTGGCGGGTGTGGTAGCTGCGGCTGATGATCACCGGCAACACCGCAGCGGCACCTATTCGCTTTATCATGAGCCTAAACAAGGCCATAGGGGAGGCTGCGCGGTGAATGTATTGGCGTTGTCGAAGCGTCTGCACGCTGGCCTGATTGCCTTGGCGATGCTGTGCGCCCTGTTGGCCAGCATGCCGCTGCAGGCCGCCGACCCGCGTCAGCTCACCTGGTGCGAATTTGACCTGCCGCCGATGTACGTGCCGGACCTGCCACGTATCGGCAAGGGCTCGGTCGACCGCCAGGTCGCCTTCCTCATCAGCAAACTGCCCGAATACGATCACCGCGTGCAGCTCTCGAACCTGGCGCGTGTCGCCGAGCAGATGCGCAAGCACGAACAGGTGGTGTGCGCCGGCCTGCAGAAGAACGAGGAACGCGAGACCTACATGTATTTCTCCGAGGCCTTCATGGCGACGGCGGCACCCAAGCTCTTGCTGCAGCGGCGGACCCTGGAGCGCATGAAGTCCTTTCTCAACAGCGCGGGCGAGGTGCGCCTGCAGGACGTGATCGAGCGCAGCACCCTGGTGCTCGGTCTGACCGCGGGGCGTTCCTACGGCCGCCGCGTCGATGAACTGCTCAGCCGCTACAGCAGTGGCCACCCACGCATCATGCTGCGCCAGTCCGGCGCGGATCTGTCGCAAGGCGTGGCGCGCATGATGGCGCTGCAACGCGTCGACTACACCATTGCCTTCAGCAGCGAGATCCCCTTGATGCGCGATGCTGCCAGCCAGCCCGGCAGCGAAAACGAACTGCTTACCCTGCCGCTCGAAGGCATGCCGCGCTATGTGCCGGTCTACATCACCGCACCGCGCGATGAGTGGGGGCTGCGCTTCATCACCCGCATCAACGCCTTGTTGCGACAGTACTGGGCTGACCCGGAGTTTCGCCGCTACGCGCATCTCGGTCAGGACCCCGCGACTCGCGAAGCAGCCGAAGCGGCGCTGCGCGAGATCAATCCTAATTTGCGGCGTTAGTGCACGCCGCTCGGCTTGTTGTGCGTGGCTTTTGCAGTAGATCTGGCATGATCTTGGCCAGCACTAAATTCAACTGCAGCCATGACAACGAGAACCCACCATTCCGAGACTCTCCCCGCTCCGTCCGGTGATGCCATACGGCGTCCTTTGGGCGTCTGGATCGTGCTGTGCGTGTTGTTGAACGTGTTGTTATCAACCAGTAACGGCTTTGGCGGCGATATCAACGACTGGGTGTTGTGGAGCAAGCATCTGCAGACCTCCGGTTACGCAGGTTTGCCTGCGAACTATCCGCCGGTCTATGTGCATTGGCTGTGGGTGATAGGTTGCTTTGCCTCGGCCTTGCACATCAGCATCCAGCCGGATCTGTTATTGCGCCTGCTGGTTAATGCGCCTGACATGCTCGCTCAGCTGGGTGTGCTATGGGTGATGGCTCGCTTGCTTCGAGCGGTTTCAGTAACAGATTGTCAATGGCATGCTCTGATCGCTTTGGCAGCCTGTAATCCGGCGATTTTCATGGATGGACCTTTGTGGGGACAGGTCGACATGATGTTTTGCCTGCCCCTGGTGATAGCACTTGTGGTTCTGATCGAAGGCTGCAACTTGATCGCCTTTTTTTCTTTGGCCACATTGGCGCTGTTGACGAAATTCCAGGCCATTTGCGTGGCACCCGTGGTGCTGCCTTTGTTGTGGCATCAGCGCCGCAGTAGAGCATTGTGGTTAGGTTTGTTGCCGGCTGCCGCGCTCGGTGCTTTGTTGATGTTGCCTTATATTCTGGCGGGCAGCGCAGGGAGCATGTTCAGCGCGACTTATCTCAAGGCTGCGAGCTTGTTTCCTGTAGCCACTTTCAATGGTTTCAATCTGTGGTTTTTGCTAGGCCTCAACACTCGGCCGGACGGCATCTTTCTGCTTGACTATGCGCTGACCCCGCAAACTTGGCAGATCTTGCTGACACCAAAATGGCTGGGTATTGGTTTATGTGCGCTCTGGGATCTGATGTTGCTTATCAGCAGCTGGCGCCGCAATGAGCCGTCACTGCACTGGCGCAATTTCTATCTCGCTGCGACAGGATTCTTCCTGTTTCTGCCCGGAATGCACGAACGCTATTTACTTCCTGCTGTGGTCATTGCCTTGGCAGCTGCAGCACTAGACATGCGTCGCCATGGTGTGGCGGCTGTTTTATTGAGTTTTGGTGCTGCAGCCAATATGTTTCTTGTCTCGCCACCATCCGGGTTTTTGTTGCCTCATCTGGTGGCTGCCTTGCTGCTTGGGCTGGCACTGGTAGTCGTTTTACAAGACCATTTGGCGCGGTTGCCTTGGCAGCGCGTGCTTTCTTTGCCTGGATGGTTTTGGGGCGCTGCTGCTGCTGTGATCTGGCTGAGTGCATTGTGTATCCACGTTGCACGCGTCATGCCGGATCGGCACGGTTGGCTTGATGTGACGACGATGCCTGTAGCAGTGACCCAGGGATGGGGCGCTCTGCAGGTCAATACCTCGGTCTCTGGCGAGCGTTTGAGTGTGAACAAGCAGCGCTACGAGCATGGCTTTGGCACGCATGCTCCGTCTTCGATCCGCATTTCTATTCCACCTGGCGCTTTGGCTTTTGATGTTCAAGTGGGTATGGACGACGAAAGTCGTGGTCATGCAGAATTCATTTTGATGGTTGATGACGATGTCGTCTGGCAGAGTGGCGCCATGGACACTGGAGACACCCCGCGCAGCAAGTTGATTGACGTCAAAGGCAAGAAGACGCTGGAGTTGGTCGTCGATCCTCTGGGTAGTAACGAGGGAGATCATGCCGACTGGCTCCAGCCGCGTTTCCGTGTTGTCGAGCACTGAGCTCGTCTGTCATGGAAATCCGTCAGCTCAAGTATTTCATCGCCGTTGCAGAGGAGCGCAATATCAGTCGTGCGGCGGCGCGGCTGCATATTTCGCAGCCGCCTTTGACGCGGCAGATCCAGTTGCTCGAAGAGCGTCTGGGTGCGCAGTTGTTCAAGCGCACGCCCTGGGGGGTGGAGCCGACTGCCGCTGGCGAGCTGTTCCTGGCGCATGCGCGGCAGATTACCGCGCACATGGAGCAGGCGGCGGAGCTGGCTTGGCGGGCGGGGCAGGGCCTGGTCGGGCGGATTGATGTGGGCGTCTTCGGCTCGGCCATGCTGGGCATCGTGCCGCAGATTCTCAACCGTTTTTCGGCCTCGCATCCGGATGTCGAACTGGTCCTGCACAGCGCGCCCAAGGCGCAGCAGATCGAGGCCCTGCATCGTGGCCGCATCCTGCTCGCGCTCGATCGCTATCTGCCCGAGACGCCCGGGCTGGAACTGGAGACGGTGTGTGCCGAGCCGATCTACGTCGCGCTCAATACACGCCACCCGCTGGCCGCTTGCGAGGTGGTGCAGGTGGCGCAGCTGCGCGATGAGGCGCTGATTGGCGAACGCGATTCCAGCGTCTTCCTGGCCACCCGTGAGCTGTTTGCCAGCGCGGGCTTTCAGCCCAATACGCGGCAGGAGGCGGTCGATCTGATTGCGGCCACGGTGATGGTGGCGGGCGGATTCGGGACCGCCCTGGTGCCCGATTCGGTACGCAGTCTGCAACTGCCCAACGTGGTCTATCGGCCTTTGCGCGGCGCCAGCACGCCGCAAGTGCTGTTGCATTGCGCCTGGCGCAGCGAGGAGACGAATCCCTTGCTCGATGCCTTGCTGGCCGAGGTGCGACTGTTTGGCGTCGAGCATGCTGCCGCACAAGCGGCCTAATTAGATACCGTAAAGGTATTAAGCCAGATATATTTTGAATTGGACGGTATGGCTGGACTGCGCGATCCTCATCTTGTCCGGCTGATTTCTCCGCTGTGCTGTTGCAGTGTGAAGGGCTCAGACCGCTTATAAGAGGAGACCCGATCATGCAACAAGCTTTTCCCGTCGACCTGCAGGGCAAGGTCGCCGTGGTGACTGGCGGCGGCGGTGTGCTGTGCGCCGAGATGGCGCGCAGCCTGGCGCAGGCGGGCGCCAGCGTCGCCATTCTGGATCTCAACAAGGAGGCGGCCGAGCAGGTTGCCCAGGGCATCCAGGCCGAGGGCGGGCGCGGCATCGGCATCGCTGCCAATGTGCTCGAACGCGCTTCGCTGGAGCTGGCCGCCGCCGAGGTGGCCGAGCGCCTGGGTCCTTGCGATCTGCTGATCAATGGCGCCGGCGGCAATCACCCCAAAGGTACGACCAGCCGCGAGCAATTCAGCCCTGAGGACTTGCAGGCGCAGGATCCGGCGCTGGTCAGCTTCTTCAGCCTGGACCCGCAAGGCATGCGCTTCGTCTTCGACCTCAACTTCCTCGGCACGCTCCTGCCCTCGCAGGTGTTTGTGCGGCAGATGATCGGGCGCGAGGGCTGTTCGGTGCTCAATATCTCGTCGATGAATGCCTTCCGCCCGCTGACCAAGATTCCCGCCTACAGCGCAGCCAAGGCGGCGGTCAGCAATTTCACGCAGTGGCTGGCGGTGCACCTGGCGCCGGCCGGCGTGCGCGTCAATGCCATCGCGCCGGGCTTCTTCGTCACCCAGCAAAACCGCGCCCTGTTGTTCTCCAGCGCGGGCGAGCCCACGGCACGCGCTGGCAAGATCCTCGCCAATACGCCGATGCGCCGCTTCGGTGAAGCGCGCGAACTCAGCGGCACCTTGCTGTGGTTGGCCAGCGAAGCGGCCTCGGGCTTCGTCAATGGTGTGGTGGTGCCGGTCGACGGCGGATTTTCAGCCTATTCTGGCGTTTGAACTTGCGGAGGAATGAGCCATGATGCAAGTCTGGATTGTGTGGTTTGAGCGGCCGATTGCGGTGTTCTCCTCCGAAGCACGCGCCCGTGCCTATCTGGCCCGTCACGGCCGCGAGGCGGGTTGGTGCTGCTACGCCGCCGAGGTGAACCCGGATGGGCTGGACAGCCTGCCGTATTCGCAGCCGGCAGCAAAGTACTTTGAATCGATTGCAAGCGCGCACTGAAATCAATTTTGCAAGGAACATGAAATGAAAATGTCATTCCGTTGGTACGGCGACAGTGACCCGGTCAGTCTCGCCTACATCCGTCAGATCCCCGGCATGCACGGCATCGTCTCGGCCGTCTACGACGTGCCGGTGGGCGAAGTCTGGCCGCTCGACAAGATCGAAGCGCTCAAAGCCAAGATCTTTGCCCATGGCCTCGCCTTTGATGTCATCGAATCGGTGCCGGTGCATGAGGACATCAAGCTCGGCAAGCCGACGCGTGATGCGCTGATCGCCAACTACCAGCAAACCATCCGCAACCTCGCCGCCTGTGGCCTGAAGGTGATCTGCTACAACTTCATGCCGGTGTTTGACTGGACGCGCACCACCCTGGCCAAGCAGCTTGAAGACGGCTCCTTCACCCTCGCTTTCTCGACCAAGGAAGTGGACGAGATCGATGTCTCCAAGGGCATCTCGCTGCCCGGCTGGGACTCCAGCTACAAGCCCGAACAGCTGCGTGCCCTGCTCGACGAGTACGCCAGCGTCGACGCCGACAAGCTCTGGCAGCATCTGGAATACTTCCTCAAGGCGATCATTCCGGTCGCTGAAGAAGTCGGCATCAAGATGGCGATCCACCCCGATGATCCGCCGCGCCCGATCTTCGGCCTGCCGCGCATCGTCAAGAACCGTGACGATCTGGCGCGCATCCTCAAGATCGTCGACACGCCGGCCAATGGCCTGACGCTCTGTTCCGGCTCGCTCGGCGCCGGCCCGGAGAACAATGTCGAGGCACTGGTGCGCGAATTCAGCGGCCAGGGCCGCATCCACTTCGCCCACCTGCGCAACGTCAAGATCACGCCCGATGGCGACTTCGAAGAGACCGCGCACAAGTCCGAATGCGGCTCGCTCGACATGGCAGCGATCGTCAAGGCCTACCATGACACCGGCTTTACCGGCTATGTGCGTCCCGACCACGGCCGCATGATCTGGGGCGAAACCGGCAAGCCCGGCTACGGCCTCTACGACCGTGCGCTGGGCGCGGTGTATCTGAATGGCTTGTGGGAAGCGGTGGACAAGTTCAGCGCGGCGCGCGCCTGATCTTTGCCACCCGCATGAAAAAGGCCCGCCCTGCCTCAGGCAGCGCGGGCCTTTCTCTTGGCGTGCGCCTTACTTGAGGCCGGCAGGCCGGGTGAGCAGGCGCTCACCGAACAGCATCAGCTCGGCGTCGGGCAGCAGCAGCCCGTCCTTGAAGTGGTGGCGGGTGCCGGAGTCGACGGCCTGCCAACTGCGCCCGGCATCGCCGGAGTGCAGCAGCACGCCATCGCGTCCCGTCACCCACAGGCCCCCGTCGCTGCCCGGCAAGAGGCGACGCAGATTGGCCTCAACGCCTGACTGGATGCTTTGCCAGTGCCGGCCGGCATCGTCCGAGCGCAGAAGCGTCCCCTTGGCGCCTGCAACAATCAGCACATCCTTGGCCGGGCTGATGATGTCACGCGCCAGGAAGTGCTGGCCGAGCGCGATTTCGTCGCGCTGCTGGCCGTCCAGCGAGATGCGCAGCAGGCGGTCGCCATCGCCCATTACCCACAGCGCGCCAGCGGCTTCGCGG
Source organism: Uliginosibacterium sediminicola (assembly GCF_039631295.1). Taxonomy (NCBI): domain Bacteria; kingdom Pseudomonadati; phylum Pseudomonadota; class Betaproteobacteria; order Rhodocyclales; family Zoogloeaceae; genus Uliginosibacterium; species Uliginosibacterium sediminicola. The sequence goes on along the minus strand of NZ_JBDIVE010000001.1, from coordinate 578,194 downwards.
ATCTGGTACCACACCGGTTTCCCGGCAATGCTGAGCTGGCGCTGGAGCTGCCCTTGCGCATCAAAGAACACCAGGCTGCCCGCTTCGCCAACCGCCATAAAGCCGGCCTCGGGCAGGGCGATCACATCCTTGAGCTGCAGCACGGCGCCGCCCGCCGCGTTTTGCCAGCTGGCACCTTCATCGGCCGAGCGCATCACCCAGCCCGGATTGGCGATGACCAGCGCAACACGGCTGCGCGGGTGAATGGCGATGCGCTGGAAATTGCCCAGGGCGCCGTCGGCATGCTTGAACACGGTCTGCCAGCTGGCGCCGTCGTCGCTCGAGCGGATGATGGTGGCCGTTGAACCCGCCGCCAGCAGCGTGCGGCTATCGGGATAGGCGAGGGCATGGGTCAGGTACTGCCCATAGGCCAGACCGGCGTCGATCACCTGCCAGTCCGGGCCTGCGTCCTTGAGGCCTGTGGCACGCGCCACCAGGCCCTGGATGCCGACGGCGATCAGCGTGCCCGAGGGGCTGCGCAGCACGTGGTTGATGTAGCGGCTCAGATCAGGCTGCTCCAGCGTCCAGCCTGCGGCCGGGCTGTGTCGTGCGACCAGGCCGCCGTTGCCCCATACCAGCAGGCGTCCGTCTGCGGCCAGGCTCATGCCGTTCGGTCGCGACTGGCCAAAGCCTTGGCTCAGATGCCAGGCGATCCCGGCATTGCGGGAGGAGAACAGCTGAGCGTCATTGCTCAAGGCCAGCCATTGCTTGCCTGTGGCGTCAAACGTAAGCTGTTCGACATAGGGCAGGGCGGCAGCACGCAGGCTGAACACGGGGGGCTTGCCGGCGGCGACACTGGCCACTGCAATGCGCCCATCTGCGCCACCGAGCATCAGCGTTGCGCTGGCTTCATCATAGGCGGCGGCCGTCCAGCCGCTGCCCTGTGCGCTGGCCTTGCCGGTCGGCATGTTCACGGCGAAGGCCTGGGCGCGTACTGCGTCGATCAGCAAAACGCGCCGGTCGCGCGTCATGCCGGCCCACCAGGGGCCCGCACGCTGCCAATCGACGACTTCGTTAACCGCAAAGCCTTTGGGGCGTTTGAGCGCTTGCCAGGTTCCTGGCGCGTTTTCGCTGATCCACAGGCTGCCGTCATGGGCTGAGGCGACGGCGCGGTTGGCTGCATCGACGCCGAGCAGGCGCAGGGCCGGGGTGTTGCCTTGGCCGAGCGGCTGCCAGTTCTGACCGGCCTTTACGGCGCCCAGCACGGCACATTCACTGTCCTGATCACTGCGACAGCCCCAGGCGAGCCAGCTGGATTGCCCCTTGTCCCAGGCGATCTTGCGGATCTGCCAGCCCTCCAGAGTGGGCGTCCACTGTGTCGCAGCGGCGGCGCGCACGCCGTGCCACACCCGGCTATTGCTCAAGGCCAGCAGTTCATGGCCCGATGGGTCTGCCAGGGCCATGTCTACCGTCGCTTCGCCCAGTTTTTCTTCGTGCCAGTTTGCCGTGCCGGCGGGACGCCAGCGCAGCAGACCGTCACTACCGGAGATCAGCTCGAAGGGCCCGGACTGGGTTCCGAATATCCAGTCCGGATTGGCCAGCACGCCGGCCAGTGCAGGTCCACAGCTGAGGCAGAGGGTGAAAAACAGGACAGTTTTTTGGGCGGCACGGCAGAAGGCCAGTCGCATGCTCGAACTCCAGGTACGCGGTGTTGCAATAGACAAATAGACAATAAAAAACCCCGGGCAGTGCCCGGGGTTTTGAACTTGCTTGGGCTCAGGAATGGATCACAGTGCCTTGACGTTGCTGGTGCTGACCACGCAGGACTTGGTGCCCCACTTCTGGCCTTGGCTCGGGCTTTCCTTGCCCAGGCTCTTCGGCAGACCGGTGAATTCTTCGCAGATCACCGGGGTGCTCTTGGTGCCGCTGAGCTTGTAACCTTCAACCGTCAGGTTGGTGATGGTCGCCGTGTCATACACGCCCGACACCGTCTTGCTGTTGGCATCCAGGTAGCTGGAGTTCACACCCACAACCGTCAGGATGGCGCCCTTGGTGGTGACCTTGTCCACCACGATGGTACGCGGGCCGATGTTGGTGGTGCAGTTACCGCAGGTGCGGGCCAGTTTGCCGGCCGAGCTGCTCAGATTGCCCTTGGCGATGATGGCGGTGAAGCCGTCCTTGACGGTGAGCGCGGTGTTCTTGTTGTTCACCTGGAAGAACTTGTCCGGCTTGCCGCCCAGGCTGGCCGTGCTGGAGTTGGTGTTGGTGGCGGAGCCGCCGGAGACCACCAGCTTGGCGTTGTCAGCAATGACCGAAGCGGCGTCTTCGCAGACTTCCTTCCAGGTCACGTTAACCAGGGTGCAGGTGCCGCTTGCGCAATGGATGCCGTCAGAGCCACCCGTGGCAGAAATCGTCACGTTCTTGACGGTTGCATTCTTGAGGATCAGCACCGGCGACTGCTTGTCGCTGTCACCGTCGCAAGAGAGACCAATTTCCTTGCCGCCACAATCGATGGTGGTATCGCTGATGGTGCTGCCTGCGGTACAGCTACCGGCTGCCTGAGCACCTGTGCTGAAAGCCATGGCGGCGGAAAGAACGAAAAACAAGCGGCTGATCTTGAACATAAAAAACTCCTTTTTGTTTTTATTGAGTGAACAATAAAAATTTGAATTACTGCGTCTCCAAATACTTCTTATAGGTAAAGCACTGGCCAGCACTTCTCTGATCGTGAAGTGTTGTCGATAAGGTTCGCGTCTCGCCAAGTTTGATGAAATGCATCTCGAATACACCGCATCAAGCAAGACTGAAAGCATCGAACACATGACCTATGACATCGATGGCCAGCGAGGCGATGAGACAACAGAACTAGCTTGGCTGGCAGTCTAGTAAACCCTAATGTTGTTCTGTTTAAATTCAACAAAATCAAATTAAATCAGTGGCTTAGTAAGTTCGGAATAATGCCTTATTCCGACGGCACACTAAGACTTTTGTCTTAATTGCAAGCCTTTGATGCAAGTCAATTGACGTTTGCATGTGCTGCAGAGCAGCATAGAAAGCGCTGGTTTTATGCTGGGGAGGTATTTTGAGTGGGTGGTGCCGCGCAGGGCGTTTGCCGGAGAATAATGTTGCTGCGATGCAGTGTGTTGTTTGCGCCGACGTAAAAAAGCCCGGTCTGCTTTTCGTACAGACCGGGCCGTTTTGAGCGCGTAAAGGTTTAACTCAGTTTCTTCTTCAGCAATTCATTCACTTGTGCTGGCGAGGCCTTGCCCTTGCTGGCCTTCATGACCTGGCCGACCAGGGCATTGAAGGCTTTTTCCTTGCCGGCCTTGTATTCGGCGACGTTCTGCGCGTTGTTGGCGATGACTTCGTCGATGATCGGCTCGATCGCCGAGGCGTCGGTGACTTGCTTGAGGCCTTGCTTGTCGATGATCTCGTCAGCGCTGTTGCCGTCACCGTTCCACAGCGCTTCGAACACTTTCTTGGCGATGTTGTTGGAGATTGTGTTGTCGGCGATGCGTGTGATCAGGCCGGCCAGCTGGGCAGCGCTGACGGGGCTCGCGGCGATGCTCTTCTCTTCCTTGTTGAGGCGGGCAGCGAGTTCGCCCATCAGCCAGTTGGCGATCAGCTTGGGGGCTTGCGCGGCGCTCGTCGCGGCGACGGCATCGAGGAAGTATTGCGCGCTGTCGCGGCTGCTGGTCAGCGCGGCGGCGTCGTAGGCGGAGAGGCCGTAATCGTTCTGCAGGCGCTGTGCCAGCTGCTCGGGCAGCTCGGGCATCTGGCCGCGCACGCGCTCGACCCAGTCGGCATCGATCACCAGCGGCAGCAGGTCGGGGTCGGGGAAGTAGCGGTAGTCCTGGGCGTCTTCCTTGCTGCGCATCGCGCGCGTCTCGCCCGTATCGGGGTCGAACAGCACGGTGGCTTGCTGGATCGTGCCGCCGTCCTCAAGGGTTTCGATCTGCCATTGCACTTCGTAGTCGATGGCCTGCTGCATGAAGCGGAAGCTGTTGAGATTCTTGATCTCGCGGCGGGTGCCGAATTCCGGCGCGCCTTTCTTGCGCACCGAGACATTGGCGTCGCAGCGGAAGCTGCCTTCCTGCATATTGCCGTCGCAAATGTTGATCCATTGCACCAGGGCGTGCAGCTTGCGCGCATAGGCGACGGCCTCGGCCGAGGAGCGCATGTCCGGCTCGGTGACGATTTCGAGCAGCGGCGTGCCGGCGCGGTTCAGATCGATGCCGCTCTGGCCCTGGAAGTCCTCGTGCAGGCTTTTGCCCGCGTCTTCTTCCAGGTGGGCACGGGTCAGATTGATCGTCTTCTCGTAGGCTTTGTCGCCCTCGCCAACCTGGATGGTGATCTGCCCGCCCTGCACGACCGGCAGCTCGTACTGGCTGATCTGGTAGCCCTTGGGCAGGTCGGGATAGAAGTAATTCTTGCGCGCAAAGATCGAGCGCGGCGCAATCTTTGCGCCGATGGCGAGGCCAAAGCGGATGGCGCGCTCGACCGCGCCATGGTTGAGTACCGGCAGCACGCCGGGCAGGGCGATATCGACGGCACAGGCCTGCTCATTCGGCGCGGCGCCGAACGCGGTGCTGGCGCCGGAGAAAATCTTCGAGGCCGTGTTGAGCTGGGCATGGGTTTCCAGGCCGATGACTACTTCCCAATCGCTTCTCATGTGTGGTGCTCGGTTTGCGGGTAACTCGCTATTTTAAACCGGTTCTCAGTGATGTCCGCAGCCCTTTGCGGCGGGCGGCGCGGTGGCGATGTCACGGCTGGCGCCGGCGGCTTCGAGTTGCTGCAGGTATTGCGCCCACAGGGTTTCGTGCTCCAGTGCCAGCTTGTAGAGGTAGTCCCAGGTGTAGAGGCCGGAGTCGTGGCCGTCTGAAAACACCAGCTTGACGGCGTATTGACCGACCGGTTCGATGGCCTGGATGTTCACATTGCGCTTGCCGGTCTGCAGCACTTCCTGGCCGGCGCCATGGCCGCGCACTTCGGCCGAGGGCGAATAGACGCGCAGCAGCTCGCAGGAGAGCTGGGCGGCGACGCCGTCTTCAAAGTGCACTTCGAGCAGGCGTGATTGCTGATGCAGGCGGATTTCGGTGGGGATGCTCATGGGGGACTCCGGGGGTGTGCAGCGGGCGCTGCACAATTTATTGCAAGAGAATGACTTGTCACAATTCGTTCATCAATCGGCAATACACTGCCGCCATTACCTATAGATTGTGACGGGGCTTCAGATGGCTGCCAACATCCTTCTGGTTGAAGACGAACCTGCGATTCAGGAACTGATCGCTGCCAACCTCACGCGCGCTGGCCATACGGTGGTGCGCGCCGCCGACGGCGAGACCGCGCAACGCATCGTACGCGAGGCGCTGCCCGACCTGGTCCTGCTCGACTGGATGCTGCCGGGCATGTCCGGCATTGAGCTGGCGCGCCGTCTGCGCGCCGAAGAGCGCACGCGCGCCATTCCGATCATCATGCTCACCGCGCGCAGCGAAGAAGAAGACCGCGTGCTGGGCCTGGAGACCGGCGCTGACGATTACATCGCCAAGCCCTTCTCGCCGCGCGAGCTGGTGGCGCGCATCAAGGCGGTGTTGCGCCGGCGTGCGCCGGAGGCCACCGAAGACGCGGTCGAGACGTCCGGCCTGCGCCTCGACCCGACCACCCACCGCGTGACGGCCGGCGAGCAGCACATCAATCTCGGCCCGACCGAATTCCGCCTGCTGCATTACCTGATGACTCACCCGGAGCGTGTGCATTCGCGCTCGCAGCTGCTTGATCAGGTGTGGGGCGATCACGTCTTCGTCGAAGAGCGGACCGTCGATGTGCATATCCGCCGCCTGCGCAGCGCGCTGGAAGCGACCCAGCACGACCGCCTGATCCAGACCGTGCGCGGCAGCGGCTACCGCCTCTCGGCCGATGTGCCGGCCGCCGATCCGGCCTGAGCCGCTTTGCACTAAGATGTGAGCGCCTGCCGCGCAAGGCGGCGGGCATACTCAGCCACCGCAACGGCGCATCGGCGCCCGAGGATTGATCATTTACCCTGGACGACTGATCTGGTCACATGCCGCAGGCATTCTTGCGGTCCTGTTACTTGCCGTGGCGCTGAGCTGGATCTTCGGCAGCGGCGTGGCGGCATTGGCGGTGTTGAGCCTGGGCCTGGGCGCCTGGCTGATCTACCACCTGCGCAATCTGGTGCGCCTGCTCGACTGGGCGCGCGAGCCCCTGGGCACGCCGACGCCGCGTGCGCTGGGCAGCTGGGACAATGCCTTTGCGGCGCTGGCACGGCGCTCACGGATCGCCTATGACCAGCGCGAACGCATCTCGCAGAGCCTGTCGCGCTTTCGCGAGGCGGCGCAGGCGATGCCGGACGGCGTGATCTACCTGACCCACCACAATCTCATCGAATGGGTGAATCGTGCGGCCGAACGTCATTTCGGTCTCGATGCCCGCAGCGATGCCGGCAGCGCCGTGACCAATCTGGTGCGCCAGCCGGACTTCGTCAGCTACGTCGAAGCCGGCGATTTCAGCGAGCCTTTGCTGCTCAAACCCTTGCGCAGCGATGGTCTGAGCTTGTCGGTGCAGATCGTGCCGTTTGGCGAAGACCTCAAGATGCTGCTCTCGCGCGACATCAGCCAGCTTGAAAAGCTGGAGAACATGCGCCGCGATTTCGTCGCCAATGTCTCGCACGAGCTGAAAACGCCGCTCACCGTGGTCAGCGGCTTCATGGAAATGCTCTACGACGGCTTCGAGGACTTCTCGCCCGAGGATGCGCGTCGTTATCTGCAGCTGGCGATCGACCAGGGCGGCCGCATGCAGCGCCTGATCGAGGATCTGCTGGCGCTCTCCGCACTCGAAACCGCAACCCAGCCCGATGAGGACAAGGTCGATGTGCAGGGCCTGCTGCGCAGCGTCGCCGAGGAGGCGCGCCTGCTCTCGTCCGGCCGCCACGAGATCATCGTCGAACCCGGTGCGCGGGCCAGCTTGCTGGGCTCGCACAAGGAACTGCACAGCGTGCTGGCCAACCTCGCCAGCAATGCCGTGCGCTATACGCCGGACGGCGGCCAGATCCGCATCAGTTGGGAGCCGCTGGCGGCGGGCGCGGCCCTGGTGGTCAGCGACAACGGGCCGGGCATCGCGGCCGAGCATCTGCCGCGCCTGACCGAGCGCTTCTACCGCGTCGATCGCGGTCGCTCGCGCGAGACCGGTGGCACCGGTCTGGGTCTTGCCATCGTCAAGCATGTGCTGACGCGGCATCAGGGCAATCTGGAGATTGTCAGCGAACCGGGTCGCGGCAGCCGCTTCCTGGCCTGTCTGCCGCAGCACCGCGTGCTGTGGGCCGAGGCCTGAGCGCGCAGATCAGCGATTGGCCGAGTCGCCTTCGCGGCTGAACAGCACGCGGTCGAAATTGGCGCCGCGCGAGAGCAATTTGTTCATGTGCGCGAACCAGGAACGGCCATCGGCATACACCTCGATGCGCCGGCCGCTGAGGAACCAGCCGACCGGCACGATCAGGCTCGCCTCGGTATCCATCGAGGGAATGCCCGGGATCAGGAAACCGATGCGGTAGCGCTCGCGCGTCGAACGATCTCCCGGATGCAGGCGCACCGCAAGCACCTTGGCCGGGCCGGGCAGGATGCTGATACCCGCTTGCAGGCTGTTGTCATTCTGGTATTGCAGCCAGATCACCTCGGCCAGCAGTAGCGGCGTACTGGCATCGACGCGCACGCCGAGCAGCTGGCGGTGTTCCAGGCGCGAGCCGGGGCGCGTGCGGCTGAGGCGGTAGCCGGTCAGCGATTGATCATTGATCTGCCAGGTTTCGTCGGCGACATAGCCCAGCTGCAGCGCACGCGTCTGCAGGTATTCCAGCGTGATGTCTTCCGGCGCGCGGTCACGGAAGGTGTGCATCAGCTGCGCGCGGCCATAGCTGGTCAGGCGCGAGTCATTGGGCTGCATGAATTCGCGGCCGTCGATGAAGAAGGCGATTGCCTGCAGATCGACACAGAGCTGCACGTCGGCGTTCGCTCGCTTGCGCGGATACTTGCGGCCGGCCACGGCATAACCCCAGGGGCGATAGAGCGCCACCAGCAGGCGCGAACAGGCCGGCTGCACGCAGTCTTCACCGAGGCCCAGGGAGGCGGGCGAGACATTCTTCTTGAGCTGTGCCACGAGGCTCTGGATGTGGGTGGCCAGGCGCCGCGTGTCGATGCCGCGCAGCTTGAGATCGGGCGGCATCAGGGCCATCGGGCGCAGGCCGAAGTCGGCCTCGCAGGCCAGCGCGAATTGGCCGGGCTTGGTGTGCAGCGGCTCATCTTCGGCCTGCAGGCTGCAGTAGGGCGCGAAGCGTTGCGCCCAATGCTTGATCCAGCCTTGCTCGCGCAGGCTGCGGCCGCAGGGCATGGCGGTATCGACCAGCAGCATGGTGATGTAGCACTCGCTGACGCTTTGCGCGCCCCAGATATCGTTGAGCGCATCGGCGACGCGCTGTTCGGCATAGCCGGCGCGTTCGGCCGCGATGAACAGCTTGTGCATCTGCAGCCACAGACCGCTGGGCAGGGCGCGGCGCACGCGATGGTATTCGAGCATCACGCGCGCGTTGTAGAGCATGCGGCGCTGGGCGAGCAGGGCGCGTTTGTCGTTGAAGTCCGGGTCCAGCGCCGAGCGCTGGGCGATGAAGGCATAGCTCTTGGCCATCAGCGCCCAGCCGGTGACCACGTTCTGGAAGCGCTCGTTCTCCGGGCTATCGAGTGGCAGGGCGCGCGCGGCATAGCGCTGCGAAGCCTGCGACATGACGAAGTCGAGCGTGCCGCGGATCTCCTCGAGCACGCGCAGATGTTCCACTGGCTCCGGCGGCCGGGCACACATGCCGTCAAGCACCACGCTCATCGTCGACAGGGAGTCGTCGACGTCCGTCGGATTGAGCGCATTGAGTACGCTCAAGCACTGGGTGGCCTGCGTAAAATCGATGGGGGGCAATGTACGTCCAGCGGACATCATTTTATTCACCTCGGGCGGCAAGCCCGCTCAGATTCGGTGATGCGGGATTGATGGCGTGTTGGGTGTGCGGTGCAGCAATTATGTCAGATGCAGTTTGCCGGCAGCAATCAGATTCCTGTTCTGGAAGTGCAACATGCATGGACAGCCAAGCGAAGCGAGCTGCGCCCTGCGGTCTGCGAGGACTGACGAAACGCCCGCTGACACGGCTCTGCCTGCCAAGTTTAGTGTCTGTCGGGCTTTGTTTCGAATCTTTTTGCTTCGTTTTGCGCTGCTTTGATGCCTCTTGGCGGGAGTCGGTTCCATGCCTCTGCTGCACTTTTTCCGCCAGATCCGGCGCCTGCCGGGCCTCCTCTGTCTGAGCGGGCTGATCGCCCTGGCCGGCTTCTGGCAGGACTTGCGCAGCTGGTTCAAGATGAGCGATGCGCTGGCGCGTTCGGCCGACCCGGTCGCCGCGGCCCGTCCGCTGGCCTGGCTGGATGTCTGGGCGCAGGACACCCAGCTGATGTCGCCTTGCTCAAAGAAAAGGGGCTGTTCGCCGTGCGAAAGCCCCTCGTGTGCTGAACTGCAGCGGCTTTACTTCAGGGTCGTCATGGCCACGTGGTCCATGTCGGGGAAGGTCTGGTTTTCGCCGCACATGCCCCAGATGAAGGTATAGGCCTGCGAACCGACGCCGGAGTGGATCGACCAGCTCGGCGCGATCACCGCCTGCTCGTTGCGCATCACGATGTGACGCGTTTCGGTGGGCTGGCCACACATGTGGAAGACCACGCCATCGGGCTGCATGCCGAAGTAGAAATAGACTTCCATGCGCCGCTCGTGGGTGTGGCAGGGCATGGTGTTCCACAAGCTGCCCTCGGCGAGTTTGGTGAGGCCCATCACCAGCTGACAGGAGTCGACCACGCCGGGCACGATGTACTTGTAGATGGTGCGCTGGTTGCTGGTCTTGGCTTCGCCGATGGTTTGCGGCGAGGCCTGGTCGATGGTGATTTTTTTGGTTGGGTAGGCAGTGTGGGCCGGACAGCTGTTGTAGTAGAACTTGGCCGGTGCATCCGCACTGATGCTCTGGAAGCGCAGATCCTGCGCGCCCTTGCCGATGTACAGCGCTTCCTGCGTGCCGACTTCCCAGACCTTGCCATCGATCAACACCACGCCGGGGCCGCCGATATTGATCAGGCCCAGTTCGCGGCGTTCGAGGAAGTAGCTGGTGCCATAGGTTTTGCCCAGATCGGGCAGCACGACTTCGGCGCCCACCGGCATTACGCCGCCGACGACGATGCGGTCGATGTGGCTGTAGGTCATCGTCATCTGGTCGGCGACAAACAGTGTCTCGATCAGGAATTCACGGCGCAGCCCTGCGGTGTCGAGGGTCTTGAAGTAAGCGGCGTTGCTGGCCTGGCGGGTATCGATTTCCATCTGGGCTCCTTGGTGGCGTCACGCCTTTGTGGCGGACCGGTCAGATCCCAAGCATAGCGCCAAAGCGGCGCCTAACCACTGCCCGGCCGCAAGGCCTGCGCTTAAAACTCGTTCTGCAGGCGCTTGTAACCGGCGACCAATTCGACATTGGTGCGCGCCACGTCTTCGGAGAACTCGGTCGCCGAGGCATTGACGCGGGCGATGCGCGACAGATCGGTGTGCGCATTGATGTGCGTGGTCGAGGGCACGTAGAAACCGGCCGGCAGATCGCAGCCATCGACCACCGAGTTGTGGCGCACCACGCAGCCGGCGCCAACGCGGCAGTTGAACAGCACGGTGTTGAAGCCGATGAAGACATTGTTGCCGACCTCGGCCGGGCCATGCACGATGGAACGGTGGGCGATCGAGCTGTGCTCGCCGATGGTCACCGCTGCGCCCGACTTGGAGTGGATCACCACGCCGTCCTGGATATTCGAATTGGCGCCGATGACGATGGGTTCCATGCCGCCTTCGGCATTCACCTCGTCAGCGCGGATCACCGCGTAAGGGCCGATGAACACGTTTTCATGGACGATGACCTTGCCGCAGATGATGGCGGTCTGGTCGACGTAGGCGGATTCGTGGATTTGCGGCAGGTCGCCGGTGGGATTTTTGCGGATCATGTGGGTAGATTCTACTCTTGTGGTCTTACCAGATGGCGTCGAGCGCCAGCACCACACGCGGTGCAAGCGCAGCAGAGACTACCGGGGAACGGTGGATCAGGCCCTGGCCGGCATTGCCTTGCCAGGCGTCGCCCTTGAGCAGGGCGAGGGCGAAGGGCGCGATGCGATGAATGCCCCGCGCCGAGCAGATCAGCCCCGAGTCCTCATCCGCTTGCCCCTGGGCGGCTGCGCCCAGCCAGCGTCGATCAGCGTAACGCTCGTCGAGCCATTCCGTGCCGTCGCCACGATAGGTGCACAGCAGGCGGATGCCGGTGTGGTCGACGTGAAAGCGCGGGCACATGGCGCTGCCCAGTACTTCCAGGCGCAGGCCGACGCGCGCGCAGCCGAGCAGCTCGCCATAGGCGCCGCTGATGAAGGCGATGTCCTCTTCCAGTGCGCGGCGGCCAGCCTCCGCTGGCCAGTGCTTGAGTTCGGGCGCGGTGCCGGCATCGATCACGCAGCGCAGCCCCAGGCGCAGCTCGCCGCGGGTGGCCAGCGTATCCAGGTAGGCGCTGATGCCTGAATCCGGCGCGCGTTCAAGGATGGCAATACGGGTCTGCGGCGCAAAAATCGCCGTCAGATCGAGCAGTGAGTCGCTGCGCGACAGCGAGGGCGGTGCATCGTCCGGTACGGTATGGCGAGCGGGTTGGAGCGTGGCGCTGCTGTGGTGAGGCTGCATGGTCTTCAGGCTCCGTGTGCAGGGTGGGGCGCGCTGTCGAGGATGCTGACCTGCGGCCCTTCAATGCGGTTGTAGAAACACGAAGCGCGCCCGGTGTGGCAGGCGCCGCCGCTTTGCGCGACGCGCAGCAGGAGGGCATCGCCATCGCAATCGAAGCGGGCTTCGATGAGTCGCTGCACCGCGCCGGATGTCTCGCCCTTGCGCCACAGCTGGCGGCGCGAGCGCGACCAGTAGCAGACGCGCCCGCTGGCCAGGGTCTCTTCGAGCGCGGTGCGATTCATCCAGGCCAGCATCAGCACTTCGCCGCTGTCGTATTGCTGGGCAATTGCGGCGATCAGGCCGTCTTCATTCCAGGGCAGACCGTCGAGTACAGCGGCCAGCGGCAGCTGTGTGCCGGCCGGGCTGTACTCGTGGGCGATGAGCAGGTTGGTCGAGGCCATGATCGGCGCAGCCGGCTCAGAGCGCCGCCGTCAGCCCCAGCGTGACGGTGCGCCGGCTGCCCGGCGTGATCCACACACTGCTGTAGGAAGCGCTGTAGTAGCGCTCGTCAAACAGGTTGTCGACATCCAGGCTGAGGCGGTAGCGCTTGTTGATCTGCCAGTAGCTGAGCGCCCGCGTGGTGCTGTAGCTGGGCAGGTCGAAGCTGGCCGTTGCGTCGCCGGCGCGGCGCCCCACCCAGACCACACCGCCACCGAGGCCGAGCTTGCCCTCGGCACCGGCCGCCTGTTCATGCACGGCGAGCAGGCTGGCGGTATTGCGCGGCACGTTCAGCAGGCGGGTGCCACGCGCCAGGCTGTTGTCGCGCAGCACTTCGGCGTCCAGATAGGTATAGCTGGCCGACAGGCGCCAGGCTTCACCGATACGGCCGGCGGCATCGAACTCCAGGCCACGGCTGCGCACTTCACCGGTGGCCATCGAGAAGCCGCTGTTGAGCGGGTCGGCGGTCAGCACATTGCGCTTGCGGATGTCGAACAGTGCGGTGGTGGCGCTCAGGCGTTGATCCGCGCTGGCGAACTTCAGCCCGGTTTCGAAGGACTTGCCCTTTTCCGGCGCGAAGGAGTTGCCGCCGACATCGGTGCCGGCATTCGGCCGGAAGGACTGGCTGGCATTGGCGTACAGCGAGAACTGATCGCTGAGCAGCTTGACGACGCCGATGCGCGGCGTGACCGCGTCGTGCGCTTGCCGTGTGAGGCTGCCATTGCGGCGATTCTCGATGCGTTGCAGGAACTGGTCGGCACGCGCGCCGATGAGCAGCTTCCAGCTCGGCGTGAGGCTCAGCTGATCCTGCACATTGATGGCGTTGCCGGTCTGTTGCTCCAGCGTGCTGGTATTGGCCAGTGGCGTGGGCTGGGCTTGGCCATAGGCCGGGCTGTAGATGTTGACGGCATACGGCGCGCCATTGCTGGGATTGATGCGCAGCATGGTCTGATCGAGCTCGAACTGATAGCGCTCGAAACCCAGCAGCAAGGTGTGTGCGATGCGGCCGGTGTCGAACTTGCCGATCAGCTGGCCTTGCAGGGTCGTATCGTCAGACAGGTAGTCGCGATAACGGCGCTGGCGGCGCAGGGTCTGCTGGTCTGCCTGCAGGGCACTGGCTTCGGTGGAATAGCCTTGCAGCGTGCCGTGCTTGTAGGAGACGCCGAGGTAGGCCGTCCAGCGTTCAGAGAACTCATGCTCGACCGACAGCTGATGGGTCTGGTTGTCCACCGTCACATCACCGTCGCCCGGCTCGCCGAGGAAGGTCTTGTCCGACATCGCATCGAGGCGGCCATTGACGGCGACGATGCCGCGATCAAGCGGGGCTTGCTGGCGCAGGAATTCGCTCTCGTAATTGACGGTGGTGAAGTCGCCGGCTTTCCAGGTCAGCGCCGGCGCAAACAACTGGCGGCGCGAATGATTGTAGTCACGCTGGCTATCGCGTTCCTCGGCGGCCATATTGAAGCGGTAGGCAAGGTCTTCGCTCAAGGCGCCGGTGGAATCGAGGGTGCCGCGCGTGCTGCCGTAGTTGTCGAGCGAGAAGCCCAGCACATTGCTCGATTTGAAGCTCGGTTTCTTGGTCACGATGTTGAGGCTGCCGCCCGGCTCGGCGCTGCCGTAGAGCGCGCTGATCGGGCCCTTGAGCACCTCGATGCGTTCGACATTGGCGGTGTCACGCGGCGCGTTGAAGCCGCGGTTGCCGGCAAAGCCATTGACCAGGAAGCCCAGGCCGGTGTTCTCGTTGCCGGCCAGACCACGGATCGCGTAGTTGTCCCACAGACCGCCGAAGCTGTTCTGCCGTGTCACGCCGCTGACATAGTCCATGGCTTGCTCGACACGCTTGGCGCCAGCATCTTCGATCAGCTGGCGTGGCACCTGGCGCACCGATTGCGGGGTTTCCGCATCGGGCGTGTCGGTACGCGTCGCGCTGCCGGATGTGTCGGTGCGGTAGTCGGCGTTGCTGCGCTTGCCGCGCACCACCACCGGGGCCAGTTCCTCTTCCGCTTGGGCGAGGGAAGGGGCGCCGAGAATGCTCAGCGCCAGGGTGGTCATCATCAGTTTCTGCATGCTGATCACTCCTCGTGGTGCGGCAGCACGAAGCTGAGGGTGGCGAAATGACCGGTCTTGTCGGCCTTGCGGGCATCGTCCGGAGCCGATTCGTAAGAGATGGCGATGACGTTCAGCCCCTGGTTGCGGATCGCAAAACGCACGCTGCCATCGCGTCCGCTCACCAGCGGCTTGGCATCGGCATCATTGATGTAGTCGACGCTCACCTTGGCGCCAGCCACCGGCTTGCCATCGAACAGCACCTTGAAGCTTTGCTTGCTGCCGCGCTGACTGGGGAAGGGGAAGTGCTGCGGCACCAGCTGCAGGCGTTGGTCGGCCAGCGGTTTGGCCAGCGCAAAGGGCAGGCCGCTGAAGCCCATGGTGTATTTGAGGTAGCGCCCGCTGACTTTGGCGCCGGCGACTTCGTCCTTGCCCTTGTTGATCCATTGTCCGTCGGGCGCCTGGCTCCACAGGCCGTTGTCCAGCGTGGCGGTGTGCAGCGCGGCGGGTTCGGCGGTCTTGGCGATCATCAGGTAATCGGTTTTTTGCAGCTCGCCATTGATCGCGCTGCCATCGGCCCGATAGGCCTTGTAGCTGGTGATCTTGTTGGCGCGTTTGACGGTGCTGGAGTCTTCCGAGGCATGACCATAGATCAGTGCGGTTTCGTCCGAACGTTGGGCGAACCAGATGCCGTGGGCAAAGCTGTGGCTGAATGACAGGGCCGCTAGGGCCGTGACAAGGAGTCGCGTGGGATGCATGGTCTCTCTTCTGGGGCGTAACAAAAAAAATCGGCAGTCAGGTGCGCGCAGCCGCTGCGGCCGCCGCGCAGGCAGGCAGTAGCTCAGTGGGTGCTGTGAGGGGTATCGGCCTCGCTGTCTTCGCCAATCTCTTCCCATTGCGGGAAGGGATCGGCCAGATTGGCCCAGGCAAAGGGGCCGGCGGCCAGTTCCAGATCGCTGAGCAGGCAGGCGTCGAGCCGGGCGCGCAGCCGCGCCTCGTTCATGTCGATGCCGATGATGACGATCTCCTGGCGGCGGTCGCCGAACGCCTTGTCCCAGCGCTCCAGGATGCGTGCTTGGGCGGCTTCGTCCTGCGGCCATTCGCTGCGCTCGACCGAGGCCCACCACAGACCCGCCGGGCCGTGGCGACGCACTGCACCGGCGAGCGCCCATTCACCGGCCAGATCCATGCGCGAGGCGAGCCAGAAATAGCCCTTGGCGCGCAGCACGCCCGGCCATTCCTCGCGCGCCAGCTGCCAGAAACGCTCTGGATGGAAGGGGCGGCGGGCGCGATAGACAAAGCTGGTGATGCCGTATTCCTCGGTCTCCGGCGTGTGCGTGCCGCGCAGCTCCTGCAGCCAGCCCGGCGCCTGCGCCGCCTGCTCGAAATTGAACAGGCCGGTGCCCAGTACGGTGTCGAGCGGCACGCGGCCGAATTCGGCTTCGACGATGCGCGCGCGCGGATTGAAGCTGCGCAGGATGCCGTAGAGATCGCGCCGTTCAGCGCTGCCGACCAGATCGATCTTGTTGAGCACGATGACATCGCAGAATTCGATCTGCTCGATCAACAGTTCGACCACCGAGCGGCCATCTTCCTCGCCGAGGGACTCACCACGCTCCTGCAGATTGTCGCGGCTGAGGTAGTCGCGCAGGAAGTTGAAGGAATCGACCACGGTGACCATGGTATCGAGCCGCGCCACGTCGGAGAGACTGCGGCCCTGCTCGTCGGTGAAGGTGAAGGTTTCGGCGACCGGCAGCGGTTCGGAGATGCCGGTCGATTCGATCACCAGGGTGTCGAAGCGGCCTTCCTCGGCGAGCTTGCGCACCTCGATCAGCAGGTCTTCGCGCAGGGTGCAGCAGATGCAGCCATTGCTCATCTCGACCATCTTCTCGTCGGTGCGCGACAGCGTCGCGCCGCCCTGGCGCACCAGCTCGGCATCGATATTCACGTCCGACATGTCATTGACGATGAGGGCGACGCGGCGGCCTTCGCGGTTTTCCAGAATGTGCTTGAGCAGGGTGGTTTTGCCCGCGCCGAGAAAGCCGGACAGTACGGTGACAGGAAGCTTTTGCATGGTGGGCGTCCTCAGAACGGCAGTTCGTCGATGATCTTCATGGCGGCGTCGAAGCTGGCATCGCTTTCGGCATCCGTGCGCAATACGGCTGCGTCGATGACGGCGCGGAATTCCGCCTCGGGCAGGCGCTCGCCGATGAACACCAGGACTGATTCGCGCGGGCCATCGGGCAGCCAGGGTTCGGCGAGGTTGAGTGCCATCAGCATGTGCACGCCCTGCAGGATCACGCGCTGCTCGTAGCCGGCCAGATGCACCACGCCCTTGTAGCGCAGCAGCTGCGCACTGTATTTGTCGATCAATGAGCCCAGGCCGAGGCGGAAGCGGATCGGCGACAGCGGCTCGCTGAGGCGGATGCTGAATGACTGCACATCATCGTCGTGATGATGATGGTGGAAGTGATGCAGGAATTCAGGCTCCAGCGCTTCGGCGATGTCGAGGCTGAAGGCGTCGATGTCGAGGATCTGCGCCAGATCCGTCTTGCCGAAATGCACCGGGATGATCGGTGCGCGGATATTGATTTCGTGCAGGCGCGTGCTCAGCTCTTCTTGCTGTTCGGCGCTGACCAGATCGGTCTTGGAGAGCAGGATGCGGTCGGCAAAGCCCACCTGATCCTGCGCTTCATGGTGGGCGTCGAGCTGGGCCATGCCATGCACGGCGTCGACCACGGTGATCACCGCATCAAGTGCGTAATGCTCGGCGACGCCGGGATCGACGAAAAAGGTCTGCGCCACCGGCGCCGGGTCGGCGAGGCCGGTGGTCTCGATCAGCACGCGTTCGAAGTCCAGCTCGCCCGCTGCGCGTTTGGCCGCCAGCTCGCCGAGGATGCGCACCAGATCGTCACGCACGGTGCAGCAGATGCAGCCGTTGTTCATCACCAGCACCTGCTCGTCCGAGCGGCGTTTGAGCAGGGCGTTGTCGATGCCGATCTCGCCGAATTCGTTCTCGATCACCGCGATGCGGTGGCCATGCGGTTCGGAGAGGATGCGGTTAAGCAGGGTGGTCTTGCCGGCACCGAGAAAGCCGGTGAGGACGGTGACGGGGATTTGCGGGCGCGACATGGACAGCCTTTTTACATGCAACAGGGTTGCATTGTCGCAGGCTGTCCAAGTAAACGCAATTGTGTTGCATTCGTGTGCTGCCGGAGAACGGCGCGCCGGCCTTACTTGCGTTCAGCTTCTTTGACGTAGGGTTCCACGTGCTGGGCCGCGATGCGGTAGCCGACCGTGCCAAAGGGGCTGTCGCTACGCACCGTGCTGAGCTTGCCGGTGACCCACACGGTGTCCATCATGCGACTGCCGCGCACGGCCGGCTTGGCCTTGACGTCGATGATCTGATTGGCCGGCGGCGGCGGGGTGTGGATGCAGGCGCCAAAATACGGCACCAGCAGGAAGGCCAGCACCTCGTCCTTGTTGGTGTCCATCGGGATCATGAAGCCGGGGATGCGCACCGTGTTGCCGTTCAGATCGTCGACCACGGGGGCGTTGTTCCAGGCTTCGCGCACCTTGTCCATGGCTTCGCGGGTGCGCGGATCGCCATCGCGCATCTTGGCCAGATCAAGGCCGCGGTAGGCGGCGTAGGGGTCCCAGTTCTTGGGGATGAGGTCGTCCCACTTGAGCTGGCGGATGCCATTGACGAGTACCGGTGCGGCCGGCGTCAGCTTGTCGCCGACCTTGTAATTGCTGCTCGGTGCGGCGGCGCTGCCGGCCAGCGCCCAGGCCGGCAAGGCGCCAAGCAGACTGATGAATTGACGTTTATGCATGGATTCCCTAGGGCGTGTTCACAGTAGGCGAGTGGTTGCGCTCGCACGCAATGGGTGCAGGGCAAGGCGCGGCGACGCTGGCAGGGTAGTCTCCTGGCGAGTCGCCGCAACGCAGCCATGCGCCCATTTCGTCCGAGCCCTTCGGGTTGAGGACTATGGCCTGCGCTACTGCCGCATGTAACCACTGAGGCTCCTGGTGCGGGGGCTCATTGATCACCAAGACCCCGCACCGCGTCGCACGCCTTGTCCCGCAAGCCATAGTCCTCAACGCAATCCCCTCGCCTACTGTGAACACGCCCTAGATTCGTGGCGTCAGGCCGTCGGCCAGGGACAGTCGATAAGCACGCAGGGCGGGCACCAGAGCGGCCAGCAATCCGGCCAGCAGCATGCCGGCGAGCAGCCACAGCTCGTCCCCGGCGGGGATGAAGGCCTGCGTCACGATGCCGTAGTTAGCCTGCAAGAAGGGGCCGCCCAGCGTCAGGCCCAGACATAGTACAAGCCAGCCGAGCAGGGTGCCGAGCACGGTGATCAGCATGCCCTCGCAGAGCAGCAGGGCGAGGATGCTGCGCGGCCCGGCGCCGACCGAGCGCAGGATGGCCAGCTCGCGCCGCCGCGCATCCAGCCCGGCGAGCAGGGTGGCGACCAGGCCGGCAAGACCGACGGCGGCGACCGCAATCGATACCAGCAGCAGCGCCTGCTCGCCCAGCTGCGCCACTTGCCACAGCTGGTCGAGCGCCACGCCGGGCATCACGCCCATCAGCGCTTCGTCCTTGTAGTCGGCAATCTCGCGCTGCATGGCGAAGACGTGGGCGCGGCTCTTCAGGCCGATCATCACGCCGGTAATGGTTTTCGGGGTGAGGTCGAATTTCTTGACGAACTCGGCCGGGATCGACAGGCCGGGCATTGGCGCGCCGGCTTGCCAGTCGAGATGGATCGCCTCCATGCCGGCCAGGCTGATGAACAGCGTGCGGTCCACCGGCGTGCCGCTGGGCGCCAGCACGCCGCTGACGGTGAAGGGCTTGTCGGCGTGTTCGGCCCCCAGCGCGCTGCCGCTGCCATGCGTCAGGGTGATCTTGTCGCCCGGCTTGTAGCCGAGGCTGCGCGCGACTTCGGCGCCGAGGGTGACATCGAAGACATCGGCAAAGGGCTTGCCGGCGGCCACACGCAAGCTTTGCGCATCGCCGTAGTGAAAGCGCTGGAAGTACTCCGGCAGCGTGGCCAGTACCGGAAAACCACGATGCGAATCGCCCAGCGACAAGGGCAGTGCCCAGGCGACGGCGGCGTGATCGCGCAGATGCAGGTAGGACTTCCACTCCATGTTCTGCGTCGCGTCGCCCAGGTGGAAGACGGTATAGAGCATCAGTGACAAGCCGCTGCCGCGCGGACCGACGACCAGATCGGTGCCGGACACCGAGGCCGAGAAGCTGTCGCGCACGTCCTTGCGGATATGGGCGACACCGAGCAGCAACAATGCCGAAAGCATGATCGACAGCAGGGTCAGGGATAGCGCCATGCGCCGGTTCCAGGCACTGGAGAGTGCCAGACGCAGCAGTGCGCTCATGCCGCCAGCTCCCTGGCGGCCTGGTTGAGTGTGCTCAGCGAGAGCACACGCGAAAAGCCGGCGGCCAGGCGCTGGTCGTGGCTGACGAAGAGCAGGGCGGCGCCGCTGGCCGCGCATTCGGCGCGCAGCAGTTCGAGAAAGCCGGCTTGGCGGGTGGCATCCAGGGCCGAGGTCGGCTCGTCGGCGATCAGCAATTCCGGCTGGCCGATCAGCGCACGTGCCGCAGCTACGCGCTGCTGCTGGCCGACCGAGAGCTCGGCCGCTCTGCGCGTCCACAGCGCGGGGGCGAGGTCGAGCTGGCGCAGCAGGCTATGCGCCTGTTGTTCGGCGCTGCCGCCTGCGGCCACGGCGCGCTGGCGGCGCAGGGCCGAGAAGCGGCAGGGCAGCAAGACGTTGTCGAGCACGCTCAGATAGGGCAGCAGATTGAACTGCTGGAAGATGAAGCCGATATGCGCCACGCGCAGACGGTCGCGCTGCGCGCCCGACAGGCCGTTCCAATCCTGGCCGAGCAGGCGCACCGCACCGCTGTGCGGCAGCAGCACGCCGGCCAGCAAGGCCAGCAAGGTGCTCTTGCCGCTGCCGCTTTCGCCATGTAGGAACAGGTCTTCACCTGCGGCCAGCGCGAAGGCCGGCAGATTCAGGCAGTCCTGCGCCTGCCCTGGCCAGGCAAAGCGCAGCGCTTGCAGGGCGATGACGGGAGGTTCAGCGGGCGGCGCAGCGCGCATCGGCTTATTTCGCCGACCAGCTGATGGTGCGCGCGCCGGAGCTGAGTTTGGCGGCCTTCTGCAGCTTGGGCGTGACCAGCTGCAGGTCGATGCTCTTCATCGCCGGGAAGCTCTCGAAGAGCTGCACCACGATGCTGTTGAGCGCGGCCGGATTGGCGCATTTGAAGCTGAAGTCGGCATCCAGATCGGCGTGGCCGGCGGGCTCTTCCGCCGCAGCCGGCTTGCTGGCGGTTTCGCCGAGCAATTGCGGGCTCAGCGCGCTGGACGACAGATGCACGCTGCTCAGGCTGCAGCCGGCTGCCGGGGTCGTCAGGAACACCCGGTCGGCCTCGCGCAGCACCGAGGCCATGGCGCGCACGCGGGCGATTTCAGCATTGCCGCGCGGCGCGCGTTCGAAGCCGAGCAGGCTGTCCAGCGGCGACTCCATGCTGATGTTGAGTACATTGCCTTCGAGGCTGACGTCGAGATGGGCGATGCCATGGACGTGCGCCGGTGCGGCGCTGGCCAGTCCGCTGGCGAGAAGGGTGCAGATCAGGGCAATGCGACGCATGGTGGAGTCCTTTCCGGCGAGATCAGTGGGCATCGGTCGCGTCCTGCGTGGCATCGCAGAAGGCGGCAAAAACGGTGTCGAGTACGCTGCGCGGCAGATCGTCGACGATGAACACCAGGCGGGTGCTGTGATCGTCGTCGGGCCAGGCCGCCAGGTTGTGGCTGGGGTAGCGCTCATGCTGCACGACGTGTATGACACGCGGTGTGTCTTCGTCGATCACGGCGACCAGCCCCTTGATGCGCAGGATGGCGTCGCCGGAGACGAGCAGCAGCATGTCCAGCGCGGTGGTGAAGCGCTGCCAGTCCAGCGGCGCGGCAAAGCGCAGCACATGGGTGTGCACGCTGGCGCTGTGGGCCGCGTGCAAGCTGGCGGGCGCGGCGCCGCCAAAGGCACTGCGGCGGGCTTTCAGGCGCGCCTGTTCGGCGGCACGGGCATCGCCCAGCCAGGCCAGGGTTTGCGCTGGACGGGCGGCCGGGCTGTAGGGCGCCAGCTCGCTGAGCAAACCCGGCGGCAGTGCACCGGGCGCGCTGCGCCAGCAGGCGACGCTGGGATTGATCTCTTCGACGCGCGCTTCGGCCAGTGCGATTTCGGCCTCGCTGGCCAGATCGCACTTGGTGAACACCACGCGGTCAGCCATCACGATCTGGCGCATCGCTTCGCCGTGCTGGGCGGTTTGCCAATGCACATTGCGCACGTCCAGGGTGCTCAGCACGCCTTGCAGGACGAAGCGCTCGGCGATGAAGAAGTCTTCCAGCAAGGTGTGGATCACCGGCGCCGGATCAGCCAGTCCGCTGGTCTCGATGATCACCCGGTCGAGCGCCGGAATCTCGCGGCGCAGGCGGCGCATGAACAGATCGCGCAGGGCCTTGACCAGATCGCCGCGCACGGCGCAGCACAGGCAGCCGGATTCGAGCAGGATGATTTCTTCGCTGACTTCCTGGACCAAGAGATGGTCCAGGCCGATTTCACCGACCTCGTTGATCAGTACTGCACTGCCGGCCATGGCCGGGTCGCGCAGGATCGCGTTGAGCAGGGTGGTCTTGCCGCTGCCCAGAAAACCGGTGAGCAGGGTTACGGGGATGCGTTTGTCGTCGCTCATCGGGCGCTCGCTCAGTGTTCGAACATCACGCCGACGGCAATCAGCAGCACGCCGATCAGCATGAACGCGGTTTGCCACATCGAGGTGCGGCGATGGCCTTCGCTGCGCAACAGCGGCAGCAGATCGGAGATGGCGATGTAGAGGAAGCTCGACGCGGCAATCACCAGCACGTAGGGCAGGGCGGTTTGCATCTCGCGCAGCGCGAAGTAGCCGAGCAGGCCGCCGATCACCGCGCTGAGGCTGGACAAGGCGTTCATCGCCAGCGCACGCCAGCGCGAATAGCCGGCGGCGCGCACGATCGCAAAGCCGCCCGCTTCGTGCGGAATCTCGTGGGCGATCACCGCGAAGGCGGTCAGCCAGCCCAGCTCCGGACTGGTCAGGAAAGTTGCCGCCAGCAAGACGCCGTCGACGAAATTGTGGAAGCCGCCACCGACCAGCACCGCCATCACCGTATTGCGGCTGACGCCGTGGCCATGTCCGTGGTGGGCATGGCCATGGGCGTGGGCATGCTGGTGCTCGTGCGGCGGGCAGTGGTGGTCGTGGCCTTCTTCATCCGCATGCGAGTGGCGCCATACCGAGATGCGTTCCAGGCCGTAAAAGCTCAGCAGGCCCAGCAGCATGGTGGTGAAGAGTTGCTGCGGCGGCAGATCGTATTCGAAGGCTTCCGGCAGCACGTCGAGCAGGGCGACCGCCAGCAGCACGCCGGTCGCAAAGCCGACCAGGCGCGGCATCCAGCGCTGTGGCAGGCCGGCCATCACCAAGGCGGCGGCCACGGCGCTGAGCACGCCGCCCATCAGGGTCGCCAGCAGGATATTCAGAAGGGTCATGCGGTGGATTCCTTGCCGTTCAGTGTTCTAGCGAACGAAGTGGCTGAGCGCTGGATGAGGACGGGCTCAGCTTTGTTGGGCGTCCTGCCCTTCGCAACGTGCGCACTGCCCGGTGATGCACAGCTCCACCGACTTGCCCGAAAAGCCTTGCGGCAGCGCGGGGGCCTGCACCAGCACCTGATCGAGGCAGAACACCTTGCCGCAGGCTTCGCAGCGAAAGTGGGCGTGGCTGTTGTGCGCCGGGGCATTGCTGGCGGCGAGGCTGAAGCGGAAGACACGTTGCGCGTCGGTCAGACGGTGGGCCAGACCATTCTCGACCATCCAGTCGAGCACCCGGTAGAGGGTGACGCGGTCAAAGCCGGTGCCGGCCAGCGCCGCTTCGATGTCGTGATGGCTGAGTGCGCGCTCAGCCGTCTCCAGCAGGCGCAGGACGGCCAGCCGGGCCGGTGTGGCACGGGCGCCGAGTGCACGGATCCGTTCAGCGTGACTAGTCATGATGCTGCGCATTGGACCACAGAGCAGTGGCGGCTGCAACATTGTTGCATTTGTAAGCAGGCTTTCATCGCCTTGACATGAGGCCCCGGGTTTATTATTTTACCTAAAGGTTAAATAATGCTGGAGCAAGCATGCCGACGGACCCGCTCAGCGCAACATTTGCTGCCCTTGCCGACCCGACACGGCGCGCGATTCTTGCGCGCCTCTCGATGGGTGAGACCACGGTCACCGAGCTGGCAGCGCCATTCGAGATGAGTTTGCCGGCCGTCACCAAGCACCTCAAGGTCCTGCAGCGCGCCGGCCTGGTCAGCCAGGGCCGGCAGGCGCAATGGCGGCCGTGCAAGCTCACGCCGGAGCCTTTGCGCGAAGCGACTGACTGGCTGGAGCAATATCGCCAGCAGTGGGAGCAGCGCCTTGATCGCCTGGAAAGCTATTTGCGCGAGTTGCAGGCCAGGGAGTCCGGGCAATGATTTCGGCCTTGCAGGAAGGTCGCCGCGGCCGGCGCGACTCGAATGCGGACACCGCTACGGCTGTTGAGCCCGCCATACCGCAGCACGATGATCCGCCCGACTTGGGCGCGCCTGGGGCGGGTGAAATCGGCAGGCTCGGTGTCGGAATGTCTGCTTGCGCCGTCAGGCGTAATTCAGGCACCTCAGCAACTTTCGATTTCGTTCAACAGCGAAAACCATGGCAACAGGCAGCGTCCGGCTTTATCGCGCTGACCTTCATGCGGATGCGCTGGTCAGTCTGTTTGAGCTGAATCTTCCGGGTTGAACCCGACACGTGCGGAGAATTGCCATGCAATACAAGGGAAGTTGTCACTGCGGTGCAGTGGCATTTGAAGCAGAAGGTGAAATTACGGGCGCGCATGCGTGCAACTGTTCGATCTGCTCTCGCAAAGGCGTGCTGATGTGGTTCATCACGCCCGACAAGATGCACTTGCTCACCCCGCGCGAAAACATGAGCACCTATACCTTCAACAAGCATGTCATCAAGCACCACTTCTGCAAGATATGTGGCATGCATCCGTTTGGTGAAGGCGTCTCGCCGCAAGGCAATCAGATGGTGGCGATCAATCTGCGCTGCGTGGAGGACATCAGCCTCGACAGCATTCCCGTGACGCATTTTGATGGAAAGTCGCTGTAGCGACGTCGGTATGCGATGGATGCGGATCTCGTTCAACTCTCTCAAGTTCAATGAAGGCGACTCATGAAAATTCAGGTAGAGAAAACCGTCAGCGCGCCCATTGCCAAGGTCTGGTCGGCTTACACCACGCCGGCGGACATCAAGCAATGGAATGCCGCATCGGATGACTGGCACACCACGCTGGCAGAAGTCGATCTACGTGTTGGCGGTGCCTTCAAGTCGCGCATGGAAGCCAAGGACGGCAGCGTCGGCTTCGATTTTGCCGGCACTTACACGCGGGTGGATGTGCATCAGACGATTGAATACGCCTTCGGTGATCGAACGGCACTGGTCGTCTTCACGACGACTGCGGAAGGCGTAAATGTTTGCGTCAGCTTCGACAGTGAGGATACGCATTCCATCGAACAGCAACAGCAAGGCTGGCAAGCCATCCTGAACAACTTCGCGCGTCACGTCGAAGCCGCGCGCTGAGCGCCGACCCCCATCCAACTCTCTGGAGAGAAGCATGGTCAAGCTGAATACCTACCTCAACTTTCCCGGCACAGCCGAAGAGGCCTTCAACTTCTACAAGTCCATTTTCGGAGGCGAGTTCTGTGTCCTGCAGCGTTACAAGGATGGTCCGCCCATGGAAGGCTGCGGAGAGCTGCCGCCGGAGCTGGGCGAGAAAATCCTGCACATCTCGATGGCCATCGGTAACAATGCGCTGATGGCGAGTGACGCCGTGCCGCCGATGTGTCCGCCGGTCAGCGTGGGCTCCAATGTGTCGCTGTCATTGCATCCGGACAGCGAAGAAGAGGGGCGTCGTCTGTTCGATGCGCTGTCGGCGGGTGGGCATGTCCAGATGCCCTACCAGCCGATGTTCTGGGGCGCCGTGTTCGGCATGTGTGCAGACAAGTTTGGAATCCAGTGGATGGTGAATTACGAATTGCCGAAGTGAGCGCGGGGGGAGGCGATCATGCCGAACGCCAGCACGTACCTGTGGTCGATAGTCGGGCGCTGGAAGCATCCCGCTATCACTTAGCATTTTTTGGCGCGCAGCTTATCGCCACCACGCACTATCCGGCGGGAGGGCTTCGTCCTGCTGGCAGCGTGCTGA
This sequence comes from Uliginosibacterium sediminicola, assembly GCF_039631295.1. Taxonomy (NCBI): domain Bacteria; kingdom Pseudomonadati; phylum Pseudomonadota; class Betaproteobacteria; order Rhodocyclales; family Zoogloeaceae; genus Uliginosibacterium; species Uliginosibacterium sediminicola. The sequence continues at coordinate 552,573 of NZ_JBDIVE010000001.1, read as the reverse complement.
CGCCGCGTGCAAGCTTTCCGTCAGTGGAAGTCTGTGCGGACGTCAAGACGCATACCTTGAGCACGTCCTTGCGAACAAATAACAGACGGCGCCAGATTCTTTGCGCTCGCAACAGAGAGTATTCAGCATGATGAATTCCGTAGCGGGCCCGCGCCCGCACGACAGGCGCTGGCTGGCCATGATCCTGCTTTGCCTTGGCGAACTGATGATCGTGCTCGACACAACCATCGTCAATGTCGCCCTGCCATCGATTCGTGAAGACCTTGCTTTCAGCGAGTCGGCGCTCGCATGGGTGGTCAATGCCTACATGCTTACCTACGGCGGTTTTCTCTTGCTGGGCGGGCGATTAGGTGATCTCTATGGTCACAAGCGCGCCTTCCTGCTTGGTATTGCGCTGTTTACGCTGTCGTCGCTGGGCTGCGGGCTGGCCGGCACGCAGGCTGTCCTGATCATCGCGCGCGCGGTGCAGGGCCTCGGTGGCGCAGTGGTGTCGGCAGTTGCCTTGTCGCTGATCATCGATCTTTTTACCGAGCCGGCCGAGCGTGCCAAGGCCATGGGCGTCTTCGGCTTTGTCTGTGCCGGTGGCGGCTCGATTGGCGTGGTGGCTGGCGGTGTGCTGACCAATGCGTTTGACTGGCACTGGAACTTCCTTGTCAATCTGCCGCTGGGTATCGCCGTGCTGCTGCTCTCGTATCGCCTGCTGCCAGCCGATCACCAGGCTGAAAGTCGGCCATCACTCGATGTGTTCGGCGCGCTGACTGTCACCACGGCTTTGTTGCTGGCCGTGTATGGCATCGTCAATGGCAATGAAGCCGGCTGGTTGTCGTCCCAGACTCTGGGTTTGCTTGCGGGGTCGGTCATGCTGCTGGCGCTCTTCGTGGTGATTGAAGCGCGCGTCGCCACGCCCTTGATGCCGCTGAGCCTGTTCCGCTTGCGCAGCGTGACTATCGCGAGCCTGGTCGGCGTGCAGTGGTCGGCTGCGATGTTCGCCTGGTTCTTTTTGTCTGCACTCTACATGCAGCTCGTGCTCGGCTACAGCCCCTTGCAGGTCGGTCTTGCCTTCCTGCCGTCCAACCTGCTGATGGCCGTATTTTCGCTGGGCTTGTCGGCCAGGATGGTGATGCGCTTCGGCAGACGCGCCTGCATCGCCAGCGGCATGCTCATTGTGACCCTGGGCCTGGCGTTGTTTGCCGTCGCCCCGGTCGATGGTCAGTTCCTTGTTCACGTCCTGCCTGCCATGCTGCTGCTTGGTCTGGGGGCAGGCATGGCGCTCAATCCAGTGCTGCTGGAGGCGATGAGCGAGGTGTCGCCGCACGAATCTGGTCTCGCCTCGGGCATGGTCAATACGGCTTTCATGATGGGGGGCGCACTGGGTCTGGCGGTGCTTGCCAGTGTAGCGTCGTCGCGCACAGCTGCTTTGCTTGCGGGCACGATGGCCCGCCTTGAGGCACTCACCGCTGGCTACAACGCCGCCTTCCTGCTGGGAGCCATGTTTGCCGCGCTTGCCGCTGCACTCGCATTGCTGTTGCGCCCCGAAGCTGCCACGGGGAACTAGCGATTTTCGTTAACATTGGCGAGCCGTGTCGAGGGCGGCTGCCATTCACGTCCACAGGGAAACTGCCATGACTGCACCCGCGACCGATTACGAGATCCTCATTACGCGCATCCTTGATGCGCCGCGCAGCCTTGTGTTCAAAGTCTGGACCGAGCCGGAGCACATCGGGCAATGGTGGTTGCCGGTCGGATTCACGCGATTGGCGTGTCAGCTTGATCTGCGCGTCGGCGGCATGTTCCGCATCGACATGATGGCGCCGGACGGCTCACGGCAGCCCTGTGAAGGCATCTACGAGGAAATCGTGGCGCCGGAGCGCATCGTCTATCGGGGCATGAGCGATGATCGCCATGCCTGCGGTTGCGGGATTCCACCGTATTCGTGGGTGACCGTCAGTTTTACCGAGCTGGGCGCGCAGACGCGGCTCGATATCCGCGCCAGCTTGGCGTCCGAGGCTGCGCGCAAGGACACCACCGACGCGGGTTTCGGCCCCGGCTGGTCGCATGTGCTGGATGTGCTTGAACGCGTGTTGCAGCAATCCAGCGAACTTTGACTGGATGCAGTAGCCGGCGGAGCAAGCTGGCGCGATACTGTTGCCTGCCTCCACTCGTAGCAAGCGTGCGCCATGAATCCCTATCTGCTGCCCGATGCCTATCTGGAATCTCTCCTGCAGGACGATGCGCCCTGCGGCGATGCGACGAGTTTTGCGCTGGGCATCGGCGATCTGCGCGGTGAGATGATCTTTCGTGCGCGCTACGACATGGTCGTGTGTGGCAGCGAGGAAGCGCAGCGCATGGGCGCTTTGCGCGGCCTGCACGCCGTGGCGCCCTGTGTCGCCAGCGGCACGGCCCTGGCGGCCGGCGCGGAGATCCTGCGGCTTGAAGGGGATGCAGCCGCCTTGCACCAGGTCTGGAAGACAGCGCAAACCTTGATGGAGTACCTCTCGGGGATTGCCAGCAGCACGGCGGAGATTCTCGCGGCGGCACGGCGTGGCAATGCGGCGGTGGGCCTGGTGTGCACGCGCAAGCACTTTCCGGGCACCAAGGCGGCGGCGATGAAGGCCGTGCTGTGTGCCGGCGCCACCCCGCATCGCCTGAGTCTCTCGGAAACCTTGCTGGTGTTCCCTGAGCACCGCGCCTTTCTGGGGGAAGAGTCACCCGCAGCGAGCATTGCCCGCATGCGCCAGCGCTGGCCGGAGCGGGCTGTCGTCGTCGAGGTGGCCAGCGCCGAAGATGCCTTGCGCTGGGCCGAGGCCGGCGCCGACATCCTGCAGCTGGAGAAGCTCACGCCCGAAGCGCTGGCCGAGATCCGTCAGCGTCTGCCGGCGACACATCGCGCGCGCCTGGCCGCTGCTGGCGGCGTCAACGCCGGCAATGCCGAGGCTTACGCGCGCGCCGGCGCCGAGATTCTGGTCAGCAGCGCGCCGTATTTTGCCAAGCCGCGTGATGTGGCGGTGACGCTTATTCCCCGGCTCGCCAGCTGAGGCTTATTTGCGTTGTTTAGTGGGCAGGGAGGTTGTCAGGCATTAGCATGGAGGCAGATTCATTTTCTGCTGGAGCTTTGTAGGTGCTGGAACAACTTAAACGACTTGCCAAGGACTGGTTCCTGATCGGCATGATCCTCTGCGTGGTGCTCGCTTCGCTGGCCCCACAAATCGGTCGGGCGGGTGGCCTCATTCACGCGGATCAGCTGGCCGACTACGGTATCTTCATCATCTTCTTCCTGCACGGCATCGGCCTGTCGACCGAGAGCCTGATCAAGGGTATTGCGCGCTGGCGTCTCCACGTGCTGGTGCAGGCTTTCACCTTCATCGTTTTCCCGCTGCTGTGGGTGGGGCTCAATTTTGCGCTGGGCCGCTTTCTGCCGAACGATCTGATGCTCGGCTTCTTCTACCTCGCGGCCCTGCCCTCGACCATCTCGTCCTCGGTTGCGATGACCAGCATGGCGCGTGGCAATGTGCCGGCGGCGATCTTCAATGCCACGCTGTCGACTCTGCTGGGCATCTTCCTGACGCCGCTGCTGGTCAGTTTGCTGGTGGGCTCGCAGGGCGGCAGCCTGTCGCTGGGCGAGGCCATGCTCAACATCGCACGGCTGTTGATGCTGCCCTTCATCATCGGTCAGCTGCTGCGCCCGCTGTGGGGCAAGTGGTTTGCGCGCTACAAGAAGTACACCAATCTGATCGACCGTGGCGTGATCCTGCTGCTGGTGTTCTCCACCTTCAGCGACTCGGTGACGGACGGCCTGTGGAGCAAGCACGGCTTTGGTCTCATCGCTTACACCATTGTCGGCGCCGCAATTTTCCTGTTCGTTGTGCTGCGCTTGACCAAGTGGGCCGCGCAGCGCGCCGGTTTTGACGCGGAAGACGAGATCACGGCGGTGTTTTGCGGCTCGAAGAAGACCATGGCCTCCGGCGTGCCGATGGCCAAGCTGCTGTTCGGTACGCATCCGGCGCTGGGCGTGATCGTGCTGCCGATCATGTTCTATCACCAGTTGCAGCTCTTCGTCTGCTCCATCCTCGCGCAGCGCTACGCCAAGCGCGCGGATTGAAACTGCCTGCTGCGCGACCGGCCTCATCCTCGCCACTGCGGGGGTGAGGCACGGTATGCTTGGCGCCATCCGTTTTCGCGCCGATTCCGTATGACCCGTCTCCATCCCGCTGCCCAAGGCCTGGCATGAGCGCCAGGTTGGCCTCTGCCGACGCGCCGCTGCGCGTGCTCTCGCTCATCCCGCCGATGACGCAGCTGAACACGCCGTATCCCTCGACGGCGTATCTCACCGGCTTCCTGCGCTCGCGCGGCATCGATGCGCTGCAAGCCGATCTGGCCCTGGCGCTGGTATTGCGCTTGTTCAGTGTGGCCGGCTTGCAAGCCATCCGTGACGAGATCGAGGCTTTGCCGCAGGCCCGGCGCAGCGCCCAGGTGCAAAGTTTTGTCGCGCAGTTCGAGCGCTACTGCGCCACCATTACGCCGCTGATTGCGTTTTTGCAGGGCCGTGATTCGACGCTGGCGCATCGCATCTGCAGTCGCAACTTCCTGCCCGAAGGCGCGCGCTTTGCGTCACTCGAAGCCTATGTCGATCCCGATGATCCGGACGGCGGCGATCCGCTGGCCTGGGCCTTTGGCGCACTCGGCGCGCAGGACCGCGCACGCCATCTGGCGACGCTCTACCTCAACGATCTCTCCGACGTGCTGCGCGAGGCCATCGACCCGCGCTTCGAATTCGTGCGCTATGCCGAATCGCTGGCGCAGAGCCAGCCGACCTTCGAGCCGCTGGCGCAGGCCCTGGCAGCGCCACAGAATCTGGTGGATCGCACGCTGCATGAGCTCACGCTGAGCACGATCAGCACGCACGCGCCACAGCTGGTGCTGCTGTCGGTACCGTTTCCCGGCGCGGTGTACGCGGCGTTCCGCATGGCTCAGAGCATCAAGCAGCATCACCCGCATGTCATCACCGTGCTGGGCGGTGGCTTCGTCAATACCGAGCTGCGCGAACTCCGTGAGCCGCGCGTCTTCGACTACTTTGACTACGTCTGTCTGGACGATGGCGAGCGGCCCTTGCTGGCGCTGATTGACCACATTCGCGGCAAGCGCTCCAAGGAGCGTCTGGTGCGCACCTTCCTCCGTGATGCGGACAAGGGCGCGGTGCGCTACATCCACATCGGCGAACCCGATGTGCCTTTCGCCGAAGTCGGCACGCCGACCTGGGACGGTTTGCCGCTGGAGCAATACCTGTCCCTGCTCGACATGCTCAATCCCATGCACCGGCTGTGGTCGGACGGGCGCTGGAACAAGCTCACCGTGGCGCATGGCTGTTACTGGAAGAAGTGCAGCTTCTGCGATGTGAGCCTCGATTACATCGCGCGCTACGACGGCGTGGCGGCCAGCACCCTGGTGGACCGCATCGAGGCGATCATTGCCGAGACCGGCCAGACCGGCTTTCATTTCGTCGACGAAGCGGCGCCGCCCAAAGCGCTGCGCGCGCTCGCCGAAGAGCTGTTGCGGCGCAATCTGGCGATTTCGTGGTGGGGCAATATCCGCTTCGAAAAATCCTTCACGCCCGAGCTGTGCCAGCTGATGGCACAGAGCGGCTGCATTGCCATTTCCGGCGGCCTGGAAGTCGCCTCGGACCGCCTGCTCAAGCTGATGAAGAAGGGCGTCTCGGTTGATCAGGTGGCGCGCGTCACACATGCCTTCAGCGAGGCCGGCATCCTCGTGCATGCCTATCTGATGTACGGCTTTCCGACGCAGAGCGTGCAGGACACCGTCGACGCGCTCGAATACGTACGCCAGCTCTTTGCTGCCGGCTGCATCCAGTCCGGCTTCTTCCATCGCTTCGTGTGCACCGTGCACTCGCCGGTCGGCCTCAATCCAGAAGAGTACGGTGTGCGTCTGCAGCCTTTGCCACCGGTGAGCTTTGCCAAGAATGACGTTGGCTTCATCGATCCGAGTGGTGTCGATCACGATGCGCTGGGTCGCTGCCTCAACAAGGCGCTCTACAACTTCATGCACGGCATCTTGCTCGATGATGACGTGCGCAACTGGTTCGACATGCGCGTGCCGCGCACGACGGTGCCGAAGAACTTTATCCGGCGCGCACTGCGCTCAGTCCATGAATCCGCAAGACCTTGAATTGCTGCTGGTGCGGCAGATGCCCTTTGGCAAGCACAAGGGTGTGATCATCGCTGACCTACCTGCCAATTATCTTGGCTGGTTTGCGCGCGAGGGCTTTCCGAAAGGCGAGATCGGCCGGCTGCTGACGCTGATGTACGAGCTGGATCACAACAATCTAAAGGGTCTGCTACAGCCTTTGCGTCGGCCTTGATACCTTAGCGCTGCACGCGTCTGATCTCGGGCGTTGCAAGGCGCTGCGCGGTGCTGCAAGGCTTTTGCAGCCACTCCAGCAAGGGTTGCCATTGCCGTCTGTCTTGTGCTGCCGTTTCATTACTGTCGAACAGGGTGCTGCCGGATTCAACAGCTTGCACGTAACGCTGTGCATGGCGAATGCATGTCACCAGTGGTAGCTCGAATTGCTGCAGAAACTCAAGCAGTTGTTGCGAAGCCTGCGTGCGCAAATCTACGCGCATACCAACAATGGCCACACCGACGCGCTCCTTGCGTACGGCCTTGATCTGCGCGAGTTCGTCGAAGAAATCGCTACTGGCGAGCATGTCGAAACGCGAAGGTGTGACCGGCACGACAACGCGGTCGACCTCGGCCAGCAAGCGCTTGAGTGATTTGCCATGCAGTCCGGCAGGGGTGTCGATGATGGCGATGGCGCAGCCTGCAGGTGCGGGCTCTTGCAGGGTTTCGTCAATATCCCAAGGCTTGATCGGGCGGAGTGAGAGAGGTCTTTGCGCAAGCCACTGACGACTCGATTGCTGGCGGTCCAGATCGCCCAGACAAACCGGATTTCCGTTCTGCGCAAACCAGCTGGCCAGATGAATCGCGAGGCTGGATTTGCCGCTGCCGCCTTTGGGATTGGCGACCATGATCTTGCGCATCGGCTTCCTTTGTAGATTTTTTTGTTGAAATGGTTTATACGGTTTATACCATTAAAAACACAAAGGATAAATGTCATGACCAATACGACTCCCACTCCGGAGCAAGCTACTTCACCAGAGCTTGTCGTCGAGCCGACTGCGCCCGCGCAAGCTGCGCCCAAGGCCAGCAAACCGAGCAAACCCGCCAAGCCGGCAGTGACCAAGGCCAAAGTGGCTGAGCCGGCAACGCCAGCCAAGCCGGCACCTGCCAGCAAGACGGTGAAGCCCGCCGCCAAGAAAGCCGTCGTTGCCAGCAAGCCTGCCGTGCTTGCCGAGGCGCCGGTCGTCGACGCCGTCGCCAAGCCCGCTGCCAAGCGCGCGACCAAGCCGGCCGCCAAAGCGGTTCCGGCGGTGAAAGCCAAGGCGGAGCCGAAAGCTGCCAAGAAGTCGGCAAGCAAGGCAGAAGTCGTTGCTGCCAAGCCCGCCAAGCCGAGCAAGGCCAAGAAGCAGGAAGTGAAAGCACCGGTGTCCAAGGCGCCCAAGCTGGTTCGTGACAGCTTCACTTTTCCCGAGGCCGATTACGAGCTGATCAATGCGCTCAAGCTGCGTGCCTTGGCGACCGGCCGTGAAATCAAGAAGAGCGAGTTGCTGCGTGCGGGTCTGGCTGCGTTGTCGGCGATGAGTGACCGTAGCCTGCTCAAGGCGCTTGACGCTGTCGAACGCATCAAGACCGGGCGTCCTTCTAGGTAAAAACAGTCTGCGGGTTGGGGCGCTGTGGTGCTGATTACTTCAAGACCTGGAACAGGTTGTTGAAATCATCGCTCCACACGCCCAGCCCTGTGATCGGCTGGATCGGGCTGCTCGCCTTGCTGAAGACCTCGCGCTGCAGGACGGCCGGATCGCGCGTCACCAGCACCCAGTCGGTATTGCGCAGGGCCGGGTTGTCGTTCTCATCGTGAATCAGCGCGACGCCGAGGCCCTTGGCGGCGGCGATATTGGCCAGCACCGGCGCCAGGCGCAGGAAGCGGTTGGTGACATGGAAGGCGATGATGCCATCGGGTTTCATGTGGCGCAGATAGACATCCATCGCCTGGGTGGTGATCAGGTGCACCGGAATCGAGTCGCCGGAGAAGGCGTCGACGGCCAGCACGTCGAAGTTTTGCGGCGCCTCGCGTTCCAGTGAGAGGCGTGCATCGCCGAGTACGGTGTCGATGTGGGCGCGGCTGTCGGCCATGAAACTGAACTCGCTTTGCGCCAGCGCGATGACATCCGGGTTGAGCTCGTACATGCGATAGGTGTCACCGGGTTGCCCATAGACGGCGAGGGTGCCGGCGCCCAGTCCGATCACGCCGACTTTCTTGTGCTGCGGATCAGTATTGGCGATGGCCAGGCCGACGCCGGCGCTGGGTCCGTAGTAAGCGGTGGGTTCGCGGCGGCGCGCAGCGGCGAGGAACTGCTCGCCATGCTTGATCGAGCCATGGTAGAGCTGGCGCACATCATCGAGCGGATTGTCGCGATGCGCGTCGAGGGTGATCAGGGTGCCGTAGAAGTTGCGCGCGATGCGGCGGCTGCCGGTGAAGTCGTCATCAATCTGCAGATACAGGAACCAGGCGCAGCACAGCGCCAGCAAGGCCGCGACGATGCGTGGCAAAAGGCTGTCTTTCAACACCAGCACGGCGAGCAGGGCGCACAGCACGCAGCCGATGCCTAGTTCGTAATACGCCGGCAGCACGCGCGGCGCGATCAGGCCGACGCTGATACCACCCAGCGCGCCGCCGAGCGAGACCATCAGGTAGAAGCGCGTCAGGTGACGCGGGCCGGGGCGCAGCCGGGCCAGCTCGCCATGCAGGAACATGCAGAAGAAAAACAGGCCGCCAGCGTACAGCGGGATGGCGACGCGGATATCACGTCCTACGCTGCCATCCTGCAGACCATAGGCGCATAGCGCGAGCAGGATCGCGGCGGCGGGCAGGAACAGTGCGCGGCGGTACCAGCGGTCACTCTCGAAGCAGAGCACGAAGCTCAGCAGGTAGAGCGTCAGCGGCAGTAGCCACAGGAAGGGAATCGCGGCGACGTTCTGCGTGATGTGATTGGTGATCGCCAGTAGCAACCAGGAGCCCAAGGCTGCCGGGGCCAGCCACAGCAGGTAGTCGCGCAGGCGCGGGTCCCAGTCACCTTCTGCGACATGCTCGCGCTGGTGCGCGGGCGGTGGCAGCTGGTGGTCGTTGCGCAGGAAATAGATGGCGGAGGCCGCGCAGAGCACGGCGAAGGCGGCATAGGCGAGGGACCAGCCCCAGGCCTGGGCGAGCAGGGCGCTGTGGCGCTCGATCAGGAAGGGGTAGCAGATCAGCGCGATCAGCGAGGCCAGGTTGGACAGCGAGAAGTAACGATAGACATGGCTGCCGATCAGGCTGCGCGACACCCAGGCCTGGATCAGCGGACCGGTTGTCGACAACATGAAATAAGGCAGGCCGATAGTGCCCAGCAGCAGGCGGATGATCAGCCAGGTCGGATCTTCATCGCCGCCAGGCTTCCAGTGCGCCGCGGCGATGATCGGCAGGAAAGTGAGGCTGGCGGCCAGCAGCAGGCCGTGCAGCAGCACCTGCCAGCGCGGCGCGAGGCGCTGGGTGAGCGCGTCCGCATAAGCGTAACCGGCCAGCAATACGATCTGGAAGAACACCATGCAGATTGCCCACACGGCGGCCGAGCCGCCAAACCAGGGCAGGATCTGCTTGGCGATGATGGGTTGGACCAGGAACAGGGCGAAGGCGCTGGTGAAGATGGTGCCAGCGAAGACGAATTTCGAGCTTGCAGTGGTCATGGGCTGGCGTCTGCGCGGAGGTCTCGGTGAGGGCGTGGACAAGGCTGCTGCAGGCCGATTGTTACCGACATCGCCAGTTGGCGCAGCTGCGCCAGGCACATACCGCGCATATCGCTTTGGTGCATGTAGGGCGATTGCCGACGGCATTCGATTGCAGTCGGATCGATAGTGGCCGTTAATCTGGCTAAGATCAAATGATTGCCACTCTCTTTACGCAGGTGCAGCAAGAGCGGCTAGCATGCGATGGCATAAGCGTTTACCCGCGTTTTCCCGCGCCCTTTGGGCGCTCTCAGAAGGGCCCGGAATCATGCAGATTTTTTGTCTTACCCCTACCCGCCAGAATGTTGGCTTGACCTCGGTTGCGCTGGGCGTGGTGCTTGCGCTGCAGCGCGAGGGCCTGCGCGTAGGTTTCGTCAAGCCTTTGGCACAGGACGATTCGGACAACGAGCGCTCGGTGCATTTCGCACGCGAGATCTGTCGTATCGATGTGCCCGCCGCGCTGACCCTGGAACAAGCCTCCGAACGTCTCGCCGCAGGGCGCGAGCCGGAGCTGCTCGAAGAAATCGTCAGCCTCTGTCTGCGCGCCGCAGACGGCAATGATGTGCTGGTCGTCGAAGGCTTGCACACCGATGCCAGCCACCCTTTTACGCCGCGTATCAATGCTGAAGTGGTGCGCAGCCTGCAGGGCGAGCTGATCCTCGTCGCCAACGCGCAGGAGAGCGATGTGCTGGAGCAGGTGGTGCAGACCGCCCACCGCCTCGAACAAGTCGGCTGCCATATCGGTGGCGCCATTCTCAACAAGGCGCTGCCCGATTTCGATCAGGCGCGTGCCCGCCAGGCGCTCGGTGAAGTGCCGCTGTGGGGTGTGGTCAAGCATGACCCGGCCTTGCTGGCGCCGCGGACCCTGGACATCGTGCGTCACCTCGGCGCGCAAGTGCTGGTCGAAGGCGAGATGGCCACCCGCCGCGTGCGTGAAACCGTGGTCGCCGGCCGTTCCGCCGTCGAACTGCTTGAACGTCTGCGCGCCTGTGCGCTGATCATCAGCTCCGGCGATCGCAACGACGTGATGCTCGCCACGGCGCTGGCCGCCAGCAAGGGCGTCGAGCTGGCCGGTCTGGTACTGACCCATTCCACCGAAATCGATCCGCGCATCCTGGAACTGGCCGCACGTGCGTTCGATAATGGTTTGCCGATCCTGCGCGTGGATACCGATACCTTCGTCACCGCCACCAATATCAGCCGCATTCCGGCCGCCGTGGCCGAGGACGACCTCGATCGCATGTCGGCTGTGCTGCAGGCCGTGGCCGAAGGCATCACCACGGAAGTGATGATGGCCAGCGTCAAGGTGCCCGCGTCGACGCGCATGTCGCCGCCCGCTTTCCGTTACAAGCTGATCCAGAAAGCACGCGCGGCCAACAAGCGCATCGTGCTGCCCGAGGGCGACGAGCCCCGTACCATCCGCGCGGCCGCCATCTGTACCGAGAAAGGCATTGCTCGCTGCGTGCTGCTGGGCAAACGCGACGCCATCGAGGCTGTCGCCAAGGCGCAAGGCGTGAGCCTGCCTGCCGGCCTCGAAATCATCGAGCCGGATGCGGTGCGCGAGAACTATATCGAGCCGATGGTTAACCTGCGCAAGAGCAAGGGCCTCACTCCCGGTCAGGCGCGTGAGCAGCTGCAGGACACCGTGGTGCTCGGCACCATGATGCTGGCGCAGGACGACGTCGATGGTCTGGTTTCGGGTGCGGTGCACACCACGGCCAATACCGTGCGTCCCGCGCTGCAGCTGATCAAGACGGCGCCGGGTTCGAGCATCGTCTCATCGGTGTTCTTCATGCTGATGCCTGATCAAGTGCTGGTCTATGGCGACTGCGCGATCAACCCCGATCCGACCGCCGCCGAGCTGGCCGAGATCGCCCTGCAAAGCGCGCATTCTGCCAAAGCCTTCGGCGTCGAACCGCGCGTGGCGATGATCAGCTACTCGACCGGCACTTCCGGTGCGGGCGCTGACGTGGTCAAGGTTGCTGAAGCCACGGCGATTGCCAAGGAAAAGGCGCCCGAGCTGCTGCTCGACGGCCCGCTGCAGTACGACGCCGCATCGGTGATGGAAGTCGGCCAGCAAAAAGCGCCCGGCTCCAAGGTCGCAGGCCAGGCCACGGTCTTTGTGTTCCCCGATCTGAACACCGGCAACACCACCTACAAGGCGGTGCAGCGCAGTGCCAACGTGGTCTCCGTCGGTCCGATGCTGCAAGGCCTGCGCAAGCCGGTCAATGATCTCTCGCGTGGCGCACTGGTCGACGACATCGTGTTCACCATTGCACTGACCGCGATCCAGGCCGACGCCATGAAGGCCTGAGCCAAGAGTTTGGCAACGCACCGTCCGCCGGAGTGATCGAGGACGGTGCGTCAGCCTTATTTCTTGACCGACTCTTCGACCTTGCCGGCAACTTCCTTGGTTTTCTCGGCCGCCACGCCGATGGCTTCCTTGGTCACCTTCTTGGCGCCGTGATAGACCTTGACGGCAACCTCGGCGGTTTTGTGGCCGACTTCCTTGGCGGTGGATACCGCAGCGCTGGCCGCTTCGCTCACAGCGGAGCCGGTTTTTTTCGCGGCCTCCACCGTGGCTTCCTTGGCCTCATGAGCTTTTTCGCCGACGTCGGCCTGGGCGCTGTTGCTCACGACGAGCAAGGCCAGCAGTGTGCTTAGTGCGATGCGTGACATTGCATGCTCCTCATTGATGGCAGGTATCGTTTAGGACCGGGGCCGCGCTGTAAAGTTGCCCGGCTCGGCTAGAATAGGCGCCTACGCCTTCAGAATCGAGTATGCCCACATGAGCGAGCACAACACCCACTTTGGTTTCGAGACCGTGCCTGAAACCGAGAAGGCACGTCGCGTCGCCGGCGTGTTTTCCTCCGTCGCCAGCAAGTACGACATCATGAACGATCTGATGTCGGGCGGCATGCACCGCCTGTGGAAGGCGTTCACGATCCAGATCGCCAATGTGCGCGAAGGCGAGCGCGTGCTTGACATCGCTGGCGGCACGGCCGACCTGTCGCTGGCCTTCGCCAAGAAAGTCGGTCGCTCCGGCCAGGTGTGGCTCACCGACATCAACAATGCGATGCTCACCGTTGGCCGCGACCGCACGACCGACAAGGGCTTCCTGCTGCCGGTCGCGCAGTGCGATGCGGAAAAGCTGCCTTTCCCCGACAATCATTTCGACCTCGTTACCGTCGCTTTCGGTCTGCGCAACATGACGCACAAGGATGTCGCACTGGCCGAGATGCGCCGTGTGCTGCGTCCCGGCGGCCGTCTGCTGGTGCTGGAGTTCTCGAAGATCTGGGAGCCGCTCTCGAAGGCCTATGACCTATACTCCTTCAAGGTCCTGCCCTGGCTGGGCCAGAAGGTTGCGGGTGACGCCGAGAGCTACAAGTACCTCGCCGAGTCGATCCGCATGCACCCGGATCAGGAAACCCTCAAGCAGATGCTGGCCGACGCTGGCTTGGCGCGCACCGAGTATTTCAACCTCGCTGCAGGCGCTGTCGCCCTGCATCGCGGCTACAAACTCTGAGCGCAGTTCAGGCGCAGTCAAGGCTCAGTTAAGGCTATCACGCTGCGACTTGAACTTTGTGGCTGCGGCCGCATCTAACAGACATGTGGCCAATCGGCCGCTTTACGGAGACTCTCATGTTCAAGCGCGCCTTGCTCGCTGTTTTCCTTGTTTTCAGTGCCGTCGGTATCTCGATCGAGACCGCTGAAGCCAAACGCCTCGGTGGCGGTGGCTCGACTGGCATGCAGCGCTCGATTCCGCAGCGCCAGGCCATGCCGCCCAGCTACCAGCAACGTCAACCGGCGGCTGCGCCTGCGGCGGCTCCGGCTCCCCAACAAAGCGGCTGGCGTCGCTGGGCAGGTCCGCTCGCCGGTCTGGCTGCCGGTATCGGTCTGGCTGCGCTGATGTCGCATCTGGGTCTCGGTGCGGACTTTGCCAATCTGCTGCTGCTGGTCATTGGTGGCGTGATCGTCTTTGCCCTGCTGCGTCGTTTCCTGAAGCCGCGTACGCCGCAACCTGCGACGGCTGCTGGTCCGGCCTGGCAACAACAGGCGCCGGCACAGTATGAAGCTGCGCCGCAGGCTGCTGGTGGTGGCGCCTATGCCGCTGCGGCAACGGGACAAGCACCCAATATCCCGGCAGATTTTGATGTGCCTGCTTTCACGCGTCAGGCCAAGGTGAACTTCATTCGTCTGCAGGCCGCCAACGATGCCGGCAATCTTGAAGACATCCGTGAGTTCACGACGCCCGAGATGTTTGCCGAGATCAAGCTTGATATCGACTCGCGGCGCGGTGCCACGCAGAAGACCGATGTCGTGGTGCTTGAAGCCGATGTGATCGAAGTCGTCGAAGAAGCCAATCGCTATATCACGACGGTGCGCTTCTACGGCTCGCTGCGCGAAGAGGCAGGTGCCCCGCCGGCGCCCTTCGACGAAGTCTGGCATCTGAGCAAGCCGCGTGATGGTGCCCACGGCTGGACCTTGGCCGGTATCCAGCAAGTGCTGTGATCGCGCGCTGCCGATAGATCAAACCCCCGCCGCGTGCGGGGGTTTTCTTTTGTTAAAGTGGCGTCATGCCGATCTCTTTTCTTCAAGGCGCAGCCCTGCGCCCCATCAACCATCTGCTGCGTTCCGCCGACTGGGCACGCAAGGCCTTGGGCGAACATGCGGGTAAAGCAGCTGAAGTCCGGCTCGCGAGCATCACGCTGCGTATGCGGGTGAGCGCCAGCGGTGAGCTTGATCCTCTGGAAGCGGATGCACAGCCGGATGTGCGCATCGAACTGCCCGCAGCGGCCCTGAGCAGCTTGCCTGCCAGCAGCGCGGAGCTGCTCAGTCAGGCCCGCATCGAAGGCGATGCCGGTTTTGCCGAGACGATTGCACGGATTGCGCGGCACCTGCGTCCGGACATCGGTGGCGCGCTGAGCCCCGTGATGGGGCAGGCTTTGGCGCATCGTGCCGAGCGGGGTCTTGAACAGCTGCTCAACAATGCGCAGGATGGCGCCCGCCGTCTGGAGCAGAATCTGCGCGAATATGCGGCGGAAACCCGAGCGCCGACGGTGGCGAGAGCCGAGTTCGCGGCGTTCACCGAGTCACTGCAGGAAGTCCAGGACGCGCTGCACAAGCTGGCGCAACGTGCGGAAAAACTATAACGGGAATACGTTTTGCTTTATGAAGCTCATCACTTCAGGGAGCAAGCCATGTCACACACCCCAAGCTGGGAGTCGGTGGACGTTCATCTACTCAGGGTGCTGCACGCACTGTTGATCGAGTGCAGCGTCTCGCGTGCGGCGCGGCGCCTGAACCAGTCGCAGCCGGCCGTGAGCACGGCCCTGCGCCGTCTGCGCGAGCTGACCGGTGATCCGCTGCTGGTGCGCAGCAAGAACGGCATGACGCCGACCGAGCGGGGCGCCTCGCTGCTGGAGCCGGTCAAGCAGGCGCTGGCCAATATCGAGAGCATCGTCGTCCATCAGACGCGCTTCGATCCGGCCACTACGCGCCGCGTCTTCAACATCGCCACGCCCGATTACCTGACGCCCAAGCTGCTCGGCCGCATCGTGGCGCGGATGCGCCGCATTGCGCCGCTGTCCCAGGTCATTTTCCATTCGCTCGGCCCGGATCAGGACTTCACCACGGCGCTGGAGAGTGGCGAGCTCGATGTGATCATCGGCAACTGGCCGCAACCGCCCGAGCAGCTGCGCATCTCGCCGCTCTTTGAGGATGAGGTGGTGTGTCTGATGCGCGCCGATCACCCGTTGGTTGACCGGCCGCTGACCATGAAGCACTACATCGAGGCCGAGCACGTCGCGCCGACGCCCTACTGTGTCGGCCGCCGTGGCGTCATCGACATGCATCTGGCGCGCGAGCGCCTCAAGCGCAATATCGTGGCCTGGGTGCCGTACTTCAATCTCGCGCCTTATATGCTGCTGGAATCAGACATGATCTTTACCAGCCCGCGCATGCTGGCCGAGCACTACGCCCGCCTGCTGCCGCTGGCCATCGCGCGCTCGCCGATCGATTTCCCGCCGATGAACTTCTATCTGTTGTGGCACGACCGTACCCACCACGCCGAGGAAGCGCGCTGGTTCCGCGAGCAGATCGTGTCTGTGGCGCGCCAGCATTCCAGCAAGCCGGCGCACGCCGCACCGAGCTTGCCGCTGCGTCTGCACGGCATGCCGATGGCGGTCTGATCTGCTCCTGAGTGCTGCGCTTCTTCCGGCGCCTCAGCTCTCGCTGACGCGTTCGGCGAGGCGCAGCGCAGCGATGCGCTCGATCTGGCGCAGCGCTTCCTGAAACTCATCGGCCGGCGTATTGCCCAGGCGCTCGGCAAAGCGCTCGATGATCTGCGCGCGGTCGTAGCCGCGTACCGCCAGGATGAACGGGAAGCCGAACTTGCTGCGGTAATCGGCATTGAGCGTCTGCAGGCGCGCGAACTCTTCGGGTGAGCAGGCGTCCAGGCGCGCACCGCTTTGTTCGCGGCTTGATTCCGCCGTCAGTTCGCCACGCACAGCGGCTTTGCCCGCCAGTTCTGGGTGGGCGCAGATGAGCTGCAGCTGCTCGGCCTGGCTCGCGCTGTACATGCTCTCGGCGAGTGCGGCCAGCAGGGCCGCGCGATTCGCGAAAGGTGCGCGCTGCCAGGCGCGTTCGGCTACCCACGGCGAGTGTTCAAAGATGCCTTCCAGCGCGGCCACGAATTCTTGCTGTGGCAGTTGCGACAGGGCGTGGGCGGAAATCATGCGTAACTCTCCATTGGCGGCTGCCTCGATGTTTGCGTAGAGCTTAGGCAATCGCGGCTTGGGCGCATAGACAGACGCTCTTATATCTCCATTCAGACGGCAAGCATATTGATGCATCGCAGCGCGTTGTGGTCGTGCCTCATAAAGAGTCATGCAGGGCTACGCTCTGCACACTATGTGTGCATTTTTTCTAAAAATTGTATGCAAAGCTGAGCTGGGTGCGCTTGTCCGATCTTGATCCCAGCGTTTTTTCGCATGGCATGGACGGTGCTTGGCTTGCCCGAGTCGCAGGACGACAAGTATTTTCTCCGGGGGACCTATGTCGGGAAATCTTGAGCTCATCAAGCTCAGCAAACGCTACGGTGATGTCACCGCAGTCGACGCCATCGATCTGAACATCCCGGCGGGAAGTTACTGTTGTCTGCTGGGGCCGTCCGGCTGTGGCAAGACCTCGACCCTGCGCATGATCGCCGGCCACGAGGAAGCCAGTGATGGCGACATCCTGCTCGGTAACCGCAATATCACCGTCTTGCCGGCCGCTGCGCGCGGAACGGCGATGATGTTTCAGAGCTACGCCCTGTTTCCGCATCTGACGGCGCAGGAGAACGTCGCCTTCAGCCTCAAGATGCGCGGCGTGGCCAAGGCCGAGCGTCTGCAGCGTGCGCTGGATCTGCTCGAACGCGTTGATATGGCGCGCTACGCACAGCGCAAGCCCGCCGAGCTATCGGGCGGCCAGCAGCAGCGTGTGGCGCTGGCGCGCGCGCTCATTACCGAACCGCAGGTGCTCTTGCTCGACGAACCGCTGTCGGCGCTCGACCCTTTCCTGCGCATCCGCATGCGTGCCGAGCTCAAACGCTGGCAGCTGGAGCTCGGATTCACTTTCGTGCACGTCACACACTCGCAGGAAGAGGCGATGGCGCTGGCCGACCAGGTTGTGGTGATGAACCACGGCCGCATCGAGCAGGTGGCGACGCCGCACGATCTGTTCAATGCGCCGGTGTCGGAATTCGTTGCCCGCTTCATGGGCGGCCACAACATCCTGCGTCTGGGTGATCAGATGATTGCTGTGCGCTCGGACCACATGCGTCTGGCGGACGCACCGATTGCCGATCAGTCGCTGCCGGCGACGGTGCGTGCCGTCGAATACCAAGGCAGTTATGTGCTGGTTTCCTTGTTCAGCGAACTGAGTGATGAGCTGTCGGTGATGGTGCCGGAGGCCGAGTTCTACAACATGCCCTGCGAGCTGGGGCGGCAATTGCAGGTCAGCTGGCGCGCGCAGGATGCGCACGCACTCGCCAGCTAGTACATCAGCATGGATTTCCAGGCAGCGTTTGCATCATGCAGAGGCCGCCGCTTCTTAACGACAGATGGAGAGTACTATGGCAGAGCATGATTCGGATTCGTCCAGCAAGACCGGGCAGGCGCACGACGCAAGCCGTCGCACCCTGCTCAAGGCGGGTGCTGCAGCCGTGGCAATCACCGGCTTCCCTTATGTGAAGGCGAGCGAAAAGCTTGTTCTGCGCTATCTGGGTACCGCCGTCAATCAAGACAAGGCGATTGCCGAGAAATTCAAGGCGGATACCGGCATCGAGATCCAGTACATCCCGGTGACGACTGATGAAGTGACCAAGCGCGCCGTGACGGCGCCGAATTCCTTCGACCTGATCGATACCGAATTCTTCTCGCTGAAGAAGATCCTGCCGACGGGCAATCTGCTGGCCATCGACACCAAGCGGATCAAGAACGCCGACAAGATCACCACGCTGTTCACCAAGGGTGAAGTGGCGGGCAAGAAAGTCGGTGACCAAGGGACTGCGCCAAAGAAAGTCATGTTCGTCGAAGGGCCGGGCGCCAAGAAGTTCTCTGCCACGCCGACGCAATTCATGACCCTCATTCCGACGGTCTACAACGCCGACACGCTGGGCATTCGTCCCGACCTGATCAAGCGCCCGATCGACTCCTGGAAAGAGCTGCTCAACCCTGAATTCAAGGGCAAGGCCGCCATTCTGAATATCCCTTCGATCGGCATCATGGACGCTGCGATGGTGGTCGAAGCCATGGGCATCCACAAATACGCCGACAAGGGCAACATGACCAAGGCCGAGATCGACCTGACCATCAAGACCCTGATCGAAGCCAAGAAGGCCGGCCAGTTCCGCGCGCTGTGGAAGGACTTCAACGAATCGGTGAACCTGATGGCCTCCGGTGAGGTGGTGATCCAGTCGATGTGGTCGCCAGCCGTGACCGCGGTGCGTACCAAGGGCATCCCCTGTACCTTCCAGCCGCTCAAGGAAGGCTATCGCGCCTGGGCGGCAGGCTTTGGCGTGCCCAAGACGGTCAGCGGCAAGAAGGCCGACGCGGTGTATGAATTCATCAACTGGTTCCTCGATGGCTGGGCGGGTGCCTACCTCAACCGCCAGGGCTACTACAGTGCGGTGCTGGAGACCGCCAAGGCGCAGATGGAGGCCTATGAGTGGGCGTACTGGATGGAAGGCAAGGCGGCGACCAAGGACATCAAGTCGCCCAATGGCGAGCTGCTGGCCAAGGCCGGCTCGGTGCGGGATGGTGGCTCGTACGAGCAGCGCATGGGCGGCATCGCTTGCTGGAACGCGGTGATGGACGAGAACGAGTACATGGTCAAGAAGTGGAACGAGTTCGTCGCAGCCTGAGCTGAGTAATGCAGTCTGCATGGCGATGATCGCCATGCAGACTGCCGTGTGCGTGATGAAAACCGGAACAAGTGCATGTCTGCAAGCCTGAAAAAACTGCTCTCCCGTGGTGCGCCAGCCTGGCTGCAGGCCGGGCCTTATGCGCTGGTGTTCGTGCTGTTCTTCATCCTGCCCCTGGTGCTGATCGTCGCGGTGAGTTTCTGGGATGCCACTGAATACGAGATGATTCCGGCCTTCACGCCGAAGAACTATCTGGCCATCTTCGAAGGCTGCAGCAATGCATCGGATCTCTGCGTCACCTTAAAAACCTATTATTCGACGCTGAAATTCTGCTTCCTGGCCTGGTTTTTCACCCTCGTGATCGGCTTCACGGTGGCGTACTTCCTCGCCTTCCATGTGCGCACGACGGCAATGCAGACGGTGCTGTTCCTGCTGTGCACGATTCCGTTCTGGACCTCCAATGTCATCCGCATGATCTCGTGGGTGCCCTTGCTGGGACGCAATGGCCTGATCAATGATTTCCTGATGCATACGCATCTGGTGTCGCAGCCGCAGGACTGGCTGTTGTTCTCGTCGTTCTCGGTGGTATTGGCCTTCATCCACCTGTTCACGATTTTCATGATCGTGCCGATCTTCAATTCGATGATGCGTATCGACCGTTCCCTGCTGGAGGCGGCGCTGGATGCCGGCGCCACGCCCTGGCAGACGCTGTGGAATGTGATCGTGCCCTTGTCACGTACCGGCATCATCATCGGTTCGATCTTCGTCATCACCATCGTCATGGGGGACTTTGTCACCATCGGCGTGATGGGCGGGCAGCAGATCGCCTCGGTGGGCAAGATCATCCAGGTACAGACCAGCTATCTGCAGTTTCCGCTGGCGGCGGCCAATGCGGTAATCCTGTTGCTGGTCGTGTTGATGATCATCTGGGCGCTGACGCGTCTGGTCGATATCCGCAAGGAGCTGTGATGAACGATAAACGCGGTTTCAGCTTCTATGCCCTGGCAGCTTTTTTCGCCTTGTTCCTGTTATTTCTTTACGGTCCGACGATCACCATCTTCATTCTCAGCTTCCAGGGGCCGGAGGGCGGTTTGACCTTCCCGATGCGTGGGGTGTCGTTGCACTGGTTCTCCAAGTTGATGGAAGGCGTCGGCGTCGTCGATATAGGCGCGGCCTTCATGCGCTCGCTCAAGCTGGGGCTGCTCGTCACCGCGCTGACCGTGCTGCTCTCGGTCAGCGCAGCGCTGGCTTTCCGAAAACGCATGCGTGGTGCCAATGTGCTGTTCTATGTTGCGGTGGCGAGTCTGATCATGCCGTCCATCATCGTCTCGCTGGGCGTGGGTTTGTCCTTCCGTCTGCTCGACACGGCGCTCAAGTTCCTCTTTGACTGGGCCGGCTGGACCGGCATGAGTGAGAGCTTCACCACCACCATGGGGCTTTACACCTCGGCACTGGGCGCGCAGCTGACTTGGACACTCCCGTTTGGCCTGCTGGTCATGTTTGCGGTGTTCAATCGTTTTAACAGCGCGTATGAAGAGGCCGCGCTCGATCTGGGCGCCACGCCCTGGCAGAGCTTTCGTCACGTCGTGCTGCCCTTGATCGCGCCCTCGGTGGTGGGCGTCGGCATGTTCGGCTTCACCTTGTCCTGGGATGAAATCGCGCGCTCCTCGCAAGCCATCGGCGACCTCAATACCTTGCCGCTGGAATTGCAAGGCCTCACCACCACAGTCACCACGCCGGTGATCTACGCGCTGGGAACGCTGACCACGGCAATCTCCTTTTTGGTCGTGGGGCTTGCCATTGGCATCATGGCCCTGGTGCGCCGCCGTGCGCGCGGCAGAAAGCTGCAGGCGACATGAGCGAGTCGCTCGCCGAGGCGCCGATCAGCGATGCGGACATTTATGATCGCATCGTCGATGCCGTGCTTGATCATCGTCTGGCGCCCGGCACCAAGCTGGTCGAGGAGAAGCTTGGCCGCGCCTTCGGCGTCTCGCGCACGCGCATCCGTCAGGTGCTGATCCGCTTGGCCGCCGAGCAGCTGGTGGTGCTCACCCACAATCGCGGCGCCTCAGTGAGTTGCCCCACGCCTGAAGAAGCGCATGAAGTGTTCGGTGCGCGCCAGCTGATCGAGCCGAGTATTGTCGAGGCCTGCATGAGTCGCGCTCAGCCGCGTGATTTTGCGACCCTCTCACGTCTCATCAGCGATGAGGAGTCCGCACGCCGCGCCGGCAAGCGGCGTGTGGCGATTCGTCTGTCCGGCGATTTTCATCTGACGATTGCGGCCATCGCCGCCAATCGCACGCTGGAGAAGATGCTGCGTGAGCTGATCTCGCGCACCTCGCTGATCCTCATGACTTACGAAAGCGCACCCGCGCATGCGCCCGGTTGTGGCTGCGAGGCGCACACCGAGTTGCTGGCGGCGATGAATGCGGGCGATGTGCGCAGCGCCAAATCGCTGATGAAGCGCCATCTCGCCCAACTCGAACGCAACCTGCACTTCGTCAGCGACGAACCGGACAGTGCGGATCTCGAAACCCTGTTCGCGCCCTAACCGACGATGCCACGCGCACTGATCATCAATCCGAATACCTCAGACAAGGTCACGCAGATCCTCAGTGATCACATCGCCTCGCATCTGCCTGCCGATTGGCAGTTGCTGCGCGCGACGGCGCGTTTCGGTGCCGATTACATTGCGTCGGAGGCCAGCTACGCCATTTCTGCGCACGCCTGTCTCGATGCCTTCGCACCGCATGCCGGGCAATGCGATGCGGTATTGATTGGCTGCTTTGGTGATCCGGGCATCGAAGCGCTGCGCGAGTTGGCCGGCGTGCCGGTGATCGGCCTGGCCGAAGCGGCGATGCAGGAGGCCGCCCGCTACGGGCGCTTTGCCATCGTCACCGGCGGACAGCGCTGGCCGGCGATCCTGCAGCGCCGCGCCCAGGCTGCCGGCCTGGCCGCGCAGCTGGCCGATATCCGCATCGTGCCGGCGTCCGGTGCCGAGCTCGCTGCGCGACCGGATTACGCACGGCAGGTGTTGGGCGAACTGTGCCTGCAGATCATGGAGGCCCAGCCTGTCGATGCCATCGTGCTCGGCGGCGCCGCGTTGGCGGGGCTGGGGGATGTATTGGCTGAAGAGCTTGGTTTGGCGGTGGTCGACAGCGTCAGTGCTGCGGCGCGTGCCTTGCAAGCCAGTGCTGCTGCAGGATGTGCGGACGCAGATCGCGACGGCGCGCAGTACAGCGGCGTCTCTGATGTTTTGCGCGAGTTTTTGCGCGGATAGGGGCTCACTATGCCCGGCCTGCGATAGGCTCTATTCAACTGCTGAGCGGGTAGCGTCCCTATAATCGAATCACGCAATCTGGAGCAAGAAAAGCTATGGGCCGCCTGACTACACATGTGCTCGATACCGCTAACGGCTGTCCGGCCGCCAATATGGGCTTTGCCCTCTATCGTGCCGGCGAGTCGAGCCCCATCGTGAGTGGCCGCACCAATGCCGATGGCCGCTGCGATGCCCCTTTGCTGCAGGCCGATCAGATGTTGCCCGGCAAGTATTCCTTGCGCTTCGAGGTGGCGGACTATTTTGGCGCGCGCGGCACGACGCAGTCGGAGCCGCCCTTCCTCGACGTGGTGACGCTGGACTTCGGCATTGCCGATGCCACCGCGCACTACCACGTACCGCTGCTGGTTTCGCCCTGGAGTTACAGCACCTACCGCGGCAGCTGAGCGCAGGACACAGGTATTTGAAGCAGGCATCGGCGCGCGCAGGCGCGGGCGCGATGCGTGCTTCACACAAGACACGACGAAATCGGGTTGAGCCGGGTCGTGTGGGCCCCCAACACACCAAGCGGGGCCTGTTTCAAGGGAGTCACACGTGGATACTTCTTACCTTATCGACGCCGTCAGCATGCTGCTGCGTTGGTTGCATCTGATCGTCGGCATCGCCTGGATCGGCGCTTCGTTCTACTTCGTCTATCTGGACAACAGCCTCAAACCGCCAACCGACCCCAAGCTCAAGGAAGCGGGCGTCGGCGGTGAAATGTGGGCCATGCACGGCGGCGGTTTCTACAATCCGCAGAAATACACCAATGCGCCCAAGACGCTGCCGGAGGACCTGCACTTTTTCTTCTGGCCTTCGTATTCCACCTGGATTACCGGCTTCCTGCTGATCTCGGTGCTGTATTACTTTCAGGCATCGACCTACATGGTCGACCCGAGCATCTCGGCGATCACGCCCTTGCAGTCGGTCGGCATCGGCCTGGGTACGCTGGTGATTGGCTGGGTGGTCTACGACCAGCTCGCACGGGTGCTGATCGAACGCAGCCAGTTGCTGTTTGCAATCATCTACGTGGCCTTTGTGACGGTGGTGGCCTATGTGCTGACCCATCTGCTGTCCGGCCGAGCGGCCTACATCCATGTCGGCGCGATGATCGCCACGACGATGAGCGCCAATGTGTTCTTCTGGATCATCCCGGCGCAGCGCAAGCAGGTGGCGACGATGAAGCTCGGTGGTGAGGTTGACCCGATCTGGGGCAAGCGCGCCAAGCAGCGCAGCTACCACAACAACTACCTGACCCTGCCGGTGCTGTTCGCGATGATCAGCAACCACTACGCCAGCACCTACAACCATCCGCATGCCTGGCTGGTGCTGATGCTGATCATGCTCGGCAGTGTGCTGATCCGTCACTTTTTCAATCTGCGTCACAAGGGCGTCTATCGCTGGGAGTTCCCGATTGTGGGCATGGCGATCATTCTCGCCGTGCTGGTGTGGATTGCGCCGAAGCATCAGCAGGTTGATAGCACCCAAGCTGCGCCCAGCCTGACGGAGATTGCGGCCATCGCGCAGGCGCGCTGTAGCGCTTGCCACGCCGACAAGCCGAGCATCATGCCGGTGGCGCAAGCTGGCGTGAAACTCGATACGCCGGAGCGCGTCAAGCAGTTCGCCCAGCGCGTGTACGAGCGCTCGGTACAGCTCAAGAACATGCCGCTGGGCAACGTTACCGGCATGACCGACGAGGAGCGCGCCAAGATCGGCGCCTGGTATCTCGCGGGTGCTAAATAAGATAAGGTTGCCCGCTTGAGGCGTCGTGCGCGCAGCATGACGCCGGTCTCACAAGGGCTCGAGAAAATGGACAAAAATTATCCGCGCGACCTCATCGGTTATGGTCGCAATCCGCCGCATGCCAACTGGCCGGGCAAGGCGAGGATCGCCGTGCAATTCGTCCTCAACTACGAGGAGGGCGGCGAAAACAGCGTGCTGCATGGCGACGCTGGCAGCGAGCAGTTCCTCTCCGAGATGTTCAATCCGCCAGCCTTCGCCGATCGCCACATGTCAATGGAGTCGATCTACGAATATGGCTCGCGTGTCGGCGTGTGGCGCCTGCTGCGCGAGTTCGAAAAGCGTGGCCTGCCGCTGACCGTGTTCGGTGTATCGATGGCGCTTGAGCGGCATCCCGAGCTGACCGCGGCGTTCAAGGAACTCGGCCACGAAATCGCCTGCCATGGCTGGCGCTGGATTCACTACCAGAACATCGACGAGGCGACCGAGCGCGAACACATGCGCATCGGGATGGAAATCATCGAGCGCCTCACCGGCGAACGTGCGCTGGGTTGGTACACCGGACGTGACTCACCGAATACGCATCGCCTGGTGGCCGACTACGGCGGCTTCCTCTACGACAGCGATTACTACGGTGATGACCTGCCGTTCTGGTTGCCCGTGCAAAAGAGCGACGGCTTCATGGCACAGCAGCTGATCGTACCCTATACGCTTGACGTCAATGACATGCGCTTCAGCCTGCCGCAAGGCTATTCGCAAGGCGAGGATTTCTTCACCTATCTGCGCGACAGTTTCGATGTGCTGTACGCCGAGGGCGAAGAGTCACCAAAGATGCTCAGCATCGGCATGCACTGCCGCCTGCTCGGTCGTCCGGGGCGCTTGCGCGCACTGCAGAAATTCCTCGACTACATCGAGCGGCATGACCGTGTATGGGTATGCCGCCGTGTGGACATCGCCCGTCACTGGCACGAGCACTTTCCGGCGCCCGTGCTGCGCTGAGTTTCAGGGCGCATCGAGAGTCGCACTGCCGCCGAGGGCCAGCACCAGGCTGACATGATTGCTCAGCCGGTTGTAATGGTTCTCGGCCAGCGCGTTCTCGGCCGTGCGGCGCGTTTCCTGCGCGTCCAGCCAGGACTGCAGAGTTGCACCACCGGCGCGGTAGCGCACTTCATAGAGCCGTTCGATTTCACGCGCTGCCTTGAGTGAGGTTTGCAGCGCTTGCGCCTGCGCGGCGTACTGCTGGCGCGCCGACAAGGCATTGTTGACGTCTCCCAGCGCGGTGTAGAGCGTCTGGCGGAAATTGACCACGGCAATGTCATAGTCAGCTTGGGCGACCTTGATGTTCAGCTGGGTCGTGGTCCATTGCAGAAAAGGCAGGCTCAGATTGCTGGCCAGGCTACCGAGCGGATTTTCCATCACGTGTCGCAGCGTATCGCTGCTGCTGCCCAGCGTACCGGTCAGGGTCAGTGCCGGGTAGAGACTGGCGCGCGTGGCGTCGGCGGTCGCCAGGGTACTGCGCAAGCGCAGCTCGGCAGCGCGCAGATCAGGCCGATTGGCGAGCAGGCTGGCCGGCAGACCGGCGTCCACGGCAGGCAGGGCACTTTGCGGCAATTGCGCAGGCAGGGGCGCGACGGGCGCGTCACCGTCGAGCAGCAGGGCCAATGAGTTAAGTGCTTCATTGCGCTGTTGTATCAGCTGGGTGTGGGACGCTTGCTGGCTGGCCAGGCTTTGTTCGGCCTGCAAGGTATCCAGCCCCGATGCGGCGCCGGCGGTTTGTTTGCTGCGCACCAGATCCAGCGTGCGCTGGGCATAGGCGACGCTGTCCTCGCTATGGCGGATGCGTTCGGCAAGATAGGCTTGCTGCCAGTACAGGCGCGCCATGCTGCCGCTCAGCGACAGCGCCGTGCTCTCGCGGTCCTGCGCGCTGGCCTGTGCTTCCCAGTTGCTGGCGTCGCGCTGGCTGCCAAGCTTGTTCCACAGATCGATTTCCCAGGCCGCTTGCAGCTGTGCGCTGGCGCTGCGGCTGGTGCTGCCCTGCTCGCGCAGCGAGCTCTGGGTCGATGTGCCCAGGCTGCCACTGAGCGTCGGCGTGAGTGCTTCGGCGCTGAGCCCGGCTTGCAGGCGCGCGCGCTGCAGTTTCAGCGTGGCGGCGGCCAGATCATTGTTGCGCGCCAGGCTTTGCTGGATCAGGGCATTCAGCGCCGGATCGCCAAAGGCTTGCCACCAGGCTTGCGTGACGGCGACGGCATTGCCTGAGGGCGCATCTTTGGCGTATTGCCACTGCGGCGCGATCTGGGCGGCCGGCGTGGTGTAGCTGCTGTGGATGCCGAGTGTCGTGCAGGCACTCAGGCTCAAGGCCAGTAACAGGGCCAGCGGAAGGGGGCGAAGCGTCATGTTCATTCTCGTGACAAGGCATCGATCGGGTTGAGCCGCGCGGCATTGCGCGCCGGCATGAAGCCGAAGACCAGGCCAATCAGGGTGGAGCAGGCGAAGGCGGCGATGATCGACCAGGCCGAATAGACCATGCTGAAGTCTGTGCTGACTTTGCTGACCAGCACGCCGACACAGCCTGCCAGCGCGACGCCCAGCATACCGCCGGCCAGGCAGACCAGCACGGCCTCGATCAGGAACTGCTGCATGATGTCGCTCTGCCGTGCGCCGACGGCCATGCGTACGCCAATCTCGCCGGTGCGCTCGGTCACTGAAACAAGCATGATGTTCATCACGCCGATACCGCCGACCACGAGCGAGATCACGGCGATCAGCGAGACCAGCAGGGTCATGGCTGCGGTTGTTTTTTCGATCGTCTGACGTATGCTGTCGGAATTGAAGGTAAATACATCCTTGCGACCGTGACGCAGGCTCAGCAGCTTGATGATGCCCTGCTCGGCGGCTGACGTGGATACGCCGTCGCGCACCCGCACGGTAATGCTCTTCAGATAGGCCTGGCCGGTAAGGCGACCCATTGCCGTGGTGTAGGGCGTCCAGATGTTGAGACTGCTGTTGTTGCCGAAGCCGCTTTCCTGCTTCTTGGTGACACCAATCACGCGCATCGGTACCTTGCCGAGCAGGATGATTTCACCGAGCACGCGTTGTTGCTTGCCGAACAGCTTGCTGCGCGTGTTGTCGTCGATCACCACCTCCTGCGCCAGACTCTGCTCGCTGCGCGTGTCAAAGGCGCTGCCCTCGGCCATCTTGAGGCCGCGCACGCGGAAGTATTGCGTGCCGACGCCGCTGACCTGAGCACTCGCCGCGACGTTGCCATAGCGCGCCACCAGAGTGCTCGACACACTAGGCGTGACGCTGTCGACATAGGCTTGCTCGGCCAGCGCCTGGGCATCGCTGGGCACCAGGGTGCGCACCGCGCCGGAGCGCTGATCGCCGAAGTCATTGCCGGGATAGACATCGATGGTGTTGGTGCCCATCGCCGAGATGTCCTTGAGGATGCGCTCGCGCGTGCCTTGTCCAAGCGCCACCACCGAGACCACCGAGGCAATGCCGATGATGATGCCGAGCATGGTCAGGAAGCTGCGCAGGCGATGGCTGACCAGCGCCAGCACCGACATGCGCAATGCTTCACCCAGGCGATCGCGCGTCGCCTGCCAGTTCGCTGCAGCAGGCGCGGCCGCCTTGAAGTCTTGCGCAGGGGGTTGCGATGCGGCTGTGTCGTCCGCTGCGCTGCTCCGGTCGGCGATGATGCGTCCGTCGCGGATCTCGATGATCCGTTTGGCATGCGCGGCGACCTGCATGTCGTGGGTGACGATGATGACGGTGTGGCCTTCGGCATGCAGTTCGCCGAGCAGCTTCATCACTTCCAGGCCGCTGTGACTGTCCAGCGCGCCGGAGGGCTCGTCGGCGAGGATCACCTGGCCACCATTCATCAGGGCTCGGGCGATACTGACGCGCTGTTGCTGGCCGCCGGAGAGCTGGCCTGGGCGGTGGCGCAGGCGCTCGCCCATGCCGAGCCGTTCGAGCAGCGCGCGGGCGCGCTGCTGACGCGCGTCCCGCGCCTTGCCGGCGTAGATGGCGGGGACTTCGGTATTGCCGACGGCATCGAGGTCGGGCAGCAGGTGGTAGCGCTGGAAGATGAAGCCGAAGTGCTCGCGACGCAGCTCGGCCAGCTCGTCGGCCAGCAGCTGTCCGGTTTCGCGGCCAGCGACGCGATAGCTGCCTTCGCTCGGTCGGTCCAGGCAGCCGAGGATGTTCATCAGCGTCGACTTGCCCGAGCCGGAGGCGCCGACGATAGCCACCATCTCGCCCGCGTCGATGCGCAGATTGACGTGATCGAGCACGCGCAGGCGCTGTTCGCCGGCCGGGTAGTCGCGACAGACGTCGCGCAGTTCAAGCAGTGCGGTCATGGACGCGGTGCCTGCTTACATCATCGGCGGCGGGCCGGGCCGCCGCGTGCTGCTGGTGCTCAGCGTGGTACTGCCTTCGCTCAGCACGATGCGTTCGCCTTCCTGCAAGCCATCGAGCACTTCGGCGCTAAGCTTGTTGTTGAGGCCAATGTGCACTTTGCGCGGCTGCGCGCGGCCTTCGCGATCCACCACGCTGACCGTGTAAGCACCCTGAGCGTCACGTTCGCCCAGTGCGGTGGCCGGAATGCTCAAGACCCCTTTGGCTTGCGCCAGCACGATGTGGACCTCGGTAGTCATCGAGATGCGCAAGGTGCCGTCGGGGTTGGGCACATCGAGCAGGCCGTTGTAGTAAATGGCCGTCGACGAGGTGCTGGTGGTGGTCGTGGTTGTACTGGTGCTGGCGGAGTCGCTGATCGAAGAGGGCGCCGGCTCGATGGCGCGAATGGTGCTGCGATAGCGTGTCTGCGGATCTCCCAGGATGCTGAAATACACCGCCTGGCCTGGCTTGACGCGCGGTACGTCGGCCTCGCTGATTTCGGCCTTGACGGTGACCTTGTCCATGCGCGCCAGAATGATGATCGTTGGCGTGCTCTGGCTGGCGTTTACCGTCTGCCCTTCCTTGTTGATGATGGCGACCACCGTGCCATCCATCGGCGCGGTGATGCGCGTATAGCCCAGGGTCAGGCGGGCGGTATCGACCGTGATCTTGGCCTGGGTGATCTGCGCTTTGAGCGCGGCAATATCGGCCTGCGTGGTCGCCAGGTTGGCTTCGGCCTCTTCGTAGGCTTCGCGTGTGCTGGCATTGGCGGCGAGCATCTCGCTCTGGCGCTTGAGCGCCAGCTCGTACTGGCGTAGAAGTGCCTGCTTGGCACCTAGCTGTGCCTCGCTGTTCTGCAAGGCGGCCTCGGCATTGCGCAGGGAGTTCTGCTGGGTCAGCGAATCGATCTCGGCCACCAGCTGGCCCTGCTTGACGGTATCGCCCAGCGCGACCTTGAGCGATTTGATCTGGCCGGACGCCTGTGCACCGACATTGACCTGGCGATAGGACTGGATGGTGCCGGTGGCAATCACCGAATCCTCGATATCGCTGCGGCTGACCGTAGCGGTGACATAGGGTGGCGGCGGTGGCGGTGCAAAGACCGTGCGGTAAAGCAGCGCGCCGACAAGGGCGAGCAACGCGGCGAGGCCGCCGAAAAGCAGGACTTTCTTGCGAGGGAGCTTCATTCTCAAGGCCAGGCAGCAAGGTATGGACAGCCTTCATTCTGATCGGTTGCGCAAGCTTCTGCGGTTAAGGACGGGAAAGGAACATGTAAAGAAAACGTAAAGCCTGCGCTCAGGATGTAAGGACCATGCAAAATTGCGCAGCTGCGCGTAGCAGCAAAACCGCGCGACAGCGGCAGATCAGGGGGAGAGCTGATGGAGATTTTGCTGGTCGACGATGACGTAGGGCTCGGCGAGATGCTCAAGGAATACCTTGAGTCTGAAGGGTTTCGCGTAAGCGTCGCGCTGACGGGCGAGCGCGGCGTCGAGGCAGCGCTGTCCGGACGCTTCGCTGCGGTGATCCTCGATGTGATGCTGCCGCGCATGAGCGGGCTGGATGTCTTGCGTACCCTGCGCCGCTCCAGTGCCTACCTGCCGGTGATCATGCTCACTGCCAAAGGCGACAACGTCGAACGCGTGCTGGGACTGGAAATGGGCGCCGATGATTACCTGCCCAAGCCCTGCTATCCGCGTGAGTTGCTGGCGCGTTTGCGCGCCGTATTGCGGCGCTCGCGCAGCCAGGACGCGCCGCCGCCCGATGAGCTGGTGTTGGGCCTGCTCAGTCTGCACAGCGCGCAGCATCGCGTCAGCTGGGGCGGGCAAAACGTGGAACTCACCGCATCGGAATTTCAGCTGCTGGAGTTGTTGCTGCGCGCCGCTGGACGGGTGCTGAGCAAGGACGAGCTGTGCGAGCAGGTATTGCGGCGCAAGCGCGAAGCCTATGACCGCAGCATCGATGTGCACGTCAGCAATCTGCGCCTGAAGCTGCAGGCGGCCGGTGCCACGGCAGTGCAGATCGAGACGGTGCGCGGTATCGGCTACCGGCTGGAGCTGAGCACATGAAGCGGCGCCTGTTCTGGAAGATTCTTTTTGCCTTCTGGCTGACCTTCCTGTTGATTACCGAGGGCGTATGGCTGCTGCTGATCTTCATCGATGCGCCGCACAAGCCGCGTGAATCACGGCTGGAGCAGTTGCAGGCGGGCTATGTGCTCGATGCCGCGAGTAGTGCCTTGCACTTTGGCGGCGAGGCTGGCCTGCAGGCGCTGTTGCAAACCTGGCCGGCGACGCGTCGTGCGCAGTTGCAGCGCGTGCCGCTGTCACAGGCCTTGCCGGCGAGGGCCTTTGCACGCGAGGTGAGCTTGCCGGACGGCAGCCGCCAGCGTCTGCAGTATCAGCCCGACATTCGTGAAATGCTGGGTCCATTGCCGGGGCCGTTCGATTTCCCGCCGCCGATGCTGTGGCTCTGCGCGGTATTCGGCTTGCTGTTCAGCGCTGCGCTGGCCTGGCATCTGACGCGGCCGGTACAGGTGCTGCGCGCAGGCTTTGCGCGTCTGGCCAAGGGCGAGTTTGCGACACGTCTGCAGCCGGGCATGGGCGGACGGCGTGACGAGATCGCTGATCTGGCCGCTGACTTTGACAGCATGGCGACGCAGCTGGAGCAGCTGGTCAGGTCGCGCGAGCAGCTGCTGCACGATGTCTCACATGAGCTGCGTTCGCCGCTGGCGCGTCTGCATGTGGCAGCCGAGCTGGCACGCAGCCAGCCGCAGCGCGTCGAAGAGACGCTGGCGCGCATCGAGGCAGAGGCTCATCGCCTGGACGAGCTGGTTGGCAGCCTGCTGGCTTTGTCGCGTATTGAAAGCGGCGCACCGGTGCTGGACGATTACTTCGATCTGGCAGGCCTGGTTCTGCATGTGATCAGCGATGCGCGCTTCGAGGCGCTGCGCTCGGGTGTGCAGATTGCGACCAATTTGGAAGACAATGGCATCACACAGGAATGGCCAATCCTGCGTGGTAGCACCGAGCTGATGCGTCGCTCACTCGACAATCTGCTGCGCAATGCCCTGCGCTTTTCCTCGGCCGCGCAATGCGTGCGCGTCGATTTGACTATGGATGCAGCGGCTGACGAGCTGGTGCTGGAGGTCAGTGACCAAGGGCCCGGGGTGGCGCCTGATGTGCTGGAGCACATTTTCGAGCCCTTTGTGCGTGGTGAGAGTGGTAGCACCGGCTTTGGCCTGGGCTTGTCCATCGTGCGCCGCGCGATCATCGCCCATGGCGGCCGCGTCAGCGCGCGCAATGGCGATAGCGGTGGCCTCAGCGTCTGTGTACGTCTGCCCTGCGCGGGGCGTTCGCAAGCTGCGGCGCTCAGTGCTTGAACGGCACTTAGCTCGTGCAACACAGATTGCTGCGCAACCAGGGTACGGCGCTGCGCAACAGTTCTTCGCCCGGAAAACTCAAACCGTAGCTGAGCAGGCACACCGGCAGCAGGAACAGCATGACGCCGGCCTGGCGCAGCGGTGCCGGTGGTTGGCGCAGATAGGCGAAGGCGAAGAGGGCTACGGACAGCAGCCCGAGTCCGCTGCCGAGCAGGACCTCGGGCACGGAATGGGCCTCGATCTGCACGCGCGATACGGCGATGGCCACGATCAGCGCGGCGGCGCCCAGTATGCCGAGCATGCCCAGGACATTGCGCTGGCGCGCCCAGAACAGGCAGGCACACAGACCGTAAAAGCTGCTCGACATGCAGGCATGGCCACTGGGCGAGACGATGCTGCTGCCCAGGCGCTCGCCCACACACATGAAAAACAGTTTGAGTGCGATGATGCCCAGCGTTGCCATCAGCATGCTGCGCCCGAACAGCCAGGCTGCGCGCGCTGATTCGACGCGCCAGAGCACGATCAACAGCGCGCAGCTGAGCGGTACGATCATGCCGCTCTCACCCATGTCGGTGAGCCAGCTCAGATAATCGAAGTGCAGGAAGTCGATGAAGCTCGGTGTCACGTGGCTGGCGCACGCCAGCACGGCGCCCGGTCAACAGAATGGCCATCAGCCTACAGGGCAGCTGTGCGCTTGTGAAGCGCTTTGCCGCCCGTATCGATGGCTGCGCACCGATCTCAGG
Source organism: Uliginosibacterium sediminicola (assembly GCF_039631295.1). Lineage (NCBI taxonomy): Bacteria > Pseudomonadati > Pseudomonadota > Betaproteobacteria > Rhodocyclales > Zoogloeaceae > Uliginosibacterium > Uliginosibacterium sediminicola. The sequence continues at coordinate 519,706 of NZ_JBDIVE010000001.1, read as the reverse complement.
CCAGTTCGTCGACGTAGTTGCCCAGCGCCGAGGTGTTGTTGGCGCTCTTGCTGGCAGTCTGCTTTTCGGCCACCTTTTCTTGCGCAGCACGTTGTTGCGCCTGGGCACGGGCTTGCGCTTCCTGCTCCCTGAGCTGTGCAATCTGCGCCTGGATGGCATCGATCTGCTTTTGCAGCGCTTCGGCCTTTTTCGTATTGGCCTCGCTGGTTTCCTCTTTTTCGAGGTCGGACAGTTCCTTTTTCAAGGTTTTGAGCTGTTTTTCCAGGGTCTTGATCTGGCTGCTGCTGTCGCTGCTACTGCTGGCGCTGATACTGCTACTGCTGGTACTTGAAGAGACTGAGGTAACCATGAGCTGACTCCATTTAGAATTGTCCGGCGGCCGGGGCGAGTACTGTGTTGATGTTTGCGTCAACGACGCGCGCAGCGTGAATTTGTGTGAGCCCGGCGTAAAGTTGGGTAAAAGCAGCGGCGTTGCATAGTTTTTCCATTGGTGAGGTCTGTCATGCAAAGTTCAGTCAGTCCCTTGTTGTCCGTGGCGGCCTTGCAGGCGCTGCCTTCAGCGCAGTACTGCTTGGTGGATGTGCGCCACGATCTGCAGGCGCCCGAGGCCGGGCGTGCGGCGTATCTGGCCGGGCATATTCCCGGCGCGCGCTTCCTGCATCTGGATGAAGATCTCTCCGGACCCAAAACAGGGCGCAATGGCCGCCACCCGCTGCCTGATCCTGATCTGTTTGTCGCGCGTCTGGCTGCGCAAGGCATAGCCACGGAGACCCATGTGATCGCCTACGATGCGCAAGGCGGCATGTATGCCGCACGCTTGTGGTGGATGCTGCGCTGGCTCGGTCATGAAGCGGTGAGCGTGCTCGATGGCGGCTGGCAAGCCTGGCTGGCGGCGGGCGGTGCGCTGCAGGCGGGGCCTGCCGCGGACCTTGCCCCGGCATCGTTCCAGCGTCGGGCGCCCCTGGTCAGGACGCGCTCGGTCAGTGAGGTGCTGGCCAATCTGCACGCCGCCGCAGAGCTGGTGGTCGATGCGCGTGCGCCGGATCGCTTCCGTGGCGAAAACGAAACCCTCGACGCGCAGGCCGGGCACATTCCCGGGGCGCGCAACCGCTTCTTCAAAGACAATCTGGCGGCAGACGGCCTGTTCAAGCCGCCCGCCCAGTTGCGCAGTGAATGGCTGGCGGTGCTGGGCGACTATGCACCTGAAGCGGTCATCGGCCAGTGTGGCTCGGGGGTCACGGCTTGCCACAACCTGCTGGCGATGGAGGTGGCGGGCCTTTCCGGTGCAGCGCTCTACCCCGGTTCATGGAGCGAGTGGAGCAGCGATGCAGCGCGCCCAGTAGCGCGTGATTGAGCGCCTTGCGCGGCTGCATTCTTGCACCCGGATAGTGCGCATGGTGCTTGCGGACGCTTTGGGTGGCGCGTGTTGCGGTGTTCATGTGGGAAACGCAAAGCCTTTTACAGCAATGGCTTAGAAGTATTTTCGGCGGATTTTTGAAGTTCTGGCATAGCTGATGCTCTAGCTGGTCTGACCGGTCCAACCAGTGGACCGCCTGACCGCTTGAAGATGCCGAAAATTTCCAGCACTGCTGCCCGCGCTTTGCAACGCCAGATCCAGGAAGGACAGTTCGCCCGTGGCGCGATGCTGCCGGGTCAGCGCGCGCTCGCCGCCTCGCTGGGCATCAGCCGCAGCGCCCTGCGTGAGGCCGTGTCCACGCTGGAGGCGCTAGGCATGCTGCACATCCAGCCGGGCAAGGGCGTTTTCGTCACCGACGGCGCCGGGCGCGCCACGGCCGAACTACCCAACTCGCCGATGTTCGACGATCCACAGGTCGTCTTCCAGTTTCGCGCCATCGTCGAGCCCGGCGCAGCAGCGCTGGCCGCGCAATCTGCGCAAGCAGCTGATCTGCAGCGCCTGAGCGAGATCCAGCAGGCGATGGAAGAAGCGCTGCGCCGCCCGGATCTGCTCGCCGCCTCGGAGGCGGACCTGGCCTTCCATCTGGCGATTGCCGAGATTGCCGGCAATGCCATGCTGGCCAGCGTCATTCACTCGCTCGAAGCGCCCATCGCACACAGCCTGCGCCTGCCCTTTGCCGATCCGGACAGCGAATGGATGCCTGCGCATGAGCATCGCGCCGTGCTGGAGGCGGTCATCGCCCACGACACCGCAGCCGCCCATCGTTTGATGCGTCTGCATATTGCCAGCGCCGCGGCGCGCGTCGGTCTGAAGCTGGAACTCCCCTTGCTGGAGTCTTCGGCTCCGGGCAGCGCGCCGCACATTTCGATTACCCCCCTTACTGCATGAGTTTTCACAGGAGCCTGACCATGAACCGTCGTCATCTTTTCCGTTTTTCTGCAATTGCCGCGCTGAGCCTGGCCATGCTCGGCGCCAGCGTGGCGCAAGCCGATGTGCTGGCTGACGTCAAGAAGGCCGGCGTGCTGCGCGTGGCCGTGCCGCAGGATTTCCCGCCCTTCGGTACGGTGGGCAGCGACATGAAGCCCAAGGGCTACGACATCGACATGGGCGCGCTGATCGCCAAGGATCTGGGCGTCAAGCTGGAGCTGATTCCGGTTTCCAGCGCCAACCGCATCCCCTTCGTCACCACCGGCAAGGCTGACATCGTCATCTCCAGCCTGGGCAAGAATCCGGACCGCGAAAAGGTGATCGACTTCTCGGCGGCCTACGCACCTTTCTACAACGGCGTGTTCGGACCGGCTGACGTCAAGGTGGCGGCGGCGGCGGATCTCGCCGGCAAGACCATCGCCGTGACGCGTGGTTCGGTCGAAGATCTGGAGCTGAGCAAGATCGCGCCGCCGACGGCCGTCATCAAGCGCTTCGAAGACAACAACTCGACCATCTCGGCCTATCTCTCCGGTCAGACCCAGCTGGCGGCAACCGGCAATGTGGTCGCTGCCTCGCTCAACGAGCTGACTCGTCTGCGTCCGCTGACACCGAAGTTCCTGATCAAGAACTCGCCCTGTTATGTCGGCGTCAACAAGGGTGAAGCCGCGCTGCTGGAGAAGGTCAACGAGTCCATCGCCAAGGCCAAGAAGAGTGGCGCGCTCAACGAAATCGCCAAGAAGTGGCTGCACAACCCGCTGCCGGCTGATCTGTAAGCCAGCACTCCGAGCGCCTGCTGCGGCAGGCGCCCCTGTGTCTTCATGAAGGAGCCGGCATGGCTTATCACTTCGATTTCGCGGCAGTCTTGCCGTATTCCGGCCAGCTCCTGAGCGGCGCGGTGCACACCCTTGGCCTGACCGCCGTGGGTGCCAGCCTCGGCGTCAGCCTGGGGGTCTGCGGCGCGGTGTCGCGGGCCTGGCGGCTGAAGCCGTTCAATACCTTGTTCGGGGTGTATGTGGAGCTGATCCGCAACACGCCTTTCCTCGTCCAGCTGTTCTTCATCTTTTTCGGCTTGCCTGCCCTGGGCGTCAAGCTCGATGAGTGGACGGCGGCGATCATTGCCATGGTGGTCAATCTGGGCGCTTATTCCACCGAGATCATCCGCGCCGGCATCCAGGCCGTGCCGCGTGGTCAGCTCGAAGCGGCTGCATCGCTGGCGATGACGCGCCGGCAGGTGTTCTTCCATATCGTGCTGCGGCCGTCGCTGCAAAAGGTTTGGCCGGCGCTGACCAGCCAGATTGTCATTGTCATGCTCGGCTCCTCGGTGTGTTCGCAGATCTCGGCCGAAGAACTCACCTTTGCCGCGAACTTCATCCAGTCGCGCAACTTCCGCGCCTTCGAGACCTATATCACCGTGGCCATCATGTACCTGTTTCTGGCTTTCGGCGTGCGCTGGCTGCTCAACCGCTTGGGTGATCGCTTTGTTGCCCGGAGGGTCGCCAAATGATGAATGAATTCACGCTGTGGGACATCATCCGCAACCTCGGCACAGGCGCTGCATGGACCATCGGTTTGTCGCTGACGGCTTTCGTGCTGGGCGGGATCGCCGGGCTGCTGGTGCTGGCCGCACGGATCAGCCACAAGCCCTGGCTGCGTAAGAGCATGCGTGGCTACATCGAGCTGTTTCAGGGCACGCCCTTGCTGCTGCAGCTGTTCCTGATCTTCTTCGGCATCGCCTTGCTCGGCATCGATGTGCCGCCCTGGCTTGCTGCGGCCCTGGGGCTGACGCTGTTCACCAGCGCCTACCTGGCCGAAATCTGGCGCGGTTGTGTCGAAGCGATTCCGAAAGGCCAGTGGGAGGCCTCGGCCAGCCTGGCCATGACCTGGGTGGAGCAGATGCGCTACGTGGTCCTGCCGCAGGCGCTGCGCATCGCGGTGGCGCCGACGGTGGGCTTCTCGGTGCAGGTGGTCAAGGGCACGGCGGTGACCTCGATCATCGGTTTTGCCGAGCTGACCAAGACCGGTTCGATGCTCTCCAACGCAACCTTCAAACCCTTCCTGGTCTATGGCCTGGTGGCGCTGGGTTACTTCATTCTCTGCTATCCGCTGTCGCTCTATGCGGCAAGTCTCGAAAGGAAATTCCATCATGCCAACGCCCCTGGTTCGCATTGACGCGGTTCATAAGCATTTCGGCAACAACCACGTCCTCAAGGGGATCGATCTGCGTATCCAGCAGGGCGACGTGGTGGCCATCATCGGTCGCAGCGGCTCGGGCAAGAGCACCTTGCTGCGCTCGATCAACGGGCTGGAAACCATCGACGATGGTCTCATCGAAGTCGACGGCGAGCGCTTGCGCGCCGGCCAGACCGATCTGCGCGCACTGCGCCAGAAGGTCGGCATGATCTTCCAGCAGTTCAACCTGTTCCCGCATCTGACGGTTGGCCAGAACGTCATGCTGGCGCCACAGGTGGTGAAGAAGACTGCGCCTGCCGATTGCGAGGCGATTGCGCGTGCGATGCTGCTCAAGGTCGGCCTGGCCGAGAAGTTCGACGCCTTCCCCGATCAGCTCTCCGGTGGTCAGCAACAGCGGGTGGCGATTGCCCGTGCGCTGGCGATGCAACCCAAAGTGCTGCTCTGTGACGAGATCACCTCGGCGCTCGACCCCGAGCTGGTCAACGAAGTGCTGGCGGTGGTCAAGCAGCTGGCCGCCGAAGGTATGACCCTGATCATGGTGACGCACGAGATGCGCTTTGCGCGTGATGTCGGCAACAAGCTGGTGTTCATGTACCAGGGCAAGGTGCATGAGAGCGGCGATCCGAAAGAGCTGTTCGCCAATCCCAAAACGCCTGAGCTGCAGAGCTTCATTGCTGCGGTGAATTAACTGCTGCTTGCGCGACGCTCCGCTGTCCGGGGGCGTCGCGGCAAGTGCGTGCGCACCAACAGGCCACGTCCTTGAGGGCCAGCATGCAGGCTGATCTGTCCGCCGTGCAGCTGCGCAATGCTTTGTGCGATGGAAAGGCCCAATCCGCTGCCGGATTGACCGCTGCCAAGCACGCGATGAAAGCGGTCGAACACGCGTTCGCGCTGATCGGGCGGTATGCCCGGGCCGCTGTCACACACATCAATCAGCAGCTGCATGTCTTCGGCATGCACGCAGACGCTGATCTCGCTGCCCGGCGGGCTATAGCGGATCGCGTTGTCGAGCAGGTTGCGCAGCAGGATGCGGATCAAGCCCGGCTGTACGCAAAGAGTGAACTCCTCGCCGTCTTCCAGCGCAATCTCGCCATCCTTGGCGATGGCCGTCGCGGCGATGTCGGCGATGGATTCGGCAAGCAGTGCGCGTATTGCCGTCTCTTCCAGCACTGGTGTCGCATCGGCATCAAGGCGGGCCAGCGTCAGCAATTGCTCGATGAGGCGCGTTGCCTGGTCACTGCCTTGCACCACTTGCCGCAGCGCGTGCTGCTGCTGGTTGGTGTCGGTGCTGAGCGAAGCGACCTGCGCTTGCGCGCGGATCGCCGCCAAGGGGGTCCGCAGCTCGTGAGCCGCATCTGCGGTGAAGCGCTGCGTGTTAGCCAGGGATTCGGCAATGCGCGCAAACAGCAGATTGAGCTGCGAGAGCAGCGGGCGCACTTCGGTCGGCGCTCCGTGCAGTTCGACGGCGTCGAGCTGTTGCGGATCACGACGTGCGATGTCCGCTGTCACGTGATCAAGCGGGCGCAGCCCGAGCCGCACGGCCAGCCACAGCAGCAGCGCCAGCAAGGGTAGGGCTATCAGCATGGGCTTGAGCAGGTGCTCGATCATCTCGCGCAGCAGATGGTCACGTGTGGCGATCTGTTCGCCCACCTGGATCAGGTTTTCGTGCTCTCTGTCCCAGGCGCTGAATACGCGCCAGCGCACGCCGCCAATGTTGCGCTCGGAAAAGCCTTCTGCAGGCGTGCCAAGCTGTTCGTCAGGTGCATTGGCCGAATGCACGCCCAGTGTTTCTCCATGCCGCCAGATCTGGAAGCTGACACTGCGCGCGTACTTGTGCAGCTCGGGTGCATGGTCGGTGTCGACTTCGTCGAGCTCGACGCCCGATTGCACCGTCAGCAGCGAGACCGCCTGCGCCAGATGCGCATCGAGCAGCTGGCGCATCTCGGCGCTTGCGTCCTGATAGCTGACGGCCAGCGTGCCCAGCCAGATCACGCCTAGCGCCAGTACGCAGAGCAGGACGATGCGGCGTTTGAGCGAATCAAGCATGGCTGTCAGTCGCGGCTGTATCGCGCGGCAGCAGATAGCCCACGCCGCGGATGGTGCGGATGCAGCCTGCGCCAAGCTTGCGCCGCAGGTGATGAACAAAGACTTCGATGGTGTTGCTCTCCACTTCGTCGCCCCAGGCGTAAAGCTGCTGTTCGAGTTGCGCTTTGCTCATCACGCGGCCGGCATTGAGTAGCAGTGCGTGGAGGCGTGAGAACTCGCGCGCGGACAAGCTGACCTCTTGCCCGCCTTGCGTGACGCTGCGCGTGGCCGGATCCAGGCATACGCTGCCCGCGTGCAAGGCTGCGCTGGCACCACCGGCACTGCGCCGCAGCAGGGCACGCAGGCGTGCCGCCAGCTCGCCCATGTCGAAAGGTTTGACGAGGTAATCGTCGGCGCCGCAGTCGAGACCGCGAATGCGATCATCGACGCTGTCACGTGCTGTGAGGATGATCACGGGAATGCACGCGCCACGGCTGCGCAGGCCTTGCAGCACCTCCAGCCCGCTGCGTCGCGGCAAACCCAGATCGAGCACGAGGGCCGCGAATTCCTCGCTGCACAGTGCGCTGTCGGCGGCGACGCCGTCCTGCACCCAGTCGACGCTGTAGCCGGCCTGCCGCAAGCTGACCTGAACGGCGTCACCAAGTAGTGGATGATCTTCAACCAGCAGAATGCGCATGAATGTCCGGTTCCGATTGTCGTACACACCTTAGCAGATGGTCATGCAGCAGGTTTCAATCGTCGTCATCACCGCTGTCGGACTGTGCCGTGGTAAAGGCCTGTAGTACGCCCGGCTGCGTCCAGGCATAGCCGACCCAGAAACCCAGCACGGCCAGCAGCAGCAACACACCGACGGCACGCCGGGTGCCACGGATGCCCTCGCCAGCGGTGCCGCGCTTGTATCCGGTAAGCATGGCGCGGGCAAGATTCTCGCGATGCAGGTAGCTGCTGAGCACTACGCCGGCAATATGTACGCCGACCAGGGCGAGCATGCAATTGGCGATGACCGCGTGCACATCGCCGATCCATTCCGGGCCAATATCGTTGTAGGCGAGCAGCCCCAGCGTGACGGTGGCGAGACCGCCGACGAGCATCAGCACAATCGCCAGCGCGCCTGCCGGGTTGTGGCCGGCGTGATGTTCGGGCTGATTCTTGCGCAGCGATTGCAGATAGCTTTTGATGCGCGCCGGGCCGGTCACGAAGGAAGCGAAGCGTGCATGACGTGTGCCGATCAGGCCCCATAGCACACGAAAGACAATCAGCCCCAGCAGGGTGTAGCCGAACATGACGTGGACCGCGCGCCAGTGCTCACCTTCCGAAGTGAGATAGGCGCCGGTGAAGGATAGCGCGAGGGACCAATGGAAGACGCGCGTGGGTAAATCCCAGACGTGGATGCGCGATGTTTCTGTGCTCATGGAGTGACTCCTTAACGGGGAATGTGGATCTGGTGTTCGTTGAAGCGGCCTTGCTCAGCCTGGCTGTGGCAGGCCGCGCAATTGCTGGCTTGCTTGATGCTGGCGCGCTGCCATACGGCGGCGCCAACTTCGTCATGCTCGCGTTTAAACCAGGCTGTCTCGGTGATGCGTTGGGTCGGCTTGCCAGCGGGCGTCAGGCGCTCGCGTGTGGCGGCGTTGTGCTGCAGATAGCTTTCAATGCTGCTGCGCGTCTGGGCGTCGAGGCTGGCATCGTTGCCGAAATGTTTGTTGAGGCTCGTCATCAGCTGATGCCAGGCGCTGGCGTCGAGCAGGCGCGGCGGAAAGGCCACGTGGCAGCTACCGCATTCCTGCTGGAACTGTGGATTGAGTGGCGCGCGGCTACCGCCTTCGGCACGCGCAGACACAGATACGAGTAGTGCGGCAATCAGCGCAGCGAATGTTGTGGCATGCATGCTGATGTCCTTAGCGGCTGTTGATCAGGAAAACCACGACGTCGGCCTTTTCGCCGGGCGTGCATTCGCGCCCGACAACATCCTTGCAATTGCGCGTGATCCACTTCTCAACCTTGGCCGGCTGCGTCAGGCGCTCGGCATTGGCCGCCACGGCCATCGGCTGGATGGTTTTGCCGGTGACGATATGTTGGCCCGTGGCGGCGGGATTATCGGTATGGCAGCTGGAGCACGACCAGTCATGGCCGTGCTTGTTGCGGAAGAACACGCCGCCGCGCGCGGCGGACGCAGCGAATGCCGGCGTCTGGCTGCGGGCAGCGGTTTCGTAGCTGGAGAGAATCTGCTGCGGGGTTTCGGCCAGTGCCGGCGAAATGGCACTGGCCAGTACGGACACCATGCAAGCGGTGCGCAGGACTGCGCTGACAAGTGATGACATGCTGTGCTCCTGAGTAGGTCGAACACAGCATGCAGGCTGCGCCTTAACGCCGCCTTAAGGGCAGGAGGGTCAGGCTTTGCGTTTGACGCGTTTGACGCGCTTGGCGGGCGTTGCCGGTGGCATCAGGAAGCTGATCAGGATCTGGTGCATCTGTTCGCGATGATCCGCTTGCCAGCTGCTGGTGAACAGGTCTTCGCGGAAGATGTGCGAGAGCGTGAAGCCGTGTGACTTGCCGTAGTCGACCACGCTGACCATGGTGACGTAGAGGTGCAGTGGGTCGATGCCGCGTCGGAAAGTCTTGTTGGCTTCGCCGCGCTTGAGCAGCTTGCGCAGGAGTTCGAGCACCGGTGAAGCCATCTGTGGAATGCGCGTCGAGCGCTTGAGGTGCTGCGCGCGGTTGAGGTTTTCGAAGGCCAGCAGCTGCTGCAGCTCGGGGTGTTTGAGAAAGTGGTTGTCGATGAAGTCGAACATCGACAGGATGCCATCGAGTGGATCGACATCGTCGAAGTCGAGCTGCAATTCCTCGTGGCGCAGTTGCGCCAGCACTTCCTCCAGCACGCAGACATACAGCGCATCCTTGCCGCCGAAGTAGTGGTAGAGCATGCGGATATTGGTCTTGGCGCGGCGTGCGATGGTGTCGGTGCGCGCGCCGCTGAAACCCTTGGCGGCGAATTCCGCAATCGCTGCGCGCAGGATGCTGGCGCGCGTCTTGGCGGGGTCGCGCCGCACGCGCGCAGCAGGCTTGTCTGCCTTTTTCGCGACAGCTTTTGTATTTGCAGCGGGTTTCTCAGTTTTGGGCATCTCGTCTCTTGAGCTGGCCGGTGGCGTGCAGGCTGCAGTATGCCATCAGGGATTCATCGCTGCCCGCTGCGCCGATGATCGACAGACCCAGCGGCAGGCCCGCAATATTACCTAATGGCAGCGATATTTGCGGCAGGCCGGCGTGACCGGCGATGCTGCCCAGTGTCAGCGCACGCGTGTAGAACTGTGTGAGGGCCTCGCCATCGCTGTGCAAGGGTAGTGCCGGGCAGGGCGAACTGGGGACGAGCACGGCATGACCCGGCAGCAATAGTTGAGACAGGCGCGCGGCTTGTGCGACGCGCCAGCGCTGCCAGTGCGCCACTTCATCCGCTTCGATCGCCGCCAACCCCGCAAAGCGCGGTGCAATGTTTGGGCCGAACTGCGGCGTGTAAGTGGCGGTCCATTCTCCCAGGCTGTCGCGGATTTCTGCGCCTTGTAAAATCTGGTAAGCGCGCAGCCAGTCGGCATCGCGCCCGCCGAAAATCTCGATGGTTTCGCTTGCGCCCAGCTGGGCCGCGAGGCTCAGCAAGTGGCTGGCACAGGCCGGATCAAGCAGCGCGAAGGCGTCGCTGGCGATATGCAGTTGCAGCGCCTGCGGCGCTTGCGGCGCGTCGAGCAGCACGGCGCCGACGCGCGCCAGCGTGCTCGCATCGCGCGCAAACCAGCCTACCGTATCAAAACTCGGCGCAAAGGGAATCACCCCGTCGAGCGAGACGCGGCCGTGCGTCGGGCGCATGCCATAGAGGCCACAGAATGAGGCGGGCACACGCACCGATCCACCGGTGTCGGTGCCCAGTGCGAAGTCGGCCAGCTCGGCGGCGACGGCGACGGCCGAGCCGCTGGACGAGCCACCGGGCAGGCAGTGCGTGGCGCGCGGATTGCGTGGCGTGCCGTAGTGCGCATTGTCACCTTCGAGGCTGAAGGCCAGTTCGTCGCTGATCGTCTTGCCGACCAGGCGCGCTCCCGCAGCACGCAGCCTGCGCACGGATTCGGCGTCCTTTGGTGCAGGCGCGTGGCTGGCGGCCCAGTCCGGATTGCCGCCCCCCGTGACGCTGCCGCCGATGTCGATCAGATCCTTGACGGCGAAGCTCAGGCCATCGAGCGCGCCACTTGAGGTGGGCGCACGCTCGCAACGCGGGCCGGGCATGAAGGCGCCGAAATCATCGCGCACCGTCATTTGAGCGCATCCAGCAGGCGAGTTGAATCGGTGACGAAGCCGAAGCACTTCTTGACGTTCCAGATCGTCGCTTCTGTACAGAAGGCCGGCGAGCTGGTGGCGCAGCAGTCTTCGACGAGGATGCAGCCATAGCCGAGAAAATTCGCATCGGTCAGCGAATGCAGCACGCACTGATCGGTATTGACGCCAGCGAAGAGAATCGAGCGCACGCCCAGATTGCGCAGGATGCTGTCGAGCGGCGTGTCCCAGAAACCGCTGATGCGGTATTTGTCGACGCAGATGTCGCCGGGTAGCGGCGCGAGTTCGTCGACCACGGCAGCCGCCCAGGAGTCCTTCTGCAGCACGGGCGCGCCATTGGCGGGCAGCGGATCGCCCAGACCGATGCCGCTGCCCTTGGGTTTGTAGAGATGAATCTGGTTGGGCGGCATATTGGCCAGGTCCGGCCGGTTGCCCCAATTCACCCAGATCACCGGTACCTGTGCCGCACGCAGCGCTGGCAACAGCTTCTGCAGCGGCTCAATTGGCGCACGGTCGGCGCGGTAGTCGCCGCCGATGGCATCCACCCAGCCATCCTGCGTGCAGAAGTCGTTCTGCATGTCGATGACGATGATCGCCGAGCGCTGCAAGTCGATCACCACATCCTGAGGTGCCGCATTGATGCGCAGCGCTCGCGGCGCCGGCAGCGGCATGGCCATGTCCACCACCTGTTCATCGGCCTTCCAGTGGTAGCTGGGGCTGATGCCAAGCTGGCCTGCGGTCGGGCTGTCCTGTGTACTCATCTTGCGATCTCCATTGCGGTGTTGCCGCTTCTCTTGGGGCACGCCATGCACGTCGGCGGTGCTGTGGCGCCCCAAGCTGGGTGTCTCTCGCGGCGGGTTCAGAGACATCAAAAAAACTGTGCGATTCACACAAGGCGCATGCCCATTGGTCTGCCGCGCGACGCATTGCATATTTGCGCGCTTTGGCACCCTTATTGCATTCACGGCCCTGTCGAATGTAGTAACTGATTAATTACAAGTTGTCTCACCCCACAAGCGAAAGGAATGCCAATGTTTCACTTCTCTTCTTCGCGCCGTGCTTCGCTGATCCTGGCTGCGCTCGGCTGTACCTTGCTGGCCCAGGGCGCGCAGGCGGCTGATCCGCTGACCGTCGGTGTCTTGATTCCCGGCTCCAAGTCGGACAAGGGCTGGATGGAATCGGGTTTCGATGGCCTGACTGCCGCGCAGAAGGAATTCGGCGCCAAGATCAAGGTGCAGATGATCGAGAACATCAACTACGCCGACATGGAGCAGGCGCTCACCAACCTCGCTGGCAAAAATCAGCTGGTGATCGGCGTGGGTGGCCAGACCCAGGCGGCGGTGATGAAGATCGCCAAGCGCTTCCCGAAGACCAAGTTCTCCATCGTAGGCGGCAGCAAGGGTGATGGTTTGCCGAACGTCGCCGGTTACGACGTCAAGCAGGCCGAAATTGCCTTCGTCGCTGGTGCGGCGGCGGCCATGCTGTCGAAGACGGGCGCTGTGAGCTATGTCGGCGGCATGGAGATTCCGTCCATCGTCAACGCTGGCAAGGAGTTCGGCAAGGGCGCGGCCTACATCAATCCGAAGATCAAATACTTCGAGAACTACACCGGTGACTTCGACAATGTCGCCAAGTCCAAGGAAGCAACCCTGGCCGCCATCGCACAGGGCGCCGACGTGCATTACCACATCCTCAACCTCGGCTTGCGTGGCATGGAGCAGGCCGCCAAGGAAAAGGGCACCCACATCATTGGCAGCTACACCGACCGCTGCGGCAGCGATCCGCTGTACATCGCTTACAGCATCACCGGCGTGGGTTTCCAGGTGCAGTACGCGATCAAGGAACTGGTGGCCGGCAAATGGGCGGCGGGTTACAAGCCCTTCGGTCTGGCGATGGGGCCGGCGGCATCCGACATGAAGGTGTGTGGCGCGACGCCGGAGATGAAGAGCAAGCTTGAGCAGATCAAGAAGGACATTCTTGAAGGCAAGATCAAGGTGCTCGAAGGCTGAGTTCCCATCGCGACGGAGTCTTGAAGATGTTCATCCTTCCGGAAGTCGGACAAGCTCCGCCGCCCGTAGCAGCGCCGCCGGCGCTGCTACGTCTGCAGGGCATGAGCAAGCGCTTCGGCAGCCTGCAGGCGCTCGAAGACGTCTCGCTGGAGATTGCCGCGGGCGAAATCCATTGCTTGCTTGGGGAGAACGGCGCGGGCAAGTCCACCCTGTGCAATCTCATTTTCGGTGTCTACCAGGCGGACAGCGGCAGCATGCAGCTCGCTGGCGCTGACTACCGGCCGTCCGGCCCTGCCGATGCTTTGAGCATGCAGGTGGCGATGGTGCACCAGCACTTCAGCCTGGTGCCGGATCTGAGCGTGGTCGACAATCTTCTGCTCGGTCAGGCGCGTGGTGTGCTGCGTCGTAGCGAGTGCGCCGAGCGCGTGCAGGCGCTGTCACAGCGCTTCGGTTTGCAGATCGATCCCTGGCTGCGCATCAGTGATCTGTCGGTCGGCGAGCGGCAGCGTGTCGAGATCATCAAATGCCTGATGCGCGAACCGCGCCTGCTGGTGCTCGATGAACCGACGGCGGTGCTGTTGCCTGACGAGATCGCAGCCTTGCTGGAGGTTTGCCAGCGTGTGGCCGCCGAGGGCTGCGGCGTGGTGTTGGTGACGCACAAGCTGGCCGAGATCCAGAAGGTTGCGCAGCGCGCCACGGTCTTGCGTGGTGGTCGCGTCGCGGCGCGCTCCGAGCAGCCGGCGGCGGATCTCGATGCGCTGGTGCAGGCGATGATCCAGCGCAGCGGCGAAGCCAGGACAAGTCCTGCGGCGCCGAGCTATCAGCGCGAAGCTGCAGGTCAGCCGCGCGCCGAACCGGCTTTGATGATCGACGGCGTGTCGGTCAAGGATGCCGATGGCGTGACCCGTCTCGATAACTTCACCCTCATCGTCGAGCCGGGCGAGATCGTCGCTGTGGCCGGCGTCGAGGGCAATGGCCAGAGCGAGCTGGCGGCAGTCATTTCCGGCATGCGGCCGGCCAGTCAGGGGCGCTTGTTCGTCAAGGGGCGCGAGCTGACCGGGCGCTCACCCCGGCAGATCACCGCCGCCGGTGTCGGTGTAGTGCCCGAGGACCGCCATGCCGTGGGCTGCGTGAGCGGCATGAGCGTGGCTGAAAACCTGTTCCTCGACCGCCTGCATCGTTTCAGCCGTTACGGCTTGCTGGACCGCAAACGCATGCGCGCGGCGGCGCTGGAATTGATGCAGCGCTTTGACGTGCGCGCCGCCAGCCCCGATGTCTCGTTTGCTGGGCTGTCCGGCGGCAATCAACAAAAAGCTGTGCTGGCGCGCGAACTGACCCTCGACGGGCTGAGCTTCCTGCTGGCGGCGCAGCCGACGCGGGGGCTGGATGTCGGCGCCGTGGAGGCGGTCTATGAACACATTCGCGCAGTCTGCGCACAGGGGGTTGGCGTGTTGCTGATTTCTTCGGAACTTGATGAATTGCTCAAGGTGGCCGACCGTGTGGTCGTGCTGTATCGCGGGCGCATTGTTGGCAGCTGCACCGCCGAGCCTGGCGAGCGGGCGCGCATTGGTGCGTGGATGGCGGGGCAGGCAGCATGAGTACGCTGCTCATCAAGCAGCCTGCCGCGCTGCTGGCTTTCCTGAAGGCACGTCCGGCGATGTGGATCGCCTTCCTCGCAGTGGCCGCGGCGCTGCTGATCGGCCTGCTGCTGGTGCATCTGATCGGCGTGCCGATTGGCGATGCCGTGGCTGCCTTCGCCGAAGGCGCCTGGGGTTCGCCGTATGCGATTGCAGCCTCGATCAACCGCAGTCTGGTGTTCGCCTTGGTGGGCCTGGGCTTCGTGCTGGCCGACCGCGCCAATCTGACCAATGTCGGCGGCGAAGGGCAGATTGCCATCGGCGGCATCGTAGCGACGGCGGTGAGTTTGTATGGCCATGTCAGCGACTTGCCGTTCGGCCTCGCATTTCTGCTGCCGCTGCTTGCGGCGAGCCTGGCCGGCGGCCTGTGGGGAGGCCTCGCCGGGGTGCTCAAGGCGCGCGCAGGCACCAATGAGGTGATCGCGACCCTGCTGTTGTCATTCATTGCGGTATGGATGGTGTACGGCAGCGTGCAGTCGGTGGCGCTATTGCGGCAGCCAATGACGCACTCCAATACCCTGCCGGAATCACTGGAAATTCCCGATCCGACCAAGCTCCCGCTGCTCACCGATGACTACAGCATGCCCCTGCACAGTGGCTTGCTGTTTGGCTTTGCGCTCGCCATCGTGGTGGCGCTGGTGCTCAACAAGACGGTGTTCGGCCTGCGCTTGCGTGCGGTCGGGCTCAACCCGCTGGCGGCTCGTCGTGCCGGGATCGCGATCAGCGCCTCGGTGGTTGGCGTGTTATTTGCTGCAGGAGCCCTTGGGGGCTTGGCCGGCGCCTGCATGTTGCAAGGCGAACAATATTCACTCAAAGCCGGTTTTTCCTCGGGCTACGGCTTCGACGGGCTGGTGGTGGGCTTGCTGGCACGCGGGTCGGTCGTCGGGGTGATTGCGGGGGCGCTGCTGTTCGGCTTCCTGCGCTCCGGCGGCATCAACATGGAAATGGTGGCTGCGGTGCCGACTGCTTTGGTGGTGGTGATACAGGGCCTGATCATCGTCATCCTGGCCGGTGCCGCGCTCAGCATGCAGCGTTGGGAGGTCGAACGATGAGTGTCGAAATGGCGGCAGTCTTTATAGGTTCCACCATCCGTCTGGCCGCGCCCTTGATGCTCTCGGCCAGTGGCGAACTGCTCAGCGAGCGTACCGGCGTACTCAATATGAGTGTCGAGGGCATGATGCTCACCGGCGCTTTTGCCGGCGCGGTGGGCGCCTGGGCGACCGGTTCGCCGATGCTGGGCCTGCTCATCGGTGTGGTGGCGGTGATCCCGGTGGCGCTGCTGCAGGCGGTGCTGAGCATCACGCTGCGCGCCAACCAGATCGTCACCGGCATCGGCATCAATATCCTGGTGCTGGGCGCCACGACCCTGGCTTATCGCGAGATTTTCGGCGGCCGTTCGCGTGCCGAGATTCCCGGTCTGGACAAATGGGCTCCGCCGGGCCTGGGTGATATTCCGATCTTCGGCGACCAGGTGTTCCAGCAAGCCTGGTTGCTGTATCTGGGTCTGGCGCTGATTGCCGTGCTGGCCTGGGTGATGCGCTACACCGCGCTGGGGCTGGCCCTGCATTCGGCGGGCAGCGCACCGCGGGCGGTCGACAAATCGGGTTTGTCGGTCAATACCCTGCGCTACGGCGCCGTGCTGTTTACCGGGATGATGTCGGCACTGGCTGGCTGCTTCCTGTCGATTGGCGACATCCACACCTTCACCGAAGGGATGACCAATGGCACCGGCTATCTGGCGATTGCGGCGGTGATCTTCGGCAACTGGAAGATTGGCCGCACGCTGCTGGCCTGCCTGCTGTTCGGCGCAGCGACGGCGCTGCAGTTCCAGCTGCCGGCCATGGGCATCGAAGTGCCCAGCGCTTTGCTGATCATGCTGCCCTATCTGCTCGCCTTGCTCGCCGTCGGCGGCCTGGTCGGGCGGCAGACGGCGCCGGCGGCGCTGACGATTCCCTTCGTGCGCTGATCTATCCGCTCAGCTTTTCACCGGCCCCTTGAACTCGATGATGTTGCCTTCCGGATCGCCGATGTAGATCGACGGTCCGCGTCCTTCTGCGCCGTAGCGCTGGGTGCTGGGGCCGGCTTCGACGCCCAGGTTGCGCAGGTGGGCACGCAAGCTTGCTTCGTCGCAGCTTTCAATGCGCAAGCAGAAGTGATCGAGATTGCGCCCCTCCTTGCCCGGCGCGCAGCCACCTTGCTGGCCGAGCGGCAGATGCACCGCCACTAGATCGATCAAGGCCGAGCCGGCGCGCAGCTGGTAGAGGCCTTGCTCGGGCTCGCTGCGTTCTAGGCTGCAGCCGAGCACCGTGGTGTAGAAGGCGATCATCGCCTCGACATCGACGACGCGTAAGACGATGTGGTCGATGGCGCTGATCTTGATCATGGCGGGCTTTCAGTGGGCGGGCCGCAAGCGGCGTCGAGCATGCATTTCGCGACCTGAGGCAGGGCTTTGATCAGGGCGTGGCCGGGTGTGTAAGTCTGGCTTGCAGCGTAGGCGCCTTCGATCAGCAGCGCCAGCCCGTTGGCGAGTGCCTCGGCATCGGCGGCTTCAGTGTGTCGCGCCAGTTCCTGCAGGCGTGCGATCAGGCGCGACTTGTTGGCCGCGACGGCGAGACGCGCCGGGTGCGCCGGATCGGGAAACTCGACCGCGAAATTGACGAAGGGGCAGCCGCGATAGTCGTGCTGGCTGGCGCGCGCCGACAGATCGATGAAAAACTGCAGCAGCTGCTCACGTGGCTGGCCCGGATGCTTGGCGAGGCTGGCTTCAAAGTAAGCCCAGAATTTCTGCTCGCGGCCAGCGAGGTAATGCAGCAGCAAGGCATCTTTCGACTCGAACTGCCGATACAGGCTCATCTTGTTGACGCCTGCCCGTTTGACGACAGCATCAACGCCAACCGCGCGCGCACCTTCACGATAAAACAGCTCATCCACCGCAGCGAGAATCTGCGCCTGCGCTTCAGCGGCGCGATGGACGACGCGCACCGGTGCGGGCTGTGGATCAGCGGTGGCGGTGGCTTGAGGCTTGCGTTTGGGGGCAGGCATGATGGCAGGCTTGAAGACTATGCTGAAAGCTTGGGGCTGGTTTCTGCTTGACATGTTACTGCCCGGTACATAGCATGACAAGCAATGTTACTGATCGGTAACAAAAGGGCTTAACAGGGAGAAGCCAGTATGCAGATCATTGCCATGTGGGCACGCACGCGCATCGATAAGCGCTTTCACTACGCCTGGGTCGCTGTGGCCGTGAGCTTTCTGGTCATGCTCATCACCGCCGCCACGCGCGCCACGCCGAGCATCATGATGGTGCCGCTGGAGCAGGATTTCGGCTGGACGCGTTCCAGCATCTCCCTGGCGCTGTCGATCAATCTTGCGCTGTTCGGCCTGATGGGGCCATTTGCCGCTGCGGCCATGGAGCGCTTCGGCCTGCGCCGCACCGTGCTCTGCGCGCTGAGTCTGCTGGCGACGGCGGTGGCCCTGTCGAACTTCATGCAGCAGAGCTGGCAGATGTCCGTGCTGTGGGGCGTGATCGTCGGCTGTTCGACCGGCGCCACGGCGATGACGCTCGGGGCGACGGTGGTCAGCCGCTGGTTCAAGGCGCGGCGCGGCCTGGCGATGGGCATATTGACAGCGAGCACGGCCACTGGCCAGCTGATCTTTCTGCCCACGATGGCCAGCATCGTCGCCCAGCACGGCTGGCGGCCGGTGGTGCTGATTGTCGCGGCGGCCATCGCCGTGGTTGTGCTGGTCGCCTTCCTGTTTCTGCCTGAACGCCCGGCCGATCTGGGCCTGCCTCTGTACGGCGAGCCGGACGATGCGCCGCTGGCGCCGCCCGAAGCGCGCAAGAACCTGCTCGCCATCGCTTTTGGTGCGCTGGGCCGCGCCGTCAAGCAACGAGATTTCTGGCTGCTGTTCTTCAGCTTCTTCGTCTGTGGGGCGAGTACCAATGGCTACATCGGCACCCACTTCATTGCCATGTGTGGCGATTACGGGCTCGATCCGGTCAAAGGCGCCAGTATCCTCGCCGCGATGGGCGCGCTCGACCTAGTCGGCACCACCTTGTCAGGCTGGCTCTCCGACCGCTTCAACAACCGCGTGCTGCTGTTCTGGTACTACGGCCTGCGCGGCCTGGCGCTGATCTATCTGCCGTATGCCTTCGGCCTGAGTTACTTCGGCTTGCCGGTGTTCGCGCTGTTCTACGGACTGGACTGGATCGCCACCGTGCCGCCGACCGTGCGCCTCACCAACGA
The DNA here is from genome assembly GCF_039631295.1 of Uliginosibacterium sediminicola. NCBI lineage: Bacteria > Pseudomonadati > Pseudomonadota > Betaproteobacteria > Rhodocyclales > Zoogloeaceae > Uliginosibacterium > Uliginosibacterium sediminicola. The sequence continues at coordinate 500,919 of NZ_JBDIVE010000001.1, read as the reverse complement.
TGTGTTCGGCTCACGCGACGCGCCCATCGTCTTCGGCTGGATCGTCGCCGGCCACCAGCTCGGCGCCGCCTTCGCCGCACTGCTCGCCGGTGTGCTGCGCAACAGCCTGGGCAGCTACACCGTGGCGACGATGATCTCCGGCGGTCTCTGTCTAGCCGCGGCGGTGACGGTGTTGCGTATTCATCGGCGCGGCCCGTTGGCGTCGCCTGTTGTCGCAAGCTGACAGGAGCGGATTGGCGCGGACAATGCGTAACCGCAATTCAAGGCGCATATCGCCTTGTGTTGCGGCTGTCCGGCGGCGCTTGATGCTGCGTTGGCGTATCTGTCCATCAGGCTTGAGCGGTACAGTGCCGCTTGTTGAGCTGATGTCGGGTGCGTGCTGGCTTCCTCATCGCGCATCGGTTAAGGTGCCGCACATGCAAGCCATTCTCTCCATCCGCGATCTGTCCAAAACTTACGACAGCGGTTTCCAGGCGCTCAAGCGTGTTGATCTCGACATCCGCAAGGGCGAAATCTTTGCGCTGCTGGGTCCCAATGGTGCCGGCAAGACGACCCTGATCGGCAGTGTCTGTGGTCTGGTGCGGCCTAGTACGGGCAGCGTGACGGTTGGCGGCCACGACATCGTGCGCGACTACCGCGCAGCGCGCGCCCTGATCGGCCTGGTGCCGCAGGAGCTGACCACCGATGCCTTCGAGACCGTGTGGGGCGCGGTGACGTTTTCGCGCGGCCTGTTCGGCAAGGCGCCACGGCCCGAGTACCTGGAGCAAATCCTGCGTGACCTCTCGCTGTGGGAGAAGAAAGACAGCCGGATCATGGCTTTGTCTGGCGGCATGAAGCGCCGTCTGCTGATTGCCAAGGCGCTGTCGCACGAGCCGCAGGTGCTGTTCCTCGACGAGCCGACGGCGGGCGTCGATGTCAGCTTGCGCCAGGATATGTGGGCGCTGGTGCGGCGCCTGCAGCAAAGCGGCGTGACCATCATCCTGACCACGCATTACATCGAGGAAGCCGAGGAGATGGCCGACCGCATCGGCGTGATCAATCGCGGCGAGATCATCCTCGTCGAAGACAAGATCGAACTGATGCGCAAGCTCGGCAAGAAGCAGATGACGCTGCAGCTGCCGGCGCGGCTGGCGGCGATTCCGCCCGCGCTGGCGGGCTGGAATCTGGCCTTGTCGGCGGACGGGCATGAGCTGATCTACACCTACGACGCCAAGGACGACGGCAGCCGCATCGCCAGCGTGCTGGCTGATCTTGCCGCCGCCGGTGTGGCCTACAAGGATCTGCAGACCTCGCAGAGCTCGCTCGAAGACATCTTTGTCAGCCTGTTGCGGGAGGCCGCATGAACATCCACGCCATCCGCGCGATCTACCGTTTCGAAATGGCGCGCACGCGGCGCACTCTGGTGCAGAGCATTGTCTCGCCGGTGATTTCCACCTCGCTGTACTTCGTGGTCTTTGGCGCGGCCATCGGTTCGCGCATCCAGACCGTAGGCGAAGTGAGCTACGGCGCCTTCATCGTGCCGGGGCTAATCATGCTGTCCCTGCTCACGCAGAGCATTTCCAATGCCTCGTTCGGCATCTACTTTCCGAAATTCAGCGGCACCATCTACGAGCTGCTCTCGGCGCCGGTCTCGGGTTTCGAGGCGGTGCTGGCCTATGTCGGCGCGGCGGCGAGCAAATCGATCATCCTCGGGCTCACCATCCTAGCGACGGCGGCGCTGTTCGTGCCGCTGCACATCGTGCATCCGGTGTGGATGCTGCTGTTCCTGCTGCTGACGGCGGTCACCTTCAGCTTGCTGGGCTTCATCATCGGCATCTGGGCCGATGGTTTCGAGAAGCTGCAGCTGGTGCCGATGCTGATCATCACGCCGCTGACCTTTCTGGGCGGCAGCTTCTACTCCATCGATATGTTGCCGCCGCTGTGGCAGAAAATCAGCCTGTTCAACCCGGTGGTGTACCTGATCAGCGGCTTTCGCTGGAGCTTTTTCGGCGTCGGCGATGTCAGCGTAGGCATCAGTCTGGGCGTCACCCTGGTCTTCCTGCTGGCGGCCATGGCGGTGGTGACGTGGATGTTCCGCAGCGGTTACAAGCTCAAAAATTGAGCGTATAGAAAATTTTGAGTGCAATAAACCCCTGATCTGGCGCATAATTACGCGCCCCCGACTCGGCCGATTCCGCCGTTTTGGCCATGTATCGGGGTAAAAGCGTGGAGGCGAATGGCTTTTGGCCAGGCTTTGGCTGAGCGAGAGAGCCATTTGCCGGACAAAATACAAGTTGTCATCGCCTCGTATGCAAAGCCGCGCTACATTGGCGGACCTCGCATGAAGAATTGATCGGCGGTGGGCGGGTGTGGGCAGTGTTGCCACCATCCAGCAGCAATGCACGCCCAGGCAATTTCAAGGCAACCCCCATCGCAGCAATACAAACCAGATCTGGAAAGGCATCACCATGGCAAGGCAGAAGGCTCTCAGTCTTTATCGCAACATCGGGATCATCGCGCACATCGACGCTGGCAAGACCACGACCACCGAGCGCGTGCTCTACTACACCGGCAAGAAGCACCAGATCGTCGACGTGCATGACACCAAGGACGGTAAGGCCAGCACGACGACCGACTACCTGGAACAGGAACGCAAGCGCGGCATCACGATTCAGAGCGCGGCCGTGTCGACCGAGTGGAAGGGTTATCAGATCAACGTGATCGACACCCCGGGGCACGTGGACTTCACGATCGAAGTGAACCGCAGCCTGCGCGTGCTCGACGGCGCAGTCGTCGTGTTCGACGGTGTGGCAGGTGTTGAGCCGCAGACCGAAACGAACTGGCGTCTGGCCAACCAGTACAACGTTCCGCGTATGTGCTACGTGAACAAGATGGACCGCATGGGCGCCAACTTCGCCCACTGTGTGAAGGGCATCAAGGAGCGCCTGGGCGCCAACGTGATCCTCTGCCAAGTGCCGCTGGGCAGCTCCAACGAGTTCTGCGGTATGGCCGACCTGATCCACAACCAGGCCTACATCTGGAAGGAAGAAGACAAGGACAGCCCGTGGGAAACCGTGCCGCTGGAGTCGCTGCGCGAGCGCTTCAACTTCGCTGCCTCGGCTGACAACGACTGGATCGACCGCCTGCCCGAGCTGCGTCAGGAAGCGCTGGAAACCGCGCTGGCCCTCGACGACGACGCATTCATGAACTTCGTGGAAACCGGCGAATACGATCCGGCCCAGCTCAAGCAGCTGATCCGCAAAGGCACCGTGTCGGGCAAGACCGTTCCCGTGTTCTGCGGCTCCTCGTTCAAGAACAAGGGTGTGCAACACCTGCTCGACGCCGTTGTCGATTACATGCCCTACCCGGGCGAGAACGGCGGCATCTCGATGGTGGACCCGGACGGTAACTCGATCGGCACGCAGGAAGTGACCGACGACGCACCGGCGCGCGCTCTGGCCTTCAAGGTGATCAACGACCAGTTCGGCACGCTGACCTTCATCCGCGTCTATTCGGGCGTGATCAAGAAGGGCGACACCCTGCTCAACGTCACGCGTGACAAGAAGGAACGTATCGGCCGTATCGTTGAAGTGCAGGCCAACGTCATGAAGGACATCGAAGAAGCACGCGCTGGCGACATCTGCGCGCTGGTCTCGATGAAGGATACGGAAACCGGTGACACGCTGTCCGATCCGGCTCACCCGCAACTGCTCGAACGTATGCGCTTCCCGGATCCGGTGATCAGCGTGTCGGTCGAACCGAAGACCCGTGGCGACATCGACAAGATGTCCACCGCTCTCTACAAGATGGCCAAGGCTGACCCCTCGCTGCGCCTCGAAGTGGACAAGGAAACCGGCCAGACCGTGCTGCGCGGCATGGGCGAGCTGCACCTTGAAATCACCATCGACCGTATGCGTACCGAGCTGGGCGTCGAAGCCAACATGGGCAAGCCGAAGGTCAGCTTCCGTGAAGCTTTCGGTGGTCCGGTCGAGCACATCTACACGCACAAGAAGCAATCCGGTGGTTCGGGTCAGTTCGCTGAAGTGAAGATGATCTTCGAACCGCTGCCGGTTGGTAGCGGCATCGAGTTCTCCGACGAAGTCACCGGTGGTCGCGTGCCGCGCGAATACATCCCGGCCGTCGAGCACGCCATCCGCACCGAATCGAAGTTCGGTCAGGTCGCTGGCTACGAAGTCGTCGACTTCAAGGCTCGCCTCGTCGATGGCAAGTTCCACGATGTTGACTCGTCGGCACTGGCCTTCGAAATCGCCGGCAAGGGCTGCTTCCGCGAAGCACACAAGATGAGCAAGCCGAAGCTGCTGGAACCGACGATGAAGATCGAAGTGGTGACCGAGTCCGAGTACCTCGGCGACGTCATCGGCGACATCAACCGTCGTCGTGGTCAGGTGATCGACCAAGGCCAGAAGGGCCCGAGCGCCTTCGTGCAAGGCTATGTGCCGCTGGCTGAAATGTTCGGCTACATCAACTTCCTGCGTTCCGCGACCAGCGGCCGTGGCACCTTCACGATGGAATTCGACCATTACGATGAAGTGCCGGCAGGTATGGTGGCCAAGCTGATCGAAAAGGAAACCAAGTAAGCTTTTCAGTTCGCCCTGCGGGGCGACTGCGAGCGATCAAACGGCCGTCACGCGCAAGCGTGGCGGCCGTTTTTCTTGGCCTGTCAGGCTTGCTGAGGGGTGATGGCGGACGTGAAAACGGGGCCATCAGGCCCCGTTTGTGTGCTGCTGTGTCGAGCCTGGTGGTTTAGGCCTTGGGCATGCCGGTCAGGTAGCCGACGGCCGCGCCGAAGCGATCCTTGTAGTTGGCGCGGATCAGCGGGTCCAGCGTCGCCTGCACCTTGCTGTGGATCGAGCCCCAGTCACCCGCGTGCTGGAAGTTGCTCATGATGTAGGTCCAGCCGTTGACTTCATCGACTGCGTGCAGGCCGGTCGACTCGCCGCCCGCGGGGATCGACATGATGCGCGAGAGCACCTTGGTGTCGACGTTGTAGGCCCACAGGAAGTTATTGACGTGGGTGCTGCTGTCTTCGCCGATGAACAGGGTGCGCAGCTTTTCGGAGAACTTGAGGTTGTCCGGGCAGCCGATCTTGTCGGGGTTGGCGGTATTGCCCAGTGCGTCGGCCGTGGCGAGGTCTTCGCCGATCAGCAGGCAGCTGGTCTGCATCGGCACCCACTCGCTGTTGATGGCAGTGCCGCTGGTGTCCTTCTGGCCGCCGCCCAGTTTGTGCGCCAGCACGCCGCCGGCGACCACCGCCTTGTCGATGGCGATACCCAGCGCGGCATTGTTGGCGGCATTGCCCTTGACCATTGCCGACTGCATGTTCTGCAGCGCCGAGTAGGCGATCTTGTCCTTGATGTTGAGCGTGGTGCCTTCCATCTTGGTGAAGGACATGGTGCCGCCCATCAGATTGGCGTAGCGGTGGGTTTCGAGGAAGGCGGCGGCCTTTTCCATGCCGGTCTTGAGCTTGACCCAGTGTGCCGCGCCGTCCAGATACATCTTGGTGTAGCTACTGTCAGCCGGATCGGTCTTCACCGAAGTGAGGATGTCGCTGGGTTTGAGCGTATTGGCGAGGTTCTGGATTTCAGCGCTGGTGGCGCTGCCAAGCTTGATCCAGCTGAGCGGGGCCGCTGCAGCCGCCGGGTCGATGGAGAAGCCGGCGCCAACCTTGGCGACGTAGAGCGTGCCGGAGGAGAGGTCGGTCTCGCGGTCGGCCACGAACATGAACAGGCCGCCATTGGTGTAGTCGTCACCCATCAGCACGGTGCGGTTGTCAGGCATCACCTGGATCAGCTCATGCGAGATGCGGCCCATGCAGAAGTGCTTCTTGATCGAGCCCGTGCCGTCCGGATTCACCGTCACTTCCGGCAGATGGCCGTAGTGGTAGGGGTTGGCCTTGCTGGCGTCGCCGAACAGGTTCTTGCTGAAGGCCTGGAACATCGTGTTGCTGGAGATGAACTGCGCGTCCGGCTCGTATTCTTCGCTCGACAGATGGGTGCCCCAGGGCGACAGGCTGGCGCCGCAGGTGATCCACAGCCCGTTGACCGAGGAAGTGTCGACATTGTGGTACTTCACCAGGCTCAGATTGCCGGTGGCCGGGTCCTGGTCCAGGGTCAGCACGGCGATGGGCGAGGGCAGCAGGCCGTACATCGAGGCCAGGCTCTGGTCACGTGTGGTGTATTCGAATTGCACCACGGCGAAGACCGTATTGCCCTTGACGCCAGTGACCGTCGGCTTGGGCAGGGTCAGCAGCGAGGAACCGTCCGGGCTGTCCGAGTAGAACTGGCGCTCCTTGCCGGCGACCGAGTTGTCCATGATCGGCTTGTTGTTGATGTCGTAGTAGCCGCCAGCGAGGATGGTGCCGCCCTTGCCGTCAGACACCAGATCGCCGGTGACGAAGAAGGGCTGGTACTTCAGCGCGTAGCTTTGCTTGCTGCCATTGCTATAGCTCACCACGAGGGTGGATTTCACCGTGGTGGTCGCCATCTCTGCCGGCACGGCCAGGCTGGGCGCATCCATCGAGGTGAAGGCGACCGAGCTGATGGTCGGTGCGCTACTGCTGGCGGCTGCTTCCGTGCCGTCACCGGCACAGGCGCTGAGCAGGGTGGCGGCACTGCCGACACCGGCCAGTGGAAGCAAGGGCGCACCGGTGATGAATTTCAGGGCGGCGCGGCGTGATTGATTATGTTCCATGGGCTTCTCTCTCTAGGTAGGCCGCTGAGCGAAGCATTGCTTCGGGCGGCACGGTCGGATCTTGAGCGAGCCATGCTGCCTGCCGAATGTGACAGCGGTATAGCGCTGGCGTGCAGCAAATGCAGAGAGAGAGAGAATGACTCAGGCGGGCAGGCTCAGTTCGAAGCAGGCGCCGCCACCTGGGCGTGCCAGGCAACGCACATCGCCGCCGTGCAGGCGCGCAATGCGGCGCACCAGGGCGAGGCCATAGCCGCTGCCTTCGCCTCGCTCGGCACTGCCGGCCAGGCGGTAGAAGGGTTCGAAGATCCGCTCGCGCTCCGCTTCCGGGATGCCCGGACCACGGTCGAGCACGCGCAGGCTGATCTGTTCGGCGGTGCTGCGCCTGACTTCCAGCTCGACGCTGCTGGCCGGGGCGTAGCGGGCTGCATTGTCGAGCAGGTTGCGGATGAGGTGACGCAGCAGGCGCTGATCGGCCTGCACACAGATCGCTTCACCGCTGACCTGCGCACCGCTGCGCGCGGCTTCCTCTGCTGCCAGGCCGAGCAGGTCGAGCTGCACCCGTTCCAGACGCGGGCTGTCATCGGCCAGGCGGCTGGCCAGCAGCAGATCGCCGATCAAGGCATCCAGCTCGGCGATGTCGTGGGCAACTTGTCGGTGCAGATCAGGCCGGCCCTGGCCGGTGCTGCTGGCCGATTCCTCAAGCAGATCCATGGCCATGCGGATGCGCGCCAGCGGTGAGCGGAGTTCGTGCGAGGCGGCGGCCAGCATGGCGCGCTGGCTGTTGACGAGGCTTTCGATGCGCTCGGCAGCCTGGTTGAAGCGGCGCGCCAGCTCGGCCACTTCATCGCGACCATCGATGCTCATGCGGGTCGCCAGCTTGCCCTCACCCCAGGCATCGGCCTGTCTCTGCAGACGTTCCAGGCGCCGCGTCAGGCGCCGCGCGACCGGCCAGGTGCCGAGGGCAATGAGCAGGGCAAACGCAGCGATCCACAAGGCAATGCTTGAACGGGGGGCTCCCCAGCGCAAGAGCAGCAGACGTCCGTCGGGCAAGGGCAGCAGGTGCTCGAATCGATGCTGACTGCTTTTCACGTCAGCATTCAATTGCGTCGGCAAGGGAGGGCCAGACTGTGCGATGCGCGCACCGCGGGCGTCATACAGTGCCGCGCTGCCGTGCACCAGGGCGGCGAGGTTGGCGAGTGTGGCGCCTTGTGCGGCAGCGCTTTCATGCGCGGGCAGCAGGCGGGTCAACAAGGGGACGAGGTGGCTGCTGATGTGTGACTCATCCGGATCATCCAGATGCGAGAAGATCAGCGCTGCGATACAGCACACCAGCAATACGACGGCCATCACGCTGAAGAAAATCTGGCGATAGAGCGGATGGCGCACGAAGTGGTGGTGTTCATGCCAGCGGCGGAATGCGCGCAGCCGGCTCATGCCATGTCATCCTGTTTTTGCGCGAAGACGTATCCCGCGCCGCGTACGGTGAGAATGCGTTGCGGATGCCGGGCATCGTCTTCAATCGCGGCGCGGATGCGCGAGATATGCACATCGATTGAGCGGTCGAAGGCTTCCAGGGTGTCGCCGCGTGCCAGCTCCAGCAGGGCTTCGCGTGACAATACGCGGCCCGGGTGGGTGGCCAGCGCCCAGAGCAGGGAGAACTGGTGTGCCGTCAGTTCGCAGGCCACGCCATCGAGGCGTGCGACCAGGGCCGCCGGGTCGATCTCCAGACGCCCGAAGCGCAGACAGGCTGGCTCCTGCGGTGTCGGGCCGTGCGCCTGTGCGCGCCGCAACAAGGCGCGCAGGCGCGCCAGCAATTCGCGCGGGCTGAAGGGTTTGGCGAGGTAGTCGTCGGCGCCCAGTTCCAGCCCGACCACCTTGTCGACCTCCTCGCCGCGCGCCGTGAGCATCAGGATGGGCACGCTGCTGCGTTCGCGCAGCTGGCGGCAGAGGTCGAAGCCATCGCCGTCGGGCAGCATGGCGTCGAGAATCAGCGCGTCGAAGCGCTCCTCACGCAGGCGCTGTTCGCCCTCGCGCAGAGTGGCAGCATGGGTGACCGGCAAGGCGCGGGCACCCAGATACTCGCCGACCATCCTGGCCAGCGGCACATCGTCGTCGATCATCAGCAGGCGTTCGGCCATGATGGGATGGGTTCCGGTTGCTTGCGAGGGGTTCTCGTCCGGCCATGGTAATCCAGTCATCGCTTGCGCTCGCAGGGCGGTGTGCGGTGCTGTCATGAGGCTCAGTCCGCGCGCCAGTGGGCGAGCAGTTCGCGACGCTGGGCGGCACTCAGCACCTGACCCAGCTCGCCGAGGCTGCGCGTGAGGCTGCGTGAGCCGGCGTCGGCTTGCTGCATCATCTGGCTGCGCAGTTGTTCAAGCAAGGCGGGGTCGATGTGTTCAGCGCCCAACGCGGCTACCAGCGAAGCTTGCGCGGCGCGGTGGGCGGCGATCAGCGGTTGCAGCTCTTCGAGCATGTTGCGGGTGATGCCGCCGACCTGCACGCGCTGCGCGGGGCTGGCGTCCACCGTGTCGAGTGCGCGAGTGCTGAAGTCTTCGAGCTGTGCCTGCAGGGCCGCGGGCGTACTGGCTGCGTGGGCAAAGAAGTGCCCGCGATGCGTCTGCTGATGCCACAGTGCGAGGCCGCCGATCAGTGCCAGGATCAAACCCAGCTTGATCCAGCGGCGCGGGCCGCGACGGCAGCGCCGCGTGCCGGGGGTGCGTTCGGGCTGCTCGGTTATGGGCGTAGCGGGCGGTGTGTGCTGTTCGCTCATCATGCATTCCTTGCTCAGCCTGGATTGGCATGCTGTCCATCTTGGGCGCTGTGGCTTGCCGGCGTTTTTCGGCTGTGTAAAGAAATATGAAGTGCGCAGTGTTTTGCGCGCGCTGACAATACGGATTGGGGCATATCACTCATTGCGCACGCCGGCGGCCTGCCGCGCTATGCTCCACCCATTGCCAGCTAGGAGTACATAAAATGGCCGTTGTCGCTCTCGACCCCAACGCCCCTGATTTCACCCGTCGCTATACCAATCTTGCCGATCCGCGCCTGGGCGCGCGTGCGGTGGAGGCTAGCGACGAGTTCTTTGCCCCCAAGGATCGTCTGCTCTCGCCGGAGGAACCGGTGTTCATCGTCGGCAAGTACGACGACCACGGCAAGTGGATGGATGGCTGGGAGTCGCGCCGCAAGCGCGGCCCCGGCAACGACTGGTGCGTGGTCAAGCTGGCCCGCCCGGGACGCATCTTCGGCGTGGACATCGATACCCGCCACTTCACCGGCAACTACCCGCCGGGCGCTTCGCTCGAAGCCTGCCACAGCACCAAGGATGTGCCGGGCGCCGAGGCGCGTTGGACGCCGCTGTTGCCGGCGGTGAGCCTCAATGGCAATGCGCACCACTATCACGCGGTCTCCAGCACCGAAACCTGGACCCATGTGCGTCTGTCGATCTATCCCGATGGCGGCGTGGCTCGTCTGCGCGTGCATGGCCGGCCGAGCAGCGATACGACGATTGCCGGGGCCGAGCTGGATCTGGCGGCCGCCATCAACGGCGCCTACGTGGTCGCTGCCAACAATGAACACTTCGGCCTGGCCGGCACCCTGCTGCTGCCGGGGCGTGGCGTCAACATGGGTGATGGCTGGGAGACCCGCCGCCGCCGTGAGCCGGGCAACGACTGGTGCATCATCGCGCTGGCCGCGCCGGGCGTGATCGAGCGTGTCGAAGTCGACACGGCTTTCTTCAAGGGCAATTTCCCCGACGCCTGCTCGCTGCAGGCAGCGCGTATGAACGGTGGCACCGAGCAGTCGCTGATCACCCAGAGCATGTTCTGGCCCGAGCTGCTGCCGTCGCAAAAGCTTGCCGCCGATGCCATCCTCAGCTTCGACCAGCTCGCTGCGCTGGGGCCGGTGACGCACGTGCGCTTCAACATCTTCCCGGACGGCGGGGTCAGCCGACTGCGCCTCTTTGGCAAGGTTGCCGGGAGCTGAGATGAGTGTCGAGCTTGCCGTCGAAGTCCTCACGGCAGAGGCCTTCGCGCCTTTTGGCGACGTCATCGAAGCCAGCGATGCAGTGCGCCACTTCACCATCAATGGCGGCAACACCGAGCGTTTCCACGATCTGGCGCGGCTGGAGCCGGGCGCGGACGGGCGTGTCATCGTCAGCATCTTCCGTGGCCTGCCGCGTGCGCTGCCCTTTACGGTGAGCATGATGGAGCGCCATCCGCGTGCTTCGCAGGCCTTCATGCCGCTGGGCGCTCGGCCTTATCTGGTGGTGGTGGCGCCGCCGGGTGAGGCGCCGACCGCGCATACCTTGCGCTGCTTCCTCGCCGAGGCAGGGCAGGGCGTGAACTATGCGCCGGGCACCTGGCATCATCCCTTGCTGGCCTTGCAGGCGGTCAGTGATTTTCTGGTGCTCGACCGCAGCGGGCCCGGGGACAACTGCGACGAAGTGACGCTCGATCCGCTGGCCCACATTCCTGCGTATTGAGCGTGGCGCGCGCACGGCTGCGGAACGTTGCCGGCCGCGCCGGGGTCGAACCGGCTTTGCAGCGGAGAAGGAGATGTTGCCGATGATCGAACGCAGCCAGACCCTGGGCGAGGAGATCGCCAATAGCGTCAGTCACGGGCTCGGCCTGCTCGCCGCGCTGATTGCCGTGCCCTTCCTGATTGTGGCGAGCAGCGCCTTGAGTGCGGCCAATATCGTCGGTGCCTGCGTGTTCGCCGCCAGCATGCTGCTGCTCTACACCAGCTCGACGATCTATCACGCCCTGCCCGCCGGTCGCGCCAAGCGCGTGTTCATGAAGCTCGATCATGGCGCGATCTACATCTTCATCGCCGGCAGCTACACGCCTTTTGCGCTGGGCGCGCTGGGTGGCCCCTGGGGCTGGACCCTGTTCGGCATCGTCTGGGCGCTGGCGGTATTCGGCATCACCCTCAAGGCCTTCAATCGCCTGGGCAGCCAGTGGCTGTCGACCGGGCTTTATCTGGCCATGGGCTGGTTGGTGCTGATCGCGGCGGTGCCGCTGGTACGCCATGTCGCCATGCCGGGCATTGCCCTGCTGGTGGCTGGTGGGCTGGCGTATTCGGCCGGCGTGGTGTTCTTCGTGCTCGATTCACGCATCCGCTACGCCCACGCCATCTGGCATTGCTTTGTGATCGCTGGTACGGCCTGCCATTTCTTCGCCGTGCTCGGCTACGCCGCCTGAACCCTGCCGGCGGCATGTGCCGCTTTCGTGCAGCGGCAGGCTCGCCGCACCAGCGCTGAGCAGTCGACAGCGTGTCCGCTGCCGCTAAAAAAGCCGACGCGCAGGGCGCTACACGGCGGGTGGCGCGGCCTGTGCTGGCTTGTCGACATTCTTGTATGCAAGTGGTTCGAGATTTGCTTTGATCTCTCCGGCGGTGTTTTGCCGCAATGCTGGAGAGCTTGATGGCCACTGTTTTGATCGACGCCAAGCCGGATCCGATAAGCGTCGACCCCGCTCGCACTGCGCTGATCGTGATCGACATGCAGCGCGATTTCCTGCTGCCGGGTGGCTTTGGCGAGTCGCTGGGCAATGATGTGTCCCTGCTGCAGGCAGCTGTCGAGCCGATCAAGGCGCTGCTGGATGCCGCACGGCGTCGGCAGATGCTGGTCATCCATACCCGTGAAGGGCATCGTCCGGATCTGGCGGATGCGCCGCGCGCCAAGATCGAACGCGGCGCGCCGAGCAAGCGCATCGGCGACAGCGGGCCGATGGGCCGCATCCTGATCCGTGGCGAGCCGGGTCAGGACATCATCCCCGAACTCTATCCACTGCCTGGCGAGCCGGTCATCGACAAGCCGGGCAAGGGCGCTTTCTACGCCACCGACCTGCTCAACATCCTGCGCAATCGCGACATCGAAGCGCTGATCGTCTGCGGCGTCACCACCGAAGTCTGCGTGCACACCACGGTGCGCGAGGCGAATGACCGCGGCTATCGCTGCATCGTGCCGGGCGACTGCTGCGCCTCCTACTTTCCGGAGTTTCATGAGATGGGCCTGCGCATGATCAGTGCGCAGGGCGGGATCTTTGGCTGGGTGTCGGACGCCGGGAGGATTTGCGCCGCGCTGGGCTGAGGACAGGGATCAACACGGGCATCCGCACGCCAGATGCGGGGGCTTCAACAGGGAGAGCTGCGATGAGTGATGCAATGTTTAAACCCAAGCTATGGACGCCTGGGGACTGGAACGCGCTGTTTGGCTTTGGCACCAATATCCTGGTCAACATGCTGGTGCTCACCGGCCTGTTGCGCTTCGTGCTGAAAATGCCCGATGACATCGTCTTTGGCCGCATCCTGCCCGCCGTGGGCCTGATGATGTGCCTGTCCACTTTCTACTACGCCTATCTCGCCTACCAGCTGGCGAAGAAGACCGGGCGCAGCGACATCTGTGCGTTGCCCTCGGGCATCAGCGTGCCGCATATGTTCGTGGTGGTCTTCGTGATCATGTTGCCGATTGCGCTCAAGACGGGTGACCCGGTCAAGGGCTGGGAAGCCGGCCTGACCTGGGTTTTCGTGCAGAGCTTCGTGCTGATGCTGGGCGGCTTCGTTGCCCCGCTGATCCGCAAGATCACGCCGCGTGCAGCGCTGCTGGGCACGCTGGCCGGTGTGTCGATTGCCTTCATCTCGATGCGGCCGGCGGAGGAGATGTTCATCACCCCGCTGATCGGCATCGTCTGCTTCGCGATCATCGTGATCAGCTGGTTCGGTGGGGTGCGCTATTACAAAGGCATTCCTGCAGGGCTGGTGGCGATTGCTGTCGGCAGCCTGATCGCCTGGGGTTCGACGGCGCTCGGCCTCAACTACGGCGGCATGAGCAGCGGCAATGTCGTGCAAGCATTTTCGAGCTTCGGCTTCTCGGTGCCGCTGCCGGCCATCGGTCATGTGTTCTCGGGCTTCGAGTTCCTTGGCGTGATCCTCGTCACCGCGATTCCTTTCGGCATCTACGATCTGGTGGAGGCAATGGACAATGTGGAATCCGCCGCCGTCGCCGGTGACAGTTTCCCGACCACCCGCGTGCTGAGCGCCGATGGCGTGATCAGCCTGATCGGCTGCTGCATGGGCAATCCCTTCATCAATGCGGTGTACATCGGGCATCCAGGATGGAAGGCGATGGGCGGGCGTATCGGCTATTCCGCCGCGACGGGCGTGGTGGTCATCCTGCTGGCCTGGTTCGGCATCATCGCGCTGATGATGGCGCTGATTCCGGTGGTCGCCATCTCGCCGATCCTGCTCTACATCGGCATGCTGATCGGCGCGCAAGCCTTCCAGGAAACGCCTAAGAGCCACGCACCGGCGATCATCCTGGCGCTGACCCCGCACCTGGCAGCCTGGGGCAAGCTGATGATCGACAATGCACTGGGCGCAGCCGGAACCAATGCTGCCGCGGTGGGTCTGGACAAGCTGGGGCAAGTCGGCGTGCTCTACCACGGCCTCGAAGTGATGGGCGGTGGCGCCATTCTCGGCGGCCTGATGCTCGGTGCCATCGGCGTCTGCGTCATCGACCGCAATTTCATGAAGGCGGCGGGCTTTGCACTGGCTGCGGCGCTACTGACCTTCTTCGGTTTCATGCATGGCGAAGCCATTGGTGTGGCGCAAAGCCCGGTGATGGCCTTGAGTTATCTGGTGGTTGCCGGTGTGCTGGCGGGTTGCGCGAAGTTCGCGGCAGTCTCGGCCAGTCCGGCCGCAGAAGTGGAACACGGCGGGCACGCAGCGCCCGCCTGAACGAGCAGTACGCAGTAAAAAGGCGCGGGGCAGGCGAAAGCCTGCCCTTTTTTCTGCGTGCAGCCAGGTGCTGCGTCGGGTGCTGCGACGGGTGCTGCCGGTTGCGGCCAGCTTGCGGGATAATCGCAGCATGACGCCTACGCTTGAACTCTACTCCGCGCTGCAAACCGCCTTCGATCACTTCAATCGCACACTGTTCGATGGCAAGTTGCCGCAATGCCTGATCACCTTGCGCTCAGCCAGCCGCACCTACGGCTACATGCAGAAAGACCGCTTCGTCAGCGCCGAGGGCCAGCACATCGACGAGCTGGGCATCAACCCCGGCTATTTCGCCCTGCAATCCATCGAAGAAGTGATGGCGACCGTGGTGCACGAGATGGTGCATCACTGGCAGAACCACTTTGGCACGCCCTCGGCGTCGATGCCGCACAACAAGGAATGGGCCGACAAGATGGAAGCGCTGGGTCTGATGCCCAGCGACACCGGCCTGCCCGGCGGCAAGCGCACCGGCCGCAGCATGAATGACTTCATCATTCCCGACGGCCCTTTCCTGCGTGCCTGTGCCGAACTGAAAACCCTGGGCATCCGCCTGCCCTGGCTCGATAGTCGTCTGCCGGTGGCGCCGGAGGTGATGGCCAGCAAGCGCGCCGAACTGGTGAGTAGCGGGCAGGCCTTTGTCAGCGATGTGGTCGATGCGATCCCGGTCGAGCGCGCCGCAACCGCCGGCGTACCGCTGCCGGTGGCGGCCCCGGCGCCGCGCCCGCCGAGCGCCGAGAAGCTGCGCATCCGCCAGGTCTGCCCGCAGTGCAAGGCGCGCGCCTGGACGGGGCCGGAGGTCTCGCTCAGCTGCGGCGATTGTCATGTGCCGATGAGCGAGGGCTAGCTCTGCAAATGCGCTTGCATCAAGGCTGACAACCAGTTCATGAAAGCTTGTACGCGCTTGGGCAGGTGGCGGCGGTTGGCGTAGAGCAGCGAGACGGGCATGGGTGCAGCACGATAGTCGGGCAGTATGTCGATCAGCTCACCACGGGCCCACGCTGCGCTGGTGGCGAGCGTTGGTGTTTGAATGATGCCGAGTCCCGCAATGCAGGCGCCATAATATGCATCAGAGTTATTGACCGTCAGTGCTCCGGGCATGGCCAGGAAGACGCTGCGCTTGGCGTCCGAGGGATCAACGTATTCGAAGCCGGGGTCGCGCGCGCCGAGTGTGGTGACATAGTGGATCAAGCGGTGGTTCTTGAGATCGTCGGGGCTCAGCGGTGTACCGAAACGGGCGAGGTAGGCCGGGCTGGCGTAGTTGCACAGTTGGTAGTGACCGAGCGGACGCGCGACGAGACTGGAGTCACCCAGGGCGCCGACACGCAATACGCAGTCGAATCCTTCGCGCACGAGGTCGACGCGGCGGTCTGTGCTCGACAACTCGATTTCAAGTTCAGGGTGTGCGTGCAGGAATTCCGGCAACTGCGGGATCACGATGTCGCGCGCGACAGCGATGGGCATATCGACGCGCAAGCGCCCCTTGAGCGAGGCCTGCTCGTCGCGGAACAAGCCTTGCAGCTCATCCATGTCTGCCAGCAAGTCCTTGCTGCGTTCATAGAACACCTGTCCGTCCTGCGTCATCTGCACACGCCGTGTCGTGCGATGCAGCAGTCGCGTACCTAACTCACCTTCAAGTTGTTGTATCGCCATCGAGACGCTGGCTTTAGGCAGGCCCATGCTATCCGCGGCTTGTGTGAAGCTGGCTAATTCTGCGACGCGCAGGTAGATCTGCATGGCCTCGATGCGGTTCATATCGCCTCTACTGTTCAGTATTTGAAAACAGTGTAGCCAAGAATTGGCTGTTTATCGCGATTTTGTTGCTCAATAGAATGGACTCACCTCGCAGTCAGACTGCGCCACGAGTTCATTTCCAGGAGCTGAACATGAGCACCAGCACGACGCAGCAAATCACCACGAAAAAAATTGCAATCGTTACGGGCGGCAGCCGTGGCTTAGGCAAGAACACTGCATTGCATCTGGCGCGTAAGGGCGTCGACGTGATCATCACGTACCGAAGCCAGCAGGCCGAGGCCGAGGCTGTTGTGACTGAAATCGCCGCGCTGGGTGGCAAGGCGCTCGCTTTGCAACTGGACGTGGGAAACAGCAAGAGCTTTGGCGATTTCGCGGCGCAAGTGCAAGCAGCGCTCGCAACGCATTGGCAGCGTGAAAAATTTGACCATCTGGTCAACAACGCAGGCATTGGCATCTACGGAGGCATTGCAGACACGACTGAAGCGCAATTTGACGAGCTGGTGAACATCCACCTCAAAGGCACTTTTTTCCTGACGCAGGCGCTGCTGCCCCTGATCGCGGATGGCGGACGTATCGTCAATATTTCCAGCGGGCTGACACGCTTTGCCTTCCCCGGCTTTGCAGCCTATGCGTCAATGAAGGGCGCGATTGAAGTGCTGTCGCATTACATGGCTAAAGAACTGGGTGCGCGTGGTATTACCGTTAACGTTGTGGCGCCGGGCGCGATCGAAACCGATTTTGGTGGCGGTCAGGTGCGAGACAACGCACAGATGAACAGCATGATTGCTTCACTCACCGCACTGGGCAGGGTTGGCTTGCCGGATGACATTGGCGGTGCGATTTCGGCGCTGCTGTCTGAGGACAATCGCTGGGTCAACGGACAGCGTATCGAGGTGTCCGGCGGTATCTTCCTCTGAAGCTGAGCTGTCGCACGCAGGAAGGCGCGCAGCCTGACATTGACGCTGGCAGATTGCGCGCTACTAGGTTTATGCCTTGGTTATATTCTCACGTTTGATGCTAGCCACCGATGCGCAATGTGGCTGACTTGGAGGCGCTTTGTGAGCGGAGGGTGTGTGCTTGTTGCAACAAGGCCATATCGCAAGACTGATAGTGTTCATTGTTGGCGTCTCGCGCGCAGGCACCAATAGCGCACATGCCAGGCGGTCTTTTTGTGCATGCCTTCGGGTAATGGCCGCAGAGGCGCGCCTGTCAAGGTTCTGGCGAAATTTCGGGCTTGCCGGGAAAGCTTGTTTTGCTCACATTTTGTGCGCGTTCTGCGTATTCGTAAGCGAGCACTTACGTCATGTGTGATGAGACATAAGTGATATTGCCAGTCCCTTGGGTCAGTCTCCCTAGAATCAGTTCGCAAGCCGGAATTCGCCGGCGCGATTGAATGGATTAAGGGGGTTTTTGGTCATGAGCGAATTTAAAACGAAGAGTCTTGCGGTGGCATGCCTGATGGCGCTGTGTCCCCTGGTGGCCCAGTCCGCCGACTGGAGCGACACTTATATCGGCTATCGCTACGGCAGCAAGTTCGCCGAACCGTTCGGTGCTCGGGACATTTCCAAGAGCATCATCAATTTCGGTCACGTCAGTGGCTACAAGTACGGCAGCAACTTCTTCAACATCGACCTGCTGATCTCTGACAGCAAGGATCCTTCGGCGCCTGCTAGTGGATCTGGCGCGCAGGAATTCTATGCGGTCTATCGCAACACCATCGATTTCTCCAAGGTCGCAGGCAAGAGTCTGGCTTTTGGTCCGTTCAGCAGCTTCGGTGCAACGGTGGGTTTTGATGCCAACAGCAAGGTCGATGCTGGCTATAACTCCAAGAAGCGTATGCTCGTCGCGGGTCCGACGGTGATGGTCAAGGTGCCCGGCTTCCTGAATGTCAGCGTGCTGGCACTGTGGGAGAGCAACGCGCCGTACAACAAGTTCAGCGGTGTGCAGACCTCTCGCTACTCCTACGATGTGCACCCGATGCTCAATGCCGCCTGGGGTATCCCGTTCAGCGTCGGTCCGGTGGCACTGTCGTTTGAAGGCTTCATGAACTTCATCGCCAGCAAGGGCAAGAACGAGTTCGGCGGTGGTACCCGTCCGGAAACCAATATCGATGCGCAGATCATGTACGACGTCGCACCGATTACCGGCCTGCCCAAGAACACGCTGCGCGTGGGCTTCGAGTACCAGTACTGGAACAACAAGTTCGGCAATGACCACAAGGCGCCTGGTGATTCCGGCGCTCTGGCCAAGACGCCGATGATTCGCGCTGAGTACCACTTCTAAGCAGTTCGCGAATCTGCTGTAGAAAGGCGACCTCGGTTGAGGTCGCTTTTTTTTGCCCGAGTGTTGTGCGATCTAGATTTCGTCGATGGGCGTCGTGCGGGCCGTGCCGCTCTCGTCGCCAATCACAAAGCGGTCACGCGTGCCTGTATAAAAGCTGGCGCCGAATCGACCAACGGGGAAGAAGTCTTGCAGGCGAACACGCCAGGTTTCGCTGTCGATCAGCCCCTCACGTGCATGCAGCCATAGCACTTCACCGATAAAGATTTGGCGGCTTTCTGTCTCCAGCAGCTTCCACAGCCGGCATTCAAAGGCGACCGGCGCTTCCGCGATGCGTGGTGGCGCGACGGCGCTTGAGGGGACAGCGCTGAAGCCGGCGTGGCCCAATTCGCTGATCTCCGAGGGCAGGGCGTCGCCACAGCGGTGCATCTTCTCGGCAATCGCCTCGTCCGCAATATGTACGACGAACTCGCCCGAGCGCAGGATGTTGTTGGCGGTGTCCTTGAGTCCGCCATCATGTTTGCGATTGACGCTGATCATCAGTAGTGGCGGCTCTTCGCCAAGCATGTTGAACATGCTGAAAGGTGCTGCATTGATCACGCCTTCCGCGTTGAGGCTGGTGACCAATGCAATCGGTCGCGGCACGATCAGGCTGGCCATCAGTTTGTAGCGCTGGTACTCGCTCAGCTCGGCAAAATTCACATCCATGGTGTCGGCGCAGGGTATGGAGAATGCGGCCAGTGTAGTCAGTTTGCACGCAGCGATGCATCGCCATCGCGCAGCCTGCATCACAAAGATGCACTGAGGGCGGCACAGCAATGCGTCGCTCGACAGCCAGAAAATTGTAAACATTTGATTTTCATCAATGCACGCCAATGGCGTGTGTAGTTGGCACGTGCGTTGCTATGTATTCACCGTGGAGTAGAAGCTGGCAATTGCGGTGAAGCCAATTCATTGCAACGGGTCATTGCTCCGGCAGCGCTAGGGAAACCGTGCGCTGTGTGCTCGCAAGAGCGCTTGTGTTCGTTACGGAACACAACGGGGGCTGGGCTTGATGTGCCACAAGAGCAACACAAGACTTCTGCGACAAACCCCCTGCGTGTTCCGGTTCCCTGCAAGGTAAAGCTTGCAAAACTTCTCAACGGAGAACCGACATGTCACGCAGCATCAAGAACAGCCTGAAACTCATTCTGGGTACCGTAGCACTTGCCTGTCTGGCCGGCCCGGTGGCCGCTCAGGAAAAAATCACCTTTCTCACCTCCTGGTACGCGCAGGCCGAGCACGGTGGCTTCTATCAAGCCGTCGCCAAGGGCATCTACAAGAAGTACGGCCTGGATGTCACGGTCAAGATGGGTGGGCCGCAAGTCAATGGCATGCAGCTGCTGACGGCAGGGCAGGCTGACTTCATCATGGGTTACGACCTGCAGGTGCTCAGCTCGGTCGAGAAAGGCATTCCGGTCACCACCGTCGCCACCTCCTTCCAGAAGGACCTGCAAGGCATGATGACGCACGAGGGCGTGAAGAGTCTTGCCGATCTGAAGGGCAAGACGATTCTCGCCGCCAGCACCGCGCATGCGACCTGGCTGCCCTGGGTGAAGGCCAAGTATGGTTATACCGATGCCCAGGTGCGTGCCTACACCTTCAACCTGCAGCCCTTCTTTGCAGACACCAATGTTGTGCAGCAAGCTTATCCCTCGTCCGAGCCCTTCCAGGCGATGAAGAACGGCGTCAAGGTGAACTTCTTCCTGTTCGCTGATGAAGGCTACCCGCCCTATGGCACGACCATCGTGACGATGCAGAAGACGGTGGCCGAGAAACCTGATGTTGTCGCGCGCTTTGTGAAGGCCTCGATTGAGGGCTGGAAGAGCTACCTTGCCGACCCGACGGCCGGCAACGAGCTGATCAAGAAAGACAACCCCAAGATGGATGACGAGCAGATCGCCTTCGGCGTCAAGCGCATGAAGGAACTGCATGTCTTCGACGGCGGCGACGCCGCCAAGCTCGGTGCCGGCATCATGACCGATGCGCGCTGGGAGCAGACCTACAAGTTCATGGTTTCGGCCGGCCTGCTCAAGCCCGAAACGGAATGGAAGAAGGCTTACACGACGCAGTTCGTCAAAGACCTGAAGATCGCTCCTTGAGCGTAGTGGTTTGACGGAGACTCATCATGGTTCAGTACATTGCGCCCCAGCGCAGCCTGACGCCGGTGCTGGACATCGGCCCCTGGCTCGACGGCAGCGACAAGGCGGGCGTTGCGCAGCGTTTCGATCGCATCTGTCGCGAGATCGGCTTCTTCTACCTGGTCGGCCATGGCGTGCCGCAGGCGCAGCTGGATAGCGCCTTGCAGCAGGCGCAGCGCTTCTTTGATATGCCTGATGCGTACAAGCGCAGTCTCGGCGTCAACGAAGCGCGGCGCGGCTACGAGCCGCTGGGCGCGCAGGCGCTGGATGTTGATTCGCCGCCGGACATCAAGGAGTCCTTCCTGATGGGCGCGCCGATGGCGGACGATCATCCGCTGGTGCGCGCCCGCCTGCCCAACTACGGCGGCAATGTCTGGCCTGATGAGCTCCGCCTGCCAGGTTTTCGCTCGGTGTGCGAAGCGTATCGGCAAGCCGTGTCGGATCTGTCCGAAACCCTGATGGCGATCTTTGCCGTCGCTGCCGGCATGGATGAACAGCACTTTGCCGATCTGCTGATCGATCCGATGGCGAGCTTGCGCTTCCTGCACTATCCGCCGCAGCCGGCCAGGGCGCGTGACAACCAGATCGGCTGTGGCGCGCATACCGACTGGGGCACTTTCACGATCCTGCTGCAGGACGATACCGGTGGCCTCGAAGTGCAGGCGGCCAGCGGCGAGTGGTTGCTCGCCGAACCCATGCGGGGCGCCTTCATCGTCAATCTGGGCGACATGATGCCGGTGTGGACCAATGGGGCGTATCACTCCAATGCGCACCGCGTGCTCAATCGTTCGCCGGATCGGCATCGTTACTCGGTACCGTTCTTTCAGGATCTCAATTACTACGCGCGTATCGAATGCCTGCCCGAGTTCCTGCCCGCGCCTGGCCGGCCGGTGATCCCGGCGCGCACGGCAGGTGAGCATTTCGACCTGATGTATCGCAAGACACGCGAGGCCGCGGCGGCCTAGCGCGAGCAAGACGGTGCGCCGGGCGCGCACCGCCGCAGCGAAGGCGACCGTGTTGGCACGCCGGCTGCAGACGTCCGCTGTGGCGGACGTAGTTGGGGAGTACATCATGCTGGTCACACAGCAATCTGTTCTGCGCCGCTTCTGGTACGCCGTGATGCCCATGGCGAAAATTGCCAGCGGTCCGCAGCCTTTCACCCTGCTCGGCGAGCAAATCGTGATCTGGCAGAAAAGCGATGGCAGCCCCGCAGCGGTACGCGACCGCTGCTGCCATCGTACAGCCAAGCTCTCCAAGGGCTTTGTCGATGGCGACAACATCGCCTGTGGCTATCACGGCTGGCAATACGATTGCACGGGCGCCTGCGTCAAGATTCCGCAAAGTCCGGATACGGCGATTCCGTCCGGCGCACGTGTGCAGGCCTATCACTGCCAGGAGAAATACGGCTATGTGTGGGTCGCGCTGGAAGATCCGCTCAAGCCGATCTTCGACATCCCCGAGCACGATGACGCGGCCTATCGCTGCGTGCAGCAGTTCGATGTGCGCTGGAATACCGGCGCCCTGCGCTTGATGGAGAACTCCTTCGACGCCGCGCACTTCGCCTTCGTGCACAAGGGCACTTTTGGTCAGTTCAAGGCGCAGAAGCCGGAGTTCTTCGAGCTGCGCGAAACCGACTATGGCTTCGAGGCGGAGACGCATCTGGTGATCAACAATCCGCCGGCCTCGCAGCGTATCACCGGCACCACTGAGCCGACCACGCGCCGCCATTTCCGCAATCAATGGCATTTGCCGTTCAACCGCAAGCTGGGGCTGGAGTATCCGAATGGCTTGCAGCACAACATCATCACCTGCGCCACGCCGATTGACGATGAGCACATCCAGATCCTGCAATGGCTCTACCGCAATGACAGCGAGGCTGATTGCTCGGCGGCGGAACTCAACGAATGGGATTTGCGCGTGATTGCGGAAGATAAGGAGATTCTCGAAACCGTCGATCCCGATGCGCCGGTGGATGTGACGCGCCGTGTCGAGCAGAACATGGCGGCGGATCAGCCGGGCCTGATCATGCGTCGGCGCTTGCTGGCGCTGTTGAAGGAGCATGGCGAGAGCGAAGTGCATCGCGTGATCGCGATCCAACGCAGCCCTCTCCCGGCCTAGCGGCCACCCTCTCCCGCATGCGGGAGAGGGGAGTAACGAAACTGCGGCGCTGAGACTTCAGTGCCCGAACCGGCGAAGGCGACCGTATTGGCACGCCGGCTGGTGAAGTAGAAAGAGGAGTTCCCAACATGCTGGTTACACAACAACCCGTCCTGCGTCGTTTCTGGTACGCGCTGATGCCGATGACATCACTCGACGACGGCCCCAAACCTTTCACCTTGCTCGGCGAAAAGCTGGTGCTCTGGAAGCAGGCTGACGGCACGCCTGCCGCGCTGCAAGATCGCTGTTGCCATCGCACGGCGCAGCTCTCCAAAGGCTTCGTCGAAGACGGCAATATCGTTTGCGGTTACCACGGCTGGACTTACGATTGCTCCGGCGCTTGCGTGAAGATTCCGCAGAGTCCGGGGACGGCGATTCCGCCGGGTGCCAAGGTCAAGGCCTTTCACTGCAAGGAACAATACGGTTACGTCTGGGTGGCGCTCGAAGAGCCGCTGCGCGACATTCCACACTTTCCTGAAGACGGCGCGCCCGGCTACCGGCGCATCTTCCAGTTCTACCAGCAGTGGAAGACCAGCCCCGTGCGCATGATGGAGAACAGCTTCGACAACTCGCACTTCTCCTTCGTTCACAAGGCCAACTTCGGCATTCTCGATCAGCCGACGCCTGCGCCTTACGAGTTCCGTGACACCGATTACGGTTTCGAGGCCGAAACCACGGTGCCGATCCGCAATCCGGAGGCGAGCTTCCGCGTCACTGGCACGACCGAGCCGATTACCCATCGTCACCTCATCAACCGCTACTACCTGCCGTTCTGCCGGCGCTTTGGCTGCACCTATCCGGCCAGCGGCATTGACCACATCATCTACAACTGCGCGACGCCGATTGACGACGAGAACATGATTCTCGTGCAATGGCTCTACCGCAACGACAGCGAAGAAGCTTGCAGCACGCAGGAGCTGATCGACTGGGACGAGGCGATCACCGCCGAGGACCGCGAGATCCTCGAAGCCACCGACCCCGACGCCTGCATCGATACACGTCGCCGCGTCGAATTCCACATGCCGTCCGACAAGCCAGGCCTGATGATCCGCAAGCAGCTGATGGATCTATTGACTGCGCACGGCGAAGTCGAAGTGTTCCGTCGCTGACCAGAGGTGAACATGCTCATGCAATATCAGGAAATCGAGTCTGTGGAGAGCACGATCAGTCCCGATGCGGATACCGTGCTGTTTGCCAATCGCGTCGACAAGACCTACCCCAATGGCACGCATGCGCTGGACGATGTGCGCCTGCGCATCCAGCGCGGCGAGTTTGTGTCGCTGCTCGGTCCCTCGGGCTGCGGCAAGAGCACCTTGCTGCGCATGTTTGCCGGGCTGGAGACACCCAGCGCTGGCCACCTGCGCTGGTGGAACGAGCCGCGCATGCCCGACTACCGGCAGGATCGCAGCATGGCGATGGTGTTCCAGGAAGCGACGCTGATGCCCTGGGCGGATGTGGCCAGCAATGTGCGCCTGCCGCTGGACCTGTGCAAAGCCGGCGCGGAGAAGCGTGAAGCGCGGGTGGCCCAGGCACTCGAACTGGTGGGCTTGTCGAAGTTCCACAAGTCCTACCCGCGTGAGCTCTCGGGCGGCATGCAGATGCGCGTGTCGATTGCGCGTGCGCTGGCGATGGACCCCAATCTGCTGCTGATGGACGAGCCCTTCGGCGCCCTCGACGAATTCACGCGCAACAAGCTTGATGCCGACTTGCGCGCGCTGTGGGCGAGTCGCGACCTGACCGTGGTCTTCGTCACCCACAGCATCTACGAGGCGGTGTTCCTGTCGAGCAAGGTGGTAGTGATGGGCGCGCGACCCGGTCGGGTGATCGGCGAGGTGGATATCCAGGGGCCGGCGGTGCGCGATGAGAGCTTCCGCGTTTCGCCGGAGTTCCTGCACTACTGCCAGGTGCTGTCGGATCTGCTGACACGCGCCAATGTGGAACACGATTGAGGAGGCTGTGATGAGAAAAGAACTGCTCAAGGACCCGCGCGTGGTGCGCATCGTCGCGCCGCTCTTGGTAGGCATCGTCTTGCTGGGCAGCTGGCAGCTGATCTGCGTGGCCTTCAAGGTGCCGGCTTACCTGGTGCCGACGCCGCTCAACATCGTGCAGACCCTGGTCGCCAATTTCGGTTCGCTGTTTGGCGCCTTGCTGGTGACGCTGAAGATCACCCTGCTGGCATTTCTGTGTGCGGTGCTGCTAGGGGTGATGATTGCTTTTCTGCTGGTGCAAAGTCGCATCATCGAGGCCAGCCTGTTCCCGTATGCCATCTTGCTGCAGGTGACGCCGGTGGTGGCCATCGCGCCGCTGATCATCATCTGGGTCAAATCACCGACGCCCGCCCTGGTCGTCTGCGCGACCCTGGTGGCCTTGTTCCCGATCATCTCCAACACGGTGCTGGGCCTGCGCAGCGTCAATCCGGGCCTGCTCAATCTGTTCAAGCTCAACCGCGCCACGCGCTGGCAAACCCTGGTGCGCCTGCGCATTCCAAGTGCATTGCCGTACTTCTTCGGCGGGCTGCGCATCTCCTGCGGGCTGGCGCTGATCGGTGCAGTGGTGGCCGAGTTCGTGGCTGGCACGGGCGGCACCGGCGCGGGCCTGGCCTACCAGATCCTGCAAGCGGGCTTCCAGCTCAACATCCCGCTGATGTTCGCCGCACTGCTGTTGATTGCCGCCACCGGTGTCGGCCTGTTCAGCTGCATGGCCTGGCTGACGCGCCTGAGTTTGCGGCATTGGCACGAAAGCGAATTGGCTTGATCACGCGCCAGTCCACGTTGAGCGATTCCGCCTCACCCGGCCTTACGGCCACCCTCTCCTCACGGAGAGGGACGGCAAGCTCCGCACTCAGGCTTAGCTGTTCCCTCCCCCTCGGGGGAGGGTGCCCGGAGGGCGGGAGAGGGGCGATGCTGAGTGCAGCACCGCGCTTGCCAAGCGCTTCGTTCGCAACAAAAAATTGAAGACCACATGACCACTCTACTTATCCAGAACGCCGCTGCCATCCTCACCGGCCTTGCCGGCGAGGCGGCGCGTCACCCTGGCCCCGATATCCGCATTGTCGAGGGGCGCATCGCCGCCATCGGCCGCCTCACCGCGCAAGCGGGCGAACGCGTGCTCGACGCCACCGACTGCGTGATCTACCCGGCCTGGGTCAATACCCATCACCACCTGTTCCAGGCGCTGCTCAAGGGAGAGCCGCAAGGCATCAACGCGACGCTGACGCCCTGGCTGGCGGCCACACCGTATCGCTTCCGCGCTGGCTTCGATGCCGGCAGCTTCCGCCTCGCGGCGCGCATCGGCTTGATCGAACTGGCGCTCTCCGGTTGCGCCACGGTGGCCGATCACAACTATCTGTATTACCCCGGTCAGGACTACGACAGCTCGGCGATCCTGTTTGAAGAGGCGGAAAAGCTTGGCCTGCGCTTCGTGCTGTGTCGTGGCGGCGCGACGCTGACGCGGCAGCTCGAAGCCGAGTTGCCGCAAGCGCTGCGCCCGGAATCGATGCACGCCTACATGACGGACATGGAGCGCCTGGCCAGGCAGTTCCACGATCCGGCGCCGGACGCCATGCGCCGTGTGGTGATGGCGCCGACCACGCCGCCGTATTCGATGCGTCCAGAGGAATTGCGCGAAGCCGCCGCACTGGCGCGCCGGCTGGGTCTGCGCCTGCATTCGCATCTCTCCGAAACGGTGGGCTATCAGGACAGCACGCAAGCCATGCACGG
The DNA here is from genome assembly GCF_039631295.1 of Uliginosibacterium sediminicola. NCBI lineage: Bacteria > Pseudomonadati > Pseudomonadota > Betaproteobacteria > Rhodocyclales > Zoogloeaceae > Uliginosibacterium > Uliginosibacterium sediminicola. The sequence continues at coordinate 474,368 of NZ_JBDIVE010000001.1, read as the reverse complement.
CCTCAGCCCGGTGCGTTTCTGCGAGAGCATCGGCTGGCTCGGTGATGACGTCTGGTTTGCGCATCTGGTCAAACTCGATGCCGATGAAATCGCCTTGCTCGGCCAGACGCGTACCGGCATCGCCCACTGTCCGCAAAGCAATGGTCGCCTGGGTAGCGGCATTGCGCCGGTGCGCGCGCTGGAGGCGGCCGGCGTGCCGATTTCGATTGGCGTGGACGGCGCGGCTTCCAATGAAGCGGCCGACATGATCTCGGAAACCCACGCCGCCTGGCTGATGCAGCGCGCCAAGGGCGGTGAAGCAGCGCTCGCCCAGTATCGCGGCGGCCTTGGCGAACAGGGCGCCGACTGGGCCAGCGTCGAAGATGTGGTGCGCTGGGGCACGGCGGGTGGCGCGGCGGTGCTCGGCCTGCCCGACATCGGCAGCCTGCAGCTGGGCCAGGCGGCGGATATTGCGATCTACGACCTGAGTCGCAATCCGCGCTACTTCGGTCTGCACGATGTCGCCATTGCGCCGGTGGCCTGCGGCGGCAGCGCGCATCTGCGCAGCCTGCTGGTGGGCGGACGCGAGATCGTGCGCGAGGGCGCGATACCCGATCTGGATATGGTCGAGCTCGCCGCGCAGGCGCGCGTGGCGACGCGTGCGCTGATTGCCCGCGCGGAGGCGGCATGAGCCCAGAGATGATCACGGTGAAAATCCGCAGCATCCGTATCGAGGCCGAGGACATCCGCAGCTTCGAGCTGGTCAGCACCGATGGTTCAAGCTTGCCGGCCTGGTCGCCGGGTGCGCATGTGATGGTCGGCGTGGCGGGGCTGCAGCGCGCTTATTCGCTGTGCAATCACCTGCGCGAGCGCAACGGCTACCGCATCGCCGTCAAGCTGGAGCCGCAGTCACGCGGCGGCTCCCGCGCCATGCACGCCTTGCGCGTCGGCGACACGCTGCAGATCAGCGCGCCGCGTACGCTGTTCGAACTCGATGCCAGCGCGCAGCGCCATGTGCTGCTGGCCGGCGGCATCGGCATCACACCGCTCTACGCGATGTTCAATGCACTGCGCGGCATGGCAGCGTGCGAGCTGCATTACTTCGTGCGCAGCGCGGCGCAGGCGGCCTTTGTCGATCAGCTCGGCGTCGAAGCGCGGCTCTACAGCGGCTTCGAGCCGGCGCAGACGGCGGAGGCGCTGGCCGAGATCATCCGCCCGCATGCTGATGACTCGCGGACGACTTTTTATACCTGCGGCCCGGCGCCGTTCATGGCCGCGGTGGAGGCGGCGCTGAGCGCAGCCGGCGTGCCCGCCGAACAGCTGCGCAGTGAGCGCTTTGCCGCTGCGCCGGCTGCCCCAGGCAGCGGCGATGGCCGCTTTCACATCGTTTTCGCACGCAGCGGCGTCGAAGCCGATGTGCCCTCTGGCGTGCCCATCATCCAGGTCGCACGTGAGTGTGGCGTCGATATTCCGACCAGCTGCGAGCAGGGCGTTTGCGGCGCCTGCCTCAGCGATGTCATCGAAGGCCAGCCCGAACATCTCGATGCCTATCTGAGCGATGAGGAGCGGGCCGGCGGCAAGATCATGCTGCCCTGCGTCTCGCGCTGCCAGGGCCCGCGGCTGGTGCTTGATCGCTAGCGACCGAGCACGCTCTGCGCAATCGAGGCGTAGAGCGGGATGCCGATCAGGATGTTGAACGGGAAGGTCAGCCCCAGCGACATGCTGAAGTACAGCGAGGGATTGGCTTCCGGAATCGCCTCGCGCACCACCGCCGGCACCGCGATGTAGGACGCGCTGGCGGCCAGCACCATCAGCAGGGTGGTATTGCCCACCGACAGCCCGCCGAGCACTGCCAGGCCCAGCGCCAGGCTGGCATGGACCAGGGGGGCGCCCAGCGCGTAGGCCAGCAGCCAGGGCGACTTGCCACGCAGCTGGCCCATGCTGCGCGAGGCCAGCAGGCCCATGTCGAGCAGGAAGAAGGCCAGCATGCCTTTGAACAGATCGACCGAGAAGGGGTGCATCGCCACTTCGCCAGTCGCGCCGCTGACGATGCCGACCAGCATCGAGCCGAGCAGCAGCAGTTGCGCACCGTCGGTGAAGGATTCGTGCAGCACGGCGCGCAGCGAGTGGGTGTTGCTGGCATTGGCGGTACCGTCGCCGCGCCGCACCAGGTTGGCCAGCAGGACTGCCATCAGGATCGCCGGCGATTCCATCAAGGCCATCGCGGCGGCCATGTGTCCGCCGAAAGCGATGCCGGCATTGTCGAGAAACTGGATCGTGGTGATGAAGCTCACTGCGCTGACCGAGCCGTAGGTCGCCGCGATGGCAGCGGCGTCGTAGCCGGAGAGAAAGCGCTTGAGCAGCAGGTAGCCGAGGGCGGGCACCAGCAGGGCCAGCAGCAAGGCGAAGCCGAGGGTGAGTGCGATGTCTGCGGTGAGCCCGGACTTGGCCAGCGCAAAGCCGCCCTTGAGGCCCAGCGCCATCAGCAGGTAGAGCGACAGGAAGCGCGAGATCTGCGGCGGAATCTCGAGGTTGGAGCGGACGAAGCCGGCACAGATGCCGAACACGAAGAACAGGATGGATGGATCCAGAATGCTTTGCATGGTGAGGCGCCCCGATTCATTGTGATGCCCGCCCGGTGCGGGCGCGGCTGTTCATGGTGTGCAATTTAGGCTTTGCGAAGCTTCTGTAAAAGCAGACAATATTGAACAGTTACTTCTGTAAATACGAAGCATGAGCCGCGACTTCAATTACCGTCATCTGTACTACTTCTGGGTGGTTGCCAAGGAGGGTGGCGTGGCGCGCGGCGCCGAGCGCCTGGGCATGGCGGTGCAGACGGTGAGCACCCAGGTCAAGGAGCTGGAGCGCGAGCTGGGTTTTGCGCTGTTCAAGCCGGCCGGCCGCAAGCTGGCGCTGACCGAGGCCGGGCAGGCTGCGTTGCAGCAGGCCGAGCAAATCTTCCAGCTGGGTGAGGCCTTGCCGGACATCGTGCGCAATGCCGGCACCGCGCCGTCGATGCGGCTGGCGGTGGGCATCTCGGACAGCCTGCCCAAGCTGGTCGTGCATCGGTTGATGCAAAGCGTCTTGCAGACGCCAAATCTGCAGCTGCGCTGCCAGCAAAATGCCTTCGACGAATTGCTGGCCGATCTGGCCCTGCACCGGCTCGATCTGGTGATCACCGACCGGCCGGCGCCGCCCAATCGCAATCTCAAACTCTACGGTCATGCCCTGGGGCATTCCGCGGTGGCCTGGTATGCGCCGGACAATCTGTTTGCCGCCGCTTGCGAGGGATTCCCGCAGTCGCTGGCCAAGGTCGCGGTGCTGCTACCCAGCGCGCAGGCCGCGCTGCGCTTGCGGCTCGATCAGTGGTTCGAGCGGCAGGGCATTCGTCCGCATGTAGTGGGCGAGTTTGAAGACAGCGCGCTGCTGAAAACCTTCGGCGCCAATGGCATGGGCGTGTTTCCCGCCGCCGAGATGGTGCATGACGAGCTGCTCAGCCGCTACGGCGTGCGCTGGGTCGGAACTTGCACGGGGGTGGAGGAGTACTTCTACGGCATCAGCGCCGACAAGCACGTGATGCATCCGCTGGTGCAGCGTCTGCTGCCGGCGCCGCCCGAGGGACGCGGGCGCACGCCCAAGTGAGCGCGGCCCGCAGCGCCGAGGCTGCGGGCCGCGTGGAGGCGGGCTTACTTGGCGACGTGGCCGTAGCAGCTCATCAGCTTGTCGTACTCATAGAAATGCTGGGTGCCGGCGAGCTTGGCGCTGTCGCAGGCGGCCTTGAAGTCGGTTTCCTTCTCGTCGTAGAGCATCTTGACGATCAGCTTGCCGCTGGCGTTGCGATAGACATCCCACTGCATATTGGCGGCCATGCGCGAGACGTATTCGCCGCGCCAGGTATTGGTCTCGTAGCTGTAGTCGGAGGCCTTGGGCACTTGCTGCAGCACGCCCTTGAGTTCCATGATCGAGGCGAAGGGAATCATGATCTCGGCATGCGCGAAGCGGAACTTGGCAGCGTGCGAGAGATCGCCCTTGGCGATCGCATCGACCTCGTTGAACATGTCGTCGACCAGCACCTGCGCCATCTTGTAGGTGACGCTGCCTTTCTCCGTCATGCCCGGACCCTTGTCGTAGAAGTCGGAGGCATCGTTGGTGAAGGCGAAGAACTTGGCTTGCTCGATCGGCATGTAGGGCGTGAAGTCGACGCCCGCTTCGCTGCGCATGGCCGGCGCGATGACATACAGTTCGTAGAGCAGGGAGCCGGCGCTGGCGGCCGAGTTGATCACCGTCTTGCCGTCACCGCTGAGCGTGCTGCTGAACTTGCCGTCGCTGCTGCTGTAGGTGAAGCTGCCGGTATTGCTGAAGCTGTAAGTGCCGTTCTCGATCTTGTCGACAAAGGCGCTGGTAAACAGGCGCTCCAACACGGCACGGCCGGCGGCCTTGGCCTTGGCCGTGCTCAGGATGGCGGCCTGCTTGGCCAGCAGATCGGCATCGCTGGACTTGTAGCTCTGGTAGCTCTGGCTGTCCTGATAGGTCTGGTAGAGCGGGTCGGTCGTCACGCTGACCCGGTCAGTGGCTTTGACCAGCTTGTGGAAGTAGAGCAGGAAGCGATTGGTGCCGGCCGCCTGGGCGACTGCCGTGCCGGTGTCCGGGTAAGGCGAGGGCGCCGGCGGGTAGTAGACGAGGCTGCCGAGCGCCGGCTGTGTTGCCTTGAGCGACTGGATGAAGAAGTTGCCGCTATCGACAGCGCGATCCACACCCGAAGTCACGGTGACGATCTGGCGTGCCGAGCTGGACGCGGAGCTGGCCACACCCGACCAGTACGCTGCATTGCGCTGCAGGGCACGCACGGCCAGCTGGGTGTGTTCCTTGATGCCGACCTGGGTTTCATTGCCATAGCCCGGCGTGCTGATGCCGCTGACGCCATAGCCGAGCAGGAAGTTGGCTTTCATGATGCTCAGCACGTCGGGGCCGAGCTTGGCACCGAGCGTGGTCAGTGCGCCGTCGGTCTGCGCCTGCTTCCACATGTTGTAGACCGCCAGATCATATTTCAGGCTGGACAAGCCACGCGAGCCGTGGCGCGCGATCATCTGCGTGAAGATCGGGCTGTAGCCGCTGGGCGCGGCTTCGTAGCTGCTGATGTCCTGCTGCGGGCGATAGGGCGCCTTGGTCTGGTAGTAACGGTCGACCTGCGCGGCGGTATCGGTCGCGTCGATCACGCTGCTGCCGGCGGCCAGATTGGCGGCGATGCGCTTGAGGCCGTCGTCCGAGGCTTCCTTGAGTGCGGCTTTGATGCTGCTGTCGGACTCGCTATTGAAGTCACTGAGCAGCTTGCTGGCCGGGACGCCGACAGCGAGCGCGACCTTCTGCAGCGCAGCGCTGTAGCTCAGGCTGTTGCGCTCCATCTCGGCGACCACGGCGGTCGAATGCAGGCTGATGATTTGCGGCGCAGTGGCGGGCGCACGCAGCACGATCTTGCTGCTGACGGGTATGCTGATGCCGGTGCTGGGCTCGTATTCGCGTGCATCCGTGCCGATCTCGGCAACCACCGCGCCACTGCCGCTGAGCGTGTACTTGCCGGCATTGTCACTGCGTGTGCTGACTTCGCCGCTGTCACAGACGCCGTTGTTATTGCTGTCCAGACAGACGCGGGCATTCTGGAAGTAGCTGCCGACAACCGTGCCGCTGGTCGTGGCTGCAGGTGCGCTGGCTGTTGTGGTGTCGGCAGAATTGCCGCTACAGGCGGCGAGTACGGCAAGGAAGCTGAGGGAGAGGAGCAGGCGCGCTGTGCGCGCCGGAATACTTGTACGTAGCATGGCTGTGCGGAGGGGCAATGGTATCGCCCAATTTTCCGCCGCTCAGGTTACGCAGGTATTGCACTGCTCCTGCCCTACTTAGCCGAGCATGTGCGCGTCCACCTTGGCGCACCACGCAGCTTTGTCTGCTGCGCTGATGAAGCTGGCCTGGAAGCTGTTGCGGAAGATGCGTGCCCAGGTGGCCGCGTCGAAGTTGAAGGCTTCCTGCACCGCGCGAATATTGTTGCCGAGGTAACCGCCGAAATAGGCCGGGTCGTCGCTGTTGATCGTCACGCACAGATCCGCAGCAAGCATCGCCGGCAGGCTGTGCTGACGCATCTCCTTGAATACACAGAGCCGCACATTGGAGAGCGGGCAGACGGTGAGCGGCATTTGTTCTTGCGCGAGGCGCGCGACCAGGGCGGCGTCTTCAGTACAGCGCACGCCATGGTCGATACGGCTGACTTTGAGCAGGTCCAGCGCTTCATAAATGTAGGCTGGCGGACCCTCTTCGCCAGCGTGGGCGACGACGGGTTTGCCCAGTGCGCGACAGGCGGCGAAGACGCGCTCGAACTTCGAGGGCGGGTGGCCCATCTCCGAGGAGTCGAGACCGAAAGCCGCAACGTGCTGCAGATAGGGTTCGGCTTCGCGCAGAGTGGCGAAAGCCTCTTCCTCGCTGAGGTGGCGCAGGAAGCTGAGAATCAGCGTAGCGCTGATGCCCGACTCGGCACGTGCCGCGTCGATGCCGGCACACAGGCCCTTGATCACGGTGCCCATGGCGATGCCGCGCGCGGTATGGGTTTGCGGATCGAACATGATCTCGGCATGGCTGACACCGTCGGCCGCCGCGCGGCGCAGATAGGCCAGCATGAGATCGTGGAAGTCTTCCTCGCTGCGCAGGACATCGGCACAGGCGTAGTACAGATCGAGGAAGGACTGCAGATTGCTGAAGTCGTAAGCTGCACGCAGCGCCTCGACGCTGGCGAAGGGGAAGTCGATGCGGTTGCGCTGGGCCAGCGCAAAGGCCAGCTCGGGTTCCAGCGAGCCTTCGATGTGCAGGTGAAGTTCAGCCTTGGGGCAGCTGAGTGCGCGTTGCAGGATGTCCATATTCCTTCTCCACAAATGAAAAACGTCATTCTGAAAAGAATGACGTTCTTGAATTTATATCACAGGACTTGAACATGTCAGGAAGCGGAGCGAGCGGGTTGCCGGCAAGGCGCCTCGCGCAGAGCAGTGCTTGGGCACGGCGAGCGAGGCAACACAGCTGGCGACCCGCGCAGCCCGCTTCATGGCGTGTTCACTTGGGGATGGTGCCCTCTACGCCTTCGACGTAGACATTCCACTTGCCCAGATCAGCATCGCTCGGCGTCTTGCCGGCGGCGACGATTTCCTTGCCGGTGTTGTCCTTGAGCGGGCCGGTGAAGGGGTGCAGCTTGCCAGCCTTGATCGCATCGCGGCGCTCTTCAGCCAGCTTCTTCACATCGGCCGGGGTCGAGGGGCCGAAGTTGTCGATATTGACGGCACCTTCCTTGACGCCGTACCAGATCGCCGAGGGCTTCCAGCTGCCATCGACAACCTTGCTGATTTCCTGATTGTAGATGACGCTCCAGTTGAGCACCGAAGCAGCCAGCTGTGCCTTGCCGCCGAACTTGCTCATGTCCGAATCCCAGCCGAAGGCGTAGATGCCTTTTTCCTGCGCGGCTTGCACGACGGCGGGCGAGTCGGTGTTCTGCATCAGCACGTCGGCGCCTTGCGAGATCAGGGTCAGCGCGGCTTCACGTTCCTTGCCCGGATCGAACCAGGTGCTCACCCAGATGACCTTGGTGGTGATCTTGGGATTGACGCTGCGTGCGCCGATGGTGAAGGCGTCGATGTTGCGGATCACTTCGGGGATCGGGAAGGAGCCGACCACGCCGAGCTTGCCGCTCTTGCTCATCTTGCCGGCGACCACACCCAGCATGTAGGCGCCTTCATAGGTGCGCACATCGTAGATGCCGAGGTTCTTGCCCATCTTGTAGCCGGTGGCGTGCATGAAGGCGACCTTGGGGAAGCTCTTGGCAACCTTTTCCATGGCGTTCATGTAGCCGAAGGAGGTGGCGAAGATGATCTTGTTGCCCTTCGAGGCCAGGTCGCGGATGACGCGCTCGGCATCGGCCGTTTCCGGTACGTTTTCGACGCCAACGGTAGTGACCTTGCCGGCCAGTGCCGCTTCGGTCGCCTTGCGGCCCTGATCATGTGCGTAGGTCCAGCCGTGGTCGCCGGTCGGGCCGATGTACACGAAAGCAGCTTTGACCGGGTCTGCCGCGTTTGCCATCGTCATGGCAAGCATCGAGACGGTCAGGGCCGCCATACGCGCACATTTTTGCAACATTGAAGACATCTTGCTCTCCTTCGTGAAGCAGGGCCGCGACACGGCCCTACGGGTGATCGATGGTCAGACTGTAATCCTCAGCGCCCGGCGATTCCATCGCTGGGTACTGATGAGACATATAAGTGCGGGATGCACCGAATGCGGGCAACATGGTAACAATCTTAGCTTGGGAGAATAGTCATGTCCGTGCTTGAAGAAAAGGATTTGCACTGGTTGCGCCACAGTTTCGCACTGGCGATGGAGAGTCGTGTGCAGGGGCGTCACCCCTTTGCGGCACTGGTGGTCGGGCCGGATGGGCAGATCGTCGTTGAGTGCTTCAATGATTCGCGCCTGCCACAGGGCGACCCGACGCGCCATGCCGAACGCGTCGCCGCAGCGCAGGCTGCACGGCGCCTGACGCCGGCCGAGCTGGCGCAGAGTACGCTCTACACCAATGCCGAGCCCTGTGCGATGTGTGCCGGGGCGATCTACTGGTGTGGCATCGGCCGCGTGGTGTACGGCATGTCGGAAGTCAATCTGCTTGGCGTGACCGGCAACGATCCGGAGAACCCGACCCTGTCGCTGCCCTGTCGCGAAGTGTTCACGCGCGGTCAGCGCCCGATTGAAGTCTTCGGCCCCCTGCTCGAAGACGAGGCCGCCGTCGCCCATCAGGGTTTCTGGACGCCGGTTTAGGCGCAGCAAGCTTTTATTTAAACTGAGGTCCGAGGCATAAACTCTATTGCCGGGAGCGTGCCAGCTCCGGCATAGGGCGTGCTAGTTTGATTCGGATCAAATCTGAGAGGAATGCCATGACGCAACGCCCCATCCAGTTCTGGCATCGCGGCCGCATCGTGCAGGCCAGCGGCCTGTCGCCGCAGCGCACGGTGCTGCAATGGCTGCGCGAAGACGAACATTGTGTGGGTACCAAGGAAGGCTGCGGCGAGGGTGACTGCGGCGCCTGTACCGTGGTGATCGGTACGCGTGACGATGCCGCCCCCGGCGGCGTGCGGCTCGAAGCCGTCAATAGCTGTATCCAGTTCCTGCCGACGCTCGACGGCAAGGCGCTGTTCGCCATCGAAGATCTGGCCACTGCCGAAGCCCTGCACCCGGTGCAGCAGGCGATGGTTGAACACCACGGTTCGCAATGTGGTTTCTGTACGCCGGGCATCGTGATGTCGCTGTGGGCCGACTACGAAAAACGTGAGGCCGCGCCGACGCGCGATGAAGTCAATCAATGCCTGTCGGGCAATCTGTGCCGCTGCACGGGCTATCGCCCCATCGTCGATGCTGCCCGCGCGGCCTGGGACAAACCGGTGGTCAAGATCGACCGCTCGCCGCTGCGCGCTGCGCTGGACGAGCTGGCCGCCCTGTCATCGCTGGAGTACGAATTCGCTGGTCAGCACTTCTACGCCCCGCGCAGCCTGGCTGAATTGGCGCAGCGCTGCGAGGCGCTGCCCGGCGCGCGCATCCTTGCCGGCTCGACCGACGTTGGCCTGTGGGTGACCAAGCAGCTGCGTGAGCTGGGCAACATCATCTATCTGGGCGCCGTTGCCGAACTGAAGAGCATCCAGCGCGAGGCCGATGCCCTGGTGATTGGCGCCGGCGTCAGCCTCAGCGATGCCTTTGCTGCACTGGTGACTGACGAGCCGGCGTGGACCGAGCTGGCGCAGCGCTTCGCATCGACGCCGATCCGCAATGCCGGCACGCTCGGTGGCAATGTCGCCAATGGTTCGCCGATCGGCGACTCGATGCCCGGCCTGATCGCCGTCGGCACGCGCATCATTCTGCAGAAGGGCGAGCGCGTTCGCGAAATGCCGCTCGAAGACTTCTACCTGGCTTACCAGAAAACGGCGCGCGAGCCGGGCGAGTTCGTCCGAGCGCTGCGCATTCCTCTGCGCCGCGAAGGCACGCACTTCCGTACCTGGAAAGTCTCCAAGCGCATGGATCAGGACATCTCCGCCGTCTGTGCGGCCATCGCCCTGAGCATCGATACGGCGGGCGTGGTGACAGAGGCGCGCATCGCCTACGGCGGCATGGCGGCCACGCCCAAGCGCGCGGCGCAGGCCGAGGCGGCGCTGCAGGGCAAGCTGCTGGATGCGGCGACGGTGCGCGCAGCCATGCAGGCGCTGGCGCAGGACTATCAGCCGCTCGACGATATGCGCGCCACGGCGGCGTATCGCATGCAGGTTGCGCAGAATCTGTTGTGGCGCTGGTGGCTGGATCACTCCGGCGCCGGGGTTTTGCGTGCGCAGGAGGTAACAGCATGAAACGCATGGAATCCACTGCACCCGCGCTGCCCGCTGTCGGGCAGTCGCTGGGGCACGAGAGCGGCCCGCTGCATGTGGCCGGGCGCGCCACCTACATCGACGACATGCTCGAAATCCAGGGCACCCTGCACGCGGCTTTCGGCATGTCCACCTGTGCCCATGGGCGCATCACCAAGCTGGATCTGGAGCCGGTACGCAAGGCGCCCGGCGTGGTCGCTGTGCTGACGGCCAAGGATATTCCGGGACTCAATGACGTTGGCCCGATCATCCACGACGATCCGATCCTGGCCGATGGCCTGGTGCAGTTCTATGGCCAGGCGATGTTTCTGGTCGTCGCCGAGACGCACGAGGCGGCGCGGCGTGCGGCGCGCAAGGCAATCGTTGAATACGAGACGCTGCCGGCTTTCCTCACCGCTGCAGAAGCCGCTGCGGCCGAATCCTGGGTCTTGCCGCCGGTGCACATGCAGCGCGGCCCCGACACGCAGGCTGTGCTGGCGGCCGCCCCGCATCGTTTGAGCGGACGCGCAGCGCACGGTGGCCAGGAGCATTTCTATCTCGAAGGGCAGATCGCTTACGCGCGCCCCGGCGAGCAGGACAGCATGCACGTCTACAGCTCGACCCAGCATCCGACCGAGATGCAGCACGCCGTCGCGCACATGTTCGGCTGGCACAGCCACCAGGTCAGCGTTGAATGCCGGCGCATGGGCGGCGCCTTCGGCGGCAAGGAATCGCAATCGGCGCAAATCGCCTGTGCCGCCGCGCTGGCCGCCTGGAAAACTGGCCGCCCGGTCAAGCTGCGGCTCGATCGCGATGATGATATGAGCATCACCGGCAAGCGCCACGATTTTGAATTCGAGTGGGAGGTCGGCTTCGATGCTACGGGGCAGATTCTGGGCCTCAAGCTGCTGATGGCTTCGCGCTGCGGTTTCTCCGCCGACCTCTCCGGTCCGGTGAATGACCGCGCGCTGTGCCACTTCGACAATTGCTACTACCTCGATTCGGTCGATGTGCGGAATCTGCGCTGCAAGACGCATACCGTGTCGAACACCGCGTTCCGGGGTTTCGGCGGCCCGCAAGGCATGTTCGCCATCGAGTACATCATCGATGACATTGCGCGCTTCCTTGGAGTCGATCCGCTCGATGTGCGGCGTGTGAATTTCTACGGCCCGTCGAGTGGCGACGCACGCATCACCACGCCCTACGGCACGAAGATTGAAGACAACGTGGCACCGGCCCTGGTTGAAGAGCTGGTCGCGAGCAGCGATTACCGGGCGCGTCGTGCTGCGGTTGCGGCCTTCAATGCCAGCAGCCCGGTGGTCAAGCGCGGCATCGCACTGACCCCGCTGAAGTTCGGCATCTCTTTCAATGCCACGATGTACAACCAGGCCGGTTCGGTGGTTCATGTGTATGCCGATGGCACAGTGATGGTCACGCAAGGCGGGACCGAGATGGGGCAGGGGCTCTACACCAAGATCCGCCAGATCGTCGCCAACGAGTTCGGCTTGCCGGCGGATGCCGTGCGCATGGCGGCGACCGACACCAGCCGCGTGCCGAATACCTCGGCCACCGCCGCGTCGAGCGGCACCGATCTGAACGGCAAGGCCTCGCAGGATGCGGCGCTGAAGATCAAGGCGCGCCTGGCGGCCTTCTTCGCCCAGCAGCACGGCGTGGCGGCGGAGAGCGTGGTGTTTGCCGATGGCAAGCTGATCTCTGGCGATATCCAGCAGGCCTTTGGCGAGGTGGTGATTGCTGCTTACCGCGCCCGCGTGCAGCTGTGGGATGCCGGCTTTTACGCCACGCCGAAAATCCACTGGAACAAGGACACCATGCAGGGCAAGCCGTTCTTCTACTACGCTTACGGCGCGGCCTGTGCCGAGGTGGCGGTGGATACGCTGACTGGTGAGTCGAGTGTGCTGCGTGTTGATATCCTGCATGACGTAGGCAAGTCCATCAATCCGGATATCGACATCGGCCAGATCGAAGGTGGCTTCATTCAGGGCATGGGCTGGCTGACCAGCGAGGAGCTGTGGTTCCGCCCCGATGGTTCGCAGAAGGGGCGCAACATGACCCACGCGCCCTCGACCTACAAGATTCCGGCGGCCAGTGATTGCCCGGCGATCCTCAATGTGAAGCTGTTCGACAATGCCAATGTCGAAGACAGCATTCATCGCTCCAAGGCTGTCGGCGAACCGCCCTTGATGCTGGCTTTCGCCGTGTTCTTCGCACTGCGCGACGCCTGCTCGGCGGCACGCGGCAGCGCTGCGCCGCTCAATGCGCCGGCGACGGCCGAGGCGATGCTGCGCGCTATCGGAGGTCTGGCCTGATGCCCTGGTGGCGTGCCCTGCCCGAGCAACTCGCGCAGGGCGATGTGGTGCTCGTCACGGTGGCCGCAACCCAGGGTTCGGCACCGCGCGAAGCGGGCACGAGCATGCTGGTGACGCTCCATGGCACGGTCGATACCATCGGCGGCGGCCATCTGGAATGGGAGGCGATGGCGCAGGCACGGGCGATGCTGCTGCAGCCTTCCGCCACGCCTGCGATGCAGCGTTTGTCGCTCGGCGCGAGTCTGGGTCAGTGCTGCGGTGGCGTGGTGTGGCTGGTGTTCGAGCGGATTGGACAGGCGTCACGTGTTGAATGGTATGAGCGCGTGCAGCAGCTTGAACGTGGCATAGGCTTGCAGCGCACGCTTGTGTCGTTGGATGCACAGTCTCATTGGAGTAGCCTGAATGCGGGGCAGTGGAGTCAGGGGGCTTGTCTCGACATGATCCCTTTCCCCTCTCCCGGCCCTGACGGGCCACCCTCCCCCGAGGGGGAGGGGACTGCAAACAGCTTCACGCAATTAGGTACTGGTCCGAATGGCTGCAAGGCGTTGCCGTGCCCTCCCCCTCGGGGGAGGGTGGTGCAAAGCACCGGGAGAGGGGCAATGCCTGAAATATGGCGACTCTCGCATATCCTTCAAGCCACGCCTTTCCCCATCACAATCTTCGGTGCCGGCCATGTCGGCGCCGCCGTTGTCGAGCTGCTGGCAACACTCGATGCGCAGATTCGCTGGGTTGATCCGCGTGACGATCTGTTTGGCCGCGCCCGTGATAAGGTTGAATGCATCGTCAGCGACGCGCCGGAGGAAGCCGTTGCCTCGGCGCCGCCGGGCAGTTTTTTCCTTGTGCTCACGCATAGCCATGCCCTGGACCTGGCCTTGTGCGAGCAGATCCTGCGCCGCGACGATTTTGCCTGGTTCGGCCTCATCGGTTCAAAAACCAAGCGTGCGCGTTTCGAGCATCGCCTGCAGGCGCTCGGGCTCGATACCGCGCGCATGTGTTGTCCGATCGGTGTGCCCGGCATCCGCGACAAGTCGCCGCAGGTGCTGGCCATCGCGGTGGTGGCGCAACTCTTGCAAGTGCGTGAGGCACAAGCTTCCATTCCATCCGAGGTGAACGTCGATGCTGATACCCCCGCCGCATAATCATCCGGCTCCGCCGGGCGAGCCGCGCTTGTCCTTGTCCAATATCACCAAGCGTTATCCGGGTGTGGTGGCCAATGCCGATGTCAGCCTGACGGTGATGCCAGGTGAGATTCATGCCGTGCTGGGCGAAAACGGGGCGGGCAAGAGCACCCTGATGAAGGTCATCTATGGTTCGATCCAGGCAGATGAAGGCGAAATCCAGTGGAATGGCCGCCAGATCGTCATCCCTAATCCGGCCGCGGCACGCAAGCTGGGTATCGGTATGGTGTTCCAGCATTTCTCGCTGTTCGAGACGCTGACGGTCACCGAGAACATCGCGCTGGCGCTTGATGAACCCTTCGATCTGGCTGCGCTCGCCGAGCGCGTCAAGATCGTCTCCGAGAAATACGGTCTGCCGCTGGACCCGCACCGTCTGGTGCATAGTCTGTCGGTGGGCGAGCGTCAGCGCGTCGAAATCGTGCGCTGCCTGTTGCAGGACCCGCAGCTCTTGATCCTCGATGAGCCGACTTCGGTGCTCACGCCGCAAGCCGTCAGGAAGCTCTTCGAAACCTTGCGCCAGCTCGCTAGCGAAGGCGTGTCCCTGCTCTACATCAGCCACAAGCTGCACGAGATCCAGGAACTCTGCGACAGCGCCACGGTGATGCGCGGTGGCCGCGTCACCGGCCACTGCAAGCCGGCCGAGGAGTCCCCGGCGAGCATGGCGCGGATGATGATCGGGCGCGATCTGCCGGTCTGCGTGGCGCCGGAATACACCGGTAGCGTCGGCACCTCGCTGGAGGTGCGCAATCTCTCGCTGGAGTCGCCGGACCCCTTTGGCGTCTCGCTCAAGGATGTGAATCTGCGCGTGGCGCGCGGCGAAGTGGTCGGTATTGCCGGCATTTCGGGCAATGGCCAGGCCGAGCTGCTGGCCGCCCTGTCGGGCGAACAGACGGTGGGCAAGGGCGCGATCCTGCTCGATGGCGTCGATGTCGGCCAACTCAATGCCGGCCAGCGCCGCGACAAGGGCCTGGGCTTTGTGCCCGAGGAACGCCTGGGGCGCGGCGCCGTGCCGAACATGCCTTTGTCGTGGAACGCGATGCTCACTGCGCACCGCCAGCCGGAGATGCGCAAATACACCCTGCTCGACTTTGCCGCCGCGCGCGACTTTGCCAAGCGCTGCATCGAGCGCTTCGACGTGCGCTGCAATGGCGAGCAGTCGGTGGCGCGCAGCCTGTCCGGCGGCAATCTGCAGAAGTTCATCGTCGGTCGCGAGATCATGCAGGCGCCCAAGGTGATGGTCATCGCCCAGCCAACCTGGGGCGTGGATGTCGGTGCCTCGGCCTTCCTGCGCCAGACGATTCTCGATATTTCGCGCAGCGGTGTTGGCGTGCTGGTGATTTCCGAAGAGCTCGACGAGCTGTTCGAGATCAGCGACCGCATCGCCGTGCTGGCCGGCGGGCGGCTGTCGGAAGCCGTGCCCAAGGAGCAGACCGACGTCGAGCGCATCGGCTTGCTGATGGTCCGCAACACCGAGCAGGAGGCGGCATGAGCGCCCCTGTCCTCGCCTTGTCCGCATCGTTCAACGTCCTTACAAAAGCCCATTCATCATGCAACTTCTAGAACCCCGCGCGACGCCCTCGAAGCTCATGCAATGGGCCGCTCCGCCGATTGCGATCTGTCTCACGCTGGTGGTCGGCGCCGTGCTTTTCTGGAGCCTTGGCGTCAGTCCGCCCAAGGCGTTCTACGTGTTCTTCATTGAACCGCTGGAGACCAGCAATGGCTGGAGCGAGCTGGTGCTCAAGGCATCGCCGCTGATCCTCATCGCGCAAGGTCTGGCGCTGGGCTTCCGGGCGCGCATCTACAACATCGGCGCTGAAGGTCAGCTGCTGATGGGCGCGATCTTCGCCAGTGCGGTGGCGATCTGGACCGATGGCAGCACGGCATGGTGGGTTCTGCCGGCGATGGTGCTGGCCGGTGCCCTCGGCGGTGGTCTGTGGGGCGCGCTGCCGGCCTGGCTGAAGACACACTTCAATGCCGAGGAGACGCTGACCACCTTGATGCTCACCTATGTCGCGACCTTCTTTTTGTCCTGGCTGGTCAGCGTGCCCTGGCGCGATCCGGGCGGCTCCAATTTCCCGCAGTCGATCATGTTCGGTGATGCCGCCTTGTTTACGCCGCTGTTCGAGGGCTTGCGCATCAATACCTCGGTGTACATCACGATTGCGGCGGTGGTGATTTTCCAGATCTTCGTCTCGCGCAGTTTCACCGCCTTCCAGCTGGCGGTCGGCGGGCAGGCGCCGGCTGCGGCGCGCTATGCCGGTTTCTCGGCACGCAAGGCGGTGTGGCTGAGCCTCATCATCTCGGGCCTGACCGCCGGTATCGCCGGTGCGGGCGAGGTGGCGGGGCCGATTGGTCAGCTGACCTTGTCGCTGTCGCCCGGCTACGGCTATGCGGCCATCATCGTGGCATGGGTCGGCCGTTTGCATCCGCTGGGCATCGTGCTGTCGGGTTTCCTGATGGCGATGATCTATATCGGCGGTGACGCCGGCCAGGTCTCGCTGCAGTTGCCCTCGGCGATCACCGGGCTGTTCCAGGGCATGTTGCTGTTTTTCCTGCTCGGTGCCGATGCCTTCGTCAATTACCGCATCAAACGACGCAAAGTCGTTCAACTGAACAAGGTGGCAGCATGATCGAGCACATCACTCCGATTCTGGTCGGCACCCTGGGTGCCGCCACTCCGCTGGTGTTCGCAGGTCTGGGCGAGCTGGTGGCCGAGAAAAGCGGCGTCATCAATCTGGGCGTCGAGGGCATGATGCTGATCGGTGCCATTGCGGCCTTTGCTGCGGCGGTGGCGACTGATGGCAATCTGGTGGTGGGGCTTTCCATCGGCGCGCTGGCGGGCGCCCTGGCCGCGCTGCCGTTTGCCATCCTCACCCTTTCGCTGGGGGCCAATCAGGCGGCTTCGGGTCTGGCGACGACGATTTTCGGCGTCGGTTTGTCGGCCTTCATCGGCCAGAGCTTCGTCAGCTACAGCCTGCCGGGGGTGAAGCCGCTGGCGATTCCCATCCTCTCCGATATTCCGGTGATCGGGCCGGTGCTGTTCCACCAGGACATCGTCGTCTATCTCTCCTTCGCGACCTTTGCGGTCTTGTCCTGGGTGCTGGCCAAGACGCGGATCGGCCTGGTGCTGCGAGCGGTCGGCGAGTCGCCCGAATCGGCGCATGCCATCGGTTATCCAGTGATGGCGATCCGCTACGGTGCGGTGCTGTTTGGTGGCGCCATGGCGGGCATCGCCGGCGCCTACCTGTCGGTGGTCTACACGCCGCTGTGGGTGCAGAACATGACTGCCGGTCGCGGCTGGATTGCCGTGGCTCTGGTGGTCTTCGCGACCTGGAAGCCGGGCCGTCTGATGCTCGGCGCCTACCTCTTCGGTGGCGTGACGATTCTGCAGCTGCACGCGCAAGGCCTCGGTATTCCGATCTCTTCGCACTTCCTGTCGGCGCTGCCGTATATCGCGACCATTGTCGTGCTGGTGCTGATCTCGCGTGATCGCAAGCTGCTGCAGCTGAATCTGCCGGCTTCGCTGGGCAAGTCCTTCATCGCGGGCGGCTGATCGCACACAGGTTCTGTCCGTATTTCCCTTGAGTCAGGGTAGGGCTGAAAATGTCCTATCCTGACTTGTCACGAGTTGTCCAAACAGCTGAGCTCCTTCTTCATGTCTACCCTGTTGTTGAAAAATGCCGATGTGCTGGTCACCATGGACGCCACGCGCCGCGAGATCGCCGGCGGCGGTCTGTTCATCCGTGATGGCGTGATCGAGCTTGTCGGCACTACGCCGGATCTGCCGGCCGAGGCCGACGAAGTCATCGATATGGCCGGTCACGTCTTGCTGCCCGGCCTGATCAATACGCATCACCATATGTATCAGAGCCTGACGCGGGCGATTCCCGCCGCGCAGGACGCCGAGCTGTTCGACTGGCTCTCCGCGCTGTACCCGATCTGGGCCGGGCTGACGCCGGAGATGATCCGCGTGTCCACGCTCACCGCGATGGCCGAGCTGATCCTCTCGGGCTGTACCACCTCGTCGGACCATCTCTACATCTACCCGAACGGCTGCCGCCTCGATGACAGCATCGAAGCCGCGCAGCAAATCGGCATGCGCTTCACGGCCAGCCGCGGCAGCATGAGCGTGGGGCAGTCGCAGGGCGGTTTGCCGCCGGATCGGGTGGTCGAGCAGGAGGCGGACATTCTGCGCGACACACGCCGCCTCATCGAGCAGTATCACGATGCCTCGCGCCACAGCATGCTGCAGATTGCCGTCGCGCCTTGTTCGCCGTTCTCGGTCAGCCGCGACTTGATGCGCGAATCGGCACAGCTGGCGCGCAGTTACGGCGTGCGCCTGCACACCCACCTGGCGGAGAACTTCAAGGACATCGCCTACAGTCGCGAGCAGTTCGGCATGACGCCTGCTGAATACGCCGAATCGCTGGGCTGGACCGGCCACGATGTCTGGCATGCGCACTGCGTGCAGCTCGACGAAGCCGGCATCGCCTTGTTCGCGCGCACCGGTACCGGCGTGGCGCACTGCCCGTGCTCCAATATGCGCCTGGCGTCCGGCATCGCGCCAGTACCGGCGATGCGCAAGGCCGGCGTGCCGGTGGGGCTCGGCGTCGATGGTTCGGCCTCGAACGATGGCGCGCACATGCTCGGCGAGGCGCGTCAGGCAATGCTGCTGGCGCGCGTCGGCTTCGGTCCGGCGGCGCTGAGTGCGCGCGATGCGCTGGAGATCGCTACGCTGGGCGGCGCACGCGTGCTCGGGCGGGACGACATCGGCGCGCTGGCGCCGGGCATGAGCGCTGATTGCGTGGCTTTCAAGCTTGACGACGTGGCTATGGCTGGCGGCGCCGTGCATGACGCGGTGGCGGCGCTGGTGTTCTGCGCCTCCTTGCGCGTGAACTGGTCGATCATCAATGGCCGCGTGGTGGTGCGCGATGGCCACTTGGGCACCCTCGATCTTCCCGCCGTGCTGCAACGGCATAATGCGCTGGCGCGTAGCCTGGCCAACGCCGCTCACTAGATTGTTCGCCGTGCCGGGTGATCAAGGCACGGCTCAGGAGGTATCTCTCATGAATCCCCAAAATCACAGCATCCTGGTTCGCGGGCCGGTCCTGCACTTTCTCGCCGATCCGGGCGAGGGCGACGATCCAGCCTGCTGGCAGTATTTCGAAGACGGTGCCCTGCTGATCGAAAACGGCTTGATCCGGCGCTGCGGCACCTGGGACGCGGTGCTGCGCGATCTGCCGAACACCACGCGCTACACCGCGCGCCTGTTCGACTACCACGGCAAGCTGATCATGCCCGGCCTCATCGACACCCATGTGCACTACCCGCAGATGCGCGTCATGGGCGCTTTCGGCCGCCAGTTGCTGGACTGGCTCAACGAACACACCTTCCCGGCCGAGGAGAGCTTCGCCGATCCGCGCGTCGCCGATGCCACGGCATCTTTCTTCCTCGACCGCCTGCTCGCCAATGGCACCACCACCGCCTCGGTGTATGGCACCGTGCATGCGCATTCGGTCGATGCGTTTTTCCGTGCCGCCCAGGCGCGCAAGCTGCGCATGCTGTGCGGCAAGGTGATGATGGATCGTAATTGCCCGACCGGCTTGCGCGACACGGCCGCGACCAGCCTGGAGGACTGCAGCGCCCTGATCGAGCGCTGGCACGGCAAGGACCGACTGCGCTACAGCGTGACGCCGCGCTTCGCGATCACCTCGACGCCCGAGCAGCTGCAGGTGGCCGGCGAGCTGTTCCGCAGCCGGCCGGACATGCACTTGCAGACGCACCTCTCCGAGAACCTCGACGAGATCCGTTTCGTGCAGCAGCTCTTCCCCGACAGCAAGGGCTATCTCGACGTCTACGACCGCTTCGGCATGCTCGGCCGTGGCGCGATTTACGGTCACGGCATCCACATGAGCGAGGCCGAACGCGCGCGCATGGCCGAAACCGAATCGGCGATTGCCTTCTGTCCGACCTCCAACCGCTTTCTCGGCAGCGGCTTGTTCGATTACCCGGCCAGCACCGCCGCAGGCGTCAAGGTCGGTCTGGCCAGCGATGTCGGCGGCGGCACCAGCTTGTCCCTGCTACGCACCCTGGGCGCCGCCTACGAAGTCGGCCAGTCGCTCGGCCAGGTGCTGTCGCCCTGGCGCGCTTGGTATCTGGCGACGCTCGGCGGTGCCAAAGCGCTGGCGCTGGAAGACCGCATCGGCAATTTTGCCGAGGGCAAGGAAGCGGACTTCGTGGTGCTGAGCTTGCAGAGCCCGGCCGAGCTGCAATTCCGCGCCGAATACACCACGCGCATCGACGAGCGCCTGTTCGCACTGATGGCGCTGGGCGATGATCGCAGCGTGCATGCCACGCATGTGCTGGGCGAGTGCGTGCACAAAGCGCTGAGCTGATTTCACCCGCGCAAAGACAAGGCCCGCCGGACTGGATCTGTCCGGCGGGCCTTGTTTTTTTGCGAGGCGTGATGTGTCCGGATCAGCCCGGCGCGTTCTGTCCGCGCACGGCCCAGCCAGTGATGCGGCGTTCGAGCCAGGCGAAGAGTTCGTACATCACCACACCCATGGCGCCGATGACGACCAGACCGGCGAACACCAGGGGCATGTTCATCGACGCGCTGGCGCTCATCATCAGGTAGCCGATCCCCAGATTGGAGGCGACCGTCTCCGAAATCACCGAGCCGACGAAGGCCAGTGTGATGGCGACCTTGAGCGAGGCAAAGAAGTAGGGCATCGAGCGCGGCAGGCCGACCTTGAACAGGATGTCCAGGCGCGAGGCGCCGAGGGAGCGCAGCACGTCTTCAAGTTCCGGCTCCAGGGTCGACAAGCCGGTCGCCACGTTCACCACCACCGGGAAGAAGGAGATCAGGAAGGCGGTGATGATGGCCGGAATCGTGCCGATGCCGAACCACACCACCAGCACCGGTACGAACGCCACTTTGGGCACGCTGTTGAAGCCCACCAGCATCGGGTAGAGCGCGCGATAGACGATGGGAGATGAGCCAACAATCATGCCCAGCAGGCCACCGACCACGACGGCGATGGCAAAGCCCGCCATGGTGGTGAGGAAGGTATGGATGGAGTGCTCGAAAATCGGCTTGGCCAGCTCCACGCCGGTGGTCCACACCAGACTGGGCGCCGGGAACAGGAAGGGCTTGATTTCAAAGCCGCGACACACAGCTTCCCAGATGATTAGCAGGAACAAGCTCAGCAGCCAGGGCGCCAGACGGCCGAGGGTCTTTTGCGATAAATGCATTTCAGCTCTCCCGGACGCGGCCAATGGCTTCGCGCAGCACGTGGACGTGCGAGGCGAAGGCATCGGTGTAGGTGATTTCAAGATCGCGCGGACGCGGCAGGTCGATCTCGCGTTTGACGAGGATGCGCCCCGGGCGCTTGCTCATGACATAAACGGTGTCGGCGAGGAACACCGCTTCGCGTAAATCGTGGGTGACCAGGATGACGGTGAAAGGCTGCTGCTGCCACAGATCGCGCAGCATGCACCACAGCTCCTCGCGGGTGAAGGCGTCGAGCGCGCCGAAGGGCTCGTCGAGCATCAAGAGGCGCGGCTTGTGGATCAGCGCGCGGCAGATCGAGGCGCGTTGCTGCATGCCGCCGGAGAGCTCCCAGGGGAACTTGTCTTCATAACCAGCGAGGCCGACGCGGGCCAGCTGGGCGCGCGCCATTTCCTCGAACTCAGCGCGTTTTTGCTTGCGCTGGCTGCGGTAGGGTTCGACGATTTCCATCGGCAGCATGACGTTTTGCAGCGTCGTGCGCCAGGGCAGCAAGTTGGACGCCTGGAAGGCCATGCCGATGATGTTGAGCGGGCCGCCAACCTGGCGACCATTGACATAGACATAGCCGTTGGAGGGCGGGCGCAGGCCCGAGATCAGCTTCATCAGCGTCGATTTGCCGCAGCCCGAAGGGCCGACGACGGAGACAAATTCGCCCTCGCGCACTTCCAGGTTGATGTCCTGAATGGCGAGGTTGCCGCCCTCGGAATAGGCGAGGCTGACATCTTCGAAACGTACAAAACTCATGGGGGCTCCTGCTAGCGGCCAGTGTGCTGGCGTTGAACGGCGGAGGGCGCATGTTCTGCGCCCCTCCGCACTGCGCAGAACTTTTTTTACTTGATCAGACGATCTGCCTTGGCAGGCAGGAAAGTCGAATTGAAAAGCTCTTTACCACTGGGTACGGACTTGAGGTTGTACGCTGCAGCGGTTTCCGCGATGGAGCGTTGCATGCGGTCGTCGGTGATGCCGCCCAGACCGTTGGCCTTGGCTTCCGGGGTGGCGATGACCGAGTTGATCGCCATCTTCAGACGGCGCGTTTCCAGCGCCAGATCAGCCAGTGCATCGGCCGCCTTGACGTAGGTCGCGGCAGCGTCCGGATTGGCGATGGTTTCCTTGAGCGCCTTGTTGTAGGCACGCAGGAAGCCTTCAACGGCCTTGGGCTTTTCAGCGATCAGCTTGGGCGAAGCGATGATGGCATTGCCATACAGCTCGACAGCGTAATCGTTGTAGAGCATCACGTTGAGGTCCGATTCCTTCACGCCGCGCGCTTCCAGGCTGAGGATGCTGGTGAAGGAGAAGCCGGTGATGGCATCCACTTCGCCGCGCGCCAGCAGGGTTTCGCGCAGTGCCGGATCAACCGACTGCCACTTCACGCTGGCCGGATCGAGCTTGTTGGACTTGGCGAAGGCGGGGAACGCCTTGCGGCCGGCATCGAAGACCGGCGCGGCGAGCGTCTTGCCGACCAGATCAAGCGGCTTGGTGATGTTGGACTTCTTCAGCGAGACGACGGCCGCCGGGCTGAAGTTGTAGACCATGTAGACCGCTTGCAGCTTGGAGCCGGGGTTTTGCGCGTCGTATTCGACCAGCGCATTGAAGTCGGCAAAGCCCATTTCATAGGCGCCGGTCGCTACGCGGGTCACCGCTGCACCGGAGCCGGTGCCTGCATCGACGGTGACATCCAGACCTTCGGCGGCGAAATAACCCTTGGCCTTGGCAAGCAGGAAAGGCGCTGACGGGCCTTCGAAACGCCAGTCAAGCGTGAATTTCAGCTTGGTCAGTTCCTGCGCTTGTGCAGGGACCGAACACATCAATCCAAAAATCACACCACCGATTGCGGAACACAGCGCACGTCTGCCGGGCTTGAACATGGGACTCCCCTGGTTGAACAAAGATGAGTCCTAGCAGCAATCCGCGTGCCACGGCTTTGGGGCGTGGATGGGGGGAGGGGACGGCAGGAATGCGCTAAATCGGGGAATGTCTGGTCTGACCAGAGCGAAAATGGCCCCTGTATGAAGCATAGGGCTGCACTATGGCAGCTTGAGTGGGCACCGGCTGAGACAAATCGAATAATGCTTATGCCTCATTTCGGAACTCTAAAAAAGACAAAGGCGCCTCGCAGGACGCCTTTGTTGTGAGCAGTACTTTGCGCCTCAGTGCTTGAGTGCGCGCAGCTTTTCGATTGCCGAGAGCTGACCGATGGCGGCAGCCAGTTCGGCCTGTGCCTTGGCCAGATCGATACTGCCTTCGCGATTGGCCAGCAGTTCTTCGGCGCGACGCTTGGCATCGAGTGCCTTGGCTTCGTCCAGATCCTTGCCGCGAATTGCCGTGTCGGCCAGCACCGTCACCAGACCGGGCTGAATCTCAAGCAGACCACCGGCGACGAAGATCACTTCTTCTTCGGCGACATTGGGCAGCTTGATGCGCACGGTACCCGGCTTGATGCGGGTGAGCAGCGGCGTGTGGCCGGGCAGGATGCCCAGTTCGCCCGACTCGCCCGGCAGCGACACGATTTCAGCCAGCCCGGAGAAGAGTTGCTCTTCCGCGCTGACGACGTCGACGTGTACGGTCATTGCCATTTTGTTACTCCTTTCGGAGTGAGGGACTAGGGACTCGGGACTCCGGACTAGGGTTTAGTAAGCGGCCGACTTTGTCGGCCGCAAATTTAACCCTCGCCTCTAGCCCCTAGCCCCTTATCCCTCACTGCAGCGTCTTCGCTTTTTCGACGGCTTCGTCGATGCCGCCAACCATGTAGAAGGCTTGTTCCGGCAGGTGGTCGTATTCACCGGCCACGATGCCCTTGAAGCCACGGATGGTTTCCTTGAGCGGCACGTACTTGCCCGGCGAACCCGTGAACACTTCTGCAACGTGGAAGGGCTGCGACAGGAAGCGCTGGATCTTGCGCGCGCGCGCCACGATCAGCTTGTCTTCCGGTGCGAGCTCGTCCATGCCCAGAATGGCGATGATGTCGCGCAGTTCCTTGTAGCGTTGCAGGGTTTGCTGCACGCCACGGGCCACGCTGTAGTGCTCTTCACCCACAACCAGCGGATCAAGCTGGCGGCTCGTCGAGTCGAGCGGATCCACGGCCGGGTAGATACCCAGGGCGGCGATGTCACGCGACAGCACGACGGTCGAGTCCAAGTGCAGGAAGGTCGTTGCAGGCGAGGGGTCGGTCAAGTCATCGGCAGGCACATACACGGCCTGGATCGAGGTGATCGAGCCAACCTTGGTCGAGGTGATGCGCTCTTGCAGCTTGCCCATTTCTTCAGCCAGCGTCGGTTGGTAACCCACGGCGGAAGGCATACGGCCCAGCAGCGCGGACACTTCGGTACCGGCCAGGGTGTAACGGTAGATGTTGTCGACGAAGAACAGGATGTCACGGCCTTCGTCACGGAACTTCTCGGCCATGGTCAGACCGGTCAGCGCCACGCGCAGACGGTTGCCCGGGGGCTCGTTCATCTGACCGAAGACCATCGCCACCTTCGACTCTTTCATGTTGTCGAGCTGGATGACGCCGGCTTCTGCCATTTCGTGATAGAAGTCGTTCCCTTCACGGGTACGCTCACCCACACCAGCGAACACCGACAAACCGCTGTGCTGCTTGGCGATGTTGTTGATGAGTTCCAGCATGTTCACCGTCTTGCCCACGCCGGCGCCGCCGAACAGGCCGACCTTACCGCCCTTGGCGAACGGGCAGACCAGGTCGATCACCTTGATGCCGGTTTCGAGCAGGTCGACCGAAGGCGACAGCTCGTCGAACTTCGGTGCAGCCTGGTGGATTTCACGCACTTCGTCGCCTTCGATGGGGCCCAGTTCGTCGATCGGACGACCCAGCACATCCATGATGCGGCCCAGCGTGCCGTGACCGACCGGCACCGAGATGCCGGCGCCCGTGCCATTGACCTTCATGCCGCGGCGGATGCCGTCGGAGGAGCCCATGGCAATGGTACGCACGACGCCGTCGCCGAGCTGTTGCTGGACTTCAAAGGTCAGACCTTTTTCGACCAGCGCGTTTTCTTCCGAGGCATCGAGCTTCAATGCTTCGTAAATCTTCGGCATCGCATCGCGCGGGAACTGGATGTCCACCACGGCGCCGATACACTGAACAACGGATCCTTGACTCATTGTCATTTCCCCAATTTTATAAACTAGACTGCTGCTGCGCCGCTGACGATTTCCGAAATTTCTTTCGTGATCGCGGCTTGACGGGTCTTGTTGTAGACCAGCTGCAATTCCTTGATAACCGTACCGGCGTTGTCCGAAGCGGCCTTCATGGCCACCATGCGGGCAGACTGTTCCGAAGCCATGTTTTCGGCGACGGCCTGGTAGACCAGCGCTTCGACGTAACGCACCAGCAATTCGTCGATGACGATCTGCGGATCCGGCTCGTAGATGTAGTCCCAGCTTTCCGAAGACGCACCCATGCGCTCACCGGTGAGCGGCAGCAGTTGTTCCAGCTTTGCTTCCTGCCTCATCGTGTTGATGAAGTCGGTGTAGACCAGATAAACCCTGTCCAGCTCGCCTGCAAGATAGGCATCGATCAGCACCTTGACCGGGCCGATCAGCTTTTCCATGTGCGGCGTATCGCCCAGACCGACGGCGTTGGACACCACCTTGGCGCCCATGCGCTGCATGAAACCGAGGCCCTTGTTGCCGATGGCGGCAACCTGCACATCGGTGACACCAGCGGCTTGCCAGTCACGCATGTTGTTGACAGCCAGACGCAGCGCGTTGGTGTTGAGACCACCACACAGACCCTTGTCAGTCGTGACGAGGATCAGGCCGACGCGCGTGACGGAAGCACGCTCGGTCAGGAACGGATGCTTGTAGTCGATGATCGAGGCTTGCGAGAGATTGGCGGCAAGGCGACGGATCTTTTCAGCATACGGGCGAGCCGCCCGCATGCGATCCTGTGCCTTGCGCATCTTCGAAGCAGCAACCATCTCCATGGCCTTGGTGATCTTCTTCGTGTTTTGCACGCTCTTGATCTTGGTACGGATTTCCTTTCCGCTTGCCATGTCGATGTCTCCCGCGCCTTAGACCCAGCTCTTCTTGAAAGACTCGACAGCGGCGGTCAGTTCCTTCTCTGCCTCCGCATCCAGATCCTTGGAAGTCTCGATCTTGTCGACCAGCGCGGCGTTGCTGGACTTCACGAACTGGTGCAGGGCCGATTCAAAGGCCAGCACGCGCTTGATCTCGACGCCGTCGAAATAACCCTTGTTCACCGAGAAGAGGGTGATGGCCATTTCCGCGACGGACAGCGGTGCGTACTGCGCCTGCTTCATCAGCTCGGTCACCAGACGGCCACGTTCGAGCTGCTTGCGCGTTGCTTCGTCGAGGTCCGAGGCGAATTGGGCAAAAGCCGCCAGTTCGCGGTACTGGGCCAGTGCCAGACGGACACCGCCGCCGAGCTTCTTGATGACCTTGGTCTGTGCAGCACCACCGACGCGCGACACCGAGATACCGGCGTTGATAGCGGGGCGGATACCGGCGTTGAAGAGGTCGGTTTCCAGGAAGATCTGGCCGTCGGTAATCGAGATCACGTTGGTCGGCACGAAGGCAGACACGTCACCAGCTTGCGTTTCGATCACCGGCAGAGCGGTCAGCGAACCGGTCTTGCCCTTGACTTCACCATTGGTGAACTTCTCGACGTACTCTTCATTGACGCGTGCGGCGCGTTCGAGCAGGCGGCTGTGCAGGTAGAACACGTCGCCCGGGTAAGCTTCACGGCCCGGCGGACGGCGTAGCAGCAGGGAGATCTGACGGTAAGCCCAAGCTTGCTTGGTCAAGTCGTCATAGACCACCAGCGCGTCCTGACCGCGGTCACGGAAGTATTCGCCCATCGTGCAACCGGCGTACGGTGCGATGAACTGCATCGCGGCCGAATCAGAAGCCGAAGCAGCAACGATGATGGTGTAGGACAGTGCGCCGTGCTCTTCCAGCTTGCGTACCACGTTGGCGATGGTCGATGCCTTCTGACCGATAGCCACGTAGATGCAGGTCATGTTCTGACCCTTCTGGTTGATGATCGCGTCGACTGCAACTGCAGTCTTACCGGTTTGGCGGTCACCGATGATCAGCTCGCGCTGGCCACGGCCGACCGGCACCATCGAGTCGATCGACTTCAGACCGGTTTGCACCGGCTGCGACACGGAGCGACGTGCGATCACGCCCGGCGCAACCTTTTCGATCTTGTCAGTCATCGCGGCATTGATCGGACCCTTGCCGTCGATCGGCTGGCCCAGTGCATTGACGACGCGGCCGAGCAGTTCGGGGCCGACCGGCACTTCGAGAATGCGGCCGGTGGTCTTGACCGTATCGCCTTCCGAGATGTGCTCGTATTCACCCAGCACCACGGCGCCGACGGAATCACGTTCGAGGTTCAGCGCGAGGCCGAAAGTGTTGCCGGGAAATTCCAGCATTTCGCCCTGCATGACTTCGGTCAGGCCGTGGATACGGACGATACCGTCAGTCACCGACACCACCGTACCCTCATTGCGGGACGTTGCAGCCAGTTGCAGGTTCTGAATGCGGCTCTTGATGAGATCGCTGATTTCAGAGGGATTGAGTTGCATTTTGAATGCTCCTAATTCTGTAGGGCTGCGGCCATAGCGGCGAGCTTGCCGCGCACCGAAGCGTCGATCACGGCGTCCCCGACGGCGATGCGTACACCACCGATGAGTTCAGGATCGACCGCCACCGATACGTTCAGGCGGGTACCGAAACGGGATTGCAGGTCGCCGACCAGCTGGGCCTGTGCGGCTGCATCGAGCGGAAATGCCGAGGTCACGACAGCGTCACGCACACCTTCGTGCACGTTCTTGAGCTGGTGGAACATCGTGCTGATTTCCGGCAGCAGCGCAGCGCGTTCGTTTTGCACGAGCAGCGCGACGAAGGCTTGCTGTTCGGCGCCCAGTGCGCCACCGGCCGATTCGGCCAGCAGCTGTACCAGACGTTCCGGCGACAGGCTCGGGTTGGCGAGGCAATCGCGTACATCCGCATCGGCCGCCACCTGCGCCAGACGCGACAGCACGCCGGACCATGTGTCCAGCGTACCGGCGTCGCGCGCCAGGGCGAACACCGCCTCGGCGTACGGACGCGCAAGGGTGACGTTCTCGGCCATTTAGATGAGTTCCTGTTTCAGGTTTGCGAGCAGCTCGGCATGGACCTGGGCGTTGATTTCCTTGCGCAGGATGCGTTCTGCGCCCGCGACCGCCAATTGGGCGACCTGGTCACGCAGTGCTTCCTTGATCCGTTGTGCTTCAGCACTGGCTTCGGCCTGAGCGGCCTCGCGTGCTGCGGCAACGATACGGTTCGCTTCGGCACGCGCTTCTTCGAGCAGCAGGGCAGCTTGCTTTTCAGCACCGCTGCGCACTTCTGCGCCGGATTCACGCGCCTTGCGCAATTCTTCAACGACCTTCTTCTCGGCGAGTGCGAGATCGGTCTTGGCCTTGTCTGCAGCAGCGAGCCCGTCAGCTATCTTGCTGGCGCGTTCGTCGAGTGCCTTGATGATGGGGGGCCACACGAATTTCATCGTGAAACCGACCAGCACCGCGAACACGACGAGCTGAGCCCATAGCGTTGCGTTCAGATTCACGGCTTAACTCCCGTCTTAAGTTGGATGGAGAGTCGGGCCGGATCAGCTCAGGACGAACGGGCTGGCGAAGGCGAACAGCATGGCGATACCGACACCGATCAGGAATGCAGCGTCGATCAGACCGGCCAGCAGGAACATCTTGGTTTGCAGGGTGTTCATCAGTTCAGGTTGGCGTGCAGCTGCTTCCAGATACTTGCCACCCATCAGGCCAATGCCGATACAGGCACCGATTGCGCCGAGACCGATGATCAGACCGCAAGCCAGTGCGACGAGGCCGAGAACGTGTTCCATGACTACTCCTATTGGTTGAAATGAATGAGCTTTGAAAAGCGGGGTTGAAAATAAAACGTGAAACTAGAAACCGGTTTGTGCCAGAAGACCCTTAGTGGCTTTCATGCGCCTGACCGACATAGACGAGGGTCAGCATCATGAAGATGAAGGCTTGCAGCAGCACGATCAGGATGTGGAAGATCGCCCACACCGAACCGGCCAGCACCTGACCGATCCACAGCGAGATGCTGGTGGCGTTCCAGCCGGTCCAGGCGGCACCCATCAGGGCGATCAGCATGAACAGCAGTTCGCCGGCGAACATGTTGCCGAACAGCCGCATGCCGTGCGAGACGGTCTTGGCGAGGAATTCGATGATCTGCATCGCGAAATTGACCGGGTAGAGCACCGGATGGCTGCCAAACGGCGCGGTGAAGAGCTCATGCACCCAGCCGCTGACGCCCTTGATCTTGACGTTGTAGAACAGGCAGACCAGCAGCACGCCAATCGACAGGCCGAGGGTGCCGTTGAGGTCAGCGGTCGGCACGACGCGCATATAGGCGTGGTGTGGGTCGTGGCCCATCGAACCGTAGATGCTGGCCCAGATATTGGGGATCACGTCGAGCGGCAGGAAGTCCATGGCGTTCATCAGGAACACCCAGACGAAGACGGTCAGTGCCAGCGGAGAAACGAGCTTGCGCGATTCGGGGCTGTGAATAAGACCCTTGGCCTGGTCGGCGACCATTTCAACCAGCAGTTCGACTGCAGCCTGGAAGCGGCCGGGCACGCCCGAAGTCGCCTTGCGCGCAGCCAGCCACAGCAGCAGCATGCCGACGACGCCAAGGGTGATCGAGTAGAACAGGGTGTCAATATTGACGGTATTCCAGTCCACGATAACGGACTGTTTTTCGCCCAGCGTGTTGAAGTGGGTCAGATGGTGGACGATGTATTCACTCGCACTTGGGGCGTGCGCTGCAGCTTCAGTTGCCATGTCAATGTTTCACCAATAATGCAAAAAAATTCGCTTGCAGCGTGATGATCAAACCCATCACGACTGCGCCCCAGTGCGCTTCGGGAAACAAAAGCCGCACAAGGACAAGGATTCCAGCAACGGAAGCGATCTTTATGGCCTCGCCAATAAAGAAGGCATTCACATGCGAGGCGCCGGGGCGCCGTGCTACCTGAATCAGGCGCCAGGCAAAAAAGGCCGTCGGCAGCGTGATCGAAAGTCCTCCGAGCAGGGCACTCAAAGCGCCGCGACTACCGAACAGCACCGCTCCCAGCGCCGCACCGAGCAGCATGGCTGCAATCTGGAGCGCTACAGGCTTGAGGAAGGGCGTGAACATCGCAGGCTGGTGCCTTTGCAAATTTGCCTTCATTTTTTTATCAGCAAGGCAAAGTTTGCGTGCTGTCAAAGACCGGGCGATCTTAAAGGAGGGCGCAGGGCACGTCAATCGTCCTGCACCGCAACAGGGAAGGCTTGGGCGAATAGATGCCGTGTCGGTGCAAAAGTGGGGCGTGGACGATCAGGCGAGACCGCGTTGCAGCTCGCCGGCGACGCTGAGTGCGACGTCGCGCCAGTTGCCGTACTGTGTTTGCCGGAAGATGCGCATGCTCGGATACCACGGCGTTTGCTCGCCGCTTTGTCCCCAGCGCCAGTCCGCGCCAACCGGCAGCAGCAGCCAGACGGGCTTGCCCAGCGCAGCAGCGAGGTGGGCGACAGCGGTATCGACGCTGATCACCAGGTCAAGCTGTTCGATGACTGCGGCGGTATCGGCAAAATCCTGCAGCAAATCGAACAGGGGAATCAGGCCGGCGGCGATTTGCTGATCGATCAGCGTCAGCGCTGCGTCTCCCAGTTGCAGTGAAAAGGCCACGGCCTGGCCGCGCGCGTGCAGGATTTCCAGCATCAGTGCGGCAGGCAGGGTGCGGCGGGTGTCGATTGCGCTCTGCGCGCTGCCGGCCCAAACGACGCCGATGCGTGGCTTGTCACCAGCCCATGCATCGATGCGCTGTTGCCAGTGCTGGTGCTGCGCGGCGGGTGCGTGCAGATAGGGCAGGCGGGCTGGCGCAGGCGGTGCAGCGATGCCCAGCAGGCAGGGCAGGGACATCAGCGGGCACCACAGATCGTAGGCCTCGCTGGGGATGTCGCCTTCGCTCAGCGCGTCCACTCCGGGCGCGCTGGCGAGCAGGCTGCCCAGGCCCGGCGAGACGGAGGCGATGACGGCGCCAGCGCTCAATGCTTTGAGTTCGGCTGCGAAGCGGATGAACTGGATCTGGTCGCCAAAGCCCTGTTCCCGCACCAGTAGCAGGCGCCGCCCGGCCAGTGCTTCACCTTGCCAACGGCGCTGCGCCGTCAGCCCCGGAAAGCGCGGGCCGTCGACCTGATCGCGTGCTTCGTAAAGCGGCAGGCCTTCGGCATAACGCTGCTGGGCGAGCAGGCTGATGCCCAGATTGGCCTGGTTGCGCGGCAGCGTGGGATCGAGGGCGAGTGCGGCGCGAAAGCTGGCTTCGGCTGCCACGGCATCGCCCAGCCAGAGCCGGGTGAGGCCTTGGTACTGCAGCGCGAGTGTTGACTGGGGCTCGCGCTGCAGCCATTCATTCAGCAGGTCCAGCGCGGCGTCGAGCTGGACTTGCTGCAACAAGGCCTGGACTTGCGTCTGGCTCATGTGCTGCGGCTCAGTGACGCACGCGATGGTGACCGGGCGCCTGCCCGATTCCCAGCTTGTGCTGTAGCCAGTCGAAGGAAAGATACAGGGCAGGGGTGATGTATAGCGTGATCAGCTGCGAGAACAACAGACCACCGACCACGGCAACGCCCAGCGGTTGGCGCAGTTCGGCGCCCGCGCCCAGACCCAGTGCAATCGGCAGCGCACCCATCACAGCGGCAAGCGTGGTCATGATGATCGGACGGAAGCGCAGCGTGCAGGCTTCGACAATGGCCTCACGCGGTGAGCGTCCGTGTTTGCGCTCAGCTTCGAGTGCAAAGTCGATCATCATGATGGCGTTTTTCTTGACGATGCCGATGAGTAGCAGGATGCCGATCAGCGCGATGAAGGAGAGCTCCAGACCGACGAGCTTCAGCGCCAGCAGGGCACCAACGGCGGCCGAGGGGATGCCGGCCAGAATGGTGATCGGATGAATCCAGCTTTCATACAGCACACCGAGCACCACGTAGATGACCGCAATCGCGACCAGGATCAGCCACAGTTGGGTGCCTTGCGAGGACTGGTAGACCGCAGCGTCGCCAGCGAAGTCGCCGAACACGCCCTGCGGCATGTTGAGCGAGGCCTTGAGCGCGCGCACTTCGTCGATGGCTTGTGACAGCGTGACATTCGGCGCAAGGTTGAATGACAGGGTCACCGCAGGCAATTGCCCCTGGTGGTTGACGGCAGTATTGACGGCGCGGCGCTCAACCGTGGCGACCGCAGAAAGCGGTACGAGGGTGCCGTTCTTGGCGCGTACCTTGATGCGTTCCAGGCCCGTTTCATTGGCGCGCACTTCGTCGCTCAGCTGCAGGATGACGTAGAAGGTGTCTTCGGGCAGGTAGATGCTGGCGGCCTGACGTTCACCGAAAGCGCTGTAGAACGCCTCGCGGATGGTCTGCATGTCCACGCCCATGTTCTGCGCGCGGTCGCGGTCAACCACGACGCGTGCTTGCAGGCCACGCCGATCAGCATCGCTATTGATGTCCTTGAGCAAGGGCGATTCGCGCATTTTGCGCTGCAGCCGATCGGCCCAGTCGCTGAGCTTGTCGAAGTCCACCGATTGCAGGGTGTATTGGAAGCGCGCATTCGAACTGCGGCCGCCGATGCGCAAATTCTGGATTGCAGTGAAGGTGACTTGCACGCCAGGGATACCGCTGGTGGCTTTGCGCAAGCTCTCCAGTACGTCCTTCATCGGCGGGCGCTGGTTCTGTGGCTTGAGGGTGAGGAACATCGAGCTGCGATTATTGGATGCGCCGAAACCGCCGCCGGAGTTGGAGACCGACTGCGCCACGTAGTCGCTCTTGAGCACGCGCGCCTGCACCTTTTCGTGCACCTCGCGCATGGCTTGCCAGGAGATGTCGGCGCTGGCCTGGATGTTCACCCGCACCTGGCCAATGTCTTCTTCCGGAAAGAAGCCCTTGGGCAGCGTGATGTAGAGCACCGCTGTGCCGGCGAAGGTGGCGGCAGCGATCAGCAGCATCAGCCAGCGCAGCTTGAGCGAAGCCATCAGCGTGCGGCGATAGGCTGACAGCACGGCGTTGAAGCCGCGCTCGAAGAGCCGGCTCCACAGCGGGTCGGGTTTGCTCTCGTCATGATGCGAGACAAAGCGTGCCGCCAGCATCGGGATCAGGGTCAGTGCTACGGCTGCCGAGACGAGAATGGAAATCGAGACGACGGCCGCAAACTCGTGGAACAACAGGCCGATGGTGCCCGGCATGAAGAAGATCGGGATGAACACCGCAACCAGCGAGATCGAGATCGAGATTACCGTGAAGCCCACTTCCCGTGCGCCGCGCACTGCCGCCTGATAAGGCTTGATGCCTTGCTCGACGTAGCGGACGATGTTCTCCAGCACGACGATGGCATCATCGACGACCAGGCCCACGGCAATCGTCAAGCCCATCAGGGAGATATTGTTGAGCGAGTAGCCGGCCCACAGCATTACGCCGAAAGTGGCCAGCAGTGAGGCTGGCACCGAGACCGAGGGAATCAGGGTTGCCGACAGCCGGCGCAGGAACAGCAGGATCACCAGCACCACCAGGCCGATGGTCAGGCCCATGGTCAGCGCCACGTCATGGATCGAGTCGCTGATGGCGACGGCACGGTCATTGAGTGGTTTGATCTCGACCGAGGCCGGTAGTTGCTCGCGCAGACCGGGCAGTGCCGCCTTGACGGCATTGACCACGGCGACGGTGTTGGCGTCCGGTTGGCGCTGTACCGACAAGGTGATGGCGCGTTCGCCATCGACCCAGCTGGCATTGCGCAGGTTCTCGACGCTGTCCTCGACCTGGGCGATATCGGAGAGGCGGATGGAGATGCCGTTCTTGCTGGCGATTACCGCACGCGAGAATTCGGCCGCCGACTTGAGCGAATCATTGGCGTTGATGATCAGGGTCTGGCGCGGGCCTTCCAGGGTGCCGACCGGCGTATTGGCATTGGTCGCCTTGAGTGCGCTGGCCACTTCGGCGAGCGTCAGATCATGCGCGGCGAGCTTTTCCGGATCGGCTTTGACGCGCACCGAAAAGCGTTTCTGGCCGTTGATGCTGACCTGGGCGACGCCATCGAGTGTCGACAGGGTCGGCGAGATGATGTTGTCGGCGAAGGCATTGAGCTGGTCCAGCGACATCGAGGGCGAGCTGATCGAGATGAACAGGATCGGATCGTCAGCCGGATTGACCTTGCGATAGGTCGGCTGCGTCGTCATTTCGGTTGGCAGCTGGCGTGATGCGCGGAACAGCGCCGCCTGCACGTCCACCGCGGCCGCATCGATATTGCGAGAGGGCTCGAATTCCAGGGTCAGATTGGTGCTGCCCAGCGTATTGCTGGAGGTCATCGTGCGCAGCCCCGAGATGGTCGAGAACTGTCGCTCCAGAATCATCGCCACCGAGGAGGCCATGGTCTCCGGGCTGGCGCCGGAGAGCTGCGCGTTGACGTTGATGGTCGGCTGGTTGAACGAGGGCAGGGCGGCAATCGGCAGGCGGAATACCGCCGCGAAACCGCCGAGGATGATCGCCAGCCACAACAGGGTTGTCGCGACGGGCCGGTCAATCGCGTGTTCGGCCAGTTTCATTGTGTGCTACCCGCAGCTTTGGCGCCATTCTTCTCGCCCGCCTGAGGTGCCGACTCGGACGCGGGGGCCGACTGTTCAGCCTTGCCGCCCTTGCCATTGCGGCCGCCCGCCGGTACTTCGACGACCGTGCTGCCCGGGCGCAGATTCGATGCGCCTTCAAGCACCACCTTCTGGTTCGGCTCGATGCCGGTGACGATGGCGTTGCGGCCGGCGATGCGCACCAGCTCGATGGGCTGCTGGGCGACCGTCATGTCGGGTTTGACGATGTAGACAAAGCGGTTGTTCGGGCCGTTCACAATGGCTTGCGGCGGCAACACCAGGGCGTCGTTGATCTGGCCCGCATTGACGCGGACGGTGACGTATTGCCCTGGCCACAGCTTGCGCTGGGCATTGTCTATTTCGGCTTTCACACCGATGGTGCCGGAGACCTTGTCGACCGTGCTCTCGATGAAGACGACCTTGCCCTTGACCGCTTCGTCGCGCTGGCCGGGCACGTCGACCTGGACGCTGACCGGCCCATTGCGCTGGGCGGCACGCAAGCGGACCAGGTCGCGCTCGGCAAGATTGAAGCTGACGCCGATCGGGTCCATGCGCGTGATCTTGACCAGGGAGATGGTCGTGTTGGCCAGCACCAGCGACCCCGGGCGCACGTCGATGCGACCGGCACGACCGTTGAAGGGCGCGCGGATGGATGAGTAGGACAGTACCGCACGCGCCTGATCCAGCGCTGCCTTGTTCTGGTCGAGTGTCGATTGCAAGGTTTCGAGCTTGCTGCGCGAGGTGTCCACCGTCGCGCTGGAGACGAACTTCTGATTGAACAGATCGGTGTTGCGCGTCAGTTCGCGTTGCGCGATGACGATCTGCGACTGCGTGCCAGCCAGGGTGGCCTCGGCCTTTTTGACATTGGCCTGATCTTCGCGATCATCGAGCGAGAACAGCAATTGACCGCGCTTGACCTCGTCGCCTTCGGTGAAGTGGATCTTGCTGATCATGCCGGTTTTCTGCGGACGGATATCGACTTCGTCAAGCGATAACACATTGCCCTGCGCAGACAGCACGATGGGCACGGTATCGATGCGCGAGAGCACTGTGGTGACTGGCTGCGGCCGGGCGGCGCTGGCATTGGCGCTGCTTCCGGCTGCGCTCGCCGTGCTGTGTTCCTTGTTACCCGTCTCTTTGGAAGCTTCTTTGGGGTGGCAGGCGGCCAGCAGGCTGCCGAGGATCAGCGCTGTGCTGATTTTTGTTATGTGCAGCATCGTTTCCAGCGCAACGTTGCCGTAGCGCCGCCATGTTGATCGGTCCGTTTTCAACAGCTCGCCAATCTATCAGTGATTTCTTTCAAGACGACACGAAAATATGTTGCCGGATGCAAGTTATCACAATGAAGACAGGCTTCGCGGCACGAGCGGGGCAGGGCGGGATGGCTTTGCCATGTGGCCTTGGCATGTAAGTTGAGAGGTGCAAGATTGCTGCGGCCAGCACGCAAGCTCTGTGCCATAATTTGGTCGACTCAACGCGACACGAACCAGGAGCTTGCATGGACGACAACAAGGCAAAGGCATTGAACGCTGCATTGGCGCAGATCGAGAAACAATTCGGCAAGGGCTCCATCATGCGCCTGGGCGATGGTGAGGTCGTCTCTGACATCCAGGCCGTATCGACCGGCTCGCTGGGTCTGGACATCGCCTTGGGCATTGGTGGCTTGCCGCGCGGACGCGTGGTGGAAATCTACGGTCCGGAATCTTCCGGTAAAACGACCCTGACCCTGCAGGTCACGGCCGAGCTGCAAAAGCTGGGCGGCACAGCGGCCTTCATCGATGCCGAACACGCGCTGGACATCACCTATGCGCAAAAGCTGGGGGTCAATGTTGGCGAACTGTTGATTTCGCAACCGGACACCGGCGAGCAGGCACTGGAAATCGCCGACATGCTGGTGCGTTCCGGCGGCGTCGATCTGGTGGTCATCGACTCGGTCGCCGCGCTGACGCCGCGCGCCGAAATCGAGGGCGAGATGGGCGACCAGCTGCCCGGTTTGCAAGCGCGCCTGATGTCGCAAGCGCTGCGCAAGCTGACCGCCAACATCAAGCGCACCAACACTCTGGTCATCTTCATCAACCAGATCCGCATGAAGATCGGCGTGATGTTTGGCAGCCCGGAAACCACCACCGGCGGTAATGCGCTGAAGTTCTACGCCTCGGTGCGTCTGGATATCCGCCGTACCGGCACGATCAAGAAGGGCGACGAAGTCGTCGGTTCGGAAACCAAGGTCAAGGTGGTCAAGAACAAGGTTTCGCCGCCGTTCAAGGAAGCGCATTTCGACATCCTCTACGGCGAAGGCATCTCGCGCGAAGGCGAAATCGTCGACATGGGCGTCGAGCACAAATTCGTCGACAAGTCCGGCGCCTGGTACGCCTACAACGGCGAGAAGATCGGCCAGGGCAAGGACAACGCCCGCGAATTCCTGCGCGAACACCCCGAGGTGGCCCGCGAGATCGAGAACAAGATCCGCGAAGCCGTTGGTGTGGCCGCCATGCAGGTCAAGGGCGAGTAAAAGTTTTGCGCAGTGAAGAAGCCCGCCGCCCAATCGCTCAAATCGACAGCCTTGCGTCTGCTGGCCACGCGCGAGCATTCGCGCCTGGAACTCAGACGCAAGCTGGAGGCCCGAGCCAGTGAGGGCGACGATGTCGACGCCGTGCTTGAACGCATGTCCGAGACCGGGCTTCAGTCGGATCAGCGCTTTGCCGAAAGCTATGTACGGAGCAAGGCGGCGCGTCTGGGCGCTGCACGCATCCGCCGCGAGCTTGAGGAGCGTGGCGTTGCCGGCGAGCAGGTGCGCGCCGCGCTCGATGAAGTGCTCGAGCACGATGAGCTCAGCCGTGCGCGTGGCGTCTGGCAGAAAAAGTTCGGGCAGGTGCCCGGCGATGCAAAGGAGTGGGCCAGACAAGCCCGCTTCCTGCAATCGCGTGGTTTTTCCGCGGACATTGTCCGCACGTTGTTGAGAGATCCTGTTGATGAGTCTGCTGAGGGTTGAGAGCGTACGCAAACGGTACAAATCGCGTACCGTGGTGAAGGACGTGTCCTTCCAGGTCGGCAGCGGCGAGGTGGTAGGCTTGCTGGGTCCCAATGGTGCGGGCAAGACGACTTGCTTCTACACCATCGTCGGCCTGGTCAAGGCCGACGGCGGCCATATCTATCTGGACGCCACCGAAATCACCCATCTGCCCATGCACCGCCGTGCACAGATGGGTTTGTCTTATTTGCCGCAGGAAAACTCGGTTTTCCGCAAGCTCACCGTGGCCGAGAACATCCTCGCCGTGCTGGAGCTGCAAAAGCTCTCGCGCAAGGAGCAGGAGGCGCGCCTCGATTCCCTGCTGCACGAGCTGAACATCGGCCATCTGAAGAACGCCGACTCCATCGCATTGTCCGGCGGCGAGCGGCGGCGGGTGGAGATCGCCCGTGCGCTGGCCTCGCAACCCAAACTGATTCTCCTCGACGAACCCTTTGCCGGCGTGGACCCGATTGCCGTGATCGACATCCAGAAGATCATCGGTTTTCTCAAGGCGCGTGGCATCGGTGTGCTGATTACCGACCACAATGTGCGTGAGACATTGGGGATCTGTGACCACGCCTGGATCATCAATGCCGGCGAGGTGCTGGCCGGTGGCCGGCCGCAGGAAATTGTGCAAAATAACCAGGTGCGCCAGATTTATCTCGGCGAACATTTCCGACTGTAGTTGTTGATACGCACCCGATGAAGCCCTCACTCCAGCTCCGCCTTTCCCAGCAACTCGCGCTGACGCCGCAGCTTCAGCAATCGATCAAGCTGTTGCAGCTCTCCACGCTGGAACTCAATGTCGAGATCGAGCGCATGCTGCTCGAAAACCCCTTGCTTGAACGCGAAGGTGCGGATGAGGAAGGCGGGGACGCGCCGGCGGTGCTCGAAATGCCGACCGCCGAAGCCGTTGCGGCGGCCTTCGAGACCAGCGAGCATCTGGCCAATGGCGATCAGGATTTCGAGCCGGCGACCACGGTCGAAATGCCCGACACCATCACCGAAGCCTATGATTCGGTCTCGGATGACGACATCGGCGAAGCCGCCGAGTGGCGTTCGGAAGCGAGTGGTACGCGCAACAACGATGGTGACGACGACTCCGACTTCCAGGAATTCCAGGCTGCGACCACCTCGCTGCGCGACCATCTGGAAGGCCAGCTTGCGCTGATGCCCCTGCCGGATCGCGACCGCGCCCTGGTCCGCCTGATCATCGAGGCGCTCGAAGAAGACGGCATGCTTCTGCAAGGGCTGGAAGAGCTGCTGCCGCTGATTCCCGAAGAGTGGGAAGTCGAGCTCGAAGAACTGGTCACCGCCTTGCGCCACGTCCAGCACTTCGACCCGGTCGGCATCGGCGCGCGCAGCTTGCAGGAGTGCCTGGCGCTGCAGCTCAAGGCGCGCGAAAAGACGCCGACCCGCGAGTTGGCCATCGACATCGTTGAACAATGTCTTGAACTGCTGGGTGCGCGCGATTTCGTCAAGATCCGCCGCCGCCTGTCCTGTGACGACGACCAGCTGCGTGCCGCGCACGAACTCATCTGTAGCCTCAACCCGCATCCGGGCGCGGCCTTCGCGCCGCTGGACGCGCGCTATATCGTGCCGGATGTGATCGTGCGCAAATTCCGTGGCGCCTGGACCGCTAATCTGAACCCCGAAGCGATGCCGAGGCTCAGGATTCATCGGGTCTATGCCGATATTCTTCAACAGAACCGCGGCATCAACGGATCGCTGTCGACGCAGCTGCAAGAAGCGAAATGGATGATCAAAAACGTTCAGCAACGATTTGACACGATATTGCGCGTGTCACAAGCTATCGTGGAGAGACAAAGGCAATTCTTCGATCACGGCGAGGTCGCCATGCGCCCCTTGACCTTGCGCGAGATTGCCGAAGAGCTGGAACTGCATGAATCGACGGTGTCACGCGTGACGACGCAGAAGTACCTGGCGTCAACGCGCGGGATTTTTGAATTGAAGTATTTTTTCGGCAGTCATGTGTCTACCGACACGGGTGGTGCCTGCTCCGCCACGGCGATTCGCGCGCTGATTCGTCAGATGGTGGCAGGTGAGGACAGCAAAAAACCGCTGTCTGACGCCAAGATTGCTGAAATGTTGGGCCAGCAGGGCATTGTGGTGGCTCGCAGAACGATTGCGAAATACCGTGAGTCGCTCAATATCCCGCCGGTCAGTCAGCGCAAGTCGATCTGAAGGAGCACTTCATGAATCTCAATATCACCGGCCATCATCTCGAATTGACCGAGTCCATTCGCGATTACGTCACAGCCAAGCTGGACAAGGTGATTCGCCACTTTGAGCATGTCACGGCCACCCACGTGATCCTCTCTGTGGACAAGCTCAGGCAGAAAGCGGAAGTGACGGTGCATGTACGTGGCCGCACGATCTTCGTTGAAAGCGTTGACGAAGACCTCTACGCCGCCATCGACAGTGTGACCGACAAGCTTGACCGGCAAGTCGTCAAGCACAAGGAAAAGACCTCCGATCATGGCCGTGAGGCCGTCAAGTACCATCAGCCCGCTGTAGAGAGCTGATTCCCGCGCCCCTCCGCCGCGCGCGGAGGGGCTGCAAACTTTTCCGCGCAGCGGGAAAGATATTCTCGACCAGCCGAAAATCCCAGGCATATAATCTGCGCGTCAAAGCGGCGTCATGCGGGCTTAACAATCGCTCCCAAGGCATGGCGTATCGGGTTTGATCACACTTCGTATTTTTGCGCAGCGCACGTGGCCGACCTCGCCCCATGAATCTGATTTCCAAGATCCTGATCCCGGACAGTGTTGTGCTCGACAGTCCGGTGTCTGACAAAGCCGCTGTGTTCACAGCCGCTGCCCGGATGTTTGAAACGCGCGCCGGCATCGCCGCCAAGCGCGTTGGTGATGCGCTCTTGCAGCGCGAAAAGCTCTGTTCCACTGGCCTCGGCCAGGGTGTTGCGATTCCTCATGGCCGCATCAAGGGACTCAAGGAGCCTCTGGGCGCCTTCGTGCGCATGGCCCAGCCGATTCCCTTTGACGCGCCCGACGGCAAGCCGGTCGGCCTGATCTTCGTCATGCTGGTGCCCGAGCAGGCCAACGAAAGTCATTTGCAGCTGCTCTCCGAACTGGCCACCATGTTCAGCGACCGCGATTTCCGCGAAGCGCTGGCAAGCGCGCCCGATGCAGCCGCACTCCACCAACTCTTTGTGCAATGGGATCCGCATGCGGCGAACCAGCGTCGCCCAGCTGTTTGAGGCCAATCGGGAAGCTCTGCGCCTGCGCCACGTCGCCGGGCGCCTGGATTCCTACATCACCGTCCACGACGATCGCGTGTGGGCGGCCGATCTGGTCGGGCACCTTAATCTGATCCATCCCACACGCCTGCAGGTGATCGGTGAAACCGAGTTCGCCTGGGCACGCAAGCAGGCGCGGGACAGGCTTGAACATCATCTGCTGGCGATCCTCGCCGCGCCGCCGCCGGCCATCATCGTCGCCGACGATTGCGAGGTGCCGGATATCATCCGCCGCAACTGCGAGGACATCGGCGTGCCGGTGCTGGCCTCGCCGCTGGAGTCTGCGCGCGTCATCGAAGTACTGCGCTCTTTCTTGGCGCGGCGCCTGGCCGAGCGCGTGTCCCTGCACGGCGTGTTCATGGATGTGCTGGGGCTGGGCGTGCTGATCACCGGTGACTCGGGCGCTGGCAAGTCGGAGCTGGCGCTGGAGCTGATCTCGCGTGGCCACGGCCTGGTGGCCGATGACGTCGTCGAGATTTCGCGCATTGCCTCGGGTGTGCTCGAAGGGCGTTGCCCGGAAATGCTCAAGGACTTCCTTGAAGTGCGCGGCCTGGGCATTCTCAACATCCGCACGATCTTTGGCGAGACGGCTTGCCGGCGCAAGATGCGTCTGCGCCTCATGGTGCACCTGCAGCGCCGTATGGGGCAGGACGAGCCTTTGCGCCTCTCGCTGGAGGACGAAGAGCAGGATGTGCTGGGCGTGGGCGTCAAGCGCATCGTGCTGCCGGTGGCCGCCGGCCGCAATCTGGCGGTCCTGCTGGAGGCCGCGGTGCGCAACACCATCCTGCAGCTGCGTGGCATCGATTCGACGCAGGAGTTTGTCGATCGCCAGCAGCGGGCGCTCGAACAGCAGGACCCATTCGAGCGCGGCTAGACATGAAAAAGCCCGTTCAGGTGACGGGCTTTTTCATGTCGTGCGGGCGATTTCAGGCGGCAGATTGCTGGCGTTCGCCAATGTCGAACACCATCGGCTCACAGCCTGCTTCCAGAGGCGAGTAGCCGCAGCCGATGCGGCCGTGCGGCGGCAGTTCGCACTCGCCATGGCGCAACAGGATCTCGACGCCATGATCGTCCAGCAGATAGGTGCCATTGGTGCTGTGGTCGACCAAGAGGAAGCGGCCGTCGCGCCATTCGATGCGGGCATGCTGGCGTGAGGCGCGGCGATCCGAAATGACCAGATCATTGCTCTCTTCACGGCCCGCCATCAGGCTGGTCTTGAATTCGGAGACCAGCAGGCTGGCACCGTGATAGCGCAGCAGCAGGCGCGTTTGCGCCAAACCTTCAGCGGCACTTGCGCTGCGTGGCGGCAGCGGCGTGGCGGATGGCATGATGGTCGGCTGCGGCGGCGGCACCGTCAGCGGGCCCTGGGAGTGGCCGGCGATCAGATTGCCTGATTGCAGTTCCAGCAAGGGTACGTCCTGAGTGCCGG
This sequence comes from Uliginosibacterium sediminicola, assembly GCF_039631295.1. Lineage (NCBI taxonomy): Bacteria > Pseudomonadati > Pseudomonadota > Betaproteobacteria > Rhodocyclales > Zoogloeaceae > Uliginosibacterium > Uliginosibacterium sediminicola. Next base: position 431,796 of record NZ_JBDIVE010000001.1, on the reverse strand, counting down.
TGTGTACCGACATCTGTGGGGCGCTGACGAGGTTGGCACGCATGCCTTCAGAGAGTTTGCCGACTGCTTCGTTCGACACCAGGATCTTGCCCGGCGTGGCGAAGGACAGCAGATTGAAGGACTGCGCGATGCTTTCGGGATCAATGCTGCCGTCGGCCAGGCAGCGTCCGGTATGGAGCACGACGCGCACCGACAGGCTGATGCCGGACACTGGTGGCAGCTGGTTGATGCGCTTGATCATGTCGTTGGCGGCCAGGGCGGCGCCATCGCCACGTGCGAAGGAGGCGGCCAGGCGGCCGGTGGTATCGCCGACACGGCTGCCTTGGTAGGCATGGACCGAGCGCTCAGCGCGTGCCAGAGCGCGTTCGACTGCGCGTGCGCCCTCGGCAGCGCCCAGTTTTTCGGACAAGCTGCCGGCGCCGGTGACTTCGGCGACCAGCAAGCTGGCTTCGGCAATCGCTTCGCGCATCATGTTGTCAGGCTCCACGCTCATTTACTGCGCCTTCCAGTCCATCCAGCGCACAGCAGTTTCGGCGCCGACAGGTGATGTCGTCGGCTCGGCTTCATCAAACAACAGATCACCACCGGACTCGGTGAGGCCGCGTTGCAGGCCCTTGAAGTCGTAGAGCATGCCATCGGCAAGATGGCTTGGCACTACGTTCTGAAGGGCAGTGCTGATCGATTCGATGCGTCCGGGGTGGACTTTGTCCCATTCCTGCAGCATGGCCTTGATCTGTTTGCGCTGGGCGTTTTCCTGCGAACCACAGAGGTTGCAGGGAATGATCGGGTAATCCATGGCGCGTGCGAATTTGGCGATATCGGCCTCGGCGCAATACGCCATCGGGCGGATGACGATGTGCTCGCCATTGTCGCTGCTGAGCTTGGGAGGCATCGCCTTGAGTTTGCCGCCGAAGAACATGTTGAGGAACAGGGTCTCGATCATGTCTTCGCGGTGGTGGCCCAGCGCGATCTTGTTGGCACCGAGCTCGCGCGCGACACGGTAGATGATGCCGCGACGCAGGCGCGAACACAGCGAACAGGTGGTTTTGCCCGCCGGAATCTTGTCCGTCACGATGGAATAGGTGTCTTCGGTGGCGATGTGATAGTCGACGCCGATGGATTCGAAATAGCGCGGCAGCACCTCGGCAGGAAAGCCGGGCTGCTTCTGATCGAGATTCATGGCGATCAGGCGGAAATTCACCGGTGCGCGCTCACGCAGGGCCATCAGCACGGTCAGCATGGCGTAGGAGTCTTTGCCGCCGGAGCAACACACCAGGACGGTATCGCCCTCTTCGATCATGTTGTAATCGGCAATGGCTTGCCCCACTGCGCGCGTCAGGCGCTTTTGCAGGCGGACGGCGGTATTGGACAAGGCGTCAGCAGGCGTGGGCGTGGCAGGAGTGGCGAGCACGGTTTCCATGGTGTGCGGGAAGTTTGAATTCGGACGAACGGCGCTTTTATTATAGGTTGTTGCAATGCACCAGGCGAATTTGTCGGTGCTGCGTGTTCGCCTGGTCAGGATTTTGTCACGGCTCGCTGCATTTCTTCGCTTTTCTCGGCTGTAGCGCGGTTTTTTCGGACGGGAGGCAAAATGCTGCTCGGCGCGTCGGCAGATCAAAGCCCGGCGCGATTACCCCATATGCTTATCAACGGCGGCGCTGGGCAGCTTCTTGAGCGCTGCTCTGCTGATGAGGCAACTCATTGCGGTCACCCATCAAAAGCTCCCAGTCGACGTCTCCGCAGATGACGTGGTCGGCCCCGTGGATGCGTACGTGGGCCGAGACCGTCAGACAGGTTTTGCCGCTGCTCATCGAGACATAGGGGCGGGTGACCTGCGGTTTGCCGGGGTGTTGCATGGCGCGCCGGAAGTAGGAGCGACAGGACCAGCGTGCGCCGGGCATGGCGCCGAGTTCGCGCAGCACCTGCTTGCCGCGCTGGCTGCCGGAACTGACGTTGACGCCCACCTGACGGCCGTCGGCATCGAGCAGGTAGAAGCATTCGGCGGCGGGCAGGCTGTCAAAGAAGGCCGGCGCCACATCCTCAACCCGGTTACCGCTCGACAGCAGGGCGCTGGCGTAGCCGATGGCATTGAGGTACGGGGCGATGCGTTCGTGGTGCACCTGGCGCTGTTCGGCGTTGAATTGCTGGTAGCGCTCCCACAGGCTCTCCAGTGCCGGGCGGATCGGCTCGGAATCGGACAGCGGGTCAATGCTGGGGCGGGCAAAGAACCAGCCCTGACCGAAGTCGATGTCGGCATCCATGGCGATCAGCGCCTGCTCCAGGGTTTCGACCCCTTCGAGCAGGACCAGGGCGCCGGTCTCGTGCAGCATGCTCACCAGGCGTGGCAACATGCGCCGCGCAGATTGATCGTGCACGATGCGCAGCGCAAAGGAGCGGTCGAGCTTGACCACGTCGGGCTGGATGCGCCAGACACGGTCGAAATTGGAATGGCCGGCGCCGAAATCATCGAGCGCCAGGCCGACGCCCAGCGCGCGCAAGGCGGCCGCGCCTTCTTCGAGACGGACCAGATCGGTGACCGCTTCCTCGACCACCTCGATCATCGCGCGATGTGGCTCGGCGCCCAGGGCCGTAGTCAGCGTGGTGACGATGTGGCGGCTGTTGTCCGGGTCGAGGCGACCGAACATCGCCGGATGCAGGTTGAAGAAGATGTAGCCAGAACTGTTGCGTGCATTCCAGGCGTGCATCAGGCGACAATCGCGGTCGGCAGCGAGCAGCTCATTGGCCGCTTCGGCCATCTTGAAGAAGTCCAGCGGGCTGATCGTCGTGCCGGTCTTGTCGTGCACGCGAACCAGGCCTTCATGGCCGATGACGCGACTGTGGCAGAAGCTGACGATGGGCTGGAACACGCTGGAGAGCTCCAGATCGCGCCAGCGCAGACCCATGCGGCCATTGTTCAGGGTGGCCTCCGGCAGGGCGTCGAGTAGTTCCTGCGGGAGAAATGGCGGGGTCTGTGGATGGTTCATCATGCTGGGTCGGGCTTCGTGTTAACCCCTAGATCGGAAGTATTAGTCCAAACTTGAGGCCAAGCGGAGAATTAATTGTTTCCCCTTACCATCGGAATCCGATAAACCCACAACATGTTGTCAAAACTCAATCCCCCTCAGCGCGAAGCGGCGATGTACCTGGACGGCCCCTGCCTGGTGCTGGCTGGTGCCGGCAGCGGCAAGACCCGCGTGATCACCAGCAAGATCGCCTACATGGTGCGTGAATGCGGCATGGAGGCGCGCAATATCGCCGCCATCACCTTCACCAACAAGGCTGCGCGCGAAATGGAAGAGCGCGTCGGCAAGCTGCTCGAAGGCGGTCAGGCCAAGGGGCTGACGGTGTGCACCTTTCACGCTTTGGGGGTGCGCATCGTGCGTCAGGAGGCGAAGCTTGCCGGGCTCAAGCCGCAGTTCTCGATTCTCGATTCCTCGGACGTGATGCAGATCGTCGCCGATGTCGCCGGCAACAAGGACAAGGGCGTGGTCAAGGCCGTGCAGTGGGCGATTTCCTCGTGGAAGAACGCGCTGATCACGCCGGACGAGGCCGTCAAGCTGGTTACCGACGAGTCCACGGCGCTGGCCGCCAAGCTCTACCCGGCTTACGAAAAGACCCTGCGCGCCTACCAGGCGGTGGATTTCGATGATCTGATCGCGCTGCCGGTACGCCTGTTCGACGAGCATCCAGAGGCGCTGGAGCGCTGGCAGAACCGCTTGCGCTATCTGCTGATCGACGAATACCAGGACACCAATGGCGCGCAGTACAAGCTGCTCAAGCAGCTGGCCGGCGTGCGTGGCGCCTTCACTGCGGTGGGCGACGACGACCAGGCGATCTATGCCTGGCGCGGCGCCGACGTGAAGAATCTGTACGCCCTGCAAACCGATTACCCCAAGCTCAAGCTGATCAAGCTGGAACAGAACTACCGTTCCTCCAACCGCATCCTCAATGCGGCCAATACCCTGATCGCCAACAACGACAAGCTGTTCGAGAAAAAGCTGTGGTCCGAGCACGGCATGGGCGAGGCGATCCACATCGTGGCCGCGCGTGACGCCGAGCAGGAGGCCGAGATGGTGGCGATGAAGATCTCCAGCCATCGCTTCGAGCATCGCGCCAATTTCGCCGATTACGCCATTCTTTATCGCGGCAACCACCAGGCGCGCTTGTTCGAGCAGCAATTACGCAATCACAAGATTCCCTATGTGATCTCGGGCGGGCAGAGCTTCTTTGATCGCGCCGAGATCAAGGACATCACCAGCTACCTGCGCCTGATGCTCAATGCCGATGATGATCTGGCCTTCATCCGCTCGATCACCACGCCGCGTCGCGGCATCGGCGCGGCGACCCTGGAAGCGCTGGGCAGCTATGCCGGGCAGCGCCACATCGGGCTGTTCACCGCGGCTTTTGAGGAAGGCGCCGGCGAGCATGTGGCCAGCCGCCAGTTGGAGAGCGTGCGCGAGTTCTGCAACTTCATCAACAAGCTTGAATATCGCGCCTTGCGTGAGCCGGCCGCGCAGGTGCTTGAAGACCTGCTGCGCGCCATCGGCTACGAGGCGCACCTCTTCGAGAGCTGCGAGCTGCGCGAGGCGGAGAGCAAATGGTCGAACGTGCGCGACTTCGTCGAATGGCTGGGCAAGAAGGGCGAGGCTGACGGCAAGAACCTGCTCGAACTGGCGCAGACCGTGGCCCTCATCTCGATGCTCAACAAGGGAGACGAGGCGACGGATGCGGTGCAGCTGGCTACCTTGCATGCCTCCAAGGGGCTGGAGTTCCCGCATGTGTTCCTGGTCGGCGTCGAGGAGGGCATGTTGCCGCACCAGAGCAGCATCGACACGGACACCATCGAGGAAGAACGCCGCCTGATGTATGTCGGCGTGACCCGCGCGCAGCGCAGTCTGACCATCAGTTATTGCGAGCGGCGCAAGTCCGGCAAGGAGATCCGCACCGTCGAGCCGTCGCGCTTCATCGCCGAGCTTGGCGATGGGCTCAAGCACAGCGGCGGCAAGAAGGCCGAGCCGGTGTCGCAGGAAGATGCACTGGCCAAGCTGGCCAAGCTGCAGGCCATGTTCAGCACCCCGCCGAAGACCTGACAGCATCCGCCCGCGACGCGCCGACATTCAGGGATCCGCATGGCGGCCATGTTGACCGGCGAACTGGTCGCTGGACGCATTGAAGGGTTAGACTGCCGGTGCACCCTTCAGTGTTTCCGGAGTCCGGCATGAGTTCATCCTCCTCGCGCACCATCCAAGTCAGTCCTTTCGACCTCGTTGTTTTCGGCGGTACCGGCGATCTGGCCGCCCGCAAACTGCTCCCCGCGCTGTTCCATCGTGATGCTGCCGGACAGATTCCGGACGATGCGCGGATCATCGGCGTGTCGCGCCGCCCGCTCTCGCGCGAAGCCTATGTCGACGTGGTGCGCGCCGCGCTGGACCAATTCGTCAAGACCGCCGACAAGACGCCCGAAGCGGTCGACCGCTTCGTCGCACGCATCCATTACCTGCCGGCTGATGCCTCCAGCGAGGCCGGCTGGGGCGATCTGGCCAGCTTGCTGAACAGTGGTTCGGAGCGCGTGCGCGCCTTCTACTTTGCCGTCTCGCCGGATCTTTTCGCGCCGCTCTCGCAGCGCATCCGCCAGTTCGGCCTGGTCACGCCGGAGAGCCGCGTGGTGCTTGAAAAGCCGCTCGGCAAGGATGGCGCCAGCGCTCGTGCCGTCAATGACGCGGTGGCCGAGGTGTTCGCCGAAAGCCAAGTATTCCGCATCGACCATTACCTGGGCAAGGAGACGGTGCAGAACCTGATGGCGCTGCGCTTTGCCAACCGCCTGTTCGAGCCGCTGTGGAACAGCACCCACATCGACCATGTGCAGATCACCGTGGCCGAAGACATCGGCGTCGGCGACCGCAGTGGTTACTACAACACCTCGGGCGCGATGCGCGACATGCTGCAGAACCACATCATGCAGTTGCTCTGTCTGACCGCCATGGAACCGCCAGATGCCTTTGAAGCCGACGCCGTGCGCGACGAAAAGCTCAAGGTGCTCAAGGCTTTGAAGCGCATCGATGACCGCAATGCCGAACAGATGACGGTGCGCGCCCAGTACCGCGCAGGTTCGGCTGGCGGCAAGCCGGCAGCCGGCTATCTCGACGAGCTGGGCGAGGACAGCAAGACCGAGACCTTCGTCGCCATTCGTGCCGAGATCGCCAACTGGCGCTGGGCGGGGGTGCCGTTCTTCCTGCGCACCGGCAAGCGCCTGACCAAGCGCACTTCGGAGATCGTGGTGAACTTCCGCCCGATCTCGCACAACATTTTCGATGCGACCGCTGGACGCGTCAGCCAGAACCGCCTGATCCTCCGGCTGCAGCCGGACGAAGGCGTGACTCTGGAAGTGACCATCAAGGACCCGGGCCCCGGCGGCATGCGCTTGCGCCGCATTCCGCTCGACATGAGCTTTGCCGAGACTTTCGGTGTGGCCAATCCGGACGCTTACGAACGTCTGCTGATGGACGTGATTCGCGGCAATCAGACCCTGTTCATGCGTTCCGACGAAGTGGCGGCGGCCTGGCAGTGGGTTGATCCGATCTATGCCGCCTGGGCCAATAACGACCAGCGCGTGCACGGCTATGCCGCCGGCACCTGGGGGCCGTCGGCCGCCGTGGCGCTGATCGAGCGCGACGGCCGCACCTGGTTCGAAGATTCCGAGTAAGCGGCCGGTGGCCGCGCGGCTCAGGCCGCCGCGTCCACCAGCTCGGGCTTGAGAATGTCGATCACCACTTGCGGTGACAGACCGACCAGATAGCCGCGCTTGCCGCCATTGATGTAGATCTTCGGCAGCGCGGCGATGCTCGCCTGCATATAGACCGGCATCGCCTTGCGCGTGCCGAAGGGGCTGGTGCCGCCGACCTGGTAGCCCGAGTGACGGTCTGCCGTGGCCGGGGCGCAGGGGCTGATCGTCTTGACGCCCAGATGACGCGCGAGGTTCTTGGTCGATACCTCGCGGTCACCGTGCATCAGCACGATCAGCGGACGGTGCTGCTCGTCTTCCATGATCAGGGTCTTGATCACCGCATGCTCATCGACGCCCAGCTCGCGGCTGCTCACAGCGGTGCCACCTTTTTCCTCATAGGCGTAAAGGTGGTCGCTGTACTCGGCCTTGTGCTGGCGCAGCACGCGGACGGCTGCGGTGACCGGAGTCTTCTCCTGCGCCATGTCAGGCGATATCGAGCAGTTCCACTTCGAACACCAGGGTGGCATTCGGCGGGATCACGCCGCCGGCGCCGCGTGCGCCATAGCCCAGTTGCGGCGGAATGGTCAGCTTGCGGGTGCCGCCGATCTTCATGCCTTGCACGCCTTCGTCCCAGCCGGCAATGACGCGACGGCCGCCGAGCGGGAAGGAGAAAGGATCGTTGCGGTCCTTGCTCGAATCGAACTTGCTGCCATCGGTCAGCCAGCCGGTGTAGTGCACGATGACGTGCTGGCCGGCTTGCGCTTCGGCGCCGTTACCGACGATCAGGTCTTCGATGATGAGGCCGCTGGCCGTGGTGATGGGGTCTGCCATGAGTTTTCCTAACGTGAGATACATCCAGACGGTACTGACGCGTGGCGCGGAATTGCGCGACGCGAGCCGCTGGACGGGATTTTCGCAAATCCTGCCACTTAGGGCACACAATCGTGCATTGTCATGTTCATAGCAAGCAGCGCAAAATTGCCGGGCTTTTAATATTTCATGGATCTCTCTGGCAGGGACTCTGGAGACACATCACTATGCGAAGACTTTGGGTCATTGGCCTCTTACTCGCGATGCAGTGCGCCGTGGCGGCACCTGTGCCGCTCAAAGGCTGGGTACTGGAGAACGCGGACTATCCCAATCATCAGGGTTTGGTGCGTTTCTTCGAGCTGTTCAAACAGGACACCCAGGGGCGTTTTGAAGGCAAGGTGCTGTGGCGCCAGGATCTGGGCGCGCAGAAAGACATCCTGCCCAAATTCAAACAAGGTGAGCTGGATTTTGCGGTGCTGAGCAATGCTGCGCTGACCGATGCGGTGTCCGAGATGGAGGTGCTGTCGCTGCCCTTCCTGTTCCGCGACCAGGAACACATGCTGCGCGTGCTCGATGGCGACATCGGCAAAGGGCTGGAGAAGCAGCTGGCCAGCAAAGGCTTCATCGTGCTGGCCTGGTATAACGGCGGCTCGCGTTCCTTCTATTCGCGCAACAAGGCGCTGCGCTATTCGACCGATTTTGACAAGCTGCGCATGCGCGTGGCCAACCGCGAGACGATGATCAATATGGTCAAGTCCCTGCATGGCGAGCCCAGCACCATCGCTTTCGACAAGGTCGCTGATGCACTCAAGAACGGCGAACTCGACGCTGCCGAGAACGACCTCATCTCTTACGAGCTCTCCGAGCATTACAAGTACGCGCCGTATTTCGTCTTCAGTCACCACAATGTGTTGCCTGAAGCGCTGGTCGTGTCGACGCAGCGCTGGGCCGCGCTGAGCGAGGCGGACAAGGCGCTGGCGCGGCAGGACGCGGTCAAGTCGGCGCTCTACATGCGCCAGCAGCGCGCCCAGCTGGAGAGCACGGTGCGCGCCCGCCTTGAAAAGCGAGATGGTGTGAAGTTCAGCACGCTCAAAGGCTCGGACAACTTCGTGGCGCGCATGAAAGACACCTACGCACCGGTCGTCAAGAACCAGCAGGCGACCGAGCTGATGCTGCGCATCATGACCAGCAACTAGCACGGGACAGGCTGCGCCCCATGGCATTTCGCGAGCCCCCTGAACTTGAACTGCTGAGCCTGCCGGCACAGGGCGCTGCACGTACGCCTATCCTCTTCATCCATGGTGCTTATGTCGGCGCCTGGGTGTGGCAAGAGCACTTCATGCCGTTTTTTGCTGCACGCGGCTGGCCGGTGTGGGCGCTGTCGCTGTCTGGCCATGGCGGCAGCGATGGCCATGCCACGCTCGACGCCTTCTCGCTCGATGATTACGTCGCCGATGTGGCGCGGGTGGTCGCGCAGCTGCCTGCGCCGCCAGTGCTGATCGGCCATTCGATGGGCGGCATGGTGGTGCAGAAGTATCTGGAGCAACACCGCGCCAGCGCTGCCGTGCTGCTCGCCTCGGTACCGCCGGACGGCCTGTTCAGCGCGACGCTGGGACTGATGATGCAAAAGCCGCGTTTGCTGATGGAGCTCAACAAGATCATGGGCGGCGGCTCGCCCCATCTGGAAACCCTGCGTGAAGCCCTGTTCCACCAGCCCGTCTCGCCGCAGCGCCTGAAAGACGTGTTTGAACGCTGCCAGCCCGAATCGATGCGCGTGCTGTGGGACATGACGCTGTTCAACCTGCCGCGCCTGGCGAGCATGCAGCGCCCGCCAATGCTGATTCTCGGCGCGGCCGAGGATCGTCTGGTGCCGGCCGCCGAGGTCGAGCGCACCGCCCGCATCTATGACTTGCCGGTGCAGATCCTGCCTGCCATGGGCCACGGCATGATGCTCGAAGAGACCTGGCAGCAACCCGCTCAGCGGATTGCCGACTGGCTGCTCGCCGAGGGGCTGTAGCTGCTTTAATTGGCGGGCGTTTCAACCGCCCGCACGTTGTTGACGAAGTAGCTGGTTTCGCCAAAGCAGCTGCTGGGAATGCCGATGTGCTGGTCGTAGTGCAGCGCGACGCGCTTGCCGACCAGCTGGTTGATCTGCTCGGCGACCGCATCGTCACGTACGGAGAATGGGAAAACCTCGGCCGGCTGACCCGGCAGATTGACCATCGCCAGCTCCCCCTCCCAGGTCTTGCACAGCCAGCCCTTGCGCGAGAGCTTCTGCACGTAGCCGGCGCGCTCGCCATCCGAGTAGCTCCAGTTCAGCACCACCCACAGGTACGCTGCGCAGAGTGCGATGAGCAGGAGCAGGGCGGCCAGGCCAAAGAGGAGAATCTTGCCCGACTGGTGTGAGGATGCAGTGGATGACATGAAGGCCCCGGTCTGAGTGCGGATTTGAATGCTGATTGCGGCGCAGTTTACAGGCAATCTGTTGCAGATGCTGCAGCGCAGGCCAATCAGCGCGCGGACAGGGCGCGACGGTATTGCAGGGCTTCGGCGAGGTGTGGCGCGCCAATCTGCGGCGCATCGGCCAGATCGGCAATCGTGCGCGCCACTTTGAGGCAGCGGTGGTAGGCGCGCGCCGAGAGCCCGAGTTTGTCGGTGGCTTGGGCAAGCAGTTTGAGCGCACGCTCGTCTGCCACACAATGGTGCATGACGCCCGCGCTATCGAGGTGCGCGTTGCTGCAGCCCTGGCGTGCGTGTTGCCGGGCATGGGCGGCGATGACGCGCTGGCGCACCGCCGCCGTCGTTTCACCGGCGGGCGCGTGCTGCAGACTGGCGGCATCGAGTGCGCCGACTTCCAGCGTCAGATCGATGCGATCCAGCAGCGGCCCGGAGAGCTTGCCGAGGTAGCGTGCAATCTGGTCCGGCGTGCAGCGACAGGCGCGTTGCGGGTGACCCAGGTAGCCGCAGGGGCAGGGATTCATTGCGGCGATCAGCTGGAAGCGCGCCGGGAAGTCCACCCGCTGTGCCGCGCGCGAGATGGTGATGTGGCCGGTTTCCAGCGGTTCGCGCAGGGTTTCCAGCACACGGCGGTCGAATTCGGGCAGCTCATCGAGAAACAGCACGCCATGGTGGGCCAGCGAGATCTCGCCAGGGCGTGGATTGGCGCCGCCGCCGCTGAGCGCAGCCGGGCTGGCCGAATGGTGCGGCGCGCGGAATGGGCGCTGCCGCCAGCGTGCCGTATCGAATGGCCCATCCAGCGATTGCAGGGCCGCCGCTTCGAGCGCCTGTTCTTCGTCCAGCAGTGGCAGCAAGCCGGGCAGGCGGCTGGCCAGCATCGATTTGCCGGTGCCCGGCGGGCCGTAGAGCAGGGCTGAATGCATGCCTGCTGCGGCGACCTCCAGCATGCGCCGCGCCGGCGCCTGACCGCGCACATCGGCCAGGTCGGGGTAGTGCGGCTCGCAGCCCTGCGCTGCAGCGCTGAACGCCCGTAGCTCGGACAAGCCGTTCAGGTGGGCCACCACTTCGAGCAAGCTGCGCGCGGGCAGGATCTGCACGTTCTTCACCAGCGCGGCCTCGGCTGCATTGTCAGCGGGCAGGATCAGCCGGCGTCCCGAGCGGGCGGCGCGCCAGGCCATTGCCAGGGCGCCACGCACCGGTCGTAGCTCGCCGCTGAGCGAGAGTTCGCCAACCATTTCATAGTCGGCCAGCTGGGCATTCTTGACTTGATCGCTGGCGGCGAGAATGCCGACGGCAATCGGCAAGTCGAAACGCCCGCTCTCCTTGGGCAGGTCAGCGGGGGCGAGGTTGACGGTGATGCGCCGGTTGGGGAATTCGAACTGGCAGGTGGCGAGGGCAGCACGCACGCGATCACGTGCTTCCTTGACCTCGGTGTCGGGCAGGCCTACCAGTGAAACACAGGGCAAGCCGCTGCCCAGATGGACTTCGACGGTGACTTCAGGCGCGTCCATGCCGGCGAGCGCCCGACTTTTGATCAGGGCCAGTGTCATGCCGCAAGCCTAGCAAAGCGGCATCTTTCAGCTGGCAGGCCTGCCCTTCAGGACAAGACGGCCGCCGGCCTGGATGCGCTGCTCAGCTCTTGCGTGCTTCGAGCTCGGCAATGCGCGCTTCGAGCTGGCTAAGTTGTTCGCGGGTGCGTTGCAGGGCTTCGCGCTGCAGTTCGAAGTCTTCCCGCGAGACCAGATCCAGGCGCGATACAAGGCTCGCAAACAAGGCGCGGGCGTTCTTTTCCATGTCGCGTGCGGGGCTGTGGGACAGCAGTTCCGAAAAACGGTTGCCGAATTCGTCGAGTAGCTTGGTATTGATCATGATGGAATCTCCGGAACGAGGCAGACAGTGTGTACCGAATCTGCTTTTTGGGTAAAGCCTGTGCAGTGTGCAGCACTTACCACACAGGCTATGATTGAATGCACCAGATGCGTGCATCGGCGTCGTGCAGGCTCGTGGCTCGATGCACCAGTCTCGCGCTTGCAAGGAAAAAAGCCCATGAATACCGTGCCTTGTGCTGCTTGAAAAGTATTGGCACGAATCCCGCTTAGTGGTCGTGCCTTTTTACTGTTCAATTTTCAAGGAGTGACTAAATGCGCCTTACCCTGATCGCTGCATCCGTGCTGGCTGTCCTGAGCGTTGCCCCGGCTTTCGCTGAAGATGCACCGTCTCCGGTGACCGGCAACTTCACCATCGCATCAGAGTACGTTTATCGCGGCATCGCTCAAACCAACCGCAAGCCGGCCGTGCAGGGCGGTCTTGATTATGCGGGTCCTTTCGGCCTCTACGCGGGCACCTGGGCCTCCAGCATCAGCTGGCTCTCCGACTCCGCGCCGGGTGTAAGCGCTCCGATGGAATGGGACTTCTACGGCGGTATCAAGTTTCCGGTCGGTCCGGTTGGCCTGGACTTCGGCGTTCTGAAGTACTACTACCCGGGTACTTACCCTACTGGTTTCGCCAGTCCTGACACGCTGGAGGTTTATGGCGCTGCCAGCTATGAGTTCGCAACGTTCAAGTATTCCTACTCGCTGACCAACCTGTTCGGTGCTCAATCGACCCAGCTGAATGGTTCGCTGAAGAAGTCCGAAGGCAGCCAGTACTTTGACCTGTCGGCCAATCCGGATCTGGGCGGTGGCTTCACGCTGAACCTGCACGTCGGCCGTCAGCTGGTGGCCAACTTCCCGGGTGCTTCCTACAACGACTGGAAGGCTGGCGTGACCAAGGATGTGAAGGGTTGGGCGGTCGGTCTGGCTTACATCGGTACCAGCGCCCGGGCTTCTACCGGCGACTTCTATCGCAGCGTGCTGAACCGCGATCTGGGTTCGGACCGTATCGTGGCCACGGTCGGCAAGACCTTCTGATTTTCATTTAACCAGGCGCGGCATCTCCGATGTCGCGTCTGCACAAGGAGCTGCCATGAAATTCGTAACAGCCATCATCAAACCCTTCAAGCTCGACGAAGTGCGTGAAGCACTTTCGGCCATCGGCGTGCAGGGCGTGACCGTCACCGAAGTCAAGGGTTTCGGTCGTCAAAAGGGCCACACCGAGCTGTATCGCGGCGCGGAATATGTGGTTGATTTCCTGCCCAAGGTGAAAATCGAAGTGGCGATCTCGGACGACCTGCTCGATCAGGTCATCGAGGCCATCGAGAAGGCCGCCAACACCGGCAAGATTGGCGACGGCAAGATCTTTGTTTTCGATCTTCAACAAGCTATCCGCATCCGTACCGGTGAAACCGGCGGCGATGCTCTGTAATTTTTGAGAGAGACGAGAAAATGAAAAAACTCTTCGCCATTGTGCTGACAGCGCTTGCTGTCACGCTGTCCGGCGGCGCTTTTGCCGAGGACGCGAGTGCACCCGCTGAGGCCGCTTCGGTGGCCGCACCGGCTGCAGAGGCTCCTGCTGCTGCTGATGCATCGGCACCCGCTGCTGCGGCACCGGTCGTCACGATCAACAAGGGTGACAATGCTTGGCTGATCGTTGCCACGGCGCTGGTCATCCTGATGTCGGTGCCGGGTCTGGCGCTGTTCTACGGCGGTTTGGTGCGTACCAAGAATGCGCTCTCGGTGCTGATCCAGGTCTTCGTTGTGTTCTCGCTGATCAGCGTGCTGTGGGTGGTCTATGGCTACTCGCTGGCGTTCACCGAGGGCAATGAATTCTTCGGTGGGCTGAGCAAGCTGTTCCTGGCTGGCGTGACGCCGGATTCGATCGCGGCAACCTTCACCAAGGGTGTCGGCATCTCCGAGCTGATCTACGTGGCCTTCCAGGGCGCCTTTGCTGCCATTACCGTGGCCCTGATCCTCGGCGCCTTCGCAGAACGCATCAAGTTCTCGGCCGTGCTGGTGTTCTCGGTGATCTGGTTCACCTTCTCCTACCTGCCGATGGCGCACATGGTCTGGTACTGGGCGGGTCCGGATGCCTACACCTCGGCTGATGCAGCTTCGGCAGCTGGCGCGACGGCGGGTTACCTGTTCCAGAAGGGCGCGCTCGACTTCGCCGGCGGTACCGTGGTGCACATCAACGCCGCTGTTGCGGGTCTGGTCGGTGCCTTCCTGGTTGGCAAGCGCGTGGGTCTGGGCAAGGAGTCCTTCGCTCCGCATAGCCTGACGCTGACGCTGATCGGCGCCTCCCTGCTGTGGGTGGGTTGGTTTGGTTTCAATGCGGGTTCGGCACTCGAAGCCAACGGCGTGGCAGGTCTGGCCTTCGTCAATACCTGGGTTGCTACTGCGGCGGCTGCGCTGTCCTGGCTGCTGGCTGAATGGCTGATCAAGGGCAAGCCTTCGCTGCTGGGTGCCGCTTCGGGTGCTGTGGCAGGTCTGGTGGCCATCACCCCGGCTGCTGGCTTCGTCGGTGTGGTCGGTGGCATCGTCATCGGTCTGCTGGCAGGTGTCGTCTGCCTGTGGGGTGTCAATGGCCTGAAGCGTCTGCTCGGTGCTGATGACGCACTCGACGTGTTCGGTGTGCACGGCGTGGGCGGTATCCTCGGCGCGCTGCTGACGGGTGTGTTTGCTGCGCCTTCGCTGGGCGGTTCGGGCATCTGGGACTACGTCACCAATGCCGTGGCGCCTGATTACTCGATCACCTCGCAAGTCATCATCCAAGCCACTGGCGTGGGTGTGACCATTGTCTGGTCGGGTGTTGTGGCGTTCATCGCCTACAAGATCGTGGATATCTTCATCGGCCTGCGTGTGCCGGAAGATGAAGAACGTGAAGGTCTGGATGTCACCAGCCACGGTGAGTCGGCCTACCACTATTGATGTGATCAGGGTCTGCGCAAGCGGATTCTTCGGGCGCCCTTCGGGGCGCCCTTTTTTGTCTACGTGCGGGCGCATTTGCCTGCTGAGGCCATGCTCCGCTTGAGTCTTGTCGCGACTTCGGGGCGATAATCGAGGCTCTTGTCTTTTCACTTCCTGATGCCATGCCCCAAACAGTCTGCCCCAGCGACGACTACCTCGAACGCATCCTCAATGCCCAGGTGTATGAGGCGGCCATCGAGACGCCGCTGGACCTGGCCAGCAATCTCTCGCAACGCACCGGCAACCGCATCTATTTCAAGCGCGAAGACTTGCAGCCGGTGTTCTCCTTCAAGCTGCGCGGCGCCTACAACAAGATGGTCAAGCTCTCCCGCGAGCAGGCTGCACGCGGGGTGATCTGCGCATCGGCAGGCAACCACGCGCAGGGCGTGGCCTTGTCGGCGCAGAAGCTGGGTATGCGTGCGGTGATCGTGATGCCGCTGGCGACACCTTCGATCAAGGTCGATGCGGTGCGCGCACGTGGCGCCGAGGTGGTGCTGCATGGCGAGTCCTACGACGAAGCCTATGCTCATGCTCGTACCCTGGAGGCCGAGCAGGGACTGTGCTTCGTGCATCCCTTTGACGATCCGGATGTGATCGCCGGGCAGGGCACCATCGGCATGGAGATCCTGCGTCAGCATCCGCGGCATATCGATGTCGTCTTCTGCTGCGTGGGCGGCGGTGGCTTGCTCGCCGGCGTGGCGGCCTACATCAAGCGCCTGCGGCCGCAGACGCGACTGATCGGCGTGGAAGCCGTCGATGCCGATGCCATGGCGCAGTCGATGGCGGCAGGCCGGCGCGTGCAGCTTGCCCAGGTCGGCCTGTTTGCCGACGGTGCGGCAGTCAAGCTGGTTGGCGAGGAAACCTTCCGGCTATGCCAGAGATATGTCGACGAGATCATCTGCGTCGACAACGATGCAATCTGTGCGGCGATCAAGGATGTCTTCGAAGATACCCGCTCGATTCTGGAACCTGCCGGTGCGCTCGCCGTGGCCGGCGCCAAGGCCTGGCTCAAGCGCGAGCAGGCGCAGGGGCTGGAAGTGGTGGCGGTCGCCAGCGGCGCCAACATGAACTTTGATCGCCTGCGTTTTGTCGCCGAGCGCGCCGAGCTGGGCGAGCAGCGTGAAGCGATCCTGGCCGTCACCATTCCCGAGCAACCGGGCAGCTTCAAGGCCTTCTGCGCTCAGCTTGGCGGGCGCAACATCACCGAATTCAACTATCGCTTCAGCGATGCCCATCAGGCGCATGTCTTCGTCGGCCTGGCCATCCGCGCGCGCCACGAGGCGAGCGAGCTAGTTGCGGCGCTTGGGCAGCAAGGCTTGCCGGCAATCGACCTGACTGACGACGAGATGGCCAAGTCGCACATCCGCCACATGGTCGGTGGTCGCGCCACGCTGGCGACCAATGAGCGCTTGTACCGCTTCGTCTTCCCCGAGCGGCCGGGCGCGCTGTTTAAATTCCTTGAGAATCTGCACTCGGGCTGGAACATCAGCCTGTTCCACTACCGCAACCACGGTGCAGATTTTGGCCGTGTGCTGGTGGGCATCCAGGTGCCGCCGCAAGACGCCGAGGCCTTTGATGGCTTCTTGCAGCGCCTCGGCTATGACTGGGTGGAAGAGACTTCAAGCATGGCCTACAAGCTGTTCCTGGGCGGCTGAAACCTGGCCGCACCGGGACTCAGGCGTGCGGCGCCAGCGCTTGCAGCATGTGCATCAACAGGGTCTGCACTTCGCTATCGTCGTGCAGGTAATACTGCGCTGAGCTCGCTTCATGGGCACCGACCTTGATCGACAGGCAGTGGCTGCGCGTCATCGCGTAGCGGAACACTGGCTCGTCATTTTCGTCGTCGCCGAGGAAGATCACCGTGGCCAGCTGCAGGCGATCGAGCAGGGCGGACAAGGCGCCGGCTTTGTCCGGCGAGTCGCCAGCGACGATATTGACCACGCACTTGCCCGCCGATTGTTGCAGCTGCGCGGGCAAGTCCTGCAGCAGGCGGGCAATGCACTGGCGCGCGCGCGGATGATCGTCCGCCTGTCGGTAATGCAGCGCGAAGGATTGCTGCTTGTCCTCGACGCTGACGCCCGCTGCGCGCAGTTCATCGGCATGTTCGGCAATCTTTTGACGCAGCCCGGCCAGCGCCTGGGAGGCGCCGACGACACGATATTCACCTTCGACCAGCGACTCCGCGCCGTGCTGACCGACAATTCCGCGCGGTTCGAAACCCAGCCTGGATTGCGCGTCGCGGATGCTGCGGCCGGTCAGGATGGCGACTGCGCAGCGCTCGCTTAGCTGCTGAAGCGTGCTCAGTGATGCGGAGGGAATGCTCGCCTCGGCGGGTTTGGCGACGATGGGGGCCAGGGTGCCGTCGAAGTCGAAAGCCAGCAGCGGGCGTTGTTGCATGTAGTTGCGTAGCACCTGCAGACCCTGGGCGGAGAGAATGTGTTCCACCTCAGTCCTCCCGGCGCCGGCGCACGCGCGCCTCGATCCGCTCGCGCAGGCGCCAGCGGCTGGCGTCCGAGAGAATGTGGCCCGCCCAGCGGAAGACATTGAATTCCTGCACGGTCATGCGCATGCTGGCCAGACGCTCGCGCTGTTCGTCGGCTGGCATCAGTAGCGCACGCTGCATGGCCTGCGCCACATCTTCGACGTGGTATGGATTGACCAGCAGCGCTTCGCTGAGTTCGCGTGCAGCGCCCGTGAAACGGCTCAGGATCAGGACGCCTTGTTCATCATCGCGCGCTGCGACAAATTCCTTGCTGACCAGATTCATGCCGTCGTGCAGGCTGCTGACCACGCAGACGGCGGCGGCGCGGTAGAGCCTGGCCAGCCAGCGCTGATCATGCTGCACATTCTGCAGGATGACGGGCGTGTAGCCTGCGCGACCGAAGCGCGCATTCAGCGCTGCAACCATGTCATGCACTTTGGCGTGTAGTCCTTGATAGTCAGCCAGCGCGCTGCGCGTGGGCGCGGCGATCTGCAGCAGGCTGACTTCGCCAATCCACTGTGGATTGTGCTGCAGCAGGTGTTCAAAGGCTTGCAGGCGCTCGATGATGCCCTTGGTGTAATCGAAGCGGTCCACGCCGAGAATGATGCGTTGTCCGGCGCGCAGCCCCAGCTGGCTGAAGACTTCATCGCGACAGTTCTGAGGGCTGGGCCAGTCGGCGCTGGCGGCAGAGCCCGGCCACTCGATCGAAATAGGATAGCTTTCGACGAAGCTGGTCTCGCCACGGAAGGAGATCGTCGAGTGTTCGTGTTCGACGCGTGCTTCGAGATAGCGGTCGACGGTCTCGATGAAGTTCTGGCTGTGGTTGCGTGTCTGGAAGCCGAGGATGGTGCTGCCCAGCATGCCTTGCAGGATTTCGCGTCGCCAGGGGCAGATGCCGAAGGATTCGGGATTGGGCCAGGGGATGTGCCAGAAAGCGAGAATCGTTGCCCGCGGCAGACGCTCGCGGATCATCGCTGGCAGCAGCGCGAAGTGGTAGTCCTGTACGAGAATGACCGGATCTTCGCTGTGTGCTTCGGCCACCACGGCATCGGCGAAGCGCCGGTTCACCGCGCGGTAGGTCTCCCAATCCGACTCGCGGAAAGTTGGCCGGATGTGAACCATATGGCATAGCGGCCACAGCCCTTCATTGGCAAAACCATTGTAGTAGCCGCGCACTTCTTCGTCGGACAGCCAGATGCGGCGCAGTGCGTAATCCTTGTGCCCGGGTGGCAGCATCAGACGGTCATGCGCATCGACGAACTCGCGGTCGGCGCTGCCGCTGCCGTGTGCGATCCAGGTGCCAGAGCAGGCGCGCATCACCGGCTCCACGGCGGTGACCAGGCCGCTTGCCGGGCGGCGGACGATGGTTTGTTCGCCCTGCCATTCGTGGATATAGGGCTCGCGATTGGAGACGACGATGATTTCATCGCCGCTCAGTTGTGTGCGCAGCAGGGTGCGCAGGCGCTCGGCCGTCCAGCGTGCATCGCTGCCCTGGGCGAGGCGGTATTCATCTTCGAGGTCACGCAGGCGCAGGCGCAGATCGGCAATGAAGGGTTCGAGTTCGCGCCGCGTGGAGCCTGGCAGCGCATCGTGACCGTCGCGGTGGAGAATGCCACGCACGCTGGAAATCCAGCCGCGCCAGCTCATCTGTGCCACCACCATGGTGATCAGCAGGATGGCAAAGCCTAGTCCCAGCACGAACATCAACAGCTGACGGCGCGCGTCACCGGTGCGGCGCTCGACGAACTTCAGATCATGCAGCAGTACCAGCTTGCCCAGTAGCCCGCTATCGGAGCTGACCGGATACACGCCGATATGCACAGGCCCGCTCTCGGACTGCCAGGAGGGGTCGGTTTGCGCAGCGATGACGGTGGCCTGCTTGCAGCTCAGTTCAGCAGGGTAGGCACTGCTGTGCAAGCCCAGCACATCAGCCGGCAAGCACAAGGCGACGGCAACCAGGCGCTCGTCCTTGACCGTGCGCTCGAACAGGTGCTCAAGCCGGTAGCGCTGCCCGGTTGCCAGCGAGTCGGCGATGGAGTCGGAAAAAGCACTGGCCAGCAGAGAGCCGCGCATGTGCAGATCGCGCGAAAACCAGCGCAGCGCGAGGCGGTCCATGACGCCGAGTACCACAACACTGCCGATGATCAGGGTGATGATCAGCGGCACCAGGAAACGCAGCTGCAGTTTGAGAAATCGCATGGCAAGGAGTCAGGAGCGGGACCGAGGGGGCGCGATGTGCGCGGCAAGCTTGGCAGATCCGCCGCCAAAAAGCTCGCTGCACTGCCCGGTGTGTCCGGCTGCGTGGCGCAAGCGGCAGGCTGCTACTACACTCCACGCTCGGTCATCATCGAATGCACGGGATAATAAAATGGGAGCGAGACGCTTGGAGGCCCCTCAGGTCATGTTGGTTCTGGGTACTAGCCAGACTTTTCATCGCGAGATCATCGCCGGTGTCGGCGCGTATGTGCGCGAACGCAGTCTGAACTGGATCCTGAGCCTGGAACGGGATATTGCGCCGGGTGCGGTGATGCCGGCCTTGATCGTCGATGCCGATGCACATGCCGAGGCGCTGGCTGGTGTGGCTGCGGGGCGCATGCTGGTGTGCGTGGGCAGTGCTGCGAGCACGCCTTGCCCCGTCGGCGTTCCGCTGGTGTGTTCCGATAACGCTGCGCTCATCGCCCTGGCGCTGTGTCATCTGCACGATGTCGGGGTACGCCAGCTGGCCTTCTGTGGCAAGTCCAAGTACGCCGGGCGCGTGTGGGCGCGTGAGCGCCTGGCGGCGTTTGTGCAGCAGGCGGCCTCGGTGGCGATTGATCCTGTCGTCTATGCGGCGGATGCGGCCAGCGACGAGGACGAGCGGCGCATGCTGCACGACTGGGTCGCCAACTTGCCGCCGAGAACCGGCATCGTGGCGGTCAATGATTCGACCGCACGGGATTTGTTGCACGTATGCAACAGTTTGCAGCGCGAAGTGCCCGACGATCTGACCATCGTGGGCATCGACAATGACCCCTTGGTCGACGCCCTGACGCCGACCCCTATTTCATCGGTTATCCAGGGGGCGCGCGAGATCGGGCGCAAGGCC
Organism: Uliginosibacterium sediminicola; assembly: GCF_039631295.1. Lineage (NCBI taxonomy): Bacteria > Pseudomonadati > Pseudomonadota > Betaproteobacteria > Rhodocyclales > Zoogloeaceae > Uliginosibacterium > Uliginosibacterium sediminicola. Next base: position 411,394 of record NZ_JBDIVE010000001.1, on the reverse strand, counting down.
GCTGAATTGCTGCATCGCCGCATGCGTCAGCAGGCTTTGTCCGAGCGCTGTGTTGCGGTCCAGCCGAGTGGTTTGCAACTGGCCAAAACCAGTCGCCATACGCGGATCGCCGATATGCTTAACAAGGCCATCGCTTATATCGCTGCGCACGTGGGCGAAGGGATCAAGGCCGAGCAGGTGGCGCATCACGTGGGCATGTCACGCTCGGCGCTCGAACGCTCTTTTGAGGCCAGGCTTGGCCGTACGATCCATGATGAGATCCTGCAGACGCGCCTTGCGCTGGCCAAGCAGCTGCTCAGCAATCGCCACTTGAGCGTTGCCGAGGTCGCTGAACGCTGTGGCTTCCGTACCCAGCAATACATGCACGTGGTGTTCAAGCGTGAGCTTGGCTGTACGCCTGGCGAGTTTCTCAAGGGGCAGGTCGGTGAGACGATTTGAAGAACACAATTGTGCGCCGCAGCGTGCGAAGTTGAGCGTGCCGCGGGCTGAGCATGCGTTTTGATTCCGTCTTTCCCCATTTTGTTTTTGAGGAGAATGCATTTTGCATTTGTGTTGAAAAAACACAAACAACGCGCGGGGAAAATGAAATTGAGGGGGGGCGTCCATGTTTGTACAAATGCGCTGACCCCGCGCACAAACGGTCACATTTTTCTCAGGTCCTATTGCACTCAGCAGTCAATGGACGTGATCGGCGGGGGCCTTTAATAATAGGAGGAACTACCCGTGATCAAGAATTCTCTTCAGCACTCCGCACCGCTGCAAATCAAATGCCTGGCCCTGCTGGTCGGTGGCCTGCTGTCTGGCGCCGCTTTCGCACAAACTTCCGTCACCATCGGCGGTAAGGTTGATGTGGGTTACCAATTCGCTCGCACCACGGCTGCCGATTCGGCTGCTGGCGGCGCTAACGGCGGCGGCACCACTGAAACGATGACTGACGGTTCGGCGACCTCTTCCCGCGTCACCTTCGTTGCCAAGGAAGATCTGGGTTCGGGGATGTCGGCTGAAGTCAATATGGATCTGCGTTTCTCGGGTGGCTACGAGCAAGGCAAGACCGGTCTGACGACCTCGGACAAGCGCGTTCTGATTCTGCGCTCGCCGATCATCAATGCGTTGTGGGGCGTGGGTAACTTGGGTGGGCAACAATATTTTGGCGTGACCGAAAAGCCCTACATGATCGCTCCGAAGGATCTGGAAATCGTCAAGTTCGGCGTTTCGCAACTGCGTGAATCCTCGCTGACCAGCCGTAACACCACGCTGTTCACCAACCCGATCACGGTTGGCCCGGTGACCGCGCTGTTCCACACAACCTACGCGATTGGTGATGGTCGTGCTTCCGGTACCAGCAATGTTTCTAGCGTCAGTGCGGGTGATGTCCGTGCCGCTGGTCTGGAACTGAAAGTCGGCAACATGTTCAGCCTGGGTTCGGACTACAACCAGCGTCAGAGCACTTCGGTTGCTGCGGCCCGCAACGGCATGATCTGGACCCACACCTTTGTGAATGTGAAGCCGCTGACCGGCCTCAAGCTAGCGGCTTCGTTCAATACCTACCGCGGTTACAACGCGGTTGAAGGTGGCGCCTTCCAGGAAAAGAACACCAACTTCGTGGCCGCTTACAACTGGAACAGCAAGCTGGAGCTGGGTCTGGCAATCTCGCACCTCAATGACCTCGGCGCCAATCGCAACAGCGGTAAGGCCTGGATGGCGGGCGCGTCGTACTTCCTGACCAAGAACACCTTCGTGTATGTCGCTCGCAGCAAGACCAGCTTCGAGCGCAACCAGGGCACGATCTCCGGCGGCAAGTACGACGGTACGGCCACCGGCTTCATCGGCAACATCTCCAAGTCTGATGCTGCGCTGACCCGCGTCGGTATCGTCAAGGAGTTCTGAGCCAGCAGCGCTCGCAGATTTCCCTCATGTAGTAATTTGGGCCCGCCTTGTGCGGGCCTTTTTTCTGAATTCGCGCTGGCTCAGGCTATGCGCATGCATGCCTGTTCAGTGACAATCCAGTCGAGCGGCTGATCGAACTCGTTTTCATCGATACGTGTCAAACGCCCAAGTTCGAAGCCATAGCCAATCGTCACTGGCGCGGGCTGCAGTTCGGCGAGCGTGCGGTCGAAATAGCCGCCGCCATAGCCGAGGCGGTAGCCGCGCGCATCAAAGCCATTGAGCGGGATCAGCAGGATCTGCGGCTGCAGCCAGGGGCCGCTGGCCGGGATCGGGATGTCGTAGTCGCCCTGGACCATCTCCGCGTCGGCCGACCAGGCGCGGAACTGCAGCGGCTGCTGGCGGGCGACCACCACTGGCAGCGCGGCCTGGCGCTCGCTGGCGCCGGCCAGCCAGTGCAGCACGGCGCTGCGCACATCTGCTTCACGGCGATGTGGCCAGCAGAAGCCGAGGGTGCGCTCGCTGCGCGTCTCCAGCAGCGCCTGCAGTCGGGCAAGCAGGTTGGCTTCGCGTGCGGCATGCTCGGCGGGCGGCAGCGCCTCGCGCGCGCGGATCAGTGCTTCGCGCAGGGCTTTGCGGTCCGGATATGAAGTTTGCACGTGCTATGCTCCGACGCGATTTCAGATGATTTGCCGTGAGGAAGAGGGTTGTGGCGGGAAGATGTTACGTGATGGGAAAGGCTTTGTGCCGCGTCTGGCTGCTGCTGTCCTGCGTGGCGCTCAGCGGCATGGCCCGTGCCGACGTGGATCCGGTCGATCTGGCGGATCGGCGCATCCTGACTGCGCGCGATGCGGCCACGCGCGGCGATGCGGCGCGCCTGGAACAACTGCTGGCGACGCCCTCGACGCATCCGCTGGAGCCCTACATCGGCTACTGGCTGCATGCGGCGCGCTTGGCGCGCGGCCTCGATGCCACGCAGCTGCCGGCGATGCGCGCCTGGCTCGACGCTAATGACGGCAGCTATCTGGCCGAGCGTCTGCGCAGCGACTGGCTCAAGCGCATTGGCCGCGAAGGTCCGTGGAGCGCCTTCAATGAGGAATACGCCAAGCTGCAGCAACCGGATATCGAGCTGCAGTGCTTCGCCATCCGCGCCGGCAATCTGACGGCGGCAACGGCCTTGCAGGCACTCGATGCGCAATGGCTGAGCCTGATGGATACGCCCGAGAGCTGCATGGCGCCGCTGCAATCCCTGCTCGAAAGCGGCCGGCGCAGCCGCGAGGACGGCGACTGGCGACTGCGTCGTCTGGTCGAGGCCAACCGTCTCACCGGTGCACGGCAGATGCTGCCCCTGCTGGATGACGCGCCGGACGCCATCGGCCTGGGACGCGTGTTCGAGAACCCGGATCGTTACCTGGCCAGTGCCGCCGCGCAGAATGGCGGCAGTCGTGGCGCACGCGAGCTGGTACTGGCCGCGCTGGCGCGCATGCGTGGCGATCCGCGCACGGCGATGGCGCGCTGGCGCCAGCTCGACGACAGCCGCTACAGTGCCGCCGAGCGTGCCTACGCGCTGGCGCAGATCGGCTGGGGCGCGGCGATTGCCTTGCTGCCCGACGCCAATGACTGGTTTGCGCGTGCCCGCGCGCTCAGCCCGCGCTTGCCGATGAGTGATGAGCAGGCGGCCTGGCAGGTCCGTGCGGCGCTGCGCGTTGGCGACTGGGCCGGCGTGCAGGCGAGCATCGAGCGCATGGGCGAGGCGCAGCGAGGGCTGCCCGAATGGACTTACTGGCGCGCTCGCGCGCTGCAGGTACAGGGGCGTACGGCCGAAGCGCAGGCACTCTACGAGCGCCACGCTGGCCAGCCGAATTTCTACGGCATCCTGGCCGCCGAAGCGCTGGGGCGCAGTTTACTGTGGCCGCAGCCGGCACAGCCACCCAGTGTGCAGGAGATGCAGCGTGTCGAAGCGACTGGTGACGTGCAACGTGCGGCTGCGCTGTTGCGCTTGAACATGCGCACCGAGGGCCAGCGCGAATGGGCCTGGGCGCTGCGCAATGGCGATGACCGCTGGCTGCTGGCCTGCGCCGAGTTTGCGCGCCGCCTCGGTTACTACGACCGCGCCATCGCCGCCGCAGACCGCACGCGCAGCCAGCACGATTACAGCCTGCGTTACCTGGCACCTTACTACGATGTGTTTGCACGCGAGGCGCGCGTGCGCCAGCTCGATCTGCACTGGCTGTATGGTTTGACGCGGCAAGAGAGTCGCTTCGTGATTACCGCACGCTCCTCGGTTGGCGCGCAAGGCCTGATGCAGATCATGCCGGCGACCGGACGCATGGTGGCGCGGCAGATCGGCGTGAGCGACTATGCCCAGCGCGATCTGGCCGAGACCGGCTTGAACGTGCAGCTGGGTGCGGCCTATCTGCGCAACGTGCTCGATAGTCTTTCCAATTCGCCGGTGATGGCTACCGCGGCCTACAATGCGGGGCCGGGGCGTGCGCGCCGCTGGCGTGACACGCGGCCGCTGGAAGCGGCGATCTATGCCGAAACGATTCCGATCACCGAGACCCGTGATTACGTCAAGAAGGTGCTGGCCAATACGATTGCCTATGCTGTATTGCTGGATGGCCGCCCGATGTCGCTGACGCGCTTCATGGGCAGCATCCCGGCCAGCACCGGCGAGCCGGCGGGCGACCCCCTGCCTTGAGGGCCGGCGCAGCGCGTTTTCGCGGCGCGCCCGGAGCAGGTTTTCAGCAAGTTTGAGCAGACAAGGCGGCAAGCATGACAGTGCGTACGGTAGTTCTGGTGGGTGGCAGTGGTTTCATCGGCTCACGGCTCGCGCAGCGCCTGGCGAGTCTCGATGTGCGGGTACTGATCCTCACCCGTCATGCGCGACACGCTGCCGAGTTGCGTCTCTTGCCCCAGGTGGAATTGATCGAAGCCGATGTGCTGGACGCCGCGCAGCTGACCGCCGTGTGCGCCCGCGCCGATGCGCTGGTCAATCTGGTCGGCGTGCTGCACTCGCCGGCCGGTGATCCCTACGGCCCGGCTTTCGCCCGCGCCCATGTCGAGCTGCCGCGCCAGCTGGTCGCCGCCGCGCGCGCAGCAGGACTCAAGCGCCTGATCCACATCAGCGCCCTCGGTGCCGATGCTGGCGCGCCCTCGGCCTACCAGCGGTCCAAGGCGGCTGGCGAAGCAGTGATCCGCACCGCTGGCGTCGATCTGGACTGGACCATTTTCCGCCCCTCGGTGGTGTTCGGGCCGCACGACCAGTTCCTCAATCTGTTTGCCCGCCTGCTGCCATTCGCGCCGGTGTTTCCGCTTGGCGGCGCGCAGGCAGGTTTCCAGCCGGTGTTCGTCGATGATGTGGTCGAGGCTATCTGCCACGCCCTGTTCAAGCATGAGGGCATTGGCGAGGTGCTGGAGCTCGCCGGTCCGCGCCGTTACACCTTGGCTGAGCTGGTGCGCTATGTGGCGCGCCTGAGCGGGCGCTGCAGCCTCGTGGTGCCGCTGCCCGAGCCCTTGGCCATGCTGCAGGCCGCTTGTCTGGAGTGCCTGCCCGGCCCCCTGATGAGCCGCGACAATGTGCTCTCGATGCGTCGTGATAACTTCGCCAGCGGCGCTGCGCTGCCCTTTGGCCTGCAGCCCACCGTGCTGGAGCAGGTGGCGCCGCAGTGGCTCGGCGCGCCGACGGCGGTGCGCGGCCGTTTCAACCGCTTGCGCCAGGGGGCGCGCCGCAACTGACCATGTATCTGCCGATTTTCGAAAATACGCCGCTGACCGATCTCAACACCCTGCGCCTGCCCGCACGCGCCGCGCGCTATGCCGAAATCCATTCGGCCGAGCAGCTGATCAAGCTGGTTCAGCGCGGTGATCTGGCCGGGCAGCGCGTGGTGGTGCTCGGCGGGGGCAGCAATGTGGTGCTGCAAGGCGATCTGGATGCCTTTGTGCTACATGTTCGCGTACCGGGGCGAGTTCTCGTCGACGAGCTCGATGACGCCTGGATCGTGCGCGCCGGGGCTGGCGAGCGCTGGCAGGACTTCGTCAGCTGGACCGTGGCGCAAGGCTGGGGCGGGCTGGAGAACCTGTCGCTGATTCCCGGTACCGTCGGCGCCGCGCCGATCCAGAACATCGGCGCTTATGGTGTCGAGGTGGCGGATCGTTTCTTCTCGCTCGAAGCGGTCGATCTGAAAAGCGGTCATGTGCTGAGTTTCGACAAAGCCAGCTGCCAGTTCGCCTATCGTGACAGCTTGTTCAAGCAGCCCGAGGCCAGTGGCCGCTTCGTCATCACCTCGGTCAGCTTCCGCCTGCCCAAGGCCTGGCAGCCAGTGACCGGCTATGCCGATGTGGCGCGCGAGCTGGCCTTGCAGCAGATCGACTCACCCAGCGCACAGGATATTGAGCGCGTGGTGACGGCGATCCGCACGCGCAAGCTGCCCGATCCGGCGCTGCTGCCCAATGCTGGTAGCTTCTTCAAGAATCCGGTGGTCAGCGCCGAGCAGTTCCAGCGCTTGCTGGCGCAATGGCCGCAGCTGCCACATCACCCGCAGCAGGACGGCAGTGTCAAGCTGGCGGCCGGTTGGCTGATCGAGCAGGCCGGCTGGAAAGGTCAGCGCCTCGGGCCGGTCGGCATGTACGAACGCCAGGCCTTGGTGCTGGTCAACCATGGCGGTGCCACGGGGGATGATGTGCTGCGCCTGCAGCGCCTGGTGATCGAAGCCGTGCACAGCAAATTCGGTGTCACGCTGGAGCGCGAGCCGGTACTGTTGGCGCGCGTCTGAACCTCCCCCGATCTGCTGCGCTGCGGCACATAAAACATTTGACGCGCATGCGTACGGCGTATTGAAAAGTCTATATAGTTGCCGGACAAAACAAAGCCCGCCACCGGCAGGGTGAATACGTAGCTGCACCAAGCAGCTGACGAATCGGCGAGGAGACACAACGATGCACGTGCGTTACGCAGGGATGGCGGCCGTCGCGCTGGCCACCGGTATTCTGGTGGCCTGTGGTGGCAATAGCGGGAGTACTGACAGCAGCAGTGCGGTGGCAAGCAGTTCGGCCTCCAGCGCTTCATCAAGTTTGACTGTGGCAAGCAGCACCTGCCCGGCGATCAGCCTGAGCGGCACCGACGCACAGACGCTCACCGGCGCTGCAACCCCCTTGCAGACCGCGCTCTACGGCATACGCGATTACTCCGCGCCGGTGCTGGTCTCCGGCCTGCATGATCCGAAGAACTACCTCAAGGCACCGGTGCTGCCGACCTGGCAATTTGCCACCAGCGATCCCACCGGCGGCGCGCTCAGTGCCCTCGAATGCGATGTTGCGCCGGATACCGGCTGGCACAGCTATACGCGCACCAGCGGCACGGCGAGCACGATCACGCATGGCAAGGTCGTCGTAACCGGCGGACGCAACGCTACGCGCGACCATATCTACACCGTTTATAACGGTCAGCAGCTGGTGGCGGCGATCAACGCGGCCGGGCTCGCACCGAAGATCATCCGCGTCGTCGGCCACATCGACATGCGCTGGCGCAACAACAACACCATCTTCGAGGAATACACGAGCTACCTCGACCAGAAGATGGGCGGCTCGATCAGCATTCCGTCGAACACCACCCTGGTCGGCATCAACGATGCCAGTGGCAACCCGGCGCGCATTACCGGCACCACGATACTGATCGGTGGCGAGCTGACCAATGGCGGCAGCGATCCGCAGGTGGATTTCGAGAACTGGATCAAGGCCGGCAAGGACGGTGACCAGTACCCGACCTGGACGCGCAACGTGATCATCCGCAATCTGCGCATCGACACGCCCTGGGACGTCAATCCCGAGGATTCGGCCAATGCCTATGCTGATGGCGTGACCATCTCGCGCACGCAGAACCTGTGGGTCGATCACATCTCGATCAGCGATGGCGACACGCCGGATTCGCTGGCCAGCGATACCCGTCATGATGGCGCCATCGACATCGTGCGCGGCTCGGACTACGTGACCCTGTCCAATAGCTATATCGAGAAGCACCACAAGACGACGCTGGTTGGCAACGGTGACTCGGGCCGTGCCTGGAGTGACCAGGGGCGCCTGCACACCACTTTCACCGGCATGTGGTGGGCAGGGACCAGTTCGCGTCTGCCGCTGATCCGCTTCGGTCAGGCGCACTTGTTCAACAATTACATTGAAGGCAGCACGACGACCAGCAATGCCGACCTCAAATACGAGAGCGGCACCGATGTGCGCTACATGTCCAATGTGATTCTGGAGAGCAACTACTACAGCTTTACCGGCCTCAAGCCCAAAGAAGTCTGCGGCAAGCTGGTGTCGGGTGGCACCACCAAGAGTGCGCTGGGCTACCGCAGCCTTGGCACGCATCTGTTCATCAGCGACAAGGATGACAACGGCAAAGCCTGGGCGACGGTCTTCACGGGGCCGATCAGCATCGATCTGAGCTGCGCCAGCGAGACCCTGGCCGCGCCGGCCACTGCCGACGCCTGGCTGCCGCCCTACAGCTATACGGCGGTGTCCGCCGATGTTGCCTATGCCACCATCCGCGCCAATAGCGGGCCGGGCAAGATCGGCCTGTTCAATACGGCTGGCACGAACCGCGACTCGGTGTACAACAGCACTTCGTCGAGCAGCAGTTCCAGCGTCGCCAGCAGCGTGAGTAGCAGCGCCGCGAGCAGTGCGGCCAGCAGCACTTCAAGTGCGAGCAGCAGCACGAGTAGCAGCACATCTTCGAGCGCCTCCAGCGGCAGCACGCTGAGCACCAGCTGGTCCGAGACCTTCGACAGCGCGACCGATGCGACCTTGTTCACCACCAGCTACGCGAGCTTGCCGAGCGATGCCAGCAAGCCGGCCTACATCAAGGTCAGCGGCACGGCGACGGTCAGCAGCGGGGTGCTCACGCTGACCGGCGGACGCTTGGTGATCGGTGCGCTGGCCTCGGATACGAGCACCAATGCCACCACGGCGAGCTCCACACCGGGCGGCATCTTCAACGTGATCGGCAAGTCTTGCTCCCTGGTCATCAATGCTTCGGCGGCTGGGACCGGGACTGGCAACTTCCAGGTCTATGTCGACAACAACACGACCAGCTCAAGCGCTTCGCCGCATGGTTCAGGCTCTCGCGTTTTTGCCGCTCCGGCGACGAACATCGTTGCGGGCACCACGAATATCAACTGGACGCTCAACGACGCAGCCTGGAGCGGTAGCACCGGCTCCTTCATCATGCTGCGTACCGAGTCGAGTACCTCGGTGTTCATCAACAGCTTCACGTTCAGCTGCAGCTAAGCGCCGGGCGGCACCAATAAAAAGGCGGTGATCGCAGGATCACCGCCTTTTTTTACGCGCCGTGTTGGCTCAGCCCAACGTGCGCACGGCGCCGGACCAGAAGTAGTTGCCCTCGGCTGTGAGGTACCACTTCGGGTTGCCGTTGACGGCTTCCCCCTGTTCGGTCCAGCCCACGTAGTTGAGCGTCTGGCCGGCGCGCACCACATCAGCGAGCGGGGCGAGGCGATTGGGCGCGCCCTTGCGCACATTGAGCGTGGTGTTTGCCGTCAGCTGGCCTGTTTGCGACACCGGAGCTGGTGCGCCATGTGTGTCGCCGCCCGCCGTGCCTTGTTTGAATTCGGTCACCACGTCGCGCAGCAGTTGCTCGTAGGTGCGGCGGCTGCGCGCCAGGCCGGTGACCGGGTCGCTCTTGCGCGCGGGGTCGAGGAAGAAGTGGCCGACGATGGCGGTGGCCGGGTCCAGATCGAAGCGCGCGCAGATATTGGCCATTACCCACACATAGCGGCGGTAGGCTTCGTCGGCATCGATATTCGGCCCGAAGCAGTATTCGACGCCAACCGCCGCATCGTTGGCGTTGTAACCGTAGAGATGGTTGTCCGTCTCCAGCTTGTAGAGCACATGCCAGGCTTTTTCGGGCGCAGCGGTCAGCGCCGGGATGCATTCGATGATGCTGCGATCATCGACGAAGATGTGCGCCGAGGCGCTCTCGTCGTTGCAGCTGCGTTTGTAGTAACTGACATTGCCGGCTGCCGTCGAGCCCGGATTGCCGGTGTCGTGCGCGACGATGAATTTGACCGTCGGCCGCATCGGCAAACCCGAGCGGCGCTTGCTGCCTGCCGGCAGATAGTCGGCACTGATGCTGTATTTCTGCGGAAATTCGCTCGCCATGATCAGCCCACCGCTTGAACGTGTTCGTCTTCAACAGCAGTCGCTTCAGCGGGTTTGCTGTCCAGGCTCGGGGTGGCCGGGCTGCGGCGCACGGCCTTGGCCGTGAGGTAGCCACCGTGGCTGATGCCGATCAGCGCGACCAGGCTCTCGTCCGGGCTGGGGAATAGTGCCTGTGCCCCGTATATGCCGGGTGCGTTGACGAGGAAGAAATGACCGAGTCCGACGGCAAAGCTCGCCACGCTGATCAGGGTGAAGAACAGCATTTGCAGCCGTGCGATGTCGAGGTGCGGCGCGGTATCGAGCTCTTCGCCAGTGATCATGTCCGACCAGCGTGCGCTGCTGATGCTGCGATTGGTTGCCAGCTGTCCCTGATGGGTGAAGTCTTCCGGATCGGCCTCTTGTTGCTCGCCCAGCGCAGCCTTGCTCGCTTCGAGTTGTTGCAGGCTGGCGGCGATGCGCTTCTTGCCTTCGAGGATCAGTGGCGAGCCAACCAGGCTGCCGGTGCTGATCCCCATCAGCGCCCACAGACTCGGTTCCAGCGCGATGTCCAGCGGATGTTCCAGGCCCTGGATGATGCGCGCCAGCGCATAGGTCATGTAACCGGAGAGCACCACGCAGGTCCACAGCAGGAGCTGCATGCGTGACAGCGACATGACGTTGCGATCATCGATCAGGGCGCCGCGCCACAGGCCGGTGATGGCCTGACCGGCCGTTGCGGCGACGCCGATGATCAGCGCCAGCAGCAAGAGCCAGCTGAGCAGCAGATTGGCCTGTTGTGCAAAGGACAAGCCGGCGGCGAGCGCCAGCAAGGCGAGCAAGCCCACTCTGATGTTTGCCAAAGTTCTCTCCCCGTGGGCGTCGCGCCCGATCATGTTCAGGTCTGATCTGCTGTGTAGCGGGAAAACGATAAGCTTGCAGGTGGCAAATGCCAAGCACAAAGTACCCAGCTGTACTTCAGGGCAGCTTTTTGATCAGTGCTCGCGGCGGGGGCGGACGCCGCTCGGAGTGTGATGCGTGGGCGGGATGTCGAGTGCCAGGGCCGTGTCACTGAGCTGCGTGTCGGTGGCGAGGGACTCCTTGCCTTCCCGGCGTTGCAGGCGCGCGATATTGCGATCACCCAGCTGCACGGCGAGCGTCGCAGGTGCAGTGCCTTCAGGCTTGGGCGTGGCCGGGATGTTGGCGGGGTCGGGGTCGCGTTCGTTGAGGGCGCTGACCAGGGTGGCGATCACTACACACAGCACAAAGCCCGCCAGCAGGCGCAGGCGGCGCGAGTCTTGACGAAGCTGAGGGCTGTGCAAGGCGTGGTCCATAACAGGGATTATAGCGATCCGTACCGCGCGCTCCGTGCGCTGCCCGTTCGGGCGGCACGCGACAAAATCGTGCCTGGCGCGCCAAAGCGTTTTAGCATGGCGTGCAGACAGCACAGGCGCCGCATCGAGCGCCGCGCGCAAGCAGGGAGTCCTCATGCAGCCTTTGTTCGTGAAGTGGATCTACGTCTTGCCGGCGGATTACGCCCTCAACATCCGCCCGCATCTGCCCGCCGATTTTCGCGCCTGCGCATTCGAGGACGGCTTCGGCCGGCGCTGGCTGGAACTCGATGCGGACGGCACGCTGCGTGTGCTCAAGGGCTACGCCTGGGATGGCTGCACGCCCAAGCTGCGCCTCTTCGGCCGCGTCATCGGCATGCCCGATGGCGGCATCAGCCCCGTCACGCAGCTGCCGCGCGCCTATTACGCCTCGCTGGTGCATGACGCGCTGTACCAGTTTCTCGACACCGGCTTGCCCGTCGACCGTGTCACGGCCGACCGCATCTTTCAGGAGATCCTGCTGCGCGACGAATTCTCGGCCAGCTTGCTCTACTACCTCGCGGTGCGCATTTTCGGCCGCGCGACTTTGTTCTTCCTGCGCCGCCAGCGCGGCTTCTGCGGTCGCATGATTGCTGCGGGCTGAAGCTTAGCTTGGCGGGAAGAACAGGTAGGCCATGGCGATGGCGGCGATCACGCCGGCCACATCGGCAATCAGGCAGCAGGTGACGGTGTGGCGCGTCTTGCGCACGCCGACGGCGCCGAAGTACACCGCGACGATGTAGAAGGTGGTGTCGGTCGCGCCTTGCAGCAGGCAGCTCAGGCGCCCGGCAAAGCTGTCCACGCCATAAGTGTTCATCGCGTCGATCATCATGCCGCGCGCGCCGCTGCCCGACAGCGGCTTCATCAGCGCGGTCGGCAAGGCCGGCACCACGTCGGCCGATAGGCCGCAGGCGACGAGCAGGGCGCCCAGGCCTTGCATGATCAGATCCATCGCGCCGCTGGCGCGGAACACGGCGATGCCGACCAGCATGGCCACCAGATACGGCACCACATTGATGGCGGTGGCAAATCCTTCTCGCGCGCCTTCGATGAAGGTCTCGAAGGCATTCAGGCGCCGCCACACAGCGAGCGCCATGAAGCCCAAGATCAGCCCGAGCAGCACGATGCCGCTGATCAGCGCGCTCTGCTGGCTCAGCGCCGCCGCGCCCAGGCGCGCGAAATACCACAGGCTGCCGAGCACGGCGGTGCTCAGCCCGACCAACCAGGCAATCACCACCGGATGGCGCAGCTCGATCTTCTGGAAGAAGCTCGTTGCGATGAGGCCGACCAGTGTGGCGAAAAAAGTCGCCAGCAAGATCGGCAGGAAAACATCGGCCGGGTTGGCGGCGCCGAGCTGGGCGCGGTAGGTCATGATGCTCACCGGGATCAGGGTCAGGCCGCTGGCATTGAGCACCAGGAATAGGATCTGCGCGTCCGAAGCGGTGTCGGCCGCGCCGCCGTTTTCGACGTGCAGCGCGTGCAACGATTGCATCGCCTTGAGGCCCATCGGCGTTGCGGCGTTATCGAGCCCCAGCATATTGGCGCTGATGTTCATCAGCATCTCGCCGCTGGCCGGGTGGCCGGCCGGAATACCCGGAAACAGGCGGCGGAACAGCGGATCGACGAGGCGCGCGAGCATCTGCACGGCGCCGGCGCGTTCGCCGATTTTCATGATGCCCAGCCAGAAGGCGAGGATGCCGGTGAGGCCCAGGCCGATCTCGAACGAGGTTTTCGACATCGCAAAGGCGTCCTGCACGACCTTGTTGAAGACTCCCGCATCGCCCAGCACCAGCCACTGGTAGAGGCAGCTGGCGAAGGCGCCGAAAAAGAAGAACAGCCAGATGAAATTGAGGACCATGCTGGCAGTGTACCTCTCAGCCCGGCGTTAACGATTGCATGTGCGCGCAGATTGCGCCCGGCGTGCATAGCCAGATTTCGCCGGCATCGCGCGCAGCGGCAATCTGCGTGAGCGCGCGGCGCAGGTGGCGCAGGCGATAGGGCTGGCCGACGAGGTAAGGATGCAGCGCAATGCCCATCACCAGCGGCTGGCGCTGCGCCTGCTCGCGCATCTCCTCGAAGTTGTCGATGATGAGCTCGGCGAAATCTTTGCCGTCCATCTGGCGCGCGACAATCATTGGAATGTCATTGACTTCCTGCGGGTAGGGAATCGCCCACAGCGGCTTGCCGCTACGCGTGCGTAGGGCAATCGGCTGATCGTCGTGACACCAGTTGAGCGTGTAGGCGTAGCCCGCTTCGGCGAGCAGGTCGGGCGTGGCCAAGCTCTCGGCAATCCACGGCGACAGCCAGCCCTGCGGCGTTTGCCCGCTTTCCTCGGCAATGCGTGCGCGGCAGGCGGCGAGCAGGGCGGCTTCGCCGGTTTGGTCCAGATCGCTGTGGCGCATGGCATTGCTGTGGCCGTGGGCGATCAGCTCGTCACCGCGTGCCAGCAGCGCGGCGACGACTTCCGGGCAGTGATCATAGAGTGCGGTATTGATCAGCGCGCCGGTCGGCAGCGCGAGCTGATCGAAGAGCTCCAGGCAGCGCCATACGCCGACGCGATTGCCGTATTCGCGCCAGCTGTAATTGAGTACATCGGGCTCGGGCGAACTCGGGCCGATCTTCGCCCCGAGGCCGCTGCCAAAGGCAAAGTGCTCGATGTTGAAGCCGATATAGACCGCCAGCCGCGCGCCATTGGGCCAGCAGTAATCAGGGCGCTGGGTGATCGCCGAGTAGTCGAAGCGGCCGTGCTCGGGCAGCTTGTCGTGCGCAGGACCACTCATACCAGACCTGCGCGCAGCAGCAGCCATTCGGCACTGTCGTTCCAGACGTCCATTTTCACGATCAGGCCGTCGCGCAATTCGTAGCGATCCACGTAGCGATTGCCCTCGAAGGGCGTGCCATCCGGCCAGGCGCCGTAGAGCGTGCCCAGGTTGTAGACCACGGCGGAGCGGGCATCGCTACCAACCACCACCTCGCTGCGCTCGATGCGCTTCTTCACCCAGGCGTAGCGCGTGGCGTTGAACGCGCTGCATTCGGCGATGTCGGACATGGCACGCGCGCCGGTAAAGTGGATATCGACGTTCGGCGCGACAAAGCGGCGCGCCGCATCCGGATCAGGGATCATGATCAGGCGCAGGAATTCCTCGACCCGCGCGGCAGGGTCCTTGCTTATATCCACACCATCATTCACGGGAGTCTCTCCAATGGCCAGTTATCAATCTGTCATCACAGCGCCCGGGGCTTGCTGATGCCCGCCGCCAACACCGCGCAGCGTGGCCGCAAAGGCATGCTTTGTGCGCCACACCAGCTTGCTGCCGAAACCGGCGCGGCGGTGCTGCGCGAAGGCGGCAATGCCGTGGAAGCAATGGTAGCGGCGGCGGCAACGATTGCCGTCGTCTATCCGCATATGAACGGTATTGGTGGCGATGGCTTCTGGCTGATTGCCGAACCCGGCAAGCCGCCTGTTGCGATCCGCGCCTGCGGCCCGGCCGCAGCCTTGGCCACGCCCGAGTTCTACGCCGCGCAGGGCGACACGCAGATCCCGACCCGCGGCCCGCGTGCGGCGCTGACTGTCGCGGGTGCGCTGGCCGGCTGGGATCTCGCCTTGCAGCACGCCGCCCAGTGGGGCAGTGCCTTGCCCCGCGCGATGCTGCTGCACGACGCCGTTCTCTACGCGCGTGCAGGCGTTGCGGTGACGCGCTCGCAAGCTGCGCTGACGGCGGCCAAGTGGCATGAGCTGCAGGCTGTGCCGGGCTTTGCCGAATGCTTTGCGCCGCGCCATGCCGAGGGCCATTTGCCGCAGCTGGGCGAGCTGCAAGTGCAGCCACGTCTGGCCGCCAGCCTGGAGCAGCTGCAGCGCGCGGGCTTCGATGATTTCTACCGTGGCGATCTGGCGCGCAGCATGGCGGCCGATCTGGCCGCTGTCGGCAGCCCGCTGCGTCTGGCCGACTTCGAAGCCTTCTGCGCACAGGCGCTCTCGCCCTTGTCGGTCGATCTGGCCGTCGGCCGCGTTTTCAACCATCCGCCGCCGACCCAGGGCGTCAGTGCGCTGGCGATCCTCGGCATCTTCGAGCAGCTGGGTGTGGTGAGTGACGAGGGCTTCGACCATGTGCACGGCCTCGTCGAAGCGACCAAGCGCGCCTTTCGCTGGCGTAACGCGCATGTCGGTGACCCGGCCTGCATGCGCGCCGATCCGGCGGCTTTCCTCGCGCCGGGCTCGCTGGCCCACGAGGCGGCGCAAATCGACCTGCTGCGCGCCGCGCCCTGGCCCGAGATCGCCCAGCCCGGCGACACCATCTGGATGGGCGCGGCCGATGCGCAGGGGCGCGTGGTGAGCTACATCCAGAGCGTGTATTGGGAATTCGGCAGTGGTCTGGTGCTGGCCGAATCCGGCGTGCAATGGCAGAACCGTGGCGCCAGTTTCAGCTTGCAGGCCGGGCCGAATCAGCTGGCGGGCGGGCGCCTGCCTTTTCACACCCTCAACCCGGCGCTGGCCCAGCTCAAGGACGGTCGTGTCATCGCCTACGGCACCATGGGTGGCGAGGGTCAGCCGCAAACCCAGGCGGCGGTGTTCACGCGCCATGTGCTGGGCGGGCAGGACTTGCAGGCGGCGATCAGCGCGCCGCGCTGGCTGCTCGGGCGCACCTGGGGCGAGGACTCGACGACGCTCAAGCTCGAATCCCGTTTCGACCCGGCCCTGGTCGAGCAGCTGCGCGCAGCAGGCCACGCCGTGCAAGTGCTCGGCGAATTCGAGGACAGCATGGGCCACGCCGGCGCAGTGAGCCTCGCTGCTGATGGCAGCATGCTTGGTGCCCATGATCCGCGTGCCGATGGCGGTGCCGTCGCGGCCTGAGTAGGATGGCGAAATGTTCGCCAATCTCCACGACCTCTCGCACCACCACGCCTGGCGCCGCCAGCTTGAAGCCCTGCTCGAATCGACCGGCGAGGGCATCTACGGCATCGACTTGCGCGGGCGCTGCATCTTCATCAACCAGGCAGGCGCGGCGATGCTGGGTTTCAGCCCGGACGAAGTACTCGGCCGCAACATGCACTACCTGATGCACCACTCGCATGCCGATGGTCAGCTGATGCCGGTGCAGGACTGCCGCATCTTCCGCGCTTACCAGCAAGGCCAGGGCGTGCGCGTCGAGGACGAAGTGCTGTGGCGGCGCGATGGCTCATCCTTCCCGGCCGAATACGCCAGCTATCCGATACTCGATGGCGACAAGGTCGTTGGTGCGGTTGTGACCTTCAATGACATCAGCGTACGCAAGGCGGCCGAGCGCGCCTTGCAGCGTGCGCACGATGAGCTGGAGCAGCGCGTGATTCAGCGCACCGCAGATTTGTCTGCCGCCCATGCCCAGCTGCAGCAGTCGCACAGCGCGCTGCAGGCGCTGTCGTCCCATCTGGAGCGTGTGCGCGAGGAGGAGCGGCGCCACATCGCGCGCGACATTCACGACGATCTGGGCGCCTCGCTCACCGCCTTGCAGCTCGAACTCAACTGGCTGGGCCAGCGCCTGAGTGAGCAGCCGGCGCTGCGTGGCAAGGTAGAGGGCATGCTCGATATTGCCGGTACGGCAATGGAGGCGTTGCGCCGCATCCTCACCGATTTGCGCCCTGGCGTGCTCGAACATCTGGGCCTGTGGGCGGCGCTGGAATGGTTGCTGCAGGACTTTCGCACGCGCAGCGGTCTGCAGTGCGAATACCGTTGCGCCAGCCTCGTCGAGCGTTGTCGCCTGGGGCGCGAGGCTGAAGTTGCGCTCTACCGCATCGTGCAGGAAGTGCTGACCAATATCGCCCGCCATGCCGAGGCCAGTGAAGTGCTGCTGCAGGCCAGCGCCGAGGCCGATCGCCTGGTGCTCAGCGTGCGTGACAACGGGCGCGGCATGCAGATCCCCACGCAAGCCACCAGCTTCGGCCTGCTCGGCATGCACGAGCGGGCCCGCGCACTCGGCGCTGAACTCCTCATCGACAGCGCGCCCGGCGCTGGCACCACGGTGAAGCTCATCCTCGGTGGAGTCTTCGCATGAGCGCCGCAGGCATCAATATCCTGCTGGTCGATGACCACATGATCATCCGCCGCGGCCTGCGCCAGATCCTCGCCGAAGATGCGCGTATCGGCCAGATCGAGGAAGCCGCTGACGGCCCTGCCGCACTGCGCAGCCTGCGCGCTGGCCGTATCGACGTGGTGCTGCTCGACATCGCGCTCGGTGATCGCGACGGGCTCGATGTGCTGGGCAGCGTGCGCAGCGAATTTCCGCGCATCGGTGTGATCATGCTGTCGGTCTATCCGGAATCGCAATTCGCACTGCGCGCGATCCGCAGCGGTGCCAATGGCTACCTCAACAAAGGCTGTGCGCCCGACATCTTGCTCGCCGCCATTGTGCGCGCGGCGGAAGGCGGCACCTATGTTACGCCCGAGATCGCCGAGCTGATGACGCAGGACATCCGCCGCGACCATGCGCGCGCGCCGCACGAAGCGCTCTCCAACCGCGAGTTCCAGGTGCTGCAGCTGCTCGCCCAGGGTCACGCCATCAACGACATCGGGCGCCAGCTCTCGCTCTCCGCCAACACCATCAGCACCTACCGCGCACGCATCCTGCAAAAGCTGCAGCTGGCCAACAACATCGAGCTGGCGAACTACGCGCTGCGGCATCAGCTGGTGTGAGTCGACTCCGCCTTAGCTTGCCTTGCTGTACTTCATGAACCAGTTCGGCAGGTTGCCGTAGATGGTGTGCCAGGTCTTGCCGGCGGGGATCAGTTGATGGCGCTGGGCGAGCTGGTTGAGGTAGCGCTCGCTGTGGCAGTGGCGGAGGTTGCCGCTGCAGGTGACCAGGGTGTCAGCGCTGTCGGGGCAGGGCCAGTTGTTGAACAGCAGCAGGCCGCCGGGGGCGAGCAGGCGCTCGGCCTGTTCAAACAGCCAGTCCGCTTGCGGGAAATGGTAGATCGCGCCGATGCACTGGATCAGGTCGAAGGGGCCTGACAGATTTTGCAGCACGCCGATGGCATCGCCCTCGTGCAGCTGCGCGTAGAGGACTTCGCGGCCGGCGCGGCGGACGCCGCTGACATCGAGGTCCACGCCTTCGATATGGTCGCCAAAGCCGATCAGCGGCAGGGCGCTGAGTCCGGTGCCGCAGCACAGGTCGAGGATGCGCAGCTTGCCGCGCTGGTGCAGGCGGGCGAGCTCCGGCGCGGCAGAGACGACCACGCGGACCGCCAGATCGATGTGCAAGGCGTTGTCATCGTAACTTTCCTGCTCGGCGGCGACGATGGCGACCGACTCGGTGTGTTCGGTGCGACGCTCAGGGCTGAGCGCCAGCGCGAAATAGCGCAGGGCCAGCGCGTGTTCTCCGGTGTGGAGCGCGATGGCGGCGAAGTGGTTGGCGTACTGGTATCTGAGATTGTCGTCCGCGATGCTGGCCAGCAAGGGGATCAGCAGTTCATCGAAGTCCTCCACGCCCAGATGGACCGCCACGCGACGCTTCATCGCCGGCACCAGAGCCCGGTCTTCGCTGAGGGTGCTGCGCAAGTCGTTGATCAGGACATTGATCAGCGCGCTGATATTGACGCTGCCAGACAGCACCTGCTGGCACAGTGTGTAGATCTCGGCTTCAGTTTTGACCGGTGTGTTTGACATGGCAGCTTGTCTGAGAGGTTTGCGGCGGAGCGCCCTCACGCGGGCTTGGGGCGCGTTGCTCACTGAGCCCGAAGTACCAAGGCCGTGCTTGCCATTATCTGTCTTGGCTGAGCCTTGTCCTTGCGGAAGTAGATGCGTATTTGAACCTTAATTTGGCGGCATGCGCGGTCCTAGGGCGTGTTCGCAGTAGGCGAGGGCTTGCGCTCGCACGCAATGGGTGCAGGGCAAGGCGCGGCGACGCTGGCAGGGTAGTCTCCTGGCGAGTCGCCGCAACGCAGCCATGCGCCCATTTCGTCCGAGCCCTTCGGGTTGAGGACTATGGCCTGCGCTACTGCGTTGCGCTCCTTGTGCGTGGGAGCCACCCCGCACCGCGTCGCACGCCTTGTCCCGCAAGCCATAGTCCTCAACGCAATCCCCTCGCCTACTGCGAACACGCCCTAGCCCAGGGGCGCGAAGCGCGGCACGCGCTGGCCGTCGATCTCCAGCTCTTCGAGAAACATCGCAAAGGGGCGCACCCAGCTGCCGCTGTCGTTATAGAGCGGGCGGTAGAGCACCATTGGCTCAAGGCTCTCGCTGTGGCGGACGACGCCCAGCACTTCGTATTCGCCGCCCTTGTAGTGGCGGTAGCGGCCCGGCGCGATGCTGGGCAGGGGGGCGAGGTCGTCGCTGCTCATGCTGGCTTCCTGATATTGGCAGCTTGCCATGGTAGCGCGCAGTGCGGCGGACGTGGCCTCTACACCGCTTGCGAGCCGGCTTCCAGCTTGCGCTCGGCGGCGGCCAGGCTGGTGTAGCCGTAGAGGCGGGCGGTGTGCTCCATGGTCTCGGTGCTGAGGTTGCGGTCTTCGCTGCGGTAGCGGTCGACCAGCTTGCAGTAGAGAACTAGCGTGTTCGGCGAGTAGGTGTAGAGCTCGCCGCGCAGATAGGTTTCGAACGATGTGGAGTAGGGCGTGTCCTGCGTCGTGCGGATCAGGCGCGCCTTGTCCGACATGTGCGGATACTCGCGTGCGAAGGCTTCGCGCCAGGCTACTTCGACGGCGACGACGGCTTCGATGCGTGCAATTTGTGCGGCCTCCAGCACCGGCAGCAGGTGGGCGAATTCGGCATAGCGCGCGGGCGCGGTGGAGGCCATCATGCGTGCGTATTTTTCCTGCACGAGGTTGCGGCCGGCGCGCTTGGCGCGTTGCAGATCGTCCAGATAGGCCAGTTGCGTGGCTTCGTCCCAGCACAGGAACTGGCTCTTGCGCATGATCTCGAAGGTTTCGTGATCGTCCTGACAGCTGGCGCGGCCGCCTTCGTTCTGCACCGCGTCGAAGGCCTGCCACTCAAGGCTGATGATGGCTTCAATGATGTTCATGCTGGGCTGCTCCGCTTGCGTCCGAGAATGGTGTCGACATGCGTTTCGAGAAAGCTGTCGCCGGCTGTGCTGAAGTCTTGCGCGATCAGTTCGTCCAGCACCGTCTGGCAGATCTGCGCGACGAGTTCCTGGCTGGCGTCGATTGGTGCGCGCGCCAGTGCATCGAGCACGCCATGCAGATCGCCTAGCTTGGGCAGCGTGCGCAGGCCGCGATGCAGCCATTTGTAAACCGGTGCGTAACGACGGTTGAGGACAAACGCAGCGCAACAGGCATGGCGCATGAACTCGGCACGCGCCAGCTGCGCCGTGACCAGCTCGCCGCGTTGCAGGGCGCGCGGCAGATTGTATTGGCCGCTTTGCGCCATCTTGGCGACGGCCTGCGCGAGCTTGCGGCGGATGATGCCATCCGGGTAGTAAGCCTGCAGCTGTGCACGCAAGCGGCTGAATTCGCCCAGCGGGTCGGCAAACACTTCGCCATTGCAGGCGCAAGCCAGCAGCTCTTCTGGAATCTGCAGCCAGTCGGCATCGCTGACAGGCAAGTTGGGTGCGCCGAGAAACTGCGCGTAGAAATCACTGATGCGGAACACGCCGACGCGCTGCTCGCTGCGCGGGCTGACCTGGCGCGCCGCGAAGCCGGCGAATTCGCGTGGCAGCTGGGCGTACTCGGTTTGCAGGCGTGCGCCGAACAGCGCGTAATCTTCGTCAGTGAGCCAGATGCAGAAGCCGGGGCCGAAGTCGTGGTCACGCGACAAGGCGTCGTCAAAGCCGAAGCATTCCGAACCATGGCCGACCAGGCCAAAGGCAATGCGCTGGGCCACCGGCGCGAAGCTGGCCAGCAATTCGCCGCGCACCGCCTGGTAATAGCTGCGTGCCAGCTCCAGCCCCGACATCGCTGCCGGCTCGGCCTTCTCGACATGCAGGATCTGCCGCGCCTCGGCCAGCAGGGCTGCGCTGCGCGCCGGATCAAGACGGTCGAGCGCCAGTGCCAGACTCTCCAGGGTGATCGCGTACTGCGTGTTCTTGCCAAAGCGTGGCACGATCTCGGCCAGCGCTCGCTCGTACAAGGCAACGGCTTCCTGCAGCCGCCCTTCCTTGTAGTTGAGTTCGGCGAAGGCGGCCAGCGCTGCGCTGTAGTGACCACTGATGCGGGTTTGCGATTCGAATAGCCGCAGCGCTTCCTGCAAGGCGGCGCGCGACTCGGCAAGCTGGCCCAGGCGGGTGCGTGAGAGTGCCAGATTGGTCAGCGACACCGCGACGTCGACCTCGCCACCCTGGCGCGTGCGGATCAGCGGCAAGGCCGCATCGAGGAAGGCGATGGCCTTGGCATGGTCGCCGGCTTCCTGCCAGGCCAGGGCGAGATTGTTGTACAGCGAGGCGACCAGGTAGGTGTCCTGTACCTGCAAGGCGAGAAAGCGCTGGCCGACCTCTTCAAACAAGCTGATCGCCTTGCGCGTCTGACCGTCTGCGCGGTAGGCGGTGGCGATATTGAGCAGGGTCGTGGCGTAGTGGATGCTGCCCTTGAGGCCCATCGCATCGAGCAGGCCCAGCGCCTTGTCGCCCAGCGCGAGCGCATCGCGAAAACGGCTCTGGCTGCGGTAATAGCCCATCAGCTCGTTGAGGATGCTGAGCGCCGAGCCCTTGTCGCCCTCAGCCTCGGCGCGTGCCAGATGCTCCAGCATGAAGGGCTCGACCTTGTCGTACTCGCCGCGCCGGAACAGACCGTCAAGGGTCTGCAGCGTGTCCTGCACATTCATGACTCATCCTCTCTTGATCCAAGCCCAGCCTAGCAGGCGCTGCATGTGCCGATTGCGTACTGGATCAAGGCTTGTGCAGCTTGTGCGCCCGGCGCTGTAGTGATTCCACTACACGACAATCATCGCCGTCTTGATAGCCGCCCGGCGGCCTGCACCCTAAGCTTGCTCAAGCTTTCAGGAGAGGACGCTGACATGTCTGCATTCAAGGATCCATTCGATCATCGCAACCAGCTTGGCGCCGGCAGCTGCAGCTGCGGCCGCCACCATTCGCAGGCCGAGCATGACGCCGCCGCGCTCGATCTGGCGGCCGACGCTTCGGATGAGGCAATGAACCAGCGCGTCATCGAGTCGGCGGTGATGCGCGCTGTGTTTCCAGACGATGCCAAACGCCGCCGCTTCTTGCAGGCCGTCGGCCGTTCGACGGCGCTGGCGGCGATTTCCTCAGTATTCCCGTTTGGCGCGCTGGAGGCCATGGCCGCCGAGAAAGCGCCGCTGGAGAAGACCAGCCTGAAGATCGGCTTCATCCCGATCACCTGTTCCAGCCCCATCGTGATGGCTGATCCGCTGGGCTTCTATCGCGCCCAAGGCCTGGATGTGCAGGTGGTCAAAACGGCAAGCTGGGCGCTGATCCGCGACAAGGTCATCAACAAGGAATACGACGCCTCGCACATGCTGGCGCCGATGCCCATCGCGATGTCGCTGGGTGTGGGCTCGAACCCGCTGGCGGTGAATGTGGCGACAATCCAGAACACCAATGGCCAGGCCATCACGCTGGCGATGAAGCACAAGGACAAGCGCGATCCGAAGCTGTGGAAGGGCTTCAAGTTCGCCGTGCCCTTCGACTACTCGATGCACAACTTCCTGCTGCGCTACTACGTTGCCGAGCATGGTCTGGACCCGGACAAGGACATCCAGATCCGCGTCGTGCCACCGCCCGAGATGGTGGCCAATCTGCGTGCCGGCAATATCGACGGCTTCCTCGGCCCGGACCCCTTCAACCAGCGCGCGGTGTATGACGAAGTGGGCTTCATCCACATTTTGTCGAAAGATATCTGGGATGGTCACCCCTGTTGTTCCTTCGCTGCGCCGGCCGAGTTCGTCAAGCAGAACCCCAACACCTTTGCCGCGCTGTATCGCGCCGTGCTGACGGCCTCGAAGATGGCGCGCGATCCGAAGAACCGGCCGATCATGGCCGAGGTGCTGTCGCCCGCCAATTACCTCAACCAGCCCAAGACGGTGCTGGAGCAGGTGCTCACCGGCCGCTTCGCCGATGGTCTGGGCCAGGTGCAGAACGTGCCGACACGCGCCGACTTCGACCCCTTCCCCTGGTATTCGATGGCAGTGTGGATCCTCACCCAGATGAAGCGCTGGGGCTATGTGAAGGGCGAGGTGCAGTACAAGGACATCGCCGAAAAGGTGTACCTGCTCACCGATGCGAGGAAGCGCATGGCCGAAGTCGGCATCGCCGCGCCCAAGGACAACTACGCCAAGTTCAAGGTGCTCGGCAAGGAGTTCGACCCGATGAAGCCGGAGGCGTATCTGGAGAGCTTTGCGATCAAGCGGACGTGACGATGTTCCCTCTCCCGTGAAACGGGAGAGGGGAATCAAAAACCCGCGCACCGAACATAAGCCGTTAAAAACATGAAACCCGACACCTGGAAATCCGCCCTGCTGTCCGTGCTGATCTTCGTCTTCTGCATTGGCGTGTGGCATCTGGCGACCCTGCCCAAGGCGCCCAGCGCGCAGAGCGCGGCCAATGACGAATACGCGGCGCTGCTGGGCAAGGCCTCGGCCAAGCAGACCGGCTTTCCGCCGCCGGCCGAAGTGGGGCGTGCCATCGTCAACTATCTGGCCGACCCGTTCTACGATCACGGCCCTAACGACAAGGGCATTGCCATCCAGCTGGGCCACTCGCTGGCGCGCGTCGCCGTCGGCTTTCTGCTGGCTGCGCTGGTGGCGATTCCGCTTGGGTTCGCCATCGGCATGTCGCCCTTGCTCTATCGCGCGCTTGATCCCTTCATCCAGGTGCTCAAGCCTATTTCGCCGCTGGCCTGGATGCCGCTGGCGCTCTACACCATCAAGGACAGCAATGTCTCCGGCATCTTCGTGATCTTCATCTGCTCGCTGTGGCCGATGCTCATCAACACCGCCTTCGGTGTGGCCGGTGTGCGGCGCGACTGGCTCAATGTGGCACGCACCCTGGAGGTCAAGCCGGTGCGTCTGGCACTGACGGTGATCCTGCCGGCCGCCGCGCCGACCATCGTTACTGGCGCGCGCATCTCGATGGGCATTGCCTGGCTGGTGATCGTTGCGGCCGAGATGCTGGTCGGCGGCACAGGCATCGGCTACTTCGTGTGGAACGAGTGGAACAACCTCGCGCTGCCGAATGTGATCTTTGCGATTGTCATGATTGGCGTGGTCGGCATGCTGCTCGACCGCATTTTCGCAGCGCTGCAAAAGTTCGTCACCTACGCCGAGTAGGGCGCCCATTCATACGGAACGCTCACATGCCTTACCTGCAAGTCGATCAACTCTCCAAGACCTACGTGCGCGGCGCCGAGCCGGTGTTCGAAGGCGTCAGCTTCGGCATCGAGCGTGGCGAATTCGTTGTCGTCATCGGCCACTCGGGCTGCGGCAAGACCACCATTCTCAATGCGCTGGCCGGGCTGGAGGCGCCCTCGGCCGGTACCTTGATCGTCGATGGCCGTGAGGTCGTCGGCCCGGGCCTCGATCGTGGCGTGGTGTTCCAGAGCCACGCACTGATGCCCTGGTTCAGCGTGCTGGAGAACGTCTGCTTTGCCGTGCGCTCGCGCTGGCCAGACAAGTCGCGCAGCGAGATCGAAGCGCATGCGACACAGTTTCTTGAAATGGTCGGCCTGGGTGCGGCGCTGAAGAAGAAACCTGCCGAACTCTCCGGTGGCATGAAGCAGCGCGTCGGCATTGCGCGCGCTTTCGCCATCCAGCCCAAGATGCTGCTGCTCGACGAGCCCTTCGGTGCGCTCGACGCGCTCACGCGCGGCACCATCCAGGACGAACTCCTGAAGATCGTGCAGGCCACGCAGCAGACCGTGTTCATGATCACGCATGACGTGGACGAAGCCATCCTGCTCGCCGACAAGATCCTGCTGATGAGCAACGGGCCGCGTGCGCGCATCGCCGAGATCGTCGTCAACACCCTGCCGCGCACACGAACGCGCGCCGGCCTGCATCATGATCCGCAGTACTACCCGATTCGCAATCACCTCGTTGATTTTCTCGTCAGTCGTTCGCAGCAGTACGCCGGCTTGCCGCCGGCCGAGCCGCTGCTGGTGCGCCCGGGTCTCGCCGCGGCGCAACAGCTGCCCGCCTGCCTCACCAACTGAATTCCACCTTAGCCAGCAAGGAGCTACACCATGAACCGCTACGACGTCACCGAACTCATCGTCTCGAAGAAGATCCAGAAGAAACTCAAGTGGTCGCAAGTCGCTGAAGTCATCGGCTTGTCCAAGGAATGGACCACCGCCGCGCTGCTCGGTCAGATGACGCTTACCGAAGAACAGGCGCAAAAAGTCGGCGCGCTGTTCGAGCTGCCCGAGGAGGCCATCAACCTGCTGCAGGTCGTGCCTTACAAGGGTTCCTTGCCGACCTCCGTGCCGACCGATCCGCTGATCTACCGTTTCTACGAACTGGTCAATGTGTATGGCACCACCTTCAAGGAGCTGATCCATGAAGAGTTTGGCGACGGCATCATGAGCGCCATCGACTTCAAGATGGATCTGCAGCGCGAGCCGAATCCGATGGGTGACCGCGTGAGCATCACCATGAGCGGGAAGTTTCTTCCGTACAAGACTTACTAAACACGGGGCCTTGGCCTCATGCTGCTCAGTTAAGAAATATTCAGTTTTGGGACGACGGATTTTTGACGCAAAGGGCGCGAAGAAAGACATAAGGCCCACAAAGGAAACCCAAAAATCGTTTTACTTTGCGTCCTTTGCATCGAAAGCCAGCGCATCAAACATGTACATAGCCTAACTGAACGTTATTTAGGGTCTTGGTCCCTATAGTAGTTAATTTAGGCAAATTGCATTTTTTGCCAGTGTTTTGGCAAGAAGGGCAGCACAAAAAAGCAGAGCTCCGCAAAGAAAATCGATTCTCTTTTCCCTTTGCGGACCTTCTCTGTCTTTCTTTGCGCCCTTTGCGTCGAAAGTCCATCGTTTAAAAACTGCACACGCTCTAACAAAACCGTAGTTGCCCCGTGGTTCGGGTTTTACCCTCCATTTTCAAAACCAAAAGGCTGCCTTGATGAACACTTCCGCCCGTCCTCCGCTGCCGCCCTTCACTTTCGAAACCGCCGTGCAAAAAGCGCGCATGGCCGAAGACGCCTGGAACTCACGCGATCCCGTGAAGGTGTCGCTGGCCTACACGGCTGACAGCGTGTGGCGCAACCGTGCCGAGTTTCTGCGCGGGCGCGAGGCGATAGTTGAATTTCTCACGCGTAAATGGGCGCGCGAGCTGGAGTACCGGCTGATCAAGGAAGTCTGGGCCTGGCAGGACAATCGCATTGCCGCGCGATTCGCCTACGAATGGCATGACGATGCCGGCCGCTGGTTCCGCGCCTACGGCAACGAGAACTGGGAGTTCGATGAACTGGGCCTGATGCGCCGGCGCATCGCCAGCATCAACGATCTGCCGATCAGCGCAGACGAGCGCCTGTTCCACTGGCCACAGGGCCGACGGCCCGATGATCATCCGGGCTTGAGCGAGCTCGGCTTGTGAGCCGCTGCCCTGGCGAAACGAAAGTCGCCAGGGCAGGCAGCGCGGGCCAGCTTACTTCGCGTCGATCAAAGCCTGGATGTCGAGCAGGGTGATCTCGTCATCATCCGGCTTGCCCAGGGTGCGGCCAGACGAGCCCGGATAGTTGTTGTCGTTCACCACCACGATGTGATGCGCATCGACAATCGCCAGACCCTCAGGGCCCAGATGCGGCAGGCTGAACACTTCCTCGTTCGGGCCGCGCTTGGCCAGGCGCTGCGGATTGGCGATCTTCAGCAGATCGATGTAAGCCACCTTGCGCACAAAGCCATTGGCATCGACGTTCGACAGGTCGATCTTGTAGACGCGCTTGAATTTCGCCGGGCGTGTGAAGCAGTCCGTGCGCTCTTCGCCGGGGCAGGCCGGCGCCACGCCTTCCGAAGCGTCGTCACGCTCGATGACAAGTCCGGTCGTTGCGTCGAGCATCTGGAAGTCGGCCATCACATTGCCGGCCTCTTCGAAGGCGTACTTCCATTGCTTGCCGCTGTAGCGCTGGCTCGCCACGTCGAATTCCAGAATATGCGTATAGGGTTTGCCGTTGAACTTCTCGAAGTCCTTGGTCTGCGCGTCGTACAGCGGCCATTCGAAGGCCGGGTAGAGTTTCTTGCCATCGGGCGACTTGGCCATCGGCTCGAAGCCGCCGGAGCGCTTCACCTCCCACTGCGGCATGGCCTCATTGGGCAGATTGGGCAGGCGGCCGAGCAGGTAGTGGTCCGGTGAGCGATAGCTCTTGCCCTCGACCACGGTTTCGACCACGCCGAGCACCTTGCCCTTGAGGTCGGTGCGCAGCAGGTAGGGGCCGAACTCGTCGCCGACCCACAGTTCATTGCCGACTTTCTGGATCGACTCGATGTCGAAATCCACGCCGGTCAGATAGCGCTGCGCCTGGGCTTCGTTCTGGATGGCGAAGGGCACCTTGCGATCCGGATCGTGCAGGAAGCTGGTGTTCTTGCGCGTCACCTTGCCGCTCTTCCAGTCCACATGCATCGCATGCACCATCAACAGCGCATCTTGCGAATTGATCTTGTTGCCAAAGCCGTTATCGCTGATGACCAGGTAATTCTCGCGATCCAGCGAGACGATGCCCGAGAAACCCTGCACCGCCTGACCCTTGACCGGCAGCGCGCCGCCCGTGGCGCGCGGCTTGGAGCCACCGACATTGGTGTAAGACAGCTCGCTGCCCAGCTTTTCATTGCGCTGGCGCGCGGCATTTGCAAACTTGCCGGCTGTTGCAAAGAAGGCGCCAGCGTCCTTGGGGGCGCTGACCGTGCTATCTGTGGGCAGGGCGGCGTGGCCTGCCAGCACGGCGCTGACGGCTTGCTGCGCCTGGGCGACATGCATCAAGCCGGCCAGAGCCAGCGACAGACAAACGGGGCGCAGACGCGCCAGAGAAAACGGGACAGCTGACATGAAAGACTCCGCGTTGCAAAAACGCGCAGCCTAATTGTCTGGCGTGACAGGGGCGTGAAGGCGGGCCTTATCTGGCCTCAGCTATCGAGTCGTGGTGAAAGGGCCGCGACTAGCGAGCTTGCAGGACAAAGCTGGAGGCATCGATTTGCTTGAGTTCATCGACCGCTCTGGTGATCTGCGTGGCATTGCACTCTACCCAGCCCATTTGCGGGCAGTACGAGACGGCCTTGTCGAGCAGTTGCTTGGCTTCATCATTGGCATTCCGCCGTGCTGCCAGGTTTGACAGGCGCGCGTAGCTCAACGCAGCGTCGCTGGCTAACAGATTGCTCTGATTGCTCTTGAGCAAAAAGCCCGCATGGTCCTGGCGTTTCTCCATCAGCGCCAGATGCGCGCGTAGCGTGGCCTCCTGCGTCGCCTCCGTACCCTTGCGCATCAGCAGCGACTCGAAGCTTGTGTAGTACTCAAGTTCCATACCATCGAAGGCGCGCTCACGTTCCAGCATTCTGTTGAAGATTAGCGCGACGCCGAGGGCCATGCCGATGGCGAGTACAGCGAAGAAGATGACGATGCGGATGGCGATTTTCATTGGGGTCTCGATGGCTCTGATGTTGTGTGTTCGAGGTGGATGTCATTTTTGTCGCACGTTTGGATTCCCCGCATGTGCTGACTGATTTGCGGAGAGCATACCTGCGGTGTGTCGGCATTCGCCTTTCAAGCGTACGGACGGAAGGGCAATAGGGGGTGTGTTTGCCTCAGTCTGCCGTCAGCGGAATCAAAGAGTCGCAATGGGCTCCGAGATCGCGAGCATTTTGACGAGCGATGCCCGTCACGCTTTCAAATGCCACAGCAGCGCCTGCCGGGCATGGGCGACGCGTGCTTGCCGGAGCGCGCTGGGCGTCCATACGAGGTAGTAGCTGAGCTGGCCTGGGCCGGACGGGGCGGCGATTTCCTGCAGTTCGCCGCGTTTGATGTGATCGGTGCACAGATACTCGGGCATCACGGTCCAGCCGAAGCCACGGCACAGCAAGCTGCGCAAGGCGCGCAGGTCCTGGCCGATCAGGGCGGGCACCAGCGGGCCCAGGTTCAGCTTGTTCTTGGCAGCCCAGGCGTCAATCAGGGGGATTTCGAGGTTGTAGGCGAGCAGGGGTTCTTTGCTCAGCGCTTGTTCGAGCGAGGCTGCTTTGCTGATGCGCTCGACCACGCCAGGCGCTGCGACGGCGAGGACACGCTCGCTGCGGATCAGTTCGCAGTGCAGGCGTTTGTCGCTGCTCGGAAAGGCGGTGATGCCGAGGTCGCAGAGCCCTTCGATGACCATCTGGCAGACGAAATCACTGCTTCCCGTCTGCAAGCGCACGCGGATGCCGACTTCCAGCAAGGGGAGTAGATGCGCGGATACGACCTCGGCCAGAAAGTCCGCATGGCCGATGATCTGCAGGGCGCCGGCCAGTTCGGCCGAGCGTGAGCGCGCCGATGACATGGCGGCTTCGACTTCGTCGAGCTTGTTACCGATGTCGGAGGCCAGCTCATCCGCTGCCGTGGTCGGGCTGACGCCGCGCACCTGGCGCTCGAACAGCGGCCGCCCGATGGCGACTTCCAGCCCCGCAATGTGCTGCGAGACGGCCGGTTGGGTCAGATTGAGGTTGCGCGCCGCGGCGCTGATCGAGCGCTGGCGGTAGACCTCGATGAAGGTGCGCAGGCGGATGAGTGACATGGCCTGACCATAACATTATTTATGGCAGCCCCCAAATAGCCTAGTTGGCGGGCAAGCCGCCCCTTCTCCTAAGATGCACTGGCCATGCAGCAATGCTGTTTCGAGCACATCAGCGTGGAAACACCTGGCGGAGAAGGCCGCCTTGCTGTCCCCAGCGCCGCGCGTGGCGCCCCGGACGACGCGGTATCGCCCACGACTGAGCGTGCATTGATTCACTCCCCCGACAGACAAGTCTGATCACACATTTTCAGCGGAGAAGAAAAACATGAGTACCCAGCAACAAGTTGAAGATCTGAAGTCCATTCTCAAGGCCATGCAGCAGCGTCACACTGCGGCCGGGCCGGCCGATGCCGCCCTGCGCCAGGATCGCCTGCTGCGCGCCGCGCGTTTGCTGCGCGAGCATCGCGATGAGCTGGTGCAGGCGATGAACGCGGATTTCGGCCAGCGCAGCGTGTATCAGTCCCTGGCGGCTGACATCGCGACGACGCTGAACATGCTCAGCTACTCGGCGGCACACGTGCAGGAGTGGATGCAGACGGAAACCCTGGCCGAACCGGCGCCCGGCGTGATCGCGCGGATCGAACGCCAGCCCCTGGGTGTGGTCGGCATCATCAGCCCGTGGAACTTCCCCATCAATCTCGCCTTCGGTCCGCTCGCCGGCGTTTTGGCTGCCGGCAATGCCGCCTTGCTCAAGCCCTCGGAGCTGACGCCGCGCACCTCCGAATTGCTGGCCGAGCTGATCGCACGTTACTTCGACCCGATGGAACTGGGCGTGGTGCTCGGCGATGCCGCTATCGGCGCCGCCTTCAGCGGTCTGCCGTTTGACCATCTGGTGTTTACCGGCAGCACCACGGTCGGTCGCCATGTGATGCGCGCTGCGGCTGAAAACCTGGTGCCGGTGACGCTGGAGCTGGGCGGCAAGTCGCCGGTCTTCGTCAGCCAGGATGCGGACATCGCGGTAGCGGTGGCACGCACGCTGACGGTCAAGACCTTCAATGCCGGGCAGATCTGTCTGGCGCCGGATTACATGATGATCCCCGCGGCGCGACAAATCGAACTGGTCTCGGCCGCGCATGACTTCATGAGCAAGGCCTTCCCCTCGATCCAGGGCAATCCGGACTACACCTCGATCATTACCCCGCGGCATTACGAGCGCTTGCTCGGCCTGCTGGACGATGCACAGCAGCGCGGAGCCCGCGTCATCAGCCTGGCGCCGCTGGGCGAGCCGGACTACGACCCGGTGTCGCGCAAGATCGCGCCGCATCTGGTGCTGAACGTGACGGACGAGATGAAGATCATGCAGGAAGAAATCTTCGGCCCGCTCTTGCCGGTAATGGTCTGCAGCACAGATGAAGAAGCGATTGCCTACATCAACGCACACCCGCGTCCGCTGGCGGCCTACTACTTCGGCAACACGCCGCAGGCGCAGCAGCAATTTTCCGCACGCACGACCTCGGGCGCGCTGGTGATCAACGACATCATGAGTCATGTGTCGATTGAGACGCTGCCGTTCGGCGGGGTGGGGGCGTCCGGTATCGGTGCCTACCACGGCATCCACGGCTTCATGCGTTTCACCCACAACAAGGCGGTGGTCGTGCAAAGCCCGGACGGCGCCTCCAATCTGCGTCTGCGCGCGCCTTACGCCGACAAACTGCCCAAGCTCGAAGCTGCACTGTCGGCTTGATTCGACTCGCGATATCTGATTACAACTCAAGGAAAAATCATGAAAGTTCTGATGGTACTGACCTCCCACGATCAACTGGGCAACACCGGCAAGAAGACCGGCTTCTGGCTGGAAGAGTTTGCTGCGCCGTATTACACCTTCCTCGATGCGGGCGCCGAGATCGTCCTCGCCTCGCCGGCCGGCGGCCAGCCGCCGCTCGACCCGAAGAGCGATCTACCGGAATTCCAGACCGAGCTGACGCATCGCTTCAAGGCCGATCCGGTCGCCCAGCAGCGCCTGGCCAGCACCCTCAAGCTCGACACCATCCAGGCCGCAGACTATGACACCGTCTTCTATCCTGGTGGTCACGGCCCGATGTGGGATCTGGCCGAGTCGGCCGTGTCGATTGCGCTGATCGAAAGCTTCGAGCGCGCCGGCAAGCCGGTTGGTCTGGTGTGCCACGCGCCGGCTGCACTGCGTCACGTCAAGGCTGCCAATGGCGAGCCGCTGATCAAGGGCCGCCGCGTCACCGGCTTCACCAATAGTGAAGAAGATGCCGTCGAACTCAGCGCCGTCGTGCCTTTCCTGATCGAAGATGAATTCAAGGCGCTGGGCGGCCTCTACGAAAAGGGTCCGGACTGGGCGCCCTACATCGTCACCGACCAGAAGCTGGTGACCGGGCAGAACCCCGCCAGTTCCGAAGCGGTGGCGCAAGCGCTGCTCGCACTGCTGGCTTGACCCGGCCTGCAGAGGCCGCGCCGTGTGCGCGCCTCTGCAGTATGTCTAGCTCACAACGCAAACGAGAACATTCACATGAACCGTACCGATACAAGCGACACTGTACCGACGCCCGTCCAGCAACTTCTCAACGAGTTGATCGGCGCCTTCTGGACGGCGAGCGTCCAGCATCAAACACATCTCGCGATGATCAATGCCCTTGGTCTGGCCAGCCTGGCCAGCCAGATGCAGGCGCACATCAGCGACGAACCGCTGACGCTGAAGACGCTCACCGACCGCCTGCTGGACATCGGCGGCGTGCCTTCCTTCAAGCTTGCGCAGCCGACTATCGGCCACACGCTGCGGGAGATTCTGGAGGCCGATCTGCAGGTTCAGGAGGCGGGCCTTCCCGTGCTCAATGCTGCGGTTGAAGTGCTGGCCGCGCAACGCGATGCCAGCACACGCAGGCTCATCGAGGACGTCCTGGTGGGCGAAGAAGCGCACCTCTCCTGGCTCAGGAACGAGCTGAGCTTGCTTGATCGCATGGGCGAAGCGCTGTATCTATCCCTGCGCGTCGGCAGCAGCGCGGCTGCCGCGGCCTGAGCGCATCGCGCCTCCGGCTCAGGCAATTTTTCCGCCACGCAAATTGATCAAACCCGAGATGAAAGCGCCCACGATGCCCAGCGCACACGTAGCCGACTCGATATCGCATCAGCCCTTGCCCGCGGCGCATTTGCCGCGCGGCCTGGGCTATGTGCTGGGCCTGGTCACCGCGGTGGACTTCTGGTCATCGCTCAGCGTGTTGCTGGCGGCTGAAGACATCCAGGCCGGGCTGCGCGCGACGCCTGCGCAATTCCTCTGGCTGCTGACCATCTATGCCGGCGCCGGGATCGCCACCCTGCCTTTGATCGAGCGCGCCAGCCGGCGTTGGCACTATCGCAATCTGATGGCCTGTGGCATTGCGCTCTACTTGCTGGGGGCCGTGCTGGCAGCGATGAGCAGCACCCTCTGGCTGATGATCCCCGCCCGTCTTGTGCAGGGTATCGGCGGTGGCGGGCTGTTCACGATGTCCCGCGTCTACCTGCAACTGGTCACGCCGCAGGCCGAGCGCCCGCCTCGGCTGCGCGCCTATATCATCGGTCTGCTGGGCGGGGTAGCACCGCTGCCCTGGCTGACTGCGGTGCTGGTGCAAGCCTATGGCTGGCGCGCCAGCTTCCTGCTGCAAGCGACTTTCGCGTGCCTTGTGTTGCTGCTCGTGCTGTGGCGGCTGCGTGCCGAGCGCCACACGCCGCGCTCCCTGGGTTCGCTCGACTGGCCGATGAGCTTGAGCTTCGCCCTCGGCATGATGCTCTTGCTGCATGGCTTGGAGGGGCTGGAAGTAAGCCGCTTCGATGCGCGACAACTGTTTGTCATCAGCCTGGCGCTGGCCTGTCTTGGCTTCGCCGCCTGGCGTTCGCACCGGCACCCTGATCCACTGTTGCGGCTGAGCGTGCTGGGCGGACGGCGCTATCTGGTAGGCCTCGGTTTCTACGGCCTGTACTACCTCGTCAATGGCGCGACCAGCTACCTTTATCCACGCCTGTTCGATCAGGCCCTGGGCCTCGGACTGGCGACGACTGGCGCCTTGCAGTCCTTCTCCGCTGCAGTAACCGTGCTGTGCCTGCCGCTGTCCTTCCGTTTCGCCTCCAAACTCGGTGATCGCAGGCGATTGATTGCGCTGGGCTTCAGCTGCGCGGGTGCGGGCCTGCTCTGGTTATGTTTTGCTGTCGGCCATCAGGCGTCCTGGCAAAGCCTGCTGGGCCCGATGGCGCTCAAGGCTTTGTTCCCGATTCTCGGCGTGATCCAGATCGCGGGGCTGACTTACACCGAAGTACCGCACGAAGATTTTTCGCATGCCTACGCGCTGAAGAACATCGTGCGTCTGATCTCCAGTTCATTCTCTGCAGGCTTGCTCAGTCAGTATTGGCTGATCAGCATCAGCCGTTGCAAGGAGAATCTGCTGGAGTGCCGGGGCAGCTTTGGCCAAGCGCCGCTCGATGCGAGTTCCGGCCATGCATTGCAGGCGCAGATGACGATCCGTGTCGGACAGGAGTCGCTTGTCATTCTGGCATTCATCTGCGTGCTGGCAGTCTTGCTTGTGCTGAGGCAGAAGCGGCTGCGCTAGTGCCGTCTGTCCCAGCAGTCATGCTGTGCGGGCTGGGGCGCCTTGCGCGACCCGCCCGCGTCCTTCATCACACCGCGGCGAGTGCCTGTTCCAGATCCGCCAGCAGGTCGTCGATATGCTCGATACCAATCGACAGACGCACCGTGTCCTCGGTGACGCCGGCCTTGACCAGCTCGTCCGGGCCCAGCTGGCGGTGCGTGGTCGATGCCGGATGGGTGGCGAGGGACTTGCTGTCGCCGATGTTCACCAGGCGCGTGAACAGCTTGAGCGCGTCCTGGAAGCGCGCGCCGCCTTCACGGCCACCTTGCACGCCGAAGGTGAGGATGCCGGAGGGCTTGCCGCCGAGGTACTTCTGCGCCAGCGCGTGATCGCGGTGATCCTCAAGGCCTGCGTAATTGACCCAGTTGACCTTGGCGTGCTTTTGCAGGAAGCGCGCGACCTTGATGGTGTTTTCGGTGATGCGGTCCACACGCAGGCCGACCGTTTCAATGCCTTGCAGGATCTGGAAGGCATTGAAGGGGCTGATCGCCGCGCCGGTGTTGCGCAGCGGCACCACACGTGCGCGGCCGATGTAGGCTGCCGGTCCGAGGGCTTCGGTGTAGACCACGCCGTGGTACGACACATCCGGCTCGTTGAGGCGGCGGAAGCGCGCCTTGTGCTCGGCCCAGGGGAACTTGCCGGAGTCGACGATGGCGCCGCCCAGGCTGGTGCCGTGGCCGCCGAGGTACTTGGTCAGCGAGTGCACCACGATGTCGGCGCCGAACTCGATGGGGCGCAGCAGATAGGGTGTCGCGACGGTGTTGTCGACGATCAGCGGAATACCATGGCGATGTGCGATTTCGGCCAGCACTTCGATGTCGGTGATGTTGCCGAGCGGATTGCCGATGGTCTCGGCAAAGATGGCCTTGGTCTTGTCGTCGATCAGTGCGTCGAAGGACGAAGGATCGCGGTAATCGGCAAAGCGCACATTGATGCCGTACTGCGGCAGGGTGTGGGCAAACAGGTTGTAGGTGCCGCCGTAGAGTGTGGCCGAGGAGACGATGTTGTCACCGGCTTCGGCAATGGTCAGGATCGAATAGGTGATCGCGGCCTGGCCCGAGGCCAGCGCCAGCGCAGCGAGCCCGCCTTCGAGCGCGGCTACGCGCTGTTCGAGCACGTTCTGCGTCGGGTTCATGATGCGGGTGTAGATATTGCCTGGCACCTTCAGGTCGAACAGGTCGGCGCCGTGCTGGGTATCGTCGAACGAGTAGGCGACGGTCTGATAGATCGGCACGGCCACGGCATGTGTGGTCGGATCAGGCGTATAGCCCGCATGGACGGCGAGGGTTTCGAATTTCATAGTGCCTCCTGATTCAGGTTATTCGGATTGTGATCAGGCGGCGAGTATAAGCGAGCCTTGCGGCCGCGCTTCGAAGCAAAGGCGATATGCTTAGCGACAAAATCTTGCTGGCTTGTATGCAAGGTTTGCGATGGGTCAAGACATGTTTGCGGAACATTTTCTGCAGAGCTGCTACAAAGACTTGATGTTCCTGCCGATGGCCCCACCTGCCCAAGATGACTGCCTTCTCCGTACTTGATCTATCCCCCGTCACTGAAGGCAGCGATGCCGCCCAGTCCCTGCGCAATACCCTGGACCTCGCACAACACGCCGAGCGCTGGGGCTACACGCGTTACTGGCTGGCCGAGCATCACAGCATGCCCGGCATTGCCAGTGCGGCCACCGCGGTGGTCATCGGCCATGTCGCAGCGGGTACTTCAAGGATTCGTGTCGGCGCGGGCGGCGTGATGCTGCCCAATCATTCGCCGCTGGTGATTGCCGAGCAGTTCGGCACTTTGGCCTCGCTGTTTCCGGGGCGTATCGATCTGGGCCTGGGCCGCGCGCCGGGCTCGGACCAGGCGACCGCGCGCGCCATGCGCCGCAGCCTCAGCAGTGGCGATGCCTTCCCGCAGGATGTGGTCGAGCTGCTGCAATACTTCGAGCCCGCCCTGCCCAGTCAGACCGTACGTGCCGTGCCCGGTGAGGGGCTCGATGTGCCGGTGTGGATTCTCGGCTCCAGCCTGTTCGGTGCGCAGCTGGCGGCGGCGCTCGGTTTGCCCTACGCCTTTGCATCGCACTTTGCGCCGGCGCAGATGATGGAAGCCATCGCGCTCTACCGCGCACAGTTCCGCCCCTCGAAGCGCCTGGATAAGCCGTATGTCATGCTCGCCTACAGCGTTTTTGCGGCGGACGATGTCGACGAAGCAGAGCTCTTGGCCACCTCGATGCAGCAAGCTTTCGTCAATCTGCGCAGTGGCCATCCGACGCGCTTGCCGCCGCCGGTGAAGGACTACATGAAGCAGCTGCCGCCACCGTATCGCGCCATGCTGGAGTCATCGCGCCAATGCTCGGTCAGCGGTACCGGCGACATGGTGCGCAGCGCGCTGGCGGACTTCATCGCGCAGACCGGCGCAGATGAAGTGATGCTCACCTGTGCGATGTTCGACCACGATGCGCGTCTGCGCTCCTTCGAGATCGCTGCCGAGGCAAGCCGGGGTTTGTAAGCATGGGCCTGCTTCAGCCGTTCGCCCCGAGTGGTCGCGCAGCGACTGTATCGAGGGGCTGGCCGGAATGTGCGCAGGCCTCGATACACCGCTGCGCGGCATTCGGCCCGAACGCTGTGTGCTTCACAAAGATCAATCTGCGCTCGCGAGGCGCGCCAGCAGCGCATCGAGCACACGCTGATCGATGCTGTGGCCGAGCCCGGGAATCAGGTCCAGCGTCACCTTGGCACCCAGCGCCTGCAGTTGCGCCTGCGCGGCCTGGGCGAAGCTGTAAGGCATGACACCGTCTTGCTCGCCATGAATGAGGTGCCAGCGCATACCCTCTGATGCACGACGTGCAGGCTCGGCAAAGCGTCCCGACAAGGCCACGATGCGCGCAGCCGGCGGCGTGCTCAGCTGGCTCGCTTCCAGCGACATGATCGCGCCTTGCGAGAAGCCGAGCAGGGTCGTCTGCGCCGGCGCAACCCCGCTCAGCTGCTGCCAGTGCTGCACCGTGGCGACAAACAGCGGCATGCCTTCGGCGATGCGCGGCGGGCGGTTTTCTTCGCTGATGCCAGCGACCGAAAACCACTGAAAGCCGCGCCCCAGATCCGAGACATGCGGCGCACGCACGCAGGCGACGAAGGCGTGCGGATACGCCGCCGCCAGCGCCTGCCCCAGCGGCACCAGCCCCTCGGGCGTGGCGCCCACGCCGTGGAACAGCAGGAACAGTTGCTGCGCTTGTCCGGCAGGCTGCTGGATGATCAGTGCTTCGTTCATGCAGCACTCCTGTTGACGTGTTGTGCTTTACGCATAAGAGACACCGCTGACTTTCGCGAGATGGGCGAGGAAGTCCGCGATGCGCTGGCGGTGGTTGAAGGCGAAGCTCAGCGTGTCCAGCTCGGCCAAGGGCAACCAGCGGATGTCGGCCGTTTCGTTCGGCTCGTTGTGCGCATTGCTCACGGCGGGCAGCGCCTCCAGCTTGGCGTACAGGCCGTGATGAATCGTCACGTTCTGGCGCTTGCCATGCGGTGTTGAATTGATGTCCCAGGGATAGCTGAAGAATTCGCAGTGGGCGATCTTGAGCAGCTCCAGCGTATTCACACCGCATTCTTCCCAGACTTCGCGCATCGCTGCCTCAGCGGTGGTTTCGTCGTAGTCGAGGTAGCCGCAGGGCAGATTCCAGTAGCCGGCAAAGTCGGGCACGCCGGTGCCGCGCTGATTGACGAGGATATAAGGCTGCCCCTTGCATTCGAGCAGGATGCACACCGCCGTCGTGACGCTGCGCGACACCCAGATCTCGCGACCGTCGCTGGTCGTCACACATTCGTTCGCGCGGTTATTGAACTTCATCGCTCTAGCCTTCCTGCCAGACGCCTTGTGCGAGCATTTGCTTGGTCGCCGCTTCTGACCAGCCGCGATTGGCCGCCGGACTCGCGGGGCTGGGGTGCAGCACGCGGCCGAACTTCACAGGCAGTCCTGCGCAAGCCAGTTTGGCGCGTTCCTCGGCCCAGGCACCGACACCGATCACCCACTCGGCTTTCAAAATCTCGACCATGCTACGCAAATGCGCATCGCATACGGCGAGCAGTGGGGCCTGTTCGGCGACAGGCAGCTTGTCGGGCGTGGCGTTGCGGCCTTCTTCGAAGAAAGCGAGCGGGCAATAGTTGGCGACAAAGTGTTGCGCGAAGAATTGCTCGGCGGTGCCGAAGCGCTGCGAGAACAGGCCCCACAGACGTCGGCCGCTCACCTCGCTGCGTTCGCACTCGAAGCCTTCGATGGGGCGCTTGGGATTCTGCGCGGCGGGCTTTTTCACCTCTGCCACGATGCCCATCCAGTCACGCACGGCAGCCACTTCACCGAAAGGCACGCCAACTTGCACCATGCCGAAGGGGCCGGGATTCATGCCGACGAAAATCACGCGCTTCGGGCTGTTGCCAAAGCGACGCAGGTATTCCTCGTGCGGCGCCCAGGCGTAGGCGAGCGGGTTGTAGGTATGCGTGATCGGCGCAGCAAACTGCATGGCCTCGACTTCGGCCGAGAGTTTGCGTGCGATGGTGATGAGCTGGTCTGCAAGAGTCATGGTGTTCTGGTTCAGAGTGAGACGGCGATCATGTCGAGCTCGACCGCCGCGTTCTTGGGGAGCTGGCTTACGCCGACCGAGGTGCGCGTGTGCACACCCGCTTCGGCAAAAATCGCGTGCAGTATTTCGGAGGCGCCATCGGCCACTTCGCTTTGCTGCGTGAAGTCGGCCGCGCTATGCACGAAGACCGTGATGCGCAAAATCTTCGCGACCTGGTCAAGGCTGCCGAGCTGGCGACGCAGCAGCGCCAGCGCGCGCATCACGCAGATCTTCGCAGCCAGCTGGCCCTGCGCCAGATCGATGTTGGCGCCGACGCTGCCGGTCACGACGATGGTGTTGCCCACG
Source organism: Uliginosibacterium sediminicola (assembly GCF_039631295.1). Classification (NCBI taxonomy): domain Bacteria; kingdom Pseudomonadati; phylum Pseudomonadota; class Betaproteobacteria; order Rhodocyclales; family Zoogloeaceae; genus Uliginosibacterium; species Uliginosibacterium sediminicola. Next base: position 371,844 of record NZ_JBDIVE010000001.1, on the reverse strand, counting down.
CGCGGAATCTGGCCGCTGATGTAGAGCTCCTTGCCATGCGCGAGCAGCGGCACGTACTTGCCACCGACCAGCAGCTCGCCATCGAAGCTGTAACCCAGCGCAGCTGCAGTTTTTTCAAAGAGGGCGTCGCGCGAAGTATTGCTCATGAGCTGAATTCCGACTTGGGGTCATCCCCCCAGGGGGCGACGCGTAAAAGGAGCAGCATGCCCGGAAAGGCGAGGGCGAAGCAGAGCAGGAAAAAGTCGAACCAGCCCAGCCAGTCCACCAGCCAGCCCACGCTGGCGCCGAGCAGGGTGCGCGGCACCGCCATCAGGCTGGTGCACAGCGCCAGCTGCGTGGCGGCGTATGCCGGATGCGTGCTGCGCGCGATGAAGGCGACCGAGGCGGCGGTGCCGAGGCCCACGCCCAGCGCTTCAAAGCCGATCACGAAGGCCAGCACGGCGAGCCGCGTGCTGTCGGTCTCGCCCGGGCCGAGCCAGGCCAGCCAGGCAAAGCCGAGGATGGACAGCATCTGGATCGCGCCAAACAGCCACAGCGCGCGATTGATGCCGGTACGCATCATCCACAGCCCGCCAAGCAAGCCGCCGATGACGTTGGGCCACAGGCCGGCGTTCTTCGCCACCAGACCGATCTCGGTCTTGGAGAAACCCATTTCCAGATAGAAGGGCGAGGCCAGCGCCGTGCACAGGTAATCGCCGATCTTGTAGCAGAGGATGAAGGCCAGCACCCACACTGCCTCGCGCCAGCCATTGCGGGTGATGAATTCGCGGAAGGGCTCGACCACCGCCTCGCGCAGCGTGCGCGGTGCGCGGATCGCCGTGCCCGGCTCGCGCACCACCAGGGTCATGATCAGCCCCGGCAGCATGAACAGCGCGGTCACCACAAACACCTGCGACCAGGCCAGATGATCGGCCAGAATCAGTGCCAGCGAGCCCGGCACCAGGCCGGCGAGCTTGTAGGCATTGACGTGAATTGCGCTGCCCAGGCCCAGCTCGGCATCGCTGAGCAATTCACGGCGGAAGGCATCGAGCACGATATCCAGGCTCGCCGACAAAAAGGCCATCAGCACCGTCAGCGCCACCACCAGGCCCAGATCATTCTTCGGCGACAGCGTGCCCAGCCAGGCGATCACCGCCAGCAGGCAGACATGGCACAGCGCCATCCAGCCACGCCGCCGCCCCAGCCAGGGCAGGGCAAAGCGGTCGATGAAGGGCGACCAGAGGAATTTCCAGGTGTAAGGGAACTGGATCAGCGCAAACGCGCCAATCGCCTTCAGGCTCAGCCCCTCGGTCTTCAGCCAGGCCGGCAAGAGCTGCAGGATCAGGTACAGCGGCAGCCCTGAAGAGAAGCCGGTGAAGATGCAGATCGCCAGGCGTGGTGAGCGCAGGGCGGCGAGCAAGGATGCATTGGAGGGCGTGGTCATGCCGCGATTATCGCAGCGAACGGCCACGCTGACCGCAGCTCAGGCAGGATTTCGACGTGCGCGCGGCGGGCGGAACACCGTCGCATCGGCGTAAAAGGCCGCGTCCTGCCCCGGCCACCAGCCCGGCCAGCCCAGCACCGGCAGCGGCGTAAAGCAGGCTGGCGTCAGCTGCGCAGGCGTGCGCCGCGCCAACTCGGCGGCCAGCTGCTGGTCCAGCCAGGCGCGCCGCGCCGCATGCGCGAGGGCAAAGAATTCCTCCGGCGCCATCAGCACCCAGGCATGCGCGGTAATGCCCTTGTAGGGCGCGCAAAGTTTCTCCATCAAGGCATGACCGAACAGCCACACCTCGGCATGCTCAGCCAGCGCTGCACGCCCCTCGACGAAGAACTGCGGCCAGGCATGCGCCCGCAGCGCCTCCACCAGCGCCCGCCCCGCCGGCACATCGCGCAGCACCAGCAGCGCCGCGTTCTCATCGAACAAGGTAATCGCATCGCGCGTCCGCCCGCGCACCGCCCCCACACCCGCCTGCGCAATCTGCGCCGCCTGCAAGGCATTGAGCTGGCACTTCGTGCGCGGAAAACTCAACCACACCAGCGCATTGAAGAGATCATGCAGATTGTCACGCGTCGGCACCCGCCCCGTGTCACTGATGAAAGATTCATACGCCACGCCTTCGGGCAATTCGTCTTGTGAGGCAAAGGCGAGCGCCAAACCACGATGATTCACAAGCCCTAGCGCCGCACACCGCGCCTGCAAGGCCGCGCGCCAGTCGTCCTGCGCCAGAACTGCCCCGGCGGCTTCGGAGATGGCGGCGAGCCAGGGTTTGCGCAGATCGAGCGATGCGGTGAAGGGATGCATGGCGGGAGGGCTGTGAGGCAATCTTGGGGCCGCAGCGAGCGTCGCTTTGGCGATTCGGAGTGGGGCGAGACAGGCGCTGATCCTGACAGCCCTTTTGCGGAAGCGCAATCCGCGAGTCTTAGAACCGCGCTTTACTTCAACGGCGGGTTTTACGGTTGGGGAGTGTTGGCCGACCCGCGACATTTTGTCCCACGCGGCCATTGCGGTTGCCTTTCGCGTTGAGCCGTTATGCAGCTTAGGAATTAATTTTGTGTTGTTTCGCCTTGGTTGATGTTGATGCCAGGGGGCTAGAATGGCTGGTGCCGGCCATGAGCAGACCGTCGTTGGTACGAACCGGAAGCGGGCATTCGTAGGGCGCCGCAGGGAACAATGAGCGAAGCGAATTGCGCCGGATTGTTCAGAGTACGCCGTACGCGGTGTCGCGCAATCCGCATCGGACTGTAATGTCGATCAGCGTGTTGGTTGGTGATCGCTCGAGGTGATAGGGCGAAGCGGCGATTCATACATGCTGCCGGTTAGTCTTGCGCTCGAAGTGTGCGACGTATCGGAAATTACGCGATCGAGTAGCCCATTTCGTGGCGGACTTAGCGGGCCGGTGGCGATTCAAGGGGGTTTCATGAGACCTACGAGCGGGGTCGAGACACTATACTTGGCGCCATGCGGTTGAAATTCCTATCCTTAGGACCCAATAGATGAGCACGAAAACAAGAAGCACGCCTCCAACTGGTTCCGACGTTTTAGCTAAAGCGGCGGCCAAGGCAGAAATCTCGGCAGACGACCTTCGCGCGATTCGAATTTGGCTTGCGGACCAGCTCGTCGCCCAAGAGTATGCAAAGCTTGGACAGGGCGGTCATACAAACACTCAGGTTCCGCTGCGTCAAGTCTTCGTGGACCTGCCTATTGCATCCAACGCAAGTGCCTCGATGCAAAGAGAGGATAGAACTCTCTTCCTGTCTAGCATGCTCGCCGCGGGCCCACTGGATCTCCGAAACACCTTCAAGGCGCGGTCCGATTTGGGCGCCGCGTCGCACGCAAAGAAGGAAAAGGAAGAGGATGAGGAGAAAAACGCTGAGCTATTTGATAGCGCCATTGAACACGAACATCTACGGTCTCGCTGGGGGGCGACACTACTTATAGGAGGACCAGGCCAAGGGAAATCAACTCTTGGGCAGCTTGCTTGCCAGCTCCATAGAGCTGCGCTAATTCATCCGGCTGCAAACGAGCTTACGACGGTACAGCGGGAACTAGTCAACTCGTTCATTCCCTCTGTCAAGGAATCAAAGAGCAAGAAAGACGCGAACAAGCTCGGGCTGCCAAACGGCCCACTACTCCCCTTGCAAGTCACTTTGCCCGACTTCGCTGCATGGGCGGCCAGTTCGACGCTAACCAAGATGCCTGGCCACACCCCAAGCCTTCTGCAATTTCTGGCAGATCTACCAAGTGCAAGAGAAGTAGGACTTGACGCAGCGAAGCTGTTTAGCCTTGTCTGCGTGCTGCCTTCACTACTCGTCCTTGACGGGTTTGATGAAGTCGGAGCTACACAGGATCGCATGCGAATTGTTGTGGCTGCGCGCGAGCTCCTGACTGCACTCTCCGAAAGGTCCGCCTCTTCACAAATCCTAGCCACAACTAGACCTCAGGGTTATGCCGACGAGCTATCGCAGGTGGGCGTGAAGTTTCAGAAGGTTTTCTTGGCACCATTGACGCGTGATGAAGCCCTTGAATATGCAAAGAAGCTCATACAAGCAAAGATCTCCGGTGCAGACCAACAGGCCAAAGCACTTCGCCAGATTCATGAGGCAGCGGCTGAGCCAGCAACAGAGAGACTTCTCACCACACCCCTGCAGGTCACCATTCTCACTGCCCTAGTGCAGCAACTTGGAAGGGCCCCAAGGGAACGGTGGAATCTCTTCTCTAGGTACTTCGCCTACACGTTCGACCGCGAGATTGAACGAGGCACTTACGCATCCGCACTTCTGGCTGAACATCGTTCACACATTGAACGCATTCATGCACGAGTTGCGCTACTTCTTCAAGTTGAGGCCGAGCGAGATGGCGGCGCCGCTGCACGAATGACAAAGGCGAGACTTGAAGAGGTGATATCTGAGGTACTAGCCGAAGACGAGGTAGCAAAAGAACAGCGCAACGAGCTAGTCCACGAGATAGCATCTGCCGCCGAGAATAGACTGGTCTTTCTTGTTGAACCGGAGCCGGGGAAGTTTGGGTTTGAGATTCGTTCACTTCAAGAGTTCATGGCTGCCTGGGCACTTACGGCTGGCCGAGACTCCGAGATTGAAGCAAGGCTTTACCAGGTATCCAAAGCGCCGATGTTTAGAAATGTCGCGCTGTTTATCTCAAGTCGGCTGTTTAGTGAAGGCTCGCCACTGCGCGATACGTTGGCAGATCGGATATGCGGCAGTCTTGATGAGGACAAGTCAGATGAACTGTCACGGGCTTCACGCGCAGGGTCCCTCCTAGCACTAGAAACCCTTGAAGAGGGAGCTGCCCTCTCGCAGCCCAAGCGTGCGCGGGCCCTCATGGCAAAGGCTGTGGGACTCTTAGCGCTTCCACCGGGACAGGAACACATCAGATTGGTGCGCGCCGCCAACGAAGATACGTATCCCGTCCTCCGCCTGGCAATCGACCGAGGACTCGGCTCGTCGACTCCTGATGCTTCATTCTGTCGAGCATCAGCATGGGCCTGCATAGTTGATGCGACGAACCGAAACGAAACGTGGGCAATTGAACTGGGAGGTCGATACTGGTCCCCTGATTCTGCTTCTCAGACATTGTTTGAGGCCTTGGCACGTTCGCATGTACCGCTGGGCGAATGGATCAGCAGAAGCTTGGAGTCCATTGCGCATGAGGTACGACCGGACATCTTTCTCGATGCGCAACCACAACGTGTCGACCGTAACACCCCTAGCACCTGGACTTCATGGCTGACGTCAGCCTACGGCTCCCATGCGAGTTGGCGCCATCGAAACCGCATTGGCTTCATTCCTATCGCCAACAGTCGCGCTTTGATAAGTGATAGTACCCCTCCGGACTACGGCATTCCCGTATCTGATTCGTGGCGGGCATGGATTGCCGCAGCAAAATTTGACTGCACGCCAACCGCCGCAAATCTGATAACAGCAGTCGAAGAACTGGCGAAGTGTCCGATGGACTATTGGACGCGATTGAAATGGCAAGCCTCCTGGCCACTTGCTGCGTGCATAAGTTGTGCCGACGAGCCCGCAGATTTTCTGAAGCAAGCGGACATGATCCGAAGTGGTCTACTGGGAGATGAAAAGGACTGGGCTAAGGCTGAACGCCAATGGAAAGACCGCCTGGACATCGTTTCAGTTCTCGGTGTCGTTGAGGAAGCAGTGCCCTGGACTTTGGAATCTATTGCAGTTGGTCCGCCACTCTTTGCCGTAGCCGGTTGGTTCCTCATTGGTCACTTTGGTCCGCGATCTAAAAAGGCTCAGCCGGTTGAAGTGCTTCATCGCGCCAATGAACTCTACTTAAAGAGTCAGTCATCCGCTTTGAGGCAGCGACTTGCCGAAATTTGCTTGGTCATCTGGCGCGGTCTTCCGATCAAAGCCAATCGCGTCGGTCTGAATCCTAAATCCTGGGTCGAGTCTGCTCCTGGCGCCGCCTCGCTACTGGTACCGCGTCCGAAGGCGATGACGGCCCAAGAATGGAAGTCTTTGCTTGATTTGTGCGACGCGAAATCGAGTCATCTGTGGCTTCTCGACGCTGAGGGCATCTTCAGTTCGCTACTTTTGATTCCAAATCATCCAGTACTACTGAAGCTTGCTGCGCACACTGTCGGAATTTATGCCGACCACTATCGCTTCCAGGAGGGAGCGCTGCTAGAAAAAGCCCGCGAGGCCGTATCTGAAGTGGATGTTACCGTCGCGATGACTCCAGCTGCCCGTGGCGACATTGCGATATTGCGGTGCTTTGCGGGATCGCATCCTTCGTCGCAAGATTCTGAATTGCTCGCAGATGTATTGGCTGCTTCCGAGAGCGATCCGAATATATGGTCAAATCTACTCGGCGCTCTGAAAATTAGCAGCCTACCTCGTAGTCGAATTAATTCTCTCCTGAGCGAAATCTACGCGACTCTAGGTGCGAGTCATACTGAGGCGCATTACGCAATCAAGGAAATCCGTGATGCCCTTCAGAAGCGTACTTCCGACCTTGATTCTCGGACAACCTGGGACAAACTTGCGCTGCCATTGCCATATCCAAGCCTGCCTTTGCAAGCCAAATTGGAAGGCGGCATTCCGACAAATCCCGTACGTATAAGCAGACTTGAAGTTCAAGACATCGGTGGGATTGAAAAACTCGCTCTCGACTTAACCCCGCCAAGCGAAGGTACGGGCCAATGGATAGTAATCATCGGCCCAAATGGGTCCGGCAAGACTACATTGCTGCGGAGCCTCGCGTTAGCGCTGCGAAGTGTCAAGCACCCTTCAATCTGGCCTAAGGGAGCGTTTAGCGGATCGTGGCAGCGAATTCCGGCGAAGGGCCAAGAGTCCGTTTTAAGTTCCCAGATCGTAGTAAGCCTCGGAGATGGGGTGGAACACCGGACGTTGATTCGACCGAACACATCTATCAGTATTACACAGTTGCCAGAGCAAGATCGGCCGCGCCTTTTCCCGATATTTGCGTACGGATGTCGCCGTGGATCAGCGCTTGGCGGGACGGCGCGGCAGGTCAACTTGAATGATGATGATGGGCCTGAAATTGCGACGCTCTTTGACGAAGGTGCTGATCTCATCCAAGCCGAGACATGGCTAATCGCACTGGAGGGTGATACGACTAAGAATACGAAGAGTAAGACGATATTTGAAAATGTCATCAGCGCGATGAAGAAGCTGATGAATTTGGAATCAATAGAGGTATATAACCAGCGAGTAATCGTATCTGAGAGTGGTGGTGCCAAAATTCCATTTGGTTGCCTGAGTGATGGCTACTTGACTAACGCCGGATGGTTTCTGGATTTGGTGGCCCGATGGATCACGCTAGCTGAACGGAATGAATTGGAGATAGGCGAGAACTTCTTAGCTGAAATGCGCGGATTGGTTCTCATCGATGAGATTGATCTTCACCTTCACCCTCGTTGGCAGATCGAGATAATTTCTCGCACTAAAGCCCTTCTGCCGAAGATGTCTTTTGTAGTGACGACGCACAACCCACTGACGTTGGTCGGCGCAAAGGCTGAGGAGGTATGGATTTTGGACCGAAGTTCCGGGACGGTCAGTGCGACTGCGGGAATAGATACTCCAATGCTGCTAACCGGCGGTCAAATCTATCAGAAGTATTTTGGCATATCCGAAATTTTTCCAAATCAGTTCGGAAGGCTACTGCAGCGTTTCGGCTATCTTTCGGGATATGCAATGCGAAGTGACGCGGAAGAAGCTGAACTTGAGGATGTCAGGCGAACACTGGCAGCTGCCGGGATCGACCCAGGATGGGACGTGGTCCCGAGATATCAGGATGAGTTGCCACCGAATAGACCTGCAGCGCGCAGGAAGGGCAAGAGGGAGGGCTCCGGTGGTGGCACATGATTAGAGTCCAACGGGGTCCTGAGCCAGCGAAACTAGCGGTCGTGCGCGTCGCTCAGTTGACTGCGCTTCGCGCGCTTGGACGCGACCCTACATCAAAGGAAGTCGATGGCTATCGTATTGTTGCCAAGGAACTTTGGAGGGCGCAACACTACAAGTGCTGCTATTGCGAGGCTCGTATTCCAGAAGGGTATAACGATGTCGAACACTACAGACCGAAGGCTGCAGCTGATCGGCGACCTGGATGCGCTAGTAATCATGGATATTGGTGGTTGGCGTTCAACTGGGATAACCTTTTGTTCGCATGCCCAAGCTGCAATCGCACGCATAAGAATACGAAGTTTCCGCTTGATGCTGGCTGCCAATCGCTCATGCCTGAGCGCTTGCCGCCGGGAAAGGAGCGTCCTCTATTAATTGATCCGAGTTCGGCACTCAATCCCGTGGAGCATATAGAGTTCGTGTACAAAAGCATTGACCGCGCCGGCGCAGTCCGCAATTGGTGGGCGCGACCTCGAAATGGAAGTCTTCTTGGGAACGAAACAATCGAGGTTTGTGGGCTCAACAGAGGCGAACTCAGGGAGATCCGAGAGAGCCATTATGAGACGGTTGTTCTTCCTCAGTCGCGCGCTCTTGATGCGGCGATTGCTGCAGCGGATTTGCCTCGGCTGCAATGGGAGTTTGATCGCGCAATTCAACTGCTGGAGCCTAAAAACCCTCATGTTGGCCTAACGTACGATGCGCTCCGATATCTAATTCCCGGAGGGACGTTGCTTGCGGCGTTGGGCGTCAGCTGGCCTGCGCCAAGCCTAGTCGCGACCTAGCCTTATAGGGCGCGTCATTGACCTTTGCTGACAACCTCTTTCACTGGCGGATCGCACTTGTTCTGCGCGGGTTACGCCTGTGGCTAATCTGCGCTACTCCTGAATGCCCGCTTCTCGATTTCCCGAGTGACCGCTCCGGGTCGAAAGTCGTCATTAATTCGCTTTGTGCTGACTGACCGCTTCGGCTAAGGCGCCAGAGTTGATCAATCGGCCGCTATCCTAGTGATGCGGATGCAAAGCACCCGGCCAGGGTGCAATGCGTCGGACCGCTGCAGCCTGATCGTCAGCTGATCACTTAAAGGTCCGTAGGTTGCAATAACCGAAGGGCATTGCACCGGATTTCGCGCCGCCAATCCTGACCGATGCCGAGCACGCTGCGTATCTGGTCTCCCGGTGGTCTTTCTGTCAATCCGGCTGGGCTGGGCTCACATGCTGGGCGATGGATTTCGGTGCAATGCCCTTCGCCTATTGCAGCTTACGATTTCTGTGGCAAGTCGCATCCGCTTCATGCCGCAGCGTTTCCGGACTGTCCGGCGCGTAGTTGGGCCATCGCATCTTCAAGGCTGATCGCTTCCACTTCGCCACGCTCGTAAGCATCGGCGCGGTGCTCTGCCTCAGCAGCCCACTCGGCGAGAATTTCATCTTCTTCGTCGAGACTGGCGAGCAGGCGTTCGGCCAGATGCACACGATCCTGATGCGGGAGCTGCATGAGCGTCGTTTCGATGGCTTCAAGATGGGGGGCGGGCATGAGTGATCCTTTGCAGAGACACGGATTTCATCGTAGCGAATCAACGCCGCTTCGCCCAATATCCCGGGCGGCGGTGTTGGTGGGCTAGTGCCACAATCTGGAGGCCATCGTCATGCACGCGGTAGATCAAGGCGTAAGTAAAGTGGCGCACGGTGAGGCGCCGTGCCTTGCCTGCGAGGGGCGTGCCGATGGAGGGATGGCGTTCGATAAGTTGTAAGCTCGCTTGCACACACGCCGCGAAATCCCCGGCGATGGCCTGGCTGGCTTCTGTGATCAGGTAGTCGATGGCTTCCCGGAACTCTTCGCGTGCGCGGGGATGCCAGCGGATCATTTGCCGGCTTTGCCTAGCAGTCCGTTGATCTCGGCGAAAACCTGTTCGCCGGGAATCCACTCCACCTCACCGCGATCAATTTCAGTGAGTCGGCGGGCAATCTCTTCGTCCCACGCTGCCGCAACGGCTTCCGGTGTGTCATCCGCATCGCGTCGCGCGAGCAGGCCGGAAATCAGCTCGTCAAGCTCATGGCGCGGCAGGTGCTGGGCTTCGGCCAACAGTGTTTGCACGGGCAGGCTCATCGTGGGCTCCTTCAATACGGTCCTTTACGCTGCATCATAGCAGTCCGACTATGCCCGAAGCGCGTGAGTCAATGGCCCTTGCCGTCCTGCAGCACTGGAGCAAGCCTTTGCGGAGAGCGGAAACACGCTGGCGCAGTATTCATCGCAAACACCGTTGGGAAATAGGAATCCATTGCGTGGATGGTCGAATTTTACGGCGCTCATGCTGATGCACCTCAGCCCCGCCCCAAGCGATAAATCGCCACGCTCGCATAGTTGTTGGGGGCGGTGGTGGCATGGTGGTGGAGGGCTGATCTGCGGTTTTACACATCCACCGCTGCGGAAAGCACGGCTTGGCGTGACAGCTCCTTGCTCTGTGTGAATACACTGAATACACTGAATACACGTATCCATACGGAGCAAAACCATGGCCACCTCCATCCGCCTCGACCCCGCCACCGAACAAAGGCTGGACTATCTCGCCAGCCAGACTGGCCGTACCAAAGCGTTTTACCTGCGCGAGCTGGTCGCACGGGGGCTGGAAGACTTGGAGGATTTTTACCTTGCTGCGGCCACTATGGAGCGTGTGCGCAAGGGGGAAGAGCCTGTCATGAGCCTGGATGACGCGGAGCGCCAGCTTGGTCTGGCAGATTGAGCTGACGGCAAGCGCCGTCAAACAGCTCGGCAAACTGGATAAAGCTGAGGCAAAGCGCATCACGAATTTTTTGCGCCAGCGTCTTGCCACGCTGGAAGACCCGCGCAGCACCGGAAAGGCGCTCACCGGGCCGCAACTGGGCGAATACTGGCGCTACCGGGTGGGGGATTACCGCATCCTGTGCGAGATTCAGGACGGCAGGCTGCTCATTCTCGTCATTGAGGTCGGTCACCGCCGCGAGGTGTATCGCTGAAGATTGACCGATTTGGGCAGACGCTGCTTCGGGAGTGCGTCTTGGGACAAGACACGAGGCTTTACATGCGCATGACGGTCTTCTTCGACTTGCCGGTTGTAGGCGCGTTGAACGCCGCGCCTACGCGCAGGAAAATCACATGAAGCGCCTTGCAGCCAACTTAGCGCGCGAGGGTTCAGTATCCGGGGTGAGAGAGAGGGCGCTACAACGCGATGCGCTACGCAGACGATCAGGGCGACTCAAATTGCCCTTTCCACTCGGCAGCACTGAAGCTATTTCCCGCCTCAGCCCGAACTGATTCACCTGGAGCAAGCCTTTGCGGAGAACCTGCGCAGGCGTCGCGGGCAGGCCGTGATCAGTCTGACAGTGGTATGTCGTTCTCCATGCACCAGTTGCGCAATGCCAATTCTGTTTCTGCCTTTTCGTAGTCGAACCAGGTTTGTAGTGCGTGGTGCCGTTCAAGCAGTGATTTGAAGGCTGAGTAGGCGCCGCGTTTCTGGAACAGGGCGCGGACCGCAGCAGATTGCGCGGGGAGCTTCTCAGCGACAAAACGCATCACCAGCGCTCGGCCAAGATCAAGCTCGCGTTTATGTGGAATGGGGACGTAAAGCGCGGTATCGTGAAGGTCTTCGGGCAGTGCTTGATCATTGAGCTCATCGCCGAAATCGTCTCCCAGCAGAGGGTCTGATTCGAGCCAGATTTTGCCGCTTGCTCGGCACACGTAGGCGCAGTATTCCTCGCCTCCGTCTGCGCTGGAGAATTCAAAGCCGCTGAGCAGGTCGTCGAATTTTACGGCGCTCATGCTGATGCGCGTTCAACCCCGCCCCAGCCGATAAATCGCCACGCTCGCGTAGTTGTTCGGGTCGGTGGTGATTTCGCGGTCTTCGTCGAAGGCGACGCGTTCGAGGACTTTGATGCCGCGTTTCTGGCATAGCAGTTCGAAGTCGGCCATGGTGAAGAAGCGGACGTTGGGGGTGTTGTACCACTCGTAGGGCAGGATGTCGGAGACCGGCATGTGGCCTTCGGCAATCGAGACGCGGTGGCGCCAGTAGCCGAAGTTGGGGAAGCTGACGACGGCTTCGCGGCCGACGCGCAGCATTTCGCTGAGGATGCCATCGGTATTGTGCACGGCCTGCAGCGAGAGGCTCATGATGACGTGGTCGAACTGCGCGTCTTCGAAGCCGGCGAGGCCTTGTTCGAGGTCGATCTGCAGCACGTTGATGCCATTGGCGATGCAGTTGATAACGTGTTGCACGTCGCGTTCGATGCCATAGCCTTTGACCTGGCGCTCGCTGGCGAGGTGGGCGAGCAGCTGGCCGTCGCCGCAGCCGAGGTCGAGCACGCGCTCGCCGGCGCTGATCCAGCGGGTGATGATGTTGTAGTCGAAGCGGCTGTCGTGGGTCAGGTTCACCATGGTTCAGACCTCGATGTCGGCGAAGTAGGCGCGCATCGCCGCGTGGTAGTGCGGGTCGTCGAGCAGGAAGGAGTCGTGGCCGGCGGTGCTTTCGAGTTCGGCATAGCTGACGTCCAGACCGTTGTGCAGCAGGGCGAATACCAGTTCGCGCGAGCGCGCTGGCGAGAAGCGCCAGTCGGTGGTGAAGGAGGCGATGAAGAACTTGGCCTTGGCGCGTGCGAAGGCGGCGCGCAGGTCGCCGTCGAAGCTGTAGGCCGGGTCGAAGTAGTCGAGCGCTTTGGTGGTCAGCAGGTAGGTGTTGGCGTCGAAGAAGCCGGCGAATTTGTCGCCCTGGTAATGCAGATAGGATTCGATCTCGAAGTCCACGTCGAAGTGGAACTTGTGCTCGCCGTGGCGCAGGCGGCGGCCGAATTTCTCGCCCATCGCGTCGTCTGACAGATAGGTGATGTGGCCGAGCATGCGCGCTAGGCGCAGGCCATTGGTTGGCACGATGCCATGTTCATAGTAGTCGCCGCCGTGAAATTGCGGATCGCTGAGGATCGCCTGACGGGCGACTTCGTTGAAGGCGATGTTCTCGGTCGACAGCTTGGGCGCGGCGGCGATGACCATGCCGTGACGTACGCGATCCGGGTAGCGCAGGGTCCAGTCCAGCGCCTGCATGCCGCCGAGGCTGCCGCCGAGCACGGCGGCGAACTGGCGGATGCCGAGCTGGTCGGCCAGGCGCGCTTGCGAATCGACCCAGTCTTCGACGGTGACGAAGGGGAAGGCCGAGCCCCAGGGCTTGCCAGTCGCCGGGTTGATTGACATCGGCCCGGTGCTGCCGTAACAGCCGCCGAGGTTGTTGACGCCGATGACGAAGAATTTGTGGGTATCGAGCGGTTTGCCGGGGCCGACGAGGTTGTCCCACCAGCCACGGCTCTTGGGCTGATCGGCATAGACGCCGGCGACGTGGTGCGAGCCCGACAGCGCATGGCAGACCAGCACGGCATTGCTGGCGTCGGCATTGAGCGTGCCGTAGGTCTCAAAGACGAGTTGGTAGGCGGGCAAGCTGCCGCCGCTGCGCAGGGCCAGCGGCGTGTCGAATTGCGCGCGCTGCGGGGCGACGATACCAACAGTGCCCGCAGGAGAAGCAGTGGTTGCGTTCATGATCCGGAAAAACAAAAGCCCAGTCGGCGGCTGCGCGACCGGGCTGCTGTATCGACTGCTCCCGCTCGCTTTAGCCTGATTTATAAAGCGCCAGCAAGCTGAGTCAAATGGGCGCAGGCCCAAGTTAGCGCTTGGGGCGGCGAATGTCAAACCAAGCCGTGGCTGGCGCGCCGCTTGTTTGATCTGGTCCAAGGCGTGCCTGCTCGCTGCTGCGCGGCGTGCCGGCGTGGTTTTCCGCGCCTGGTGGCGGCGTTTTACAATGCGGGCATGATCCAGATTCTTTCCCTCGCGCTGCAGCAGCCGGCGCATGAAGCGGCGCTGCTGAGTCTGCTCGACCACTACGCGCGCGATCCGATGGGTGGCGGTGCGCCCTTGTCTGCCGAGGCGATGGCGCGTCTGCCGGCGGCGCTGCGCGCGCGCAGCGACTACTTCGCTTTTCTGGCGCTGGCTGGCGCTACGCCGGTGGGCCTGATCAATTGCTTCGAGGGCTTTTCGACGTTTGCTGCGCGCCCGCTGCTCAATGTGCATGACATCGTGGTGCATCGCGACTGGCGCGGCCAGGGCATCAGTCATCGCCTGCTGGCGGCGGCCGAGACGCTGGCGCGTGAGCGCGGCTGCTGCAAGCTGACGCTGGAAGTGCTCAGCGGTAATACGGCGGCGCAGGCGGCGTACCGCCGTTTCGGCTTCGTTGGCTACGCGCTGGACCCGGCAGTGGGGCAGGCGGTGTTCCTGCAGAAGTGCTTTTGAGCCTCAGGCGGCCGCCCAAGTAAGGGCCTGCCGGGGTGAGTGCGACAGCCAGAGGTCCATGTCGGCGGAAGACATCGGTTTGGCCAGCACATAGCCCTGGATCGCATCGGCGCCCAGGCTGCGGATCAGCGCCAGATCGTGTTCCGTCTCCACGCCTTCAACCGTCACCGAGAGCTCCAGCGCATGCGCCATGTTGCAGATGTGCTGCAGCAGCGCCTGGCGTGCCGGGTCTTGCTGCAAGGTGCTGACGAAGGCGCGGTCGCATTTGATGCCGGTGATCGGCAGTTCGACGAGCAGGCCCAGCGAGGAATAGCCGGCGCCGAAGTCATCCATCACCACCGGCACACCCTGCGCGGCGAGGCGCTGGATGGCGCTGGCGATGGCCTTGGGCTTGGCGATCATGGCGTGCTCGGTGAGTTCCAGCTGCAGCCAGTCGGTCGGCCAGTCGTTACGCTCGTAGCGGCTCGCCAGCCAGTCGGCAAAGCAGGCTTCGAGCAGGGTTTGCGGCCCGACGTTGACCGAGATGCCCTTGCAGTGCGCATGCGCCGACCAGGGTCGCGAGAGGCTCAGCGCTTGTTCGATGATGATGCGGTCGGCACGTGTGGCCAGCTGCATGCGGTCGCAGGCGATGAAAAAACTCTCCGGGCTGACCCGGCCCAGATCCAGTGTATGGACGCGTAGCAGGGCTTCGAGGCGTACCGATGTGGCGCCTGCTCCGATCGACTGGATCGGCTGGAAGTGCAGCTGCAGGCTCTGCGCGTTGAGCAGGCTGGGCAGGCGCTCGGCAATCAGTGAAATGCGCTGCTGGGCGTGCGAGTTTGGTTCGGGATGCATGGTGTGCATCAGCGCCAGCGAGCTGTTCATCTGCTGGTTGCGTGCGCAGTCCCGGCGCATCAGCATCAGATGATCAAGCGATACGTAGACCGCCAGGCTCAGCAGGGCGGCAATCGACAACAGGCTGCTGGTGGTGATGTCTTGATGTGTGCCCTGGATACCGGTGATGGCGACCAGGCAGGTATGCAGATAGAGAATGCAGCACGCCGCTGCCAGCTTGACGTAGAACGGCAGGGTGATTGGCGAGGCTGTCTGTGCACGCAGGCGTGCGTTACGGTGGCGCAGGGACAGCACCGCGCACACCCCGGTGGCCAGCGCGATGGCGCCCAGCGTCGGTAGCGTTTGCAGGGAACTGGGTAGCGTGCCGAAGGATGAGGCCAGCAGCAGATGCCCGAGCGTCATGCCGATAGCGAGGATCAGTGAGGCTTGCAGTACTACCCGCCTGGGTGAGTGGGTGGCGATCAGCGGAGGCATGGTCAGGCGCGTGCTGATGTTCATCACGATCAGGGCGAACAGCACGTAGTGCAGCGTGATCTGCTTGGGCAACTGCGGGTTGAGGAACAGGCCGGCGAGGTCCAGCGCCCAGCACATGCATCCAACGGCGGATCCATAACGTGCGGCGCTGGCGCTGCGCTCGCCGGGTTCCATTGATACCGCTGCGGCGGCAAACAAGCTGTGCGCCACATGGATCAGCAGGAATGCCAGCGCAATGAACAACAGTGAGTAGGGCCAGTCCAGCGGGGTGGGCAGCTTGGCAAGGAATTCGGTGAGGATATTCAAACGCAGCGTCTCGGGCAGTTATAAGAGGCCTAGGAACGACGCCTTGCACCGCGTCTGGCTCAGTGATCGTTCATCCGGCTTTTATAACATATGTTTCGCCCTGCAGAATTGAGGCGCCGACATGTGGCGTATGCGAATCGGGCAGTGCAGCGTTTGTGCTAGACAACATGCTGGCGGCGTCCCGCTTCATACCAGCTGCGGCTGCGTAGCACACAGCGCACCACGACCAGCATCAGCGGTACTTCGATCAGCACGCCGACCACGGTGGCCAGCGCGGCGCCGGACTGGAAGCCGAACAAGCTGATCGCTGCCGCCACCGCCAGCTCGAAGAAGTTGCTGGCGCCGATCAGCGCCGAGGGGCAGGCGATCTGGTGCTGCTCACCCGCTGCGCGGTTGAGCCAGTAAGCCAGGCCGGCGTTGAACACCACTTGCAGCAGGATCGGCACGGCCAGCATGGCGATGACCAGCGGCTGGCTGAGGATGGCTTCGCCCTGAAACGCGAACAGCAGCACCAGGGTCAGCAGCAGGGCGCTGATCGACCACGGTCCGCTGCGCGCGAGCACCGCTTCGAAGTGGGCGGGGCCGCCGCGCAGCAGGCGCTTGCGCAGCCACTGGGCGAGCAGCAGCGGGATGACGATGTAGAGCGCCACCGAACTGACCAGCGTGGCCCATGGCACGCTGATCGCCGAGATGCCCAGCAGCAGGCCAACCAGGGGCGCGAAGGCGAACACCATGATGGTGTCGTTGAGCGCCACTTGCGACAGCGTGAAGTAGGGGTCGCCTTGGGTCAGCCGGCTCCACACGAAGACCATCGCCGTGCAGGGCGCGGCGGCCAGCAGGATCAGGCCGGCGATGTAGCTGTCGAGCTGGTCGGCCGGCAGCCAGGGCGCGAAGACGTGGCGCACGAAGATCCAGCCGAGCAAGGCCATCGAGAAAGGCTTGACGGCCCAGTTCACGAACAGGGTAATGCCGATGCCGCGCCAGTGCGCCTTGACCTGATGCAGCGCGGCAAAGTCGATCTTGATCAGCATCGGGATGATCATCACCCAGATCAGCAGACCGACCGGCACATTGACCCGTGCGACTTCCAGCCCGCCGATGGCCTGGAAGGCCGCCGGGAAGAGCTGGCCGAGTGCGATGCCGACGAGGATGCAGAGCAGCACCCAGAGGCTCAGATAACGCTCGAAAACGCTCATCGCTGCGATGCTGGAAGTCGG
Organism: Uliginosibacterium sediminicola; assembly: GCF_039631295.1. NCBI lineage: Bacteria > Pseudomonadati > Pseudomonadota > Betaproteobacteria > Rhodocyclales > Zoogloeaceae > Uliginosibacterium > Uliginosibacterium sediminicola. The sequence continues at coordinate 354,835 of NZ_JBDIVE010000001.1, read as the reverse complement.
CGCGCTCATGATTGGACCGGGGTGTGGCCGATTTTGTCCATCTCGTGCTTGATCGCCAGTCGGTCCAGCGTATCCAGCGGCAAGGCGGCGAACAGCGCGACGCGGTTGCGGATCTGCTCGAATACCTTGTGGAAGGAGGCGCGTTTTTCTTCGTCGCTGCCGCTCACGCCGGGATCTTCAAAGCCCCAGTGCGCAGTCATCGGCACGCCGGGCCAGATCGGGCAGACTTCGCCGGCGGCGTTGTCGCAGACGGTGATCACAAAATCCATTTGCGGCGCGTCGGGCGTGGCGAATTCGTCCCAGCTCTTGCTGCGCAGGCCGCTCACGTCGTAGCCGATGCTCTCCAGTTTCTCGATGGCAAAGGGATTGACGCGACCGTTCGGGTGGCTGCCGGCGCTGAAGGCGCGGAAGCGCCCCTTGCCGAGGATGTTGAACAGCGCTTCAGCCATCACGCTGCGCGCCGAGTTGCCGGTGCACAGCACCAGTACGTTCCATGTCTTGTCATTCATCGTGCGGGTTCTCCAAAAGTGTCAGCAACAGCTGCCGGGCTTGGCAGTGCTGTCGGGGGCTCCATTGTTGCTGTCGCTTGCTACGCTTTTCTTGCGGGTCGGCATGCCCAGGCTCACGCTCACCGGCGTCGGGGCGCAGCAGGCGCTGCCGGCGGCTACTTGCTCGGCACCAAACATCGGTACATCGGCCAGGGTGTGGAAACTCTCCCAGGCGATGCCTTGTGGATCGCGGATCCAGTGCTTGTCCGACTGTGCGTAGCAGCAGGCGGTGCCGGTCTGGCTCAGCTGTGGGGCGTCCAGCTGTGTCTGGCGCGTCTGCAGCTCGGCCAGTTCTTCGGCGGATTCCACCTGGATGCCCAGATGGTCGAGTCCCGGTGCTACGCCGCGTTGTGAGATGGCGAAGTTCACGCGGGGATCGTCGAGCATCCACTTGGCGTAATCGGGTTTGCTGACGCTGGGCTGCGCCGCGAACAGCGCGGAGTAAAAGGCGATGCTCTGCGGCAGATCAGCGACAGCAATGTGGATATGCATGCGTTTCATGTGGGGGTATCTCCGGGAGGGCAGCAGCTCGGCACGGCCGGGCCGCAGGGCGCGCCGCCGCAGCAGTTTTCGGTGAGGAAGGCGAGCAGCGCGTTCATGGCGCTGAAGTTGGCGCTGTAGATCACGAAGCGGCCGCTCTGTACCGATGTCACCAGCGCCGCATGGCTCAGTTCCTTGAGGTGGAAGGACAGCGAGGAGGGTGCGATGCCGGTCAGCTCGCTGATCCGCCCAGCCGCCAGCCCGGCGCTGCCGGCTTGCACCAGGGCACGGAAGATCTGCAGGCGAGAGGCTTGGGCGAGCGCGGCGAGCGCGCTGACGGCGGTGTTCGTTTCCATATTTCAATGATTATCGAAATGATTGGCGCTGTCAAGCCGCTTGGCCAGATCGTGCCGCCGGTGTGCTGCCCAATCTGGCCAGCGGGCTGACGTATTCGGGCAGGGGGCGAGCTGCTTGGCAGGCCGCGTATCGGCGGTGGATGTTCGCGGCTGACCGTTGCTGCCCGCGTGGCGACCGTTCGCACGGCGGCTGCGCGCATCTGTCAGGCAGCGTCTGGCGCGGCACGGGCGGGCATGCGCACTGCTTGAAGGAGTCAGGCGCGAAGTCTCGCGCAAGTCTTCAAAACAGGTGTTCTCATGTCGCCCAGCACGCCCGCTTCCCGTCCTGCTTCCTTTGCCGCTCTGCGGCGTGTGCTTACGCTGGGCCTGTGCCTGCTCGCGCCACTGCTGTGCAGCGGTTGCGCGGCGCTGGCGGTGAGTCTGGCCGGCGCCGGCGCGGGCGCCGGCTTTTCGCATCAGATCAATGGCACTGCTTCGCGCACCTTCAGCGCGCCGATGGACAAGGTCGCCAGCGCCACGCAGATCGCGGCGAAAAAACTGCTGCTGCAAGTCGATGAGCAGGTGCCGCTCGACAAAGGCCAGCTGACGCGGGCGCGGCTCAGTGACATGGATCTGAGCCTGGAGCTCGAATCCCTCTCGCCGACGCTGACGCGGGTCAGTGTGACGGCGCGCAAGAACCTGTTCCTGCTCGACGGCGCGACCGCCCAGGAGATCGTGGTGCAGATCGAGCGCGCCATGCTCAGCGTGGAGTCGGCGCCGGTCGAGCTGGCCACGCGTGAAGACGCTTTAGTGCCGGTGCAGTACAGCAGCCCCAGCAGCGAACCGGCTCCGCCCAGTCGCAAGGCGACGCCGACCAGCAGCAAGCGCAAGCGTACGATCTGATCCGCTCAGCGCTGCTGCAGATACGCCAGTGCGCCGTGCCCGGCGGTGTGTCCGCTGGCAAAGCAGGCGGTGAGCAGGTAGCCGCCGGTGGGCGCTTCCCAGTCGAGCATTTCGCCGGCGCAGAACACGCCCGGTAGCGGGCTGAGCATCAGGCCCTCATCCAGTGACTCAAAACGCACGCCGCCAGCGCTGCTGATCGCCTCGTCCAGCGGCCGCGCCGAGAGCAGGCTGATCGGCAGGGCCTTGATGCCGGCCGCCAGGCGCGCCGGGTCCTGGAAGACTTCCGGCGCCAGACATTCGCGCAGCAAGGTTGCCTTGAGGCCGTGCAGGCCGATGCGGCTATGCAGATGGCTGGACAGCGAGCGCGCGCCACGCGGATGGGCGATTTCGCGGCTCAGCCAGGCGAGGTCGCGGTCGGGCTGCAAGTCCAGACTCAGCGTGGCCTGACCCTGTTCGGCAATCGATTCGCGCAGTACCGCCGAGAGCGAATAGATCAGCCCACCCTCGATGCCGTAATCGCTGATCACGCAATCGCCCTGGCGGCTGTAGGTGAGGCCGCTGGTATCGACGCAGCGCGCCATCACCGCCTTGAGCGCTTCGCCAGCATGGCGTGTGCGCAGGTGCGCGCTCCAGGCCACGTTGAAGCCGCAGTTGGCCGGCCGCAAGGGGCTGATGGCGACGCCGCGCGCGGCCAGCCAGGGCACCCAGGCGCCGTCCGAACCCAGCCTTTGCCAGCTGCCGCCGCCGAGTGCCAGCACCACTGCATCGGCAACAAAGGAGATTTCGCCACTCGGGCTGAGGAAGCGCAGTGCGCGCTGGCCCTGCGCGGTCGGTTCGAGACCCCCGTTCCAGCGATGGCGCACATGGAACTTCACGCCCTGCTCGCGCAGGCGGTGCAGCCAGGCGCGCAGCAGGGGCGCCGCTTTCATGTCGGTCGGGAAGACGCGGCCAGAGCTGCCGATGAAGGTCTCGATGCCCAGACCGTGAATCCAGTCGCGCAGCGCGCCGGGGCCGAAGCGCTGCAGCATCGGCGCGAGGCGGGCGGAGCGCTCGGCGTAGCGGGCGATGAAGGCTTCGGTCGCTTCCGAGTGGGTGATGTTCATGCCGCCCTTGCCGGCCATCAGGAATTTGCGGCCCAGCGAAGGCATGGCGTCAAAGACTTCGACGGCGTGCCCGGCGCTGGCGAGCACCTCAGCAGCCATCAGGCCGGCAGGGCCACCACCGATCACGGCGATACGGGCAGGAGGATGTGTCATCACGAAAGCGCGCGGGATGGCGCGTGCGGTGGAGAACGGAGCGGGAACCCGCAGTCGGGATCAAGACGCCGGGAAGTTCAGAGCGTATTGAATGCGGGCATGGTTGGCAAGCTGAACCATTGTGCCAGGCTATCGGGTGGCGGCGGCTGCTGTTTGCAGGGCGCGGACCTCGAAACGATGTACATCGAGCACATGGCCGTGGCGATCGCGCAGTTCCAGCTGGTGGCGGCCCGGCGCGGGCAGGGCTTGCATCTGCTGCAGGGTACCGCAAGGCGCCACCGCTTTATTGTCGAGGAACAAACACAGCTTGCCGGCGCCGCTCGCCTGCAGCAGCAGGGACTGGCGCGCTTGCGGAATGTCAGGATCCGGCGCTATGGTTGCCGCGTCGGGCGGCATGATCAGCTGCGCCCGCGCCTCATCGAGCAGGCGCACCTGTAGCGGCCCGACGCCGGCTTGCGCGGCGCTGAACCACTCCTGCCGCGTCGCCTCGATGGCCGGCTGGAAAATCACCTGACGCTGCTGCACACCCGCAGGCGGGCGCGGCGCCCGTGAGGCCTGGCCGGCATGCAGGTGTTCGACAATGTCGCGCCAGACCGGTGCAGCGCCGGTGATGCCCGAGACATCCCACATCGCGGCGCCGGAGAAATTGCCGACCCACACGCCGACGGTATAGCGATCAGTGAAGCCAATCGCCCAGTTGTCACGCATGCCCTTGCTGGTGCCGGTCTTCACTGCCGCCCAGCCATGCGTGGACAGCGGGCTGGAAAAGCCGAAGGTCGGCGCACGCGCCACCGGGTCGGCGAGGATGTCGGCAATGATGAAACTGGCCGCGGCGCCCAGCACCTGGCGCTGTGCGGGCTGCGTATCGGCAGCGGCCGGCGTGAAGCGCGGTGCGCTCCAGCGCCCGCCATTGGCCAGCGCACGGTAGGCGTTGGCGAGCTCCAGCAGATTGGTTTCGGCAGCGCCCAGCGCCAGGCCAAAGCCGTAGTGGTCGGCATCGCGCTGCATGCTGACGAGACCGAACTCGCGCAGTCCGCTTAAGAAACGCGGCACGCCGAGCAGGCTCAGCGCGCGCACCGCCGGCACATTGAGCGAGGCGCCCAGCGCCGTGCGCAGACTCACCGCGCCGCGAAAATCGCGGTCGTAATCCTGCGGGATATAGAGGCCGGATGGCGTGTTCAAGGCCAGGGGCGAATCATCGAGCACCGAGCTGGCGCTGAGCAGGTCGCGGTCAATGGCCAGGCCATAGAGCAGGGGCTTGAGCGTCGAGCCCGGCTGGCGCTGCGCCGCCACGCCATCGACCGCCGCTGCGCCGCTGAGCTCGCCGCTGGAGCCGACGTAGGCCAGCACTTCGCCGCTGCGATTGTCGAGCACGATCACCGCGCCATCTTCGACATTGCGCTCGGCCAGCTCGGCCAGATGCGTGCGCAAGCTCTCGCTGGCAAAGCGCTGTAGCGCGCCGTCTACACTCGTTTGCAGCACTTCGCCGCTCTTGCGCAGCAGGCGCCGCGCCAGATGCGGCGCGTCGTCCACGCCGGGCAGCGGATAGGGGCGTGCGGGCAAGCCGAGCGCCAGGTAATCGCTCTGCGCACAGGCCGCATCGGCTTGCAGCGCACGCAAGCTGGCGCACGCGCGGCGCGCCAGCGTGGCACGGTTTGCCGAGGGCGCGCGAATCAGCGCGGCGAGCACGGCGGCATCCGCTGCATCGAGCCCGTCCGGCCCCTTGGCGAGCAAGCCGCGCGCCGCGGCGTCAATGCCGACCAGCTCGCCACGGAAGGGCAGGCGGTTGAGCCAGGCTTCGAGAATCTCGCGCTTGCTCCAGCGCAACTCCAGCGCCAAGGCCATGCGCATTTGCTGCAGCTTGCCGCGCCAGTTCCGCGGCAGCGGCGGCTCGGCCAGCAAGCCGGCCAGCTGCATGCTGATCGTGCTCGCGCCGCGTGGCCGCTGCCGGTGCAGATTGTCGATGAGCGCCGAGCCGATGCCAATCGGGTCGATGCCCGGATGCCACCAGAAACGTCGGTCTTCCGAGGCCACCACGGCACGCAGCAGCTGCGGCGAGATCGCATCGAGCGGCACCCAGTCCAGCATGCGCCGCGTCCTGTCCAGGCGCAGGCGCTCGATCACCGCGCCATGACGGTCGCGCAGTGTCGCTTCCGAGCTGGGCGTGTCGGCACGCACCTGCGCGAAATCCGGCACCGGCGCAGTGAGCACCCGCAGCGCCAGCAGGAGCAGGCCGCCCAGCGCAATGCCGGGGAGGACGCGCCGTGTCAGCGTTCTAGACGGGCGCCACATGCGCGTAGTGTGTAGGCGTCATGGCGCCGCCTTGACTTCCATCTTCGCCACCGGCAGCTCGCCGAAGATCTCCGGCGCGTACATCGCTTCGACGCGTGTGGCGGGCATTTCGAAGTGGCCGGGGTTGTTGAGGCGCACGCTGTATTCCAGGCGGAGCTTGCCCTTGGGCAGGTAGCGGTAATAGGCGCGGAAGCCATCGAAGGCGCGCTCCTCAAACGCCGGGCCTTGCCAGCTTTGCGGGTTGGCGGATGTGGCCGTCGAGGCAAGCTGCGCCGAATCGCCGCCGAGGCCGCTGCCAAGCACGGTTGCGCCGGCCGGCACCGGATCATTGACCACCACCCAGCTCATGTCGGCTTGGGCGTCGATCTCCAGCGTCACGCGGTAGCTGTCGCCGCGCTGCCAGAGGCCGGCCTTTTTCTGTTCGATGGGGCTGATCGTGCGCTTGATGCGGTAGCCGGCGAATAGCGGTTTGTCGAGCGGTAGACTGGCGCGTGAGGCGATGAAGGCCCAGGGCTTGCCGCTGCCCTGGTGTTGCAGCGCCAGGGTGGCGGCAGGACGTGCGGCGCCCGCGCCGGGCCAGTCGAAGTGCGCGGCGAGGCCTTCGCCAAGCGCTGTGCCTTGTGTCGGGTCGCCGCTGTCACGCGTTTGCGCCGTGCGCCAGTCGAGGTTTTGCTGCGTGTCGCCAAGGCTCAGCTGCGTGTTGCCGGCCACTGCGTCGCGCTCGAAGCGCTGCCGGAAGTGGCGCAGCGCGATGACGCCCCAGGCGTTGGCCACGGTTGTCTGCCAGCGCCCCTGCTGCTGACGCCCGAGGGCGCCGCGTGCCAGGCGGCCGGCGTCGGCGGCGCTGAAGCCGGGCTCGTCGGCGATCAGGCGCAGCATGCGCACGGCATTGAGGTCGGGCGAGACCATCAGCCACCACAGGTAGTCGCTCTTCTCGGTCGAGAAATTCATCGTCGTGCCGGTAAACGTCAGGCGTGAGCGCAGGATCTGGCGCGCTTCGTCGAGCTTGCGTTCGCGCTCGGGGATGTCTTTCATGCGCGTCAGCAGCGACACCCAGTCGATGAGGCCGGAGCTGGGCCACAGATTGGGTGCGATCTCCAGCGGCTGCAGCATCTCGGCGCGTGCACGGCCGTAGCGGGCGAGGGCGTCGATGGCGGCGAGCTTGCGCAGCACCAGGTCAGCGGTCTGCAAGTTGCCGTAGCGCTGGATGCGGCCGGCGACGAAGTCTTCGAGGCCCTTGAGCATGCGCTCGCGCGGCGCATCGGGGACGCGCCAGCCCGCTTCATGGCTGATGCTTAGCAGATAGCTGGTGAGCGTGTCATCGCCTTGCAGGGCGTCCATCGCGAAGTAGCGGGCGAGGCCGTCGCGGTCGAGGTAATTGGGCAGGCTGTTCATCGTTGCCTGCCAGCGCGACTCGTCTTCCAGCGCGATGGCGACCGAGGCGCGTTGCTCCAGGCAGCTGTAGGGATAGCGCTGCATCCATTCGCGCAGCCCGCTGAGTTCGCCACCCAAGGAGTTGGCCAGGCGCACGTCGATGCCACCACGGCCCGGCACGGCGCCGGCCGGGCGCTGCACGGGAAAGCTCAGCGGCTTGCCGGCTTCGAGCTGTTCGAGCGTCTGCTGGTAGAGGCGCACGGGATAGGCCGCACCAATGTTCTGCGTGAACTTGAGTGCATCGCTCGCGCCGGGTTTGCCCTGGCTGATTTCCTGAGCGGCAAAGAGCCACTTGAGTTGTCTGGCGTCGAAGGGCGCGTTGGCCGGGAAGCTCAGAGTGCTGGCTTCGCCGGCCTTGAGGCTGATGCGCTGGCTGCCGACCGCTTTGGCGCCGCTGCCGGCATCGGCACTGGCGCTGACATCCAGCGTCAAGGCGCGATCCGCACCATTGCGCACGGTGAGCATGGCGGCGAACTGGTCGCCCTCGCGCACGAAGGGCGGCAGGCCGGCGAACAGCATGACTTCCTGCGTGCTGCGGATGCGTGTGCTGGCGGTGCCGAACTGCATCGTGCCGGCATGGGCGATGGCCGCGATGCGGAAAGATGTCAGCGAGTCGTTCAGCGGCACGTCGATATAGGCTTCGCCACGCGCATCGAGCTGCACGGCGGGGCGCCACAGCAGCAGGGTGTCGAACAGCTCGCGCGCATTGGCGCCTTCGCCACCACCACCGCCGGGCGCGGCGGCTTTCTTGCCGAAGTGGCGCTTGCCGATCACCTGCGATTGCGCGGTTGAGGTCTGCACCTCGGCCGGGCGGCGCTGCATCATGGCGTCCAGCAGTTCCCAGGATGTCGGCGCGGCCAGCGCCAGCAGACCTTCGTCGACCGCAGCAATGGCTACTTCAGCGTTGGCGGCGGGTTTGCCATAGGCATCGGCCACGCTGATCTTCACGCGCGCATGTTCGCGTGCCGTGTAGTGCTCGCGGTCGGCCTCCACCTTGAGCTGCAGCGCGTATTGCTGCCAGCCGACCTTGATCTGCGCCATGCCCAGGCGGAACGCCGGTTTGCTGAGATCGACGAGGGCCGTCGGTCGCGTATCGCGCTCCTGTGGCATTTCTTTCACCAGGCCGAGGAACATGCCGATGCGATAGACCATCTGGCGCAGCCAGGCGAAGCGGCCCGGCACTTCGGGATCGACGCGGCCGCGCACGACCATGACCGAAACATAGGCATTGGGCCCGTAGCTGGCCTTGATCGGCACGTCGACCATCGGCTTGCTGGCGCTGATCGGCAAGACCATCGCGGCGAGCACGCCTTCGCGCTCGACGGTGACCAGGGCGGTGGCCTCGCGGAATGGCATGCGCACCTCGAAGTGCGCGGTTTCGCCGGGCTGGTAGCTGCGCTTGTCCGGCAGCACGTCGATGCGATCGCTCTGCGAGGCGGGGAACCAGTTCTCTTCGCCCGCCACGTAGAGCTCGGTGCTGGCGATGGCGGCATGGCCCTGTTCGTCCTGACTGCGCGCCAGCAGAATCAGGTTGCCGCTGTCGGGCGCGGGGCCATCACATAGCAGCATGCCGCGCTGATCGGTCTTGCCGCTGCAGACTTCGCCCAGGCGCTTGACCTCGGCGGTCTCTTCGTAGGCGTAAAAGCCGCCGAGCAGGCGTTTGCGATATGCATAGGTTTTGCGCGAATAGGCTTCCACGCTGACTTTCTGGCCGATGCGCAGCTTGCCGCGCGGGTCCAGCGCCAGGACGCGGAACGACAGATGCTCCCGCGTGGCATACCAGCCCTCACGGCGCAGGCCCAGCACCACGGCCGAAGGCAGTACCAGGGCACGCGTGGCGGCGGTGAGCAGCTGGCCGTTCGGATCGCTGTACTCCATTTCGACTTCGAGGGCGCGTGGCTCGTCTGATTGCGGAATGCCGTCAAAGCTGAGCCGCGCACCGCCATTGCCATCGAGGCTCAGATTGCGACTGCGCGCCGCATAGCCGCCCACGCTGCCACCGGCCGCTGTGGCTTCGCTGGGCGTTTCCTCGTCGCCCGAGGGGTCGTAGCGATATGGCTCGATTGCCGACAGGCCTTCCTGCGGAATCTTGCCGCCGAAGCTGAAGTCCTCGTACGCCGGGAACTGCTGCGGGTAGGGCAGCAGGCGACTGCGGACCCGGACCGGCGCGCCGGCGGCCACGCCGCCCGCCAGATAGGAGAGCTGCGCGTCGATGTCGATGCGGCGGGCGCGCACGGCAGGCGTGGTGGGCGTCTTGAGCACCGCCTTCATCAGCGGCACGCGGTATTGCTCGACGCGCAGGCGGCCTGATTCCTGCTGCTGGCCATCGACGCGCAGGCTGATGGTGTAGGTGCCGAGCTTGGCTTCCTTGGGGATGCTCCAGCTCGACGTGCCGTTGCCGGCCTGCCAGCGGGCGGGGACTTCATAGCGCTGGCCGCTGCCTTCGTGGCTGATGATCACCGTGCCGCCCGGCGTGGGCGGCTCGGCAAAGCCCTGGCCGGTGCGCAGGCGCACGAAGTGCTTCATCGAGACGGTTTCACCAGCGCGGAACAGCGGCCGGTCGAGTACGGTATGGGTGGCGATGGGCGTGGCGCTGGCGCCGCCGCCGAGATTGAATTCCCAGGTCGAAATGCCCTGGTTCCAGCTGCTGCGCATGAAGGAGACGTCGCCGTCCTTGCGCGCCACCACCAGCAGGCCCTGACAGCGCCAGTTGTTGCCGGGCTCCAGCTGGGCATCGATGCGGGCGATTCCGTTGGCATCGGTGTTGCCGCTCCACAGCGGCTGGCCTTCGCAGGTATTCACGCTGACGCGGGCATTGGCGACGGGACGCGCGTTGTCCAGCGTGGTCACCCAGGCCAGCGAAGATTCGCGACCGTGCTTGAAGTGCACGGCCATCCGGGTGACCAGCGCACTGGAATAGACGTAGTAGGGTTTGGCTTCGTTATGCAGGGCGGCGCCCAGGCGATTGCTGGCGAATTCGACGACGTAAAAGCCGGGCTTGGGTAGCGGAATGCCGACCAGCTCCAGCGTGCGTTCGCCTTCAATGCGCGGCAGGCTCAGCGGCGTGGCTTTGAAGCTCTTGTCCGGCCGTGTGCCAGACAGCAGGGAGATTTCGCCTTCGCGCGGATAGCGCTGATGCTGCTTCAGGAAGGCGCTCTGGGTGACTTCGTTGTCGTGCGGCGGCAGCCAGACGCGGGCGAGCCAGCGGGCGATGTTCTCGTCACTGTCGGTATCGATGCGCGCCAGCGTGCCGGGGCCGGCTGAGGTCTTGGCTGGCGGCTGCGGCAGATGCTTGAGGCTGGCCTCGACATTGCGCACGCTGACCGGCAGGGCCGCCTGCGCGCCCGCTTCGAGGATGCCGAAATGGGCGCCGAACTTCAGCAAGGGCGGGTCGTCGTCGATGCGTACTGACAGTGGAAAATCCGCCGCGTTGTCGGCGCTGCGGCCAGCGTCGTCGCGGAAGCCTGCCGGCAGCTTGATGCGTACCTCGCTGTGCGCGCTGAACGGGCCGTTGAAGCGCACGCTCTCCACCGCCTTGGCCTGTGCGTCGAGTGTCGGTCGCACGGTTTTGCCATCGGCCTTGAGCAGCTCGATGCGGGCGGCGAGGGCGGCCTCGACGGGGGCTGAAAAATTCAGCGTGATCGGCAGCACCGGCACGCAGCCGGCATCGGGCTTGACGCGTTCGCAGCTTTGCTTGATCTCGAACGCCGGTCGCACGCGAAACGGCAGGGTTTGTTGTTGGCGTGTGGCGATGCCACTGCCGGCGCTGCGGATGCCGGCGTCCCACACCAGCTTCAGCTCGGCGCCCGCGGGCAGGGTGCGTGCGCAGCGGGCGAGCAGCAGTGGCGCGTCTTTCAGGCGATCATCCTTGACCGCCAGCAGCCCCTGCGCGCCACCCTTGCCGAGCACGGCGAAGAACTGCTGCGCACGCCCGGCCTGTTCGGCAAGCAGCTTGCTGCGTTCCGCCCCCTCGATAAGCTGCAGCGCTACGCGCTCGCCGATGCCGGCAATGCTGCAATAGGCGCGCTCTCGCACGCTGGCCAGATCGGCCGGCGCGTCGAGGCCGAGCATGAAGACCTGTTGTTCATCGATGAATTCGCTGCCTTCTTCCGGCCAGCTGGCGCGAATGCCCGGGCCACCGGTGTTGAAGCTGAAGCTGGCGGGCGCCAGCGGCTGGCCGGCCTGGGTCTGCAGCGCTTTGCGCGTGCTGAAGCTGCATTGCTGGCCGCCGGGCAGGTCGCGCTCGAAGTCATACACCCAGTTGCGCGCATCGACCCAGTGGCCGCTGCCTGGCGTGGCGCACTGGATGTCGAAGGGCGGCGGCAGGCGCGGATCACCAAACGCCACCATGGGTGCCGAGAAGCGCGCCGTGACCTGGCGCACATCCTTGATCTCGCCTTGCGGTGCAAAGGCTTCGACGCGAGCACTTGCGGTGGATTGGGCCTGGCAGAGACCGGCGCAGGCGAGGACAAGTGTGAGGGCAAGGTGTGCTGCGCTGCGCAGTTTCATGGAATCCCCGGGTCTGCCGTGACAGGAAGCTTCTAGCCCATGGATGTTACGGCCTTAAGCGGGCTTGATGCAAACGGCATTGACCAGGGTTTCTTCGCGCTGGCCAATGGGGGGTGGCTTGAGCAGGCCGATGGTCTCGAAGAAGCCGAGATCTTCACGGCTCCACCACAGGTAGGGGAAGTTGATGCGCGACGCGGGTAGCTCGAAACCGGCCTGGCGGATGATCGCGATGTATTCCTCGGCGCTTTTCTGCACGTCCATCGGGTGGCGGAACAGGGTGCGGATGATCAGCGAGTGGATGTAGCGCCGCGTCGATTCGGCAAACAGCAGCACGCCACCGGGTTTGAGCACGCGGAAGAATTCGGCCATCGCCGCTTCCTGCTCGATGATGTGGTGGAAGCTCTGGTGGCAGAACACCATGTCGAAGCTCTGGTCCGGCAGATCGATGCGGGCGGCATTGGCGGCGTACAGGCGAACCTTGCAGGCGCAGCGGGCGGCGGCTGCGCTGGCGCGTTGTTCGAGTTCGGGGTCGGCATCGAGGGCGACAATCTCGTCCGGGCGGAAGCGCTCGGCAAGCAGGGCGAAGGAATGGCCGAAGCCGCAGCCGATGTCGAGAATGCGCGCGAAGCGGCGTTCAGGCTGCGGCAGCATCGGCTGCAGCAAGTCCAGCGCACGCGTGATGACATGCTCTTTCCAGATGCCGGAGCGGAGGAACCAGTTGCCGAAGCGGGTTTCTTCGACAAAAGGCGAAATCAGCTTGTTCATGAGAAGGAAGGTTCCGTTTCGCGGGACAGGAAGGATAATGCAGGCCCGCCGCCGTGGCACAATCTGTGCGCATTGCCTTTGAGGCAGATCTGATCGAGGCGGCATCGAGTCGCCCTGGGAGTGAGACATGACATCTGTGCTGCGATGGAAATTCGGTTTGCCTTGCGGCTTCCTGCTGGCGCTGTTGATGCCGGCGGCGTGGGCGGCAGGCTATGTACCGGCGAAGCTGTTGGCGCCGCCGCAATCCTTTGATGCGCACAGCGGTGTGCTGGTCTGGAGCAAGCCCGAAGGCTATGCCGAGATCAAGGATTACCAGGTGTTCATGAATGGCAAGCTGCTCGGCAGCGCGCAGGAGAATGCGCGCCAGTCCTCGCCAGCGCAACCCTGGGTCGATGCCTTCTATGCCGAAGATCGCGAGGGCGTGCATGTGCGCGTGCAACCGCATGTCTTCAATGTCAGCGGACTCAAACCGCGCACGCGCTACAGCTTCACGGTGCGTGCGGTGCTGCGCGATGGCCGTTATTCCGCGCACAGCCCGCGCCTGCAGCTCACCACGCCAGCGCTTGCGCCGGTCTGCGACATCCGCCAGCACGGCGCGGTCGGCGACGGCAAGACGCTCAATACCGGCGCCATCCAGGACACCATCAATGCCTGCCCGCAGGGCGGCACGGTGCGGGTGCCGGCCGGCGTGTTCAAGAGCGGTGCGATCTTCCTCAAAAGCAATATGACGCTGGAAGTGGCCGAAGGCGGCACCTTGCTCGGCTCGGAATCGGCCGCCGATTACCCGCTGGCGCGTGGTTACACGCTGTATGAGTATTCGACGACGCGGCGCCCGCCTTCGCTGATCAACGCGCTCGATGAGCATGCGCGCAGTGCCGGTAGCTTCCGCAACATCCGCATCCTTGGCCGTGGCCGCATTGACGGCAATGGCTTCAAGCGTGCCGAGCCGGCCAGCATCATCGGCGAGGCCGGGATCAGCTTGCCGGTCTATGTCGCCAGCAATAATCGCAAGGTGCTGGACGATGGCATCCTCGCGGCCGACCAGGTCGCCGCCGCCGTGAAGAATGGCGTGGCGGCAGGCACCGCCTATGGCCAGTACCGCTCCAGCCTGATCACTTTGCGCGGCGTAGAGAATCTCTACATCGCTGGCCTCACCTTGATGAATCCCGCTTTTCACGGCGTGATGGTGCTGGAGAGCGAGAATGCGACCGTCAACGGGCTCAGCGTGCAGACCTTCGACGTCAACAATGGCGATGGCGTGGAATTTGGCAACAGCGCCCACGTGATGGTTTTCAACAGTTTCTTCGATACCGGAGACGATTGCGTGAACTTTGCTGCGGGCACCGGCCTGGCGGCCGAGCAGCAGCCGCCACAGCGCGATGCCTGGATCTTCAACAACTTCATGCGCAAGGGGCATGGCGCCGTGGTGCTGGGCAGCCATACCGGCGCCTGGATCGAAGACGTGGTGGCCGAAGACAATGTGATCAATCTCACCTGGAGCGGCTTGCGCGCCAAGACCAATAACCTCAATGGCGGCGGCGCACGGCGCGTGCTCTATCGCGACAACGCGCATCGCGACCTGCAGCGCGAGCCCTTTGTGCTGACCACCGAGTATTCCGATCCGAACGCGCTGATCGATTACGCGCCCGCACGCCAGACTGGCCACTTTGAAGACTTCAGCGTGCAGCGCAACAGCGTCGAGTATTCAGCGCGCTGGCAGCCCACGCCAGTGATGCAAGGGGGCGTGTTGAAGACGGTGGACTTCAACGCCATCCTGGTGCTGGGTGATGTGAAGAACCGCATTTACCACGAGAACGTGGCGTTCGAGGACTTGCTGCTGATTGGCGCTGCGCCGATCAGGATTGATGGCTTGCGCAATGGCTTGCTCAGCGGCGTGACCTTCCGCGCCTGGCGGGGCGGAGGACAGCCCTGGGAGCTCAGCCATGCGCCGGGCACGCGCATGCAGGACATCCGCCTGCAGCCGGCCCCGCGCTGAGGGCGCTGCGCGGCCAGCAAAACAAAGGCCGCCAGGCGCATCGCGGATGCGTCGCTGGCGGCCCGGCTTGACTGCATTAGTGCTTATTCGAGGCCCTGGCTGGACAGGTATTCCTCGTAGTTGCCGCGGTAATCGACAATCGTGCCATCGGTCTTGATTTCGATGATGCGCGTGGCAATGGACGAGACGAACTCGCGGTCATGCGAGACGAACAACAGCGTGCCGGAGAAATCTGCGACGCCGGTGTTGAGCGACTCGATCGATTCCATGTCCAGGTGGTTGGTCGGCTCATCGAGCAGCAGCACATTCTTGCGCTGCAGCATCAGGCGGCCGAACAGCATGCGGCCTTGCTCGCCGCCCGAGATCACCTTGACCGACTTCTTCACCTCGTCGCCCTTGAACAGCAGGCGGCCCAGGGTGCCGCGGATCAGCGTCACCGCGTCGTCGCCGTCGTAACCGCCTTCGCGCACATAGCCCGAGATCCAGTCGGTCAGGCTCTCGTCACTGGCGAAATCGTCCGAGTGGTCTTGCGCGTAGTAGCCAAGCTTGGCTTTCTCGGCCCACTTGATCGTGCCCTTCTGCGGCGTGAGCTGGCCCATCAGCAGCTTGAGCAGGGTGGTCTTGCCGACGCCGTTCTCACCGATGATGGCCACCTTGTCGCCCGCGTCGATGCTCAGCGTGAGCTTCTGGATGACGGGCTTGTCGGCTTCATAACCGAACGTGAGGTTCTCGATCTCGACGGCCTGGCGGTGCAGCTTTTCCTTCTCGTCGTAATCGAAGCGGATCCACGGGTATTGGCGGCTCGAAGGCTTGAAGTCCTCGATCTTGATCTTCTCGATCTGCTTGGCGCGGCTGGTTGCCTGGCGCGCCTTGGACTTGTTGGCCGAGAAGCGGCGCACGAACTCCTGCAGCTCGGCGACCTTTTCCTTGGCGCGGGCATTGTCCTTGGCTTGCTGTTCGCGCGCCTGCTGCGCCGCTTCCATGTAGTCGTCGTAGTTGCCGGGGTAAATCTGGATGCGGCCGTAATCCAGGTCGGCCATGTGCGTACACACCTGGTTCAGGAAGTGACGGTCATGGCTGATGATGATCATCGTGCTGTTGCGGCCGTTGAGCACGTTTTCCAGCCAGCGGATGGTGTTGATGTCGAGGTTGTTGGTCGGCTCGTCGAGCAGCAGGATTTCGGGATTCGCGAACAGCGCCTGACAGAGCAGCACGCGCAGCTTCCAGCCCGGCGCGATCTCGCTCATCGGGCCGGTGTGTTGCGCGGTGGGAATGCCCACGCCCAGCAGCAGCTCGCCGGCGCGCGCTTCGGCCGTGTAGCCGTCGTACTCGGCGAATTTGCCTTCGAGTTCGGCGGCGTGCATGTAGTCGTCTTCAGTCGCCTCGGGGTTGGCGTAGATGGCGTCCTTCTCGATCATCGCCGACCACATCTCGGCATGGCCCTGCATCACCACGTCGATGACGCGCTTCTCTTCATGGCCGAACTGGTCCTGGCGCAGGAAGGCCATGCGCTCGCCGGAGTCCAGCGCGATATTGCCGGCCGAAGGCTCCAGCACGCCGGCGATGATCTTCATGAAGGTGGATTTACCCGCGCCATTGGCGCCGATCAGGCCGTAGCGATTGCCATCGCCGAATTTGACCGAAACGTTTTCAAACAGGGGCTTGGCCCCGAACTGCATGGTGATGTTATTGGCGATAAGCACGGCGGAATCCCGAAAAAACCTGAGCCCCGGAACCGCCGGGGCGAGCTAGGCCGGCATTTTACCGCAGAGCAAAAAAGCCCGATAGCTCAGATGTTTGCAGTGCCGCATGAGCGCTTTTCAGGGTGCCTGGTGACTTAGTTCAAAAAAATTACGATACCGGTAACAAAAACTGTTCTCGTCGCGCATGATTTTCAGTAGCATGACGGCAGATCCTTGTGCTGTCATACAGGCAAGGGCAAAAGAGCACGGCGATCAGCCGCGTATAAATGAGACAGGAGAGCGCAGCCCCAGGCCGCCTCTCGCAAGGAGACAAAGATGCATCATTCCGTGAAAGCGGCAGCCAGCGCGCTGCTGTTCAGCCTCATCGTCGCCGCTTGCGGTGGCAGCGATGACAACCCCACGACCACCACTACGGCTGCTGCCAGCAGCAGCACGTCCTCGGCTGCATCGTCCGTAGCCTCTTCGGCGGCCTCGTCTGCCGCTTCATCTGTGGCTTCTTCGGTCGCTTCGTCTGCTGCTTCTTCAGTGGCGTCCTCAGCGGCCTCGTCCGTTGCTTCGTCGGCGGCATCTTCCGCAGCCTCTTCTACTGCGTCGTCGGCAGCTTCCTCCGCCGCTGCAGTGACGACGACCTGGGGCTTTAGTGACACAGCCTACCAAAATGCGAGCAGCTTCTTTTCAGCTACTTACACGGCGACCGGAGACAATTCGATCGCCCAGATCGCCACTGAGAAAACTGTTGATAACCTGATTTTCTTCAACAGCACCACATCCGCTGTGTTGCGTTATCGTCCTGCAGGCTCGACCAATAATGCGACGAGCAGCAGCATCTGGAACACGAATGGCTCCTTTTTTACGACGAATCCGGCGACGCTCGGTGCAGTTGGATCTTTGGTGACTGCTGGTACGACCGCAGGTACGGTGCGTACCTACATTGCGGTTCCGGTGACGTCAGGCACTGCCTTCACGGTGACTGTGAGTTACAAGCAGACTTCGGGTACTGCGACTTTGGGTAAGGTAGCTCTGGTGGGTAGCGATAACATCGTGTTGGTTGCCAAGGATGCTGGTATTAGCACGACAGCCGCTTCGGCCAATGGTGACACCATCAGCTATTCTGGCGTCGCTGGGCACACTCAGACCCATGTGAAGATTTTCTATAGTCGCGAGAATGATATTTCTAATGGTGGCAACGCTTCGGGTGGCATCAACATCACGCAGATCCAGCGTGTTCAATAAGTGATCTAGTGGAAAAGCCCCGTCAGCATGACGGGGCTTTTTTTTGCCTTCCGACGACACTGAGCTTGCGACTAGTTGCTTGCAGACTCGCCCCATCTCCGCATCAACTCATGTGGCACCGCCAGCTGATCCATGATGCGTGCGACGACGAAGTCGACCATCTCGGCAATGCTTTGCGGGTGCTGGTAGAAGCCGGGGTTGGGCGGCAGGATGACGACGCCCATGCGCGAGAGGCGCAGCATGTTCTCCAGATGCAGGGTGGAGAAGGGCGTTTCGCGCGGCACCAGGATCAGCGGGCGGCGCTCTTTGAGGCAGACATCGGCGGCGCGCTCGATGAGGTTGGACGACAGTCCGGCCGCAATCGAGGCCAGGCTGCCCATGCTGCAGGGGCAGACCACCATCGCATCGGGCGGATTGGAGCCGGACGCCACGGGCGCGAACCATTCTTCGCGCCCATACACCTGCAGCTGACCGGGTTCGGCCTTGAATTGCGCCGAGAACCAGGCTTCAGCTTCGCTGGCGCGGGCTGGCAAAGCGAGATCCATCTCCTGCCGCGCGACGATCTGCGCCACTTGCGAATACAGCAATTGCACCCGACAACCGGCGGCGAGCAGGCATTCGATGAGGCGGATGCCGTAAGGCATGCCGGAGGCGCCGGTGAGGGCGACGGCGATGGTTTTGCGCATGATGACTCCTGCTGTGATGGCGCGGATGCTAGCCGAGTGCGGCCGGCTCGGTGGGCTCGGGCGGCGGCAACTCGCGCAGCAGCCGCGCGGTGATCAGACCATTGATGCTGCCAAAGACCAGGGCGGCGCTGGCAAAGACCGGGCTGAGCAGCCAGATGCCCTCATGCGGCACCAGCCACAGGCGCGCCAGCACCAGCTGCGCGCCGATGTGGGCAAAGGCGGCCAGCAGGCTCAGGCTGACGGCGCCGAACCAGCGTGGTGGCAGGCGCTGCGCGAGCATCAGCATCAACAGGCTGGCGGCGCTGCCGGCGGCGCTGAGGAAGAAGCCCGGCGCCAGCAGCTGGCCCAGCAGCAGATTGGCGATCAGCACGCGCAGCACGGCGACCCAGGCCGCTTCGCGCCAGCCATGGCGCAGCAGCACGATGAGTACGACGATATTGGCCAGACCTGGCTTGAGGCCCGGCAAGGGCGTCGGAATGGCTGCCTCGGCGACGGCCAGCACGATGGCGGCGGTGGCAAAACGCGCGACGCGGTAATCGGCGGCATTGGCGCTGAGTTTCATCTTCAGTAGCTCATCGAGTCGTAGCGACTCTGCCCGCCTTCGAGGGCGACGCTCACTTCATTCGGCGCGCAGATGGCGATGGCGCCGGCGCGTGTCAGCCAGCCTTGCTTGACGCAGTACTGGCGCGGGCCCGGATCGGCAGCCACGCGGGCGCGGCCGGGTTCGACCTCGACATGGGTGATACCCAGCGGGCCGCGGACTTCAAGCTTGGCGGCGCGATCAAGCGGCAAGCTGGCAACCGTCTTGCCCTTGGCGCGCACCACCACCAGGCTGGGCCGCTCGCTCGACCAGAAGTGCAGGCAGCTCAGCGCGGTCAGCGCCGCCAGCGCCACGAACACCAGGTAGTCGCCGGGCTTGGCCAGGGCCAGCCAGTCACGCGCGCCCATCGCGCTGTTATTCCGCCTTCATCGAGCGGTGCCGCACCAGCACCTGGGTGCGGCCGGCGAACTCGCGCGCCAGACGCTGCGCCAGATAGACCGAGCGATGCTGGCCGCCGGTACAGCCGATGGCCACGGTGAAATAGCTGCGTCCGTCGCGCACGAAGGCCGGCAGCCATTCGCCGACGAAGCGCTGGATGTCTTCGGCCATCTTGTGCACTTCGGGAATGCGTTCGAGAAACTCGATCACCGGCGCATCATTGCCGGTCAGCGGGCGCAGCGCCTTGTCGTAGTGCGGATTGGGCAGGCAGCGCACGTCGAAGACCATGTCAGCATCGACCGGAATGCCGTATTTGAAGCCGAAAGACTGGAACAGCAGGGTCAGGCCGCAATGCGGCGCCGACTGCACCACGGTGTCGCGAATCCAGGCGCGCAGCGTATTGGGCAGCAGATTGCTGGTGTCGATGTGGTGGCCCAGCTCGCCCAGGGCCGAGAGCAGTTCGCGTTCATGAGCGATGGCTTCATCGAGGGTGATGTCGGCATTGGCCAGCGGATGGCGGCGGCGGGTCTCGGAAAAGCGTGCGATCAGCGTGTCGTCCCGCGCATCGAGGAACAGGAAGCGCACATCTTCGACCTGGTGGCGCAGCTGTTCGAGGATCGCCGGCACCGCCGCGATACTGGCGCCCGAGCGTACATCGATGGCGACGCCCAGGCGCTGGCAACCCTCGCGGGAGAGCTGTTCAACCAGCTGTGGCAGCAAGCTGGCGGGCAGGTTGTCGACGCAGTAGTAGCCGGCGTCTTCAAGCACATTGAGGGCAATGCTCTTGCCGGAGCCGGAGAGGCCGCTGATGAGTGCGAGTTGCATGTTTGTGTGCGGATGGATGGATGCGCCAACAATACGGCATGCGCCGGGCCCGGAGTAGGCCGGCCGCTGCAGCAATTATGAACTACTTGTCCTCGCTTGCTATGCCGCTCTGGTGAGCTGCCGCGTGTTCCTGCTTGCGTTGTGCGCAGCGCGCCAGGATTGCTTCGCGCTGCGCCACGCCGGCGGCTTGCCAGCCGGTGATCTCGTCGAGCGCACGGAAACAGCCGACGCAGATGTTGTGCTCGTCGAGGCAGCATTGGCGGATGCAGGGGGATACGGGCAAATCGCTCATGAATCAGCTGGAATCCGGTCGGTGGTGCGGCGCTCAGGGCTTGGTTGCCAGGCCGAGCTGGGCGAGGAAGTCGTCCAGCAAGCCGTGCCAGATGAAGCCGCCCTCGGCCATCAGGCTGTGGCCATCCTCGTTGAAGGCAGGCAGCAGGAGCCATTGTGCCGCTGCGCCGCCGGCAATGAAAGCCTGGTGCCAGGCCGTGCTCACGTTCGGGCCGAAATACTGGTCATTGCGGGTATAGATCCACAGGCCCGGCTGGCGAGCCTCACGACCGAACTGCGCGTAGGCTGCCGTGAGTAGCTCGGGCTGGCAGGGCCGGCCCGGCCGCAGGATCGGGTCGCCCCCGGCGCCGCCGGCAAAATTGACGTAGCCGAGCAGATTTTCCGGGCGAGTGGCCGCGTAGGCAACGGTGGCGATGCCGCCGACCGACTGGCCGACCACCAGCACGCGGCGCGCATCGGCGTAGTCCAGGGTGGCGGCATAGGCCTGGGTGGCGGCAATCTGTTCGACCGCCGGGCGCAGTGCGCCGAGGTAGTCGCGCTGCGTGCAGGGACCGCTGCTCTCGGGGTCGAGCGAGTTCTCCAGCATGGCGCTGTCGCCATAGCCGATGCGCGTCGGTACCAGCACGACAAAGCCCTTTTTGAGCAGGTAGTTGCTCATGCTGGGCATGCGCTGCCGGTTGGGCGTGCTGCGGTTGCTGGAACGGCCGTGATTGACGATGGCAACCGGAAAAGGCCCCGGGCCTGGCGGCTTGAAGCGAGTCAGCACCATCTTGCGTTCGACAATCCGTTCGTTGCGCAGATGCAGGGTGACGGGAAGGTCGACGACGCTTTCCTCGAAGCGGCTCAGTGGCTCGGCAGCCTCTGCGTGCGCCGCGCTGCCGCAGAGGAATAGGCCAAGCAGCAGGCGGCAGGCGCCGCGGGCTGTACTACGCAGCATCAAAATGCTTCGCCGTCGAGCCGGCGCGTCAGCTGGGGCAGGCGATCGACGCCCCAGAAGGCTTCGCCATCGAGGATGAAAAACGGCGCGCCGAAGACGCCCCGCGCGATGGCGCGATCCACTTCGAGGCGCAAGCTGTCTTTCAGTGCGACGCTGCCCAGGGCCTCGGCCAGGCTGCTACGCGCGACACCCTGCGACTGGGCAATGTCGAGCACGGTATCGATGTTGTCGATGTCGCGGTCGGCCGTGAAGTAGGCGCGGAAGATGGCGTGCGCAAAGCCGCGTGCCAGCAGCGGGTCTTGCGCCGAGAGCCAGCAGAAGGCGCGTGCCGCGTGCACCGTGGACACCGGAAAGCGCGTCGGCTGGCGAAAGGGAATGTCGTGAAAGCCCGCTGATCGTGCGAAATCGTGCAGCGCGTAGCTGCCCTTGAGCGCTTGCTGGGTCAGCGGCGCCGCGCCGGTGTGTTTGAAGGCGGCGCCGAGCAGGAACACATGCCAATTGACCTGGCGGCGGTAGCGCGCGCCCAGCGTATCGATCAGCTCGCTGCCCAGATAGGCGTAGGGCGATCCGAGATCGAAGTAGAAATCGATGGGCGCCAGCAGTTGCGTGGCGTCGGAGCTGCGTGCCAATTCGCTCATGAAAGGCTCCGTGCGGGTGCGGCCTGCTTCATCTGTGCTCTCCGTGATGTCGGGCGATTGTAGCGGGGCCTTCTAATCTGGCTGGTGTGCATGCCCCTTCGATACAGTGGTTTGCCCGGCTTGCCGGCTGGCCCTGCATTGCGCCATCATCGGGGACTTCTGTTGCCAAGCCGCGCCAAATCTGTGTACGAACTCGATTACCTGGTCCCGAACCGCCCGGCTGCAGGCATCTGTCAGCCTATCCTGCCCGGTCTGCGCTGGCTGTGCATGCCGCTGCCGTTCTCGCTCAATCATATAAATCTGTGGCTGCTCGGCGAGGGTGAGCACTGCGTGCTGGTCGATACCGGCCTGGGCGACGCGGCAACGCAGGCGCTGTGGCAGAACTATTTTGCGGCCAGTGGCGAGCGCTTGCAGCAGATCGTGCTGACCCATTACCACCCTGATCACGCCGGCAATGCCGACTTTCTCGCCCGCCAGCACGCTGCGCCGGTGTGGATGAGCCAGGCCGAATACCTGCTCGGCCACGCCCTGCTGACGCAAACGGCCGGCTGCACGGTGGCGGCGATGGTGGAACACTTCCGCCGCCACGGCCTCGACGCCGAGCGTTGCGAGCGCTTCATGCAGCGCGGCAACGTCTATGCCAAAGGCGTGCCAGCCCTGCCGACAAGCTTCCTGCGCATGCTCGATGGCGATGTCCTGACGCTCGCCGGTCAGCGCTGGCAGGTGATCATGGGCTACGGCCATTCGCCCGAGCACGCCTCGCTGTACTGCGCGGAACTGGGCGTGCTGATTTCCGGCGACATGCTGCTGCCGCGCATCACCACCAATGTGAACGTGCCCTCGACCATGCCGCAGGAGGACTCGATCCAGCGCTTCCTCGACTCGGTGCGGCGCTTCGCGGTGCTGCCGGCCGACACCCTGGTGCTGCCTTCGCATGGTCTGCCGTTCCGTGGTGTGCATGCGCGCATCAAGCAGCTCGAAGTGCATCACGCCGAGCGCGATGCCCTGCTGTTGTCGGCGCTGGAAGCGCCGCGCAGCGCGACGGATCTGCTCGGCACCCTGTTCCTGCGCGAGCTGGACATGCACCAGCTGATGTTCGCGCTGGGCGAGACGATTGCCCATCTCAACCACCTCGCGCGGCGCGGCCTGGTGGAGCAGTGTGACGATCAGCAAGGCGTCGCGCGTTTCCAGCGGCGCGCCTGACAACAACAAATGAGGAGACATCATGGCTCAAGCGCAGCAAGGCAAGACTAGCGACAAGGAGGCAGCGGCACTGCCTGATCCGGCGGAACTGGCGCAGACCTATGCCGAGGTCGCCGAGCGCAGTGCACGCTTGCTCTCCGACCACGTCGGTCGCCAGCTCTCGCGTGGCATGACGGCGCCCAGCGATGAGCTGGGGCTGGCGCGCGCCTTCATGGACATGACCAGCAAGCTGTTTGCCGATCCGCTGCGCCTGGCGCAGGTACAGATGAGCCTGGTGTGGGATTACTTCTCGCTGTGGCAGAACAGCATGCAGCGCTTCATGGGTTTCCATCCCGATCCGGTGGCCACGCCGGCGCGGGATGACAAGCGCTTCAAGGACGAGGACTGGCAGGACTGTTTTCTCTTCGACTACATCAAGCAGTCCTACCTGATCACCGCCCGCCATATTCACGACAGCGTGGCCAATATCGACGGACTCGATGAGATTACGCGCAAGAAGGTCAATTTCTTCACGCGCAGCTATGTCGATGCCTTGTCGCCGTCGAACTTCGTGCTGACCAATCCGCAGGTGTTTCGCGAGACGGTGCGCAGTCATGGGCAGAATCTGGTCAAGGGCTTCAACAATCTGCTGCGCGACATCGAGGAAGGCGACGGCCAGCTGAAGATCCGCATGACCGATACCAGCGCGTTCGCCCTCGGCAAGAATGTGGCGACCACGCCGGGCAAGGTGGTGTTCGAAAACGCGCTGTTCCAGCTGCTGCAGTACACGCCGACGACCGACAAGGTCTTCGCGCGTCCGCTGCTGATCGTGCCGCCGTGGATCAACAAGTATTACGTGCTCGATCTGCGCGAGAAGAATTCGCTGATCAAGTGGCTGGTCGATCAGGGCCACACGGTGTTCGTGATGAGCTGGGTCAATCCGGACGCGCGGCTGGCCGACAAGGGTTTTGATGACTACGTGCAGGAAGGTTTGCTCAGCGCGGTGGACAAGGTTCTCGAGCAAACCGGCGCGAGCAGCCTGAATGCGGCGGGCTATTGCCTGGGCGGTACCTTGCTGGGCACGACGATGGCCTACCTCGCGGCCAAGCGTGACAAGCGCATCGCCAGCGCAAGCTATTTCACCAGCTTGCTGGACTTCTCGGCGCCCGGCGAACTGGGTGTGTTCATCGACGAAGAGCAGGTGCGCAATCTGGAAAAGAAGATGGAGGAGCGCGGTTATCTCGAAGGCAGCGAGATGGCCAATACCTTCAACATGATGCGTTCCAACGACCTAATCTGGTCCTTCGTCATCAACAACTATCTGCTCGGCAAGGACCCGTTCCCCTTCGACCTGCTGTACTGGAATTCCGATTCGACGCGCATGCCGGCGAAGATGCACAGCTTCTACCTGCGTAATATGTACATGAAAAATGCATTGCGCGAGCCGGGCGGCATCGAGGTGCTGGGGACGAAAATCGACCTTGCCAAGGTCAAGGCGCCGAGCTATTTCATCTCGACCATCGAAGACCACATCGCACCCTGGAAAACCACCTATCTGGGCGCCCAGCTGTTCAGCGGGCCGGTGCGCTTCGTGCTCGGCGGTTCGGGCCACATCGCCGGCGTGGTCAATCCGCCTGTCGCCAACAAATACGCGTACTGGAGCGCGCCTGAGCTGGCTGCGACGGCGGAAGACTGGTACGCCAGCGCCGAGCAGCATGCCGGTTCGTGGTGGCCGGATTGGCAGGCCTGGTTGCTGGCGCAGGATGACAAGCAGGTGGCGCCGCGTGATCCGGCGCAGGGCAAGCTTGAAGTGCTCGAAGACGCGCCGGGCAGTTACGTCAAGATGCGTCTGGACAAGAGTGTGCGATGAGTGACATACGTATTACCGGTCTCTACCGTTATCCGCTCAAATCCTGTCACGGCGAAGCGCTGAGCGAAGTGCCTGTCGATCCGCTGGGCCTCGCCTTCGACCGGCGCTGGATGGCGGCCGATCCGCACGGGCGGATGATCACCGGGCGCGACGAGCCGCGTCTGGTGCTGTTGCGCGCCGCCGCTGCAGCGGACCATGTGCAGCTTTCGGCGCCGGGCATGGATGCGCTGCGTGTCGCCTGCGCGGCGATGCAGGACGCAAGCCTGGCCTGGATTCACGGCACCGACTTCAGCGCCTGGGCCGGCAGTGCCGAGGGCGATGCCTGGCTCAGCTGTTTCCTCGGCCGGCCGGCGCGCCTGCTCTATATCGGCGAGCAAAGCACACGACGCATCAAGCGCCGCCCCGAGCTGCCGGTGGCCTTCGCCGACAGTTATCCGATCTTGCTGACCAGTAGCGATTCGCTGGCCGTGCTCGATGCGCAGGTGGGGCGCCCGATGGCGATGGCGCGCTTCCGGCCCAATATCGTGATCAGCGGTGGCGCAGCTTTTGCCGAAGATGGCTGGCGGCGCATTGCGATCGGGGATGTCGTGTTCTCGGTCGAAAAGCCCTGTGAGCGCTGCGTGTTCACCACCGTCGATCCGGATAGCGGCGAGAAATCGCTCGACCAGGAACCGCTGCGCAGCCTGGCGAAATTCCGCAAGACACCCGCCGGCGTCCTGTTCGGCATGAACCTGATAGCCGAGAATGCAGGGTATCTGAGCCTCGACATGCCGCTGCGCGTGCTGGACTGAGTCGGCAGGCAGAGGCCCAGGCTGGCGGCCAGGCGCCTGACAGGCTAGTATTACATCCGTAATAACATCGCCCGAGGCCATCATGCACGCACTCAAACTCACCCAGATCGGTAATTCCGTCGGCGTCATCCTGCCCAAGGAAGTACTGGCGCGCCTCAAACTGGAAAAGGGCGACACGGTTTTTGTGACGGAGTCGCCGGATGGTGTTTCCTTGACGCCGTATGATCCCAGTCTTGCTGCGCAGCTTGAAGCGGGTCGAGATTTCATGCGTGAGTTTCGCGATACTTTTCATACCCTGGCCAAGTAACTACTCATGGCTTGGGTTTGGGTGAACAAGCAGGCGCTGCTCTTGCTGCACGATGAGAGCCTTGCCGAGCATGGCGGCGCCAGTGGCATGCGTGACGAGGGCTTGCTTGATTCTGCGCTTGCCAGACCCGTCAATCATTCTCTGTATGGCACGCCGGATTTTGCCGATCTCGGTGCGGCTTATGCTGTCGGCGTCGCCAAAAACCATCCGTTCGTGGATGGTAACAAGCGCGCAGCATTCCTCTGTGTGGGTTTGTTCCTGGCGATGAATGGCTACCGTCTCCATGCCACGCAGTTAGAGGCTACGACAGCCATGCTCGCGCTCGCCGCCGGCGAACTCGACGAAACCGCTTTTGCGCACTGGTTGCGTGAACATAGCCAGCGACGCTGAAGTTTTTCCATGACGACCCATACCCTTCAATTGCCGCCTGCGGGCAGCCCCTTGCGTGTCGTGCTCGACACCAATGTCGTAATGGCTTTCTGGCACTTCTGTGACCCCAAGCTGCTGTCCCTGCTGGCCTGGCTGCGTGCGCGCAATTCCGTGCTGCTGACGCGCCGCGAGTGCCTCGAAGAGCTCGAACGTGTGTTGGCCTACCGTCAGTTCGGCATTGCGCCGGAGAAGCAGGCCAGCGTGCTGGCGGAATATCAGGGCGTGACGGAGTGCCTGGCAGATCCTGATGAAGCACAGATGCTGGCCGCTGCGGCGCTGCCGCGCTGCAAGGATCGCGATGATCAGAAGTTCCTCCAGCTCGCCTGGGAGGGCGAGGCGCATCTGCTGATCACGCGGGACAAGATGCTGCTGGCGCTCAACCGCCGGCCGATCTATCGCGACCGCCTCAATATCATCACCCCGGAAAAACTCATCAAGGCTTTGCAGGCCAGCGCCGAGATCGAACTGGCCTAGCTCTCCGGCGCTTCGCGCCATGCCACAAATCGTCACAGATCGTTTTTCGCGATGCGTTAATCTGCTCGTCGTACGGGCCGCGAGCCCGCAGTCGATGACAGGAGCGAAGAATGGATTTCAATGCCTTGGCGGATCTCGATCAGCTGATTTTGCAGAACCTCGTGCCCTTCGGCACCCGCCTCCTGGGCGCCATTGTGCTGTGGATGCTGGGCGGCTGGGTGATCAAGGCCGTCAAGGCGCTGTCGCGACGCGGCATGTCGGCACGCGGCCTCGATGCGACCCTGATTGAATATCTGGAATCAACCATCGGCGTCACCCTGCGCATCCTGCTGGTGATCGCCGTGCTCAGCCTGTTCGGCATTGAAACTGCGTCCTTTGCGGCACTGATTGCGGCGGCCGGGGTGGCTGTCGGCATGGCCTGGTCGGGTCTGCTGGCCAATTTCGCAGCCGGCGTGTTCCTCATCCTGTTCCGCCCGATCCGCGTTGGCGACTTCATTTCGGCCGCCGGCATCACCGGCACGGTCAATGAGATCGGCATCTTTGCCAGTGTCATCGACCAGCCGGACAATGTGCGCACCGTGGTGGCCAACAACAAGCTGTTCTCCGACAACATCATCAACTACAGCAGCAATGCCTATCGCCGCGTTGATCTGACGGCGCAGCTGGCACATGGCGTCGATGTGCATGCCGCGATAGCGGCGCTCAAGACGCGCGTCGCGCAGATTCCGAACGTGGTGGCGAGCCCGGCGCCGGATGTCGAGATTCTCGAATTCAATGCGGCCGGCACCAAGCTGGTGGTGCGTCCCTACACTCACAACAAGGATTACTGGCAAGTGTATTTCGATACCAACAAGGTGATTCTGGCCGTCGGTGGCGAGTCTGGCTGGCCGATCCCGGCGCCGCATCAGGTTCTGCGTAACAGCGCCTGAGTGGAATTGATGCGCTGCGCTCAAGTTTTGTGCAGCTGCGCCGTAAAGACGATGTGAGCGGCGGCATGCTTCCGGCGACGGCGGCGAGGCCAGTTGGCGAGCATGTATTCAAACGCCGCTCACTTCTCACATATTAAAAAAGCAGCCTGTGTCCGCGTGACACAGGCTGCTTTTTTTTCCGCCTTGCGCTGACTCAGTCGCCGCTGCGGCGGCTCAGTGGTACGCCCAGCTGTTTGAGTTTGCGATAAAGATGGGTGCGCTCCAGACCGGCTTTGTCGGCCAGGCGCGTGATGTTGCCGTCTTCAAGCTGCAGGTGGTATTCGAAATACAGGCGTTCGAAGGTTTCACGCGCTTCGCGCAGTGGCATGTCGAGCGGCAGAGAGAGCGCCGTGGTCGTCGCCTGCGAGACGCTGCGTACCGCTTCTTCCTGCGAGATTTCTTCTTCCAGGGTCGATAGCGCCAGCGAGCGGATCGTCGATTTGAGTTCGAAGAAGCCGCCCGGCCAGCTGCAGTTGCGCAGCGCATTGAGCGCGCCGGTCGACAGCACGCGTGGTGGTACGTCGCCCGCTTCGACGAAGTGCGAGAGGATCTGCTGCGCCATGTCCGGCACTTCCTCACGCAGCTCGGCCATCGATGGCGGGACCAGCGAGATTTCAAACAGGCGGCGGATCAGCAGCGGATCCCAGCCCTCGGCGAGCAAGGCGTCCGGGCTGCGATCACTGGCGACGATCAGGCGCAGCTCGTAACGCTCCAGGCGTTCCAGTGCGAAAGCCAGATTCTTTTGCTGGGCGCGCGTGAGCAGGGCGATGTTTTCGACGAACAGCAGGCCGCCGCGCGCCGATTCGAGCGCTTGCAGCTCCAGCGGCTGGCCGACACTGCCCAGATCCAGCCAGGCGCCGCCGGGCGTCTGCTGGGTGCGTGCGCAGAGCTCGGCCAGCGAGCCAGCGCCGACGCGCAGCAGGACCACGCGCGACTTCTGGGCGATCTGTTCGAGGCGCTTGCGCAGATCGCGCAGGGCCGGCGAACGGGTGAAGTTGGCCAGCGTCATGTGCGCGCGGCTGCGCGTGGGCTGGCGCTGCAAGGCGCGCTTGACGGCGCTGAGCAGCTTTTGCAGGGCAATCGGTTTTTCGAGGAAGTCGACGGCGCCGAAGCGGATCGCTTCGACGGCGGTGTCGATGGTGCCGTGGCCCGACATCATCACCACCGGCATGCTCAGCTGGCCATTGGCCGCCCATTCCTTGAGCAGGGTGACGCCGTCGGTGTCCGGCATCCAGATGTCGAGCAACACCAGATCCGGCTTGCCGGCCTGGCGCGCTGCGCGTGCCTCGGCGGCGTTCGCTGCCAGCACCACATCGTGGGCGTCATCGCGCAGGATTTCTGAGAGTAGTTCGCGGATGCCGACTTCATCGTCGACGACAAGAATTTTTGCCACAGTGATCCGAAAGGGTGTTGTGTTTACGCCACTACTGTAACAGTTTCATCGAGCAGATTGCAGCTGACACACAAGTTCAAGCCAGCGGCAGACGGATGCGCACTTCAGCACCGCCCTCGGGCAGATTGCCGAGGCTGATTTCGCCGCGATGTTCGTCGATGATCTTCTTGACGATGGCCAGCCCCAGGCCGGTGCCGCGCGTCTTGCTGGTGACATAGGGTTCGAAGGCGCGCGTCAGCGTGGCCTGCGGAAAACCCGGGCCGTTGTCGCGCAAACTCAGCTCGACGCGGCGTCCGTCGTGGCGCGTTTGCAGGTACAGATGCCCGTCGTTCTGCTCGGCCAGGGCTTGCTGCGCGTTCTGCAGCAGGTTGTGGATCACCTGGCGCAGCTGCGCCGAGTCGGCACGCACTGCCGGCAGATTGGCGGGGAGCTGGGTAATGATCGGCGCCGCGGTGCTCTCGTAGAGCACCAGCACTTCGCGGATCAGCGCATTGAGGTCCACGCTGGCGAGGGTTGGCGGCGGCATGCGGGCGTAGTCGCGGAAGCTGTTGACCAGCAGTTTCATCGACTCGACCTGGTTGACGATGGTCCGCGTGGCACGCGCCAGCAGGTCGCGTCCGGCTGCGTCGAGCTGTTCGGTGAGGCGCATTTCCAGACGCTCGGCGGCCAGCTGGATGGGCGTCAGCGGATTCTTGATTTCGTGCGCCAGACGTCGCGCCACTTCGGCCCAGGCCGCATTGCGCTGTGCCGAGATCAGCTGCGAGATGTCGTCGAACACCACCACGAAGCCGCCGCCGCTGCCCTCGGGCAGGCGCGAGCCGTGCAGCAGCAGGGTTTGCACATCACCATTGCCACGGTCGATTTCCAGCTGCTGGTGCCAGTCACCCTCGCGTTCGGCAAAGCCGGTGAGGATCGCGTCGCGGAACAGGGTGTGCTGGGTCCAGTCGCTCAGCGGTACTTCGGAGACGCTGTTCAGATCGTCGCGCAAGCTGTTCAGCGCGCCACGGTTGGCGGCGCGCAGGCGACCGTCGGCCGAGAAGGCCAGCACCCCGGCGGACAGATTGGTCAGCACACTTTCGAGATAGGCGCGGGCCGCATCGACGGCCGCGCTGTTCTTCTCGGCCAGCGCGCGGGCGTCCTGCAATTGCCGCGTCATGCGGTTGAAGCTTTGCGTCAGCACGCCCAGCTCGTCACGCGCCGGCAAGGCCTGGCGCGGCGAGAAGTCGCCCGAGGCCACCGCTTGCGTGCCCTCGGCGAGGATCGACAGCGGTGCCGACAGCGAACGCGCAAACACGAAAGCGATGGCGATGGCGGCGAACACCGCCAGCAGCAGGCCCAGGGTCAGGGTGATCAGGTAGATGTGCTTGAGGCCCTGGCGCGCCAGCAGCAGCTCCTGGTAATCCTGATGCAGGGTCTGGATGCTCTCGGCGCTGTGCGCGAGGCTCTCTGGCACCGGCTGCATGATCTGCAGCAGCAGGCTGTCGGAGGACAACTGGCGGCTTGGAATCGGCACCACGGCGCGCAGCACCAGACCACCGCGACCATCGGTTTCCACCGCACGCCAGCCCTGGGTCTGCCGCGCCTGGCGCAGCTGCATGCTCTCTGGCGCCTCGGGTAGCAGCGAGCGCAGATCTTCCCCCGCCGACACCAGCACGCGGCCGCTGGCCGAGAGCACGCTGGCATTGGCCACGCCGAGGTTGTCACGCAGGCGGGTGAGGGCCGGCAGGCTGGGCGTCTGGCCGATGTCGCCGAGTTCCAGTGCGGCATCGCGGGCACGTTCGGCGAGCTGGTCGAGCAGGGCGTCGAGCGCACTGCGGCCCAGGGTCAGGCCGGATTCCAGGGTCTGATCGAGCTTGGCGTTGTAAGAGGACTCCACCGATTGCACAGCAAACTGTACCGACACAAAGTAGATGATGCTGCCCGGCAGCACCGAGAGCAGCACGAACATGGCGATCAGCTTGAGCTTGAGCCGCGAGCCGAAGCGGCGCTGGCGGTATTCGCGCCACAGCGTACGCAGCTGCACGCTGACCAGCACGAACAGCGCCAGCGCGACCACCGCATTGGCGCCGAGCAGCAGCGGGTAGTTGCGCGCGAACAGCGAGGTGTTCGAACCGGCCGAGGCGAGCAGGAATAGCAGCACCGCACCGAGCAGCGCGCTGATGACGACCAGTCTTCGCGTGACGCGTGCGCGCATTCAGCGGCCTCGTGGAGCGGGCGGGCGCGGCGGCACGGTGCCGGGACCGTTCATTTCAGCGGATTGATGAAGGTCCAGCGTGTCCAGCCGGTGCTCAGGTTCAGATCGCGGCCGCTCAGCGAGGCGACCTGGAACGGCTTGGGCAGCTGCGCGGTATCGAGGCGCAGGCGCAGTGCGGCTTCATAGCTCTCGCCGGGGCGCAGCTGGCCACGTTCGAGGACCGGCCAGTTGCGCAGCGAGCGCAGCGCCGAGAAGGCCTGCTCGAAGCTGGCGAAGCTGTGGGTGACGCCACCAACATTAAGGCGGTATTGCCGCGTCAGCGCGTGGTAGGCGAGGCGGATGTCGAGGGTCTGCTCGGTAATCACTTCGTTGAACCAGTACCAGCGCGGCTTGTGCAGCGAGAATTCGACGATGAAGGGCATCACCACACCGCCTTGCACCAGCTCCTCGATGCGCGCCGGCGGCTCGCCGGTCAGCGAGGCATTGACCACATAGCGGTTGTCCAGCGGCACCAGCTCGGCAAACTGCACGTCCAGATGGCGTGTTTCAGCCTGCAGTGTCAGCGGTAGCAGACACAGCAGCAGACAGCCGAGCCAGGCGGCGAGCCGTTCAAGCAGCGGGGCGCTTTTGTAACAGGGCAAAATAGAAACCATCATGATCGGGGCCGGGTAGCCAGCGCTTCTCGGGAACACCGTCGGCGAACGCAAGGCGTTGGCAGTCGGCGTGCCGTGCCGCGAAGCGTGCCACTTGCAGGCTGTTCTCTTCGGCGAAGACAGAACATGTCACATAAAGCATTTTTCCGCCGACGGCCAGTGTTGGCCACAGCGCATCGAGGATTTGCGCCTGAAGTGTTGCAAAACGCGCAACATCGTCTTGTTCGCGCAACCATTTGATGTCCGGGTGGCGACGCACCACACCCGACGCCGAGCAGGGCACATCGGCCAGGATGCGGTCGAAAGCCTGGCCATCCCACCAGCTGGCGGTGGCGCGGCAATCGACTGCCTTGAGCTGGGCCGACAGGCCCAGGCGGCTCAGCTGCGCGGCGACGCGCTGGGTGCGCTGCGGGTCGGCATCCAGCGCGGTGAGCTGGATATCCGCCAGCTCCAGCATGTGGGCGGTCTTGCCGCCGGGCGCCGCGCAGGCATCGAGCACGCGCTGGCCATCTTGCAGATCAAGCAGTTGCGCTGCCTGCTGGGCGCCCCAGTCCTGCACCGAGAGCAGGCCTTCGGCATAACCGGGCAGGCTGGCCACCGGAATCGGCTTGTCGAGCATGAAGGCGTGGCTGCCCAGTGCGCGCAGGCTGTGGCCGGCGGCTTCAAGCTGGCTGCGGGCGGCGTCCGGCGTCGTGCGGCGCGGATTGATGCGCAAGCTCATCGGCGGATGGCTGCTGGCGGCGGCGAGAATCTCGCGCCAATGTTCGGGGTGGTTGCGGCGCACGGCGGCGATCCACCAGCGCGGATGGCGCAAGCTGGCTTCCTCGTCGGCATTGCATTGCACGACAAGCTGATCCCACTGGCGCAGCGCATTGCGCAGCACGCCATTGGTGAGCGACTTGAGGCCGCCACGGGCGATCCGCGCAGCCGCTTCGACGGCCTGATCGACCAGGGTATGCGCGGTATCGGGCCGCGTTTCGAGGCGGTGCAGGGCAACGCGCAGCAAGCCGTCGATGGTCGGCTCGGTGAGCGGCTGCTGCAACAGGCTGCGCAGCATGCGCTCGCCGCGACCGTAGTCGCGCAAGGTGCCGAAGATCAGGTCTTGCGCCGCGCCACGCGTAGCCGGCGGCAGATCGGGGTAGTGCTGCCACAGCGCGGCCAGGCCGTCGTTGAGGGCGTGGCCCTTGCGCACATGGGCGAGGGCATCGGCCGCGACGGTCAGCGCCATCGCCAGCGAATCGGCGGGCAGCGGTGGCAGCGCCGGCGGGCGCGGCTGGCGGCGCATGCCGCCACTGTGTGCGGAAGAACTCTGCGCTTTGCCGCGCGGGCTTTGCGGCGCGGCCATCAGGCGGCGCGCAGGGCAGCGATCACCGGTGCCGTATCCGGGCGAATGCCGCGCCACAGGTAGAAGCACTCGGCGCCTTGTTCGACCACCATGCCCAGGCCATCGGCCGTCTGCTGGACGCCCGCGGCCTGTGCGGCGAGCACGAAGGCGGTCGGCTCCTTCTTGTAGGCCATGTCGTAGGCCAGCGAATCGGCATCCCACACGCCGGCGGGCAGCGGCGGCACCTCGCCGGTCATGCTGGAGGCCGAACCGTTGATGATGATATCGAAGCGGCCCGCGATGTCGGCAAAGCCGCCGCCGCCGATGCGCGTCGTGCCGGCGTGGTCGCCGAACTGTTCGGCCAGCTCGACGGCCTTGGCGGCCGTGCGGTTGGCGATGAAGATCTCGGCTGGCTTCTCGGCCAGGAAGGGCAGCAGCGCACCGCGCACCGCGCCGCCGGCGCCGAGCACCAGCACGCGCTGGCCGGCAAAGCTGCGACCGAGGTTGTGGGTGATGTCGCGGGTGATGCCGAAACCATCGGTGTTGTCACCGAGGATGGTGCCGTCGGTATTGAGCGTGAACATATTCACTGCGCCGGCCGCTTGCGCACGCGGCGTCAGGTCGTCGGCGAGGGCAAAGGCTTCGAGCTTGAAGGGCATGGTGATGTTCATGCCCAGGCCGCCTTCGCGCTGGAACTGCCGCACCGCTTCAACGAATCCACCGATCGGCCCGAGGATGGCGCCGTATTCCAGGTTCTCACCGCACTGCTTGGCAAAAGCCATTTGCAGCGCCGGCGATTTGGCCTGGGCGATGGGATTGCCGATGATGGCGTAGCGGTCAGTCATGTCGTGCTCCTTCAAAGATCGCGCATTATCACTCAAGCCGGGGGCGCCGACATGCATTCGACGCTCCCCGGCCTGCGCTTTAGCCGCCCACGTTGAACAGCGCCAGCACGCCCAGCAGCATGAAGATCGCGGCGCACACCAGGTGGATGCTGCGGATCGGGATGCGGCGTGTCAGCTTGTCGCCCAAGAACACCACCGGCACGTCGGCGATCAGCATGCCCAGCGTGGTGCCAGCCACCACGGTGCCCAGGGCTTGGTACTTGGCGGCCAGGGCGATGGTGGCGATCTGCGTCTTGTCGCCCATCTCGGCGAGAAAGAAGGCGACCAGCGTGGCACTGAAAACGCCAAAGCGCAGGCCCTTGGGCTGTTCGTCTTCATCGATCTTGTCGGGCACCATGATCCAGCAGGCCATGCCGATGAACGAGGCGGCGAGGATCCAGCGCAGCATTTGCGGCCCGATCACCTCGGTCAGCCAGGCGCCGGCGGCGCCGGCCATGCCGTGATTGATCAGGGTGGCGGCGAGGATGCCGGCAACGATGGGCCAGGGTTTGCGAAAACGTGCGGCGAGGACGAGGGCCAGCAACTGGGTTTTGTCGCCCATTTCACCGAGCGCAACAACACCGGTCGAGACAAGAAAAGCTTCCATGCAGAAATACTCCGGGGCCGGCGAACTGGATTTCCAGGCGAACCAATGACTGCGCACCTCGCCAGCCCTGTGGCGGCGCGCAGTCAAAGGTCTCGCCAGGCGTTCGCATGTGCTGCAAACACTCCCTGCACCATGGCCCCGGCATTGCGCCGGTTCCAAGTCTGTTGATGCAGGGCTGCCGTAAAGGCAGCGGCTACTCCCCGATGACGGGGCGGATTATAGGCACTAATTGCTGCGGCGTCGATGCGCCCAGATCCACAGTGCGATGCCGGCCAGAACCATCGGCAGGCTCAGCCACTGACCCATCGACAGCCCCATGCTGAGCAGGCCGAGGAAGCTGTCGGGCTCGCGCGCGAATTCGGCAATGAAGCGGAAGCTGCCGTAGCCGATCAGGAACAGCGCTGAGGCAGCACCGAGCGGACGCGGCTTGCGCGTGTAGAACCACAGGATGGCGAACAGTAGCAGACCTTCGAGGGCGATCTGGTAGAGCTGCGAGGGGTGACGCGGCAAGCCGCCATATTGGGTGATCAGCTGCAGCAGATCCGGATTGCCCTGGGCCTGAGCGAAATCTTCCGCCTGGGCTTGCGGGAAGATCATTGCCCAGGGTGCGTCGGGCGCCGTGACGCGGCCCCACAGCTCGCCATTGATGAAATTGCCGATGCGCCCGGCGGCCAGGCCGGTGGGCACCAGCGGCGCGATGAAGTCCAGCACCTGCAGGAAGCTGCGCTGGGTGCGCCGACCATATAAATACATGGCCACCAGTACGCCGATGAAGCCGCCGTGGAAGCTCATGCCGCCTTGCCAGATGGCGAAGATTTCCAGCGGGTGTTGCAGGTAGTAGCCGAACTTGTAGAACAGCACATAGCCCAGGCGCCCGCCGAGCACCACGCCGATGGCGCCAACGAACAACAGGTCATCCAGGTCGAGCGGCGCCCAGCCGGACAAGGGGTTTTTGCGTGCGCGATATTTGCCCAGTGCGACGAACAACAGGAAGGCGATGAGGTACATCAAACCGTACCAGCGCACGTGGAGCGGGCCGATGGAAACGGCAATCGGATCAAACTGCGGGTGAACGAACATGGGCGAAGGGGGCACATGGGCTAAAATGGAGGGCTCAATTGAACCACATCATCATGTCGCGCGACATGAAGACCCGGAGATTGCCATGCCGCACTACCGTTCACGTACTTCCACCCACGGCCGCAACATGGCCGGCGCCCGCGCCCTGTGGCGCGCCACAGGCATGAAGGATGGCGACTTCGGCAAGCCGATCATTGCCGTGGTCAACAGCTTCACGCAGTTTGTCCCCGGCCACGTGCACCTCAAGGATCTGGGCCAGCTGGTGGCACGCGAGATCGAAGCGGCCGGCGGCATCGCCAAGGAATTCAACACCATCGCCGTCGATGACGGCATCGCCATGGGTCACGGCGGCATGCTTTATTCGCTGCCCAGCCGCGAGCTGATCGCCGACTCGGTCGAATACATGGTCAATGCCCACTGTGCCGACGCCATGGTGTGCATCTCGAACTGCGACAAGATCACCCCGGGCATGCTGATGGCGGCGCTGCGCCTCAATATCCCGGTCGTCTTCGTCTCCGGCGGCCCGATGGAAGCCGGCAAGGTCACGATGACCGACCCGGTCGGCCAAAAGGTGATCAAGCTCGACCTCGTCGACGCCATGGTCAAGGCCGCTGACAAGAGCGTCTCGGATGCCGATGTCGCCGAAATCGAGCGCTCGGCTTGCCCGACCTGCGGCTCCTGCTCGGGCATGTTCACCGCCAATTCGATGAACTGCCTGACCGAAGCGCTGGGCCTCTCGCTGCCGGGCAACGGCACGGTGGTGGCCACGCATGCCGACCGCAAGCAGCTGTTCCTGCGCGCCGGCCGCCTGATCGTCGAACTCGCCAAGCGCTACTACGAGCAGGAAGATGCCACGGTGCTGCCGCGCAACATCGCCACCTTCGAAGCTTTCGAGAACGCCATGAGTCTCGATGTGGCGATGGGCGGCTCGACCAATACCGTGCTGCACCTGCTGGCTGCGGCCAAGGAAGCCGGCGTCGATTTCAAGATGGCCGACATCGACCGCATTTCGCGCAAGGTGCCCTGTCTGTGCAAGGTCGCCCCGGCGACCGACAAGTACCACATTGAAGACGTGCATCGTGCTGGCGGTGTGATCGGAATTCTCGCCGAGCTGGACCGTGGCGGCCTGATCCACCGCAACACGCACACCGTGCACACCAAGACCCTGGGCGAGGCGATCCATGTCTGGGACGTCATGCACGCGCACGACAACAAGGTCTTCGACTTCTTCCGCGCCTCCCCCGGCGGCGTGCCGACCCAGGTTGCCTTCAGCCAGGAGCGCCGTTACACCGAGCTGGATCTGGATCGCAGCAAGGGCTGCATCCGCGATGTGCGCAACGCCTATTCCAAGGACGGCGGCCTGGCCGTGCTGTTCGGCAACATCGCCGAGAAGGGTTGCATCGTCAAGACCGCTGGCGTCGATGAATCGATCTGGAAGTTCACCGGCAAGGCGATTGTTTTCGAGAGCCAGGAAGACGCGGTCGAGGGCATCCTCGAGGGCAAGGTGCAGGCCGGCCATGTCGTGATCATCCGCTACGAAGGCCCCAAGGGCGGCCCGGGCATGCAGGAGATGCTCTACCCGACCTCGTACCTGAAGTCGCAAGGCCTCGGCAAGCAGTGCGCGCTGCTCACCGACGGCCGTTTCTCCGGCGGCACCTCGGGCCTGTCGATTGGTCATGCCTCGCCGGAAGCGGCGATGGGTGGCGGCATCGCCCTGATTGAAGATGGCGACACCATCGAGATCGACATTCCCAATCGCAGCATCAACCTCGCCATCAGCGATGAAGAGCTGATGCGTCGCGAGACGGCGATGGAAGCGCGCGGCGCCCAGGCCTGGAAGCCGGTCAAGCGTGAGCGTCTGGTCTCCGCCGCGCTGCAGGCCTATGCCGCGCTGACCACCAGCGCCGATACCGGCGCAGTGCGCGATGTGAGCCAGGTGCAGCGCTGAAAAAGCTGCACGACGGGCTTTGACAAGGGGCGCTGCGGCGCCCCTTTTTCATGCCTGTGGAATTTTGCTGCGCCGCTTCGCCAAGGCCGGCGTGAGGCTGCGGTGCTGACATGCCTTCAAGCTCTGCTAACCCTGCGCCGTGCGCACGGCAGGCCGTTAGTGGCAGAGGGCCTGTTGACGCTGATCCGGCGGATGGCGTGGCGGCCCGGGAGCTAGAGCAAGTGTGTCCGGGTGTGCAGGCAATCAGGAAGCGAACACAACAACAATGAATTTCCCGTCTCTAGAACAAAGCGAGCCCTTGCCAGGCAATCTGTCCGCCGCATTTGAACGACTCGCCAGCAACGAACTTCTGTGGGACAGCGATTTGCGCGGTGCCCTGCTGCAGATCAGCAACAGCCTGAGCCAGGCCCTGGATGTGGCGCGAGTCGGCGTCTGGCTGTTTGGCGACACGGCGACGCTGGCCGAATGTGCCCTGCATTTCGATGCCAACGATCTGCGCTATGCCCAGGCACCGCAACTCTCCGTTGCGACCGCGCCGAACTACTTCCGCGCGCTGGCGGCCGGTCGCTGCATGGATTCGGCCGATGTACTCAATGACGCGCGCTACGCCGAGCTGCTGCAAGGCTACTTCCAACCCAATGGCATCGGCGCGGTGATCGATGCAAACCTGCGCAACGGCGCCCGCCCTGGCGGCTTGCTGCGCGTCGAGCATGTCGGCAGCGCCCGCCTGTGGACACGCGAGGAACTGCATTTCGCCACCTCGGTGGCCGATCTGGTGTCGCACCTGCTGGTCTTTCATGCACTCAAAGACAGTGAGCGGCGCTATCGCGTGCTGTTCAATGCCGCGGGCGACGCCATCCTGACCTTCAAGGGCGAGCGCATCGTCTCCTGCAATCCGCGTGGCCAGGCCTTGTTCGGCTGCTCGCTGGAGACCCTGGCCAATTCGCGGCGTGGCGATCTGTCGCCGCTGATCCAGCCCGATGGCTGCGTGTCGACCGAGAAGCTGCAGGACATCCAGCGCTCGCTGCAGGACGGCGTGCCGGTGTTCTTCGAGTGGCGTTTCAAGCGTCCCGATGGTGTCGAGTGGGATGCCGAGATCAGCGCTGCGTCGATGATCAGCCATGGCGAACATGTGGTGCTGGCCATCGTGCGCGATGTCACCGAGCGGCGCATGGCCGAGCGCGTGCGGCAGCAGTCCGCGCTGCAACTGGCGCGGCGCAATGGCGCCTTGCAGCTGGTCAATCGGCTGGCCAGTCGCCTGCACGGCATGACCGATGTGCGCCTGATCGCCGAAGAAACCGTGCGCGTGATGCGCATGCTGCAAGACGTGCCCTGCATCACCTTCCTGCAGGTGATGCCCGGCGGCGAGCGCATGCGCCGCATCGTCGTCGATGGCGTGCTCGCCAATGATCTGGAATCCATCGATGTGTATGGCGTGCCGGTCAAGGGCAGCCTGGCGGGCTTGGCGATGCGCCAGCACCGCATCCTGATCAGCGGCAATGTGCTGCACGACGAGCGGATCAGCGAGGACGGCAAGCGTGGCCTGGTTGCCTGCGGCTTCAATTCCCTGGTGGTGATGCCGCTGAGTTTTGGCGAAGAAGGCCTGGGCAGCATCGGCTTGCTCTATCACGAAGCGCACAAGAGCTTCGGCGATATCGAGATGGAAACCCTCAACACGGTCTGCCAGACGGTCGCGCTGGCGATGGTCAATGCGCGCCATGTGCAGGTGCTCGAACACCAGGCGATGCACGATTCGCTGACCCTGCTGCCCAATCGCGCGCATCTGCATCGCGAGGCCGGGCGCGCCATTCGCGCCGCCAGCGAGCGGGCGCAGTCGGTCTGCCTGATGCTGCTCGATCTGGACCGCTTCAAGGAGGTCAATGACACCTTGGGCCACCACGCGGGCGATTTGCTGATCAAGTTTGTCGGCGAACGCTTGAGCGAGGCGCTCAGCGGTTACGACGCCATGCTGGCGCGCCTGGGCGGCGACGAGTTCGCGATCCTGCTGCGCGCCACCGAGTCGCTGGACGACTCCATGGACATGGCCGGCATGCTGTGCCGCGCACTGCGCCGGCCCTTCGATGTGCAGGGCATCGCCATCGAGCTGGGCGGCAGCATCGGCGTGGCGATCTACCCGCAGCACGGCGATTCGAGCAATGCCTTGCTGCGCTGTGCCGATGTGGCCATGTACGCGGCCAAGAGCACGGTCGGCAACATTTGCGCCTACGACCCCGAACACGATCAGCACAATCCGCGCCGTCTGGCGATGATGACCGAGCTGGGTTCGGCCATCGTCACCAATCAGCTGGTGCTGCACTTTCAGCCCCAGCTGGAGCTGTCGACCGGCAAGTGGGCCGGTTGCGAGGCTCTGGTGCGCTGGCGGCATCCGCAGCTGGGGCAGATTCCGCCCGGCGAGTTCATCCAGTTCGCCGAGACCAGTGACCTGATCCGCCCGCTCACGCTGTGGGTGGCGCGCTCGGCGCTACGCCAGATGCATGACTGGCATCTGCGCGGCATCGATCTGCCGGTGGCGATCAACTTGTCGACGCGCAACCTGCTCGATGTGACCTTCCCCGATTCGATGGCGGCGCTGCTGCAGGAATTCCAGGTGCCGCCGCATCTGCTGGAGCTGGAAATTACCGAGACCGCGCTGATCGGCGATCCGGACCGCGCCATGGTCGTCGTCGAACGCCTGGTGCAGCTGGGCATGAGCCTGTCCATCGACGACTTCGGTACCGGTTATTCCTCGCTGGCCTACCTCAAGCGCCTGCCGCTGCGCGCGCTGAAGATCGACCGCTCCTTCGTCTGCGACATGCTCAGCGACGAGCAGGACGCCATCATCGTGCGCTCGACCATCGGCCTGGCGCACAGCCTGGGGCTGCAGGTGGTGGCCGAGGGCGTCGAGGATCTGGAGACTTTGCAGGCGCTGCGCGACTGCGGTTG
The DNA here is from genome assembly GCF_039631295.1 of Uliginosibacterium sediminicola. Classification (NCBI taxonomy): domain Bacteria; kingdom Pseudomonadati; phylum Pseudomonadota; class Betaproteobacteria; order Rhodocyclales; family Zoogloeaceae; genus Uliginosibacterium; species Uliginosibacterium sediminicola. Next base: position 313,978 of record NZ_JBDIVE010000001.1, on the reverse strand, counting down.
TGATCTGGCACAGGGTTATCTGCTGAGTCGGCCGGTGGCGGCCGAGGATGCCGAGCGACGCCTGCGCCTGCCGTTTCTCGCCGAGGAGGGCGACGCTTAGCGCAGTTTCTGCGCGATGGCTTGGCGCTGGCGCTTACCTGGCCAGCGCGTCTTTTACATCGACCACCGCATCGCCGAAGCTTTGCTGGAAGTTGAAGGTGCGCACCAGCGCGAGGATGTCGGTGTCGCGCGCCACTTCGGGCGGGAACGGTTTGAAGGGCGAGGCCATGTGCACGATGCGCACCGCCGCCTCGTCGAGCCGGCGGCTGCCCGAGCTGCGCTCGACCTTGACTTCGAGCACCTTGCCATAACGGTTGATTTCCACCGACAGCATGACGCTGCCGTAGATCGGCTTGCCGTTCACATCCTTGGGGAATTTCAGCGTGCCCATGTCCTGCACCGTCTTGCGCCAGCTCTCGGCGTAGAGGGCAAAGCGCGACTCGCGCGTGCGCGGCGCGATGACGGTCTTGCGCGGGCGCTGCGCGTACTGGCGCAGCATCTGCTCGACCACCGCTTCCTGCTGGCTCATCACGCGGCTTTTGTCGTCCAGCGCATTGCCGTCACGGGGTGCTGCGGCCTGGGCGCCTTGCGGTGAGCGTTTGCCGCTCGACGGGGTGATTGCGGCGGCGCTTTTGGCCTGCGCCAACAGGGCTTGCTGGCGTGCTTCCAGCTCTTGTACGCGGCGACTGGCATCGCTGAGCGAGTCGCCCAACTGCTCGCGTTGCTCGGGTGGTAGCGGCGAGCTGGAGAGGTCCTTGCTGTCGGTATTGCCGCCGCCATCCATATTGGCTTGCGCAATCGCCTGCGCATCACGCGGGCTGCGCGCGTGCTTGGCGTTGACCAGCACGATCTGCAGGCCGCGATCCTGCTGTTTGCCGCCGGCCGGCACATTGATGAAGCCGCTGGCCAGCAAGACCGCGTGCGCCAGCACCGACAGGCCGGCGCCCAGCGCCACCGCGTAGGATTTGGCCGGTGCAGCGATGCTCAGCGCCAGCACCGCAGGCTTGCGTGTAGGTTTGGGCGAGGGTTTCGGGCGCGGCGACATGGGGCGGAATTTTACGCCGGGCTCGTTGCCTCGTCCTCGCCGTCTGTCTCCGGTGTCTGCGTCAGCGGCGGCAGGGTGGCGAGGTAGCGTGCGCGCAGTTCAACGCCAAGCATGTCAAAGTGTTCGAGCGAGAGCTGCACGCGCTCGCCGCTGTTCAGCGCCGGCAGCGAATGCACTTTGAACACCAGGGGCACTTCTTCGAGGCGCACGATGTTCTCGCGCAGCACGCGGGCCGCCGTTTCGCGGATGCCGGCCTGGCGCAGCCAGCGCAGGCACCAGTAGCGCTCCATGCCGCGCTGGAAGTCGGCATAGGCGTTGTAGGTGACGTCGAAGTCGTTCATCGCCGCCGCCAGCTCGGCCGAGCGCGGCGGGAAGTGCGGCGCTTCGCCGCGCAGGTGGGCGATCAGCTGCCACTGATTGCAGAGGTCGACATAGCGGCGCAGCGGGCTGGTCGACCAGGCATAGCAATCGACGCCGAGACCTTCGTGCGGCGCGGCAGCGGTGGTCATGCGCACGCGGCCGCCACCCTGGGCACGGTAGATCGCCGGGATGCCCGCTTCGTGCAGCAGTTTGCCCCAGCTGCTATTGGCCAGAATCATCAGCTCGGCGACCAGCTTGTCGAGCGGCGAGCCGCGCTTGCGGCGCTCGATGCTGACCTGGCCGGGGCCGTCTTCGGTCTGCACGTCCCAATCGACGTAGTAGTTGAAGTCCATCGCGTTCTGGTTGGCCGAGGGCTTGCCGCGGCCGGCTTCGAGCACGGTGGCAAATTCCCACAGCGTGGTCAGTTCGCGCTTGAAGGGAAAGTCGGCGCCGCCCTGGGCCAGCGTCTCTTCATTGAACAGGCCTTCGATCTCGTGATGGCGCAGATTGGCGCTGACCGGCACGCGCTCGATGCAGGAGCGCATGGCGCCCATCGAGTAATCGGCATTCACCTCGACATACAGCGACAGCGCCGGCCGTGCTGAACCGGCGCCAAGCGTGAAGATGCTGACCAGCTCGTCGGGCAGCATGGTGATCTTGTTGCCCGGCATGTAGACCGTGGACAGGCGCTTGCGCGCCAGCTTGTCGTAGTCCGAACCCGGCGTGATGCCCAGGCCCGGCGCGGCGATGTGGATGCCGACCGTCCAGCCGCCACCCTCGCGCGGGCGGATCGACAGCGCATCGTCGATTTCGGTGGTAGTCGCATCGTCGATCGAGAAAGCTTCGACCTCGGCCAGCGGCAGCTCGTCGCGCGTCTCCGGCGCCGGCAGACTCGGAAAGCCGCTGCCTTCCGGAAAGTATTCGAACAGGAAACGGCCGAGCAGGTAGTCGTAGGCGCTGGGCAGGGCGCCGGCCTTGAGCAGGAGCTGCGCCGCCGATTGGCCGGAGGCCTCGCAGGCCGCTTCGAGCGCCTTGGTTTCGAGCTTGTTGCGGTCCGGCTTGTAGAGCAGCGGGCGCAGCATGGGCGCGAACTCTGCCGGCAGGGTGCCGCTCAGCAGTTCGTTCTTCATGCGCTCGATGCTCTCTTGCTGCAGGCGCTTCTTCTCCTGCGCCGCCAGCGCCGCTTGCAGGATCTCCGGCGGCGCCTTGCGGAAGCGCCCCTTGCCCTTGCGGTGGAAGTGGATCGGCGCGGCCTGCAGCGACAGCAGCAGGGCGGTGGCTTCTACCGCGCTGGGCGTGTGGCCGTAGTAGTCGGCGGCGAAGTCGGCAAACGCGAATTCAGCATCGCCGCACATCTCCCACAGGAAATCGGTCTCGTGGGTCGCGCTCTCGCTCGTCGCGCGCGCCAGCAGCTCGCTGGCAGAAGGCGCGTTGTAGCGCAGCAGCACGTTGGCTGCCTTGAGCTTGACCCGCTTGCCATGTGGTGTTTCCACTTGCAGCGAGCTGTCTTGGTCACTGAGGATGGTCCCCGTCTTGAAAGACCCATCCTCTTCAAACAGCACGTTCATAAAACACCCATTCAGTCGGCGAGGGCGGATTATAGGCCAGGTGATGGGTGAGGGCGTGTTCAGCGTAGGGGGTGGCGCGCTTTGCGCGCGCCGGCGGCCCTGCCGAGGCGCATCAGGTAAGCATCTGCGGCACTCCGTGTTTACGCGTAACAAGCAGAAGCGGCGGGAAAATACTTGATGCGGCGCAAGGTCTGCACTGTTTTTTCGTATAGTGTCCTCACGCTTGACCGTTTCAACCCAACACAGAGGACTTCATCATGATTAGCCGCCGCCGTTTCATGTCCATCGTCTCCGTTGCTTCTGTTGGCGCACTGAGCGTGCGTACCGCCGCTGCCGCCAAGCTGGAAGAAAATGATCCGACCGCCATCGCGCTGGGCTACAAGGCCGACGCCAGCAAGGTCGACGCCAAGAAATACCCCGCCTACAAGGTCGGCAACACCTGTGCAAACTGCACCCAATACACCGCCAAGGCCGGCGCTGCCAGCGGCCCCTGTGGCGCCTTCGGTGGCAAGGACGTGGCCGCCAAGGGCTGGTGCATGGCTTGGGTCAAGAAGGCCTGAGCGCGCTTTAACGCAATACAAGGCCTGCCGCTGGCAGGCTTTTTTATGTCTGCTTCACACGGCCTGTGGGCCACCCGGGAGAGCCGCATGGCCGTCATCATCATCGAGGAACCGCGTCGTCGCAAAGCCGGCCCGCCACCGGGCATGGCTTTGTTCTCGCTGGGGCTGCGGCCCTTCTATCTGTTGGCGGCCGCGCTGGCGGCGACGCTGATTCCGCTCTGGCTGCTGCTGATCACCGGCTGGCTGCGTCTTGAGCCGGCGCTGCCGGCCCTGATCTGGCACGGGCACGAGATGATCTTCGGCTTTGCCGCGGCGGTGATCGTCGGCTTCCTGTTCACCGCCGTCGGCAACTGGACCGGTCAGGCCATGCCTCGCGGCAAGCCGCTGGCAGCACTGGCGCTGCTGTGGCTGGCGGCGCGTGTTGCGATGCTCAGCGGCCCGCACGGGCTGGCTGCCGTGCTCGATCTGGCTTTCCTGCCGCTCGCCGCGCTGGCGATTGCCCCCGCGCTGTGGCGCGCGCGCCAGCGGCGCAACTACTTTCTGCCGCTGATGCTGCTCCTGCTCACCGCCGCCAATGCCCTGGTGCATGCCGCGGTGGCCGGCTGGCTGGCGGTGTCGCCGCCGCTCGGCCTGCATCTGGCGGTCGCCTTGGTGACCATGCTCGAAACCGTGATTGCCGGCCGCATCGTGCCCGGCTTCACCGCCAGTGGCGGCCGTGCGCTCGTGTGGCGTGATGCACGCGTCGAATCCGCCGCGCTGGCTCTCACCGGCGGCGCCTTGCTGGCCTGGGCGCTGGACGCATCGGCCGTCCTGTGTGCTGCGCTGGCCCTGCCGGCCGCGCTGGCGCAGATCGTCCGCTGCCAGGGCTGGCGCCCGCAGGCGAGCCTCGGCAAGCCGCTGCTGTGGAGCCTGCATCTGGCGCATGCCTGGATCCTCGTCGCGCTGCTCCTGCTGGCCGCCAGCCCGTGGTGGCCGGCTGCGCACAGCGCCGTGCTGCACGTGCTCACCGTCGGCGCCATGGCCGGCCTGATCCTCGCCATGATCACCCGCACCGCGCTCGGCCACACCGGCCGCATGCTGCGCGTCGACTGGCTCGAAGCCACCGCCTACGGCGCCCTGGTGCTGGCCGTGCTGGCGCGCGTGCTGCCGGTGCTGCTATGGCCCGCCGCCTACATCAGCGGCCTGTGGCTCGCCGCCCTGGTGTGGAGCTTCGCCTTCCTGCTCTACCTGTGGCGCTATGGGCCGATCTTGTGTCGTCATCGCCTGGACAGAGCGTAGGCGTGATCGGAATTACACATGAAAGCGTTGGACTGTACTGAGCATGGTCTGCGAGAGCGCGCGCAACTTGGATGCGGTTGTGGTGGTTTGGCTGACGGCCTGATGGTTTTCATCGCTCATTTGAGCAACGTTTTCGACCGTGCGCGCGACATCATTAATGGTGTTGCGCTGCTCACGCAGCGCGGTCGCAATTTCCGCAACTGAATGACGAACGATTTCAGAGTGGTGGTGAATCTGTTGCATGGCGCCACTGGCCATATTCGTAATGTCTACGCTTTTATGTACTCGACCTACGCCAGCCTCCATGGTCTCGACAGCGCGTGCAGTATTTTGCTGAATGGACTGGATGACGGCGCCAATTTCTTCTGTTGCGCGTGCTGAGCGTTCTGCCAGTTTGCGAACTTCGTCCGCGACGACGGCGAAGCCGCGCCCGGTTTCGCCTGCACGTGCAGCTTCAATGGCTGCATTGAGTGCAAGCAGATTGGTTTGATCGGCAATATCCTTGATGACATTCACCATGCTGCCAATGCGCACGGATTCGTCACCCAGCGCGCGTATTTGCAAGGCAGTTTCCGTGACCATACTGGCGACCGAGCTGATTTCATTCGTCGACCGTTCGACGTGCAGCGAACCGCTGCTCGATAGCGCGCCACTTTCGGTGACTTTGTCTGCTGCGGTATTGGCGTGTTCGGCGACCTCGCCAATGCTGACGGCCATTTCTTCCATGGCGGCGGCCATGCGTGAAGCCGCCTCGTTTTGCGCTGACGAGCTGGATGCGACGTGTTGCGCAGTCCCGGCCAGAGACTCCGCAGACTGCGAAACGTCATTGGCGCAGGCCTGAACTTCACGGACGGTTCTGCTGAAGGCATCAGCCATGGCGTTGAATTCGCGGGCAACGTCAGCAAATTCGTCCTTGCTGGAAATTGTCACGCGTTGCGACAGGTTACCGTTAGCCACGACTCTCGATGTTGCGATCAGCTGCTTTAAAGAAGCATTCAGACCCGTGTAAAAGCCTGCGAACAGGTACAGACAGATCATGCAGACCAGTAGCGTTACCGCGCTCAGTGCGATGAAGAGCGTGTTGTAGTGGCTCACGCGCGCAGCCAGCTGCTGCTCGATGAGCGGAAGCAAGAAATTGTGGTTGGCGTCGTTGATGCGTTTGATGGGTTTTGAGACCGCAGCGAAGTATTCGCTTGCCGGGATAGAAAAGGACTGCTCTACGATCTCACGTTCAGCCAGTTTCCGGACCTGATCGATCTCTTCTGCAAGGCCGCTTTGCAGCGACTGGAGCGCGGCTTTGTGCGCCTCGGGCGAGTTGCGTTGCGATTGTGCAAGGCTGAGATGGAAGTCTTGCAGCTTGCTGTTCATCCCGCCCATGAAGCCCAGGAAATCGGCTTTTTGCAAATCGGTCATTTGCTTGCTGGCAAGGAAACCGGCCCCCATGCCACGCAGACGACCTAGCAGCTCAGTCAGTCTGGGGGCTTGTTCTGCAGTCAGGACGATGGAGAAGTAAGTTTCGGCCTCAGGGTCCAGAATCAACCCAGACTCTTCCGCCAGATTGGAAATGAAGAGCATGGTGCCCTCGATCAAGTCTGTGTGGGCTTTGAAGTTGGGCTGCTGGGGCATGGACATGCCATTTTCGCGCAGCGATTTCCATTGTGTGTTGAGCGCTTCGAAAGCTTTGTTCAACTCGCTGCTGAGCGCGGCCTCGGCGAGCGCCGTCTGGAGTGCGGTAAATAGTTTGTCTGCCTGCTCGGCCTTCTCGGGCTGGGCTGATTTCATGGCGGCATCACCACCAATGGCGGCTGAGCTGGTGCCGCGGTGCACTTGCAAGGCCGAAACCAGATCAAGTGCCGGGCGCAAGACTGTGATGCCTCGCAATTCTGATTTGGCTGCCTCGCGATTTGCATCAAATTGTGTGAATGTAGTCACGATCAAGCTGAGTACCAGCAGGATAATCGCTGCTGCAACGACTAAAAGCTTGGCTGAGAACTTGAGCTGCGACATCAGCCAGACGGCGGGTTTAAGCAGTGTCTGCATGAGTGTCTCTGTATGTTGGTCTGGGGGGTGCGGTCAGCCAATCGGTGTTGGGCGTCGCGCCGGAATTGGATGTTGTTAGACGCCTAACAGGCTGATGCAAAACAAAATTCAAAGCCACCTGAAAATATGACAACCTCTCAGAATCGCCTACAAGCCATTTTTTCAAGGTGGCTGAGGCTCGAAGCACCCCTGAAATCATGTGATTTTGAGGTTGAAAAAAGTTTTGCATCAGCCTGCTAACGGGAATAGGCCTAAAAACTTTACATGCCGCATGTATTTTTCTTGGCCGAACGTGTGCTTTGTTCGCTCAGCCACGCTTGAACCGCGCCAGCGTAATCTCGCGTGCCGTGGCGTGATCAACGACAGGTGCCGGGTAGTGGTCGCCGATCACACAGCCGGTGGCCTGCTGGGTGAGTGCAGGCATTAGCCAGGGGGCGTGGATGTATTTGTCGGGCACTTGCGCGAGTTCGGGCAGGTAGCGGCGGATGAATGTGCCCTGGGCGTCAAACTTCTCGGATTGCGAGACCGGGTTGAAGATGCGGAAGTAGGGCTGGGCGTCGCAGCCGGTGGAGGCGGCCCATTGCCAGCCGCCGTTGTTGGCGGACAAGTCGTAATCGTTCAGATGCAGGGCGAAGTAGCGCTCGCCGTGCAGCCAGTGGATGCCCAGGTCCTTGGTAAGGAAGCTCGCAGTAACCATGCGCAGGCGGTTGTGCATGAAGCCGGTCTGGTTGAGCTGGCGCATCGCCGCGTCGACGATGGGGTAGCCGGTGCGTGCCGCGCACCAGGCGTCGAACAGCGCGTCGGCGGCCAGCCCGCTTTCCCATTGCAGATCATCGTATTCAGGCTTCCAGGCGTGCTCGACGACTTGCGGGTGGTGGAACAGGATCTGCTGGTAGAAGTCGCGCCAGACGAGTTCCGACAGCCAGGTCGCTGCGCCCTCATTGCCCAAGACGCCGCTGCGCTGCCAGGCGGCGCGTGCGAGCTGGCGGATGCTCACGGTGCCAAAGCGCAGATGCGTGGAGAGATAGGAGACGCCTTTGACGGCGGGGAAGTCGCGGGCGGCTTTGTATTGATCGATGCGTGCGAGAAAGGCTTCAAACAGCGCGGCGCCGCCCGACATGCCGGTGGGCAGGCGCAGCGCGGCGAGATTGCTCGCTGCAAAGCCCAGCGCTTCCAGCGGCGGAATGCCGCTCGCCAGCGGGCTGGCGGCAAGATGCGCGCGGTAGCGCTCGACCGGGTAGCTTTGCAGGTAGAACTCGCCACCCGCTTCTCCAAGCTTGCGCAGCCAGGCGTTCTTGTAGGGCGTGAACACGCCGAAGGGCTTGCCCGCCTGGGTCAGCACTTCGTCACGCTCGAAGATCACCTGATCCTTGAAGCTCGTGAAGGCGATGCCGGAGTCGGCCAGCGCTGTGGCGACGGCGGCATCGCGCGCGATGGCGGCCGGTTCGTAGTCGTGGTTGGTGAATACGGCGGCAACGCCCAGTTCGCGCGCCAGGGCGGGAAGTTCCTGGCTTGCGCGGCCGTGTCGCACGATCAGCGCGCCGCCGGCGCTGCGCAGTGCGGTGTCGAGTTCGAGCAGGCTGGCGTGGATGAAGTCGATGCGGCGGTCGCTGCGCGGGCTGCCGGGCGCGCCCTGACCGGGCAGGGCGTCGAGGATTTCTGTGTCGAACACGAAGGCGCAGAACACGCGGCGATGGGCGCGCAAGGCGTGGTAGAGGGCGGCGTGGTCGAAGTCGCGCAGGTCGCGGCGGAACCAGACCAGGGCGGCGCTATCGGAGCATGAGTGAGGGCTTGTCATGAGGCACATTCTGCGACAAGGCGCGATACAATGCAGCCGTGCAAAACGTGAACCTCACCCATCACTTCCTCATCGCCATGCCGGCCATGGAGGATCCCAACTTCTCGCGCACCCTGGTCTATGTTGCCGAACATAACGACGAGGGCGCTCTGGGCGTGGTCATCAACCGCCCTATCGACCTGACCATCGAGGGTCTGTTCGAGCGCGTGGATATCCCCATCGACGCGGGCGAGCTGGCCGAGCAGCCGGTGTATTTTGGCGGCCCGGTGCAGACCGATCGCGGCTTTGTGCTGCATCGCCCGGTGGGCGAGTGGCAGTCCAGCCTGCGCGTCAATGACGAGATCGCGCTGACCAGTTCCAAGGACATCCTGCAGGCAATGGGCGTCTCCGGCGAGCCGGGCGAGGTGCTGATCACCCTCGGTTACTCGGGCTGGAACGCCGGCCAGCTTGAAGAAGAGCTGGCGCAGAACGCCTGGCTGACGGTGCCGGCCGAGTCGCAGATCATTTTCAGCGTGCCGCCCGAAGAGCGCCTGACGGCGGCGATGCAGCTGCTCGGCATCGATTTCACCAATCTGTCCGACGTCGCCGGGCACGCCTGAGCCGGATGCCGACCCTGCTTGGCTTCGACTTCGGCACCGCACGTATCGGCGTCGCGGTCGGCGAGACGGAGAGCGGGCTGGCGCAGCCGCTCAAGGTGATTCATGGCGAGGCCAATGAGCTGCGCTTTGCCGAAATCGGCAAGTTGATTGCGGAATGGCAACCGGCGCGTCTGGTGGTCGGGCTACCCTCGACCGAGGACGGCAGCGAGCACGAGATGGCGCCACGCTGCCGCCGCTTCGCCAACCAGCTCAACGGGCGCTATGCCTTGCCGGTGGAACTGTTTGACGAGCGCCTGAGTTCGGCCGAGGCCGAGGAAATCCTCAGGGAAGCGGGCGGCAAGCTGGCCCGCGACTGGCGCGAACGCAAGCGGCTGCTCGATGCAGTCGCCGCCCAACGAATCCTGCAGAGTTATCTGGACCATCATGCAACTTCCTGACGCTGAACACCTGTGCGCGCAGCTTGTCGCGCTGATCCGCCCGGCGCTGCGCGCCGATTCCGTGATGATCGGCATCCACACCGGCGGCGTCTGGCTGGCCGAGCGCCTGCACGCCGAGCTGGGCCTCGCCGAGCCGCTGGGCACGCTGGATGTCGCCTTCTACCGCGACGATTACAACTCGCGCGGCCTGCATGCGCGACCGCGCAAGAGCGATATCCCCTTCGATATCGACGGCCGCACGGTGATCCTCGTCGATGATGTGTTGTTCACCGGCCGCACCACGCGTGCCGCGCTCAATGAACTCTTCGATTACGGCCGTCCCGGCCGCGTTGAACTGGCGGTACTGGCCGACCGTGGCGGGCGCGAGCTGCCCATCGCGCCGAGCTACTGCCCGCTGACCCTGACCGATCCACTGCCTGCCGGAGCGAGCCTGCAATTGTCGCGTGCGGAGTCCGGCGAACTTTCCTTCAGGTTGATGACCGATGCGTAATCCCCAACTCACCGCCAACGGTGAACTGCAGCACCTGCTGACCCTAGACGGGCTGCCGCGCCGCATTCTCGAACAGATTCTCGACACCGCCGAGCCCTTCACCGAAGTGGCCGAGCGCGAGGTCAAGAAGGTGCCGCTGCTGCGTGGCAAGAGCGTGTTCAATGTGTTCTTCGAGAACAGCACGCGCACCCGCACGACATTCGAGATTGCCGCCAAGCGCTTGTCGGCCGACGTGATCAATCTGAACGTCGCGACCAGCTCGACCAACAAGGGCGAAACCCTGCTCGACACGGTCGACAACCTCTGTGCGATGGGCGCCGACATGTTCGTCGTGCGTCACGCCTCGAGCGGCGCGCCCTACCTGATCGCCCAGCATCTGCAGGCGACCGGGCGCGAGCACATCTCGGTGGTCAATGCCGGCGACGGCCGCCATGCGCACCCGACGCAAGGCCTGCTCGACATGTACACCATCCGTCACTACAAGAAAGACTTCACCAAGCTGACCGTGGCGGTGGTCGGCGACGTGCTGCACTCGCGTGTGGCGCGTTCCGAGATCGCCGCGCTGACCACGCTGGGCGTGCCCGAAGTGCGCGTGATCGGCCCCAAAACCCTGCTGCCGACCGGCGTCGAACGCCTCGGCGTGCGCGTCTTCCACGATATGTACGAGGGCTTGCGCGGCGTTGATGTGGTGATGATGCTGCGCTTGCAGAACGAGCGCATGCAGGGCGCCCTGCTGCCCTCCAGCCAGGAATACTTCAAGGTCTGGGGCCTCACCCCCGAGAAGCTTGCCGTCGCCCAGCCCGATGCCATCGTGCTCCACCCGGGGCCGATGAATCGCGGTGTCGAAATCGATTCCGCCGTCGCCGACGGCCAGCACGCCGTGATCCTGCCGCAAGTGACCTTCGGCATCGCGGTGCGCATGGCGGTCATGAGCATGCTGGCAGGGGGCTGATGCTTCACCGCAAAGGCGCAAAGAGAGCGCAAAGGGCCGCAAAGCCTGCAGCTGGACTTTTCCGACAAGCGAATAGACGCGTATGAAGCAGAGCAGACAGACATGGCGATTCGGTCAAACACACGCCTTCGCGGCCCTTTGCATTGCCTTTGCGCCTTTGCGGTGAGCGTTTTTCAGGATTAAAAAAATGAACATTCACATCCAGAACGGCCGCCTCGTCGATCCGGCCAACAAGATCGACGCCCAGCAAGACCTGTTCATCAGCGATGACAAGATCGTCGCCGTCGGCAGCGCGCCGGCCGGCTTCGTCGCCGACCGCACGATAGACGCCAGCGGCCTCGTCGTCGCGCCCGGCCTCATCGATCTGGCGGCGCGCCTGCGCGAGCCCGGCTTCGAATACAAGGCCACGCTGGAATCCGAAATGGAAGCCGCAATGGCCGGCGGCATCACCAGCTTGGCCTGCCCGCCGGATACCGATCCGGTGCTCGACGAGCCGGGCCTGGTCGAAATGCTGTGCTTCCGCGCACGCAGCCTCAACCGCGCCCACGTCTATCCGGTCGGCGCGCTGACCGCCGGTCTCAAGGGCCAGCGCATCACCGAGATGGCCGAGCTGGTCGAAGCCGGCTGCGTGGCCTTCAGCCAGGCCAATGTGCCCCTGGTCGATACGCAAGTGTTGTTGCGCGCCATGCAGTACGCGGCCACTTTCGGCTTCCGCGTCTGGCTGCAACCGGCGGACCCCTTCCTCGGCCAGGGCGGCGTGGCGCACGACGGCGATGTGGCCTCGCGCATGGGCCTGACCGGCATCCCGGTCGAGGCCGAGACGGTGGCGCTGGCTACGCACCTGAAGCTGGCGCAAGCCACCGGCGTCAAGCTGCACGTCACCCGCCTGAGCTCGGCGGCCGGCCTGCAGCTGATCGACGAGGCGCGCAAGCTTGGCGTCGATGTCACCTGCGACGTGGCGGCGCACTACCTGCATCTGTGCGATGTCGATATCGGCTACTTCAATCCGCTCTGCCATCTGGACCCGCCGCTGCGCAGCCAGCGCGACCGCGAAGCCCTGCGCGCCGGTCTCGCCGATGGCCGCATCAACGCCGTCTGCTCGGACCACACGCCGGTCGATGACGATGCCAAGCAGATGCCGTTTGCCGAGTCCGAAGTCGGTGCCACCGGTCTGGAGCTGCTGTTGCCGCTGACCCTTAAGTGGGCGCAGGAATCCGGCGTCTCCCTGCTCGACGCGCTCTCGCGCATCACTGCCGATGCGGCAGGCATCATGGGCATCACCAAGGGCGGCCATCTGGGCGTTGGCGCACGGGCCGACGTGTGCATCTTCGATGCCCAGGCCGAGCGCGTGGTGAGCCGCGCCTCGCTGAAGAGCCAGGGCAAGAACACGCCCTTCCTGGGCCTCTCGCTGCCCGGTGTGACGCGTTACACCCTGGTTGAAGGGCGCGTGATGTACGGCAAGGACTGAGCGCTGCTGGCGTTCGCAAAAAGGCCGCTCATCGCAAGATGAGCGGCCTTTTTTACGTCTGCAGCGCGGGTTTACTTGGCGGCGCGGGCGATGTCGTGACGGCGTGCGACGCGGTCATGGTGCAGATCCTTGCGATCTGCGTGACGCGCCACGCGCTCCTGATGCAGTTCGCGGTGATCGGCATGCAGCGCCTGGCGGGCCGCCTTGGCGCCGGCTGCATCGCCAGCGCGGCGATCCTGGCGCAGGGCGGCGGCGTCGCGGCGCGTTTCGTGGCGATCACCGGCAATGGCGCGCTTGTCCTGGCGGATTTCCTTGCGCTCTGCGCGGATCTCACGTGTGTCCTGGCGGACTTCGCCAGCCACCGGCGCAGCAGGGGCCTGGGCTTGGGCAAGATTGGCAAGGCTCATCATGGTGAGGGCGGTGAGGCTCAATGCGAGTTTCATGGCATGTCTCCCTAAGGGCTTGATCAGGCAAAGCTGAAAGTGTTGCCTGGTGAGCACATTAACGGGCCAGCCATGCGGGCGAGGACCTGCAGTTGCAAGCAATTGTGAGCGCTTTTACACATTGCCGATGGCATCAGGCGACGATGCGGCTACCGCGTTTCTTGCTGCGCGTACCGAGGTTGCCGAGCAGGCCGCCGGCGCTGCCGCCATTGGCATGGGCAATGGCGCAGGCCAGCGCGTCGGCCGCGTCGGCCTGCGGATCGCCGGGCAATTGCAGCAGGCGCTTGACCATGTGCTGCACCTGTTCCTTGTTGGCCTTGCCGTAGCCGACCACCGCCTGTTTGACCTGCAGCGCGGTGTATTCCATCACCGGCAGATTGCGCGAAACAAGGCCGCAAATCGCCGCGCCGCGTGCCTGACCCAGTAACAAAGTCGATTGCGGATTGACGTTCACGAAGACGATTTCGACCGCTGCTTCAGCCGGCTGGTAGGTGTCGACGACTTCCTGTACACCGGCGAGGATCACTTTGAGGCGTTCCGGCAGGGTCGCGTCCGAGGGCGTCTTGATGCAGCCGCTGGCGATATAGGCAAGCTTGTTGCCGAGCCGTTCGATGACGCCAAAGCCGGTGACGCGCAAGCCCGGGTCGATGCCGAGGATGCGCGCGGGCGGTAAGCTGAGTGTTTGCATGCAGCGATCTTACCGCGCTTGGGGGACGGCCTAACGCCGCGACAGCCAGACGCCGAAGGCAGCGAGTGCCATGCCGAGCAGGGCGAGAGCTTGCAGGGTCTCATCGAACATCAGCCAGGCGAGCAGGGCGGTGGTCGGCGGCGTCAGATAGAACAGGCTGGTCACCTTGACCGCACGGCCACGGCGGATCAGCACATTGAGCAAGCTGATCGCCACCACCGACAGCATGATCACGTTCCAGCCCAGCGCGAAGATGAACGGCCCGCTCCACTCGATATGCATCGGCTCGATGGCCAGCGCGACCGCCAGGGTCAGCACGGCGCTGGCGCCGAACTGGATGACGGCGCCACTGCGCAGGTCGAAACTCGGGCAGAAGCGCTTCTGGTAGAGCGTGCCCAGGGTGATGCCGGCCAGCGCGACAATGGCCGGCAGCAGCGCCAGCATCGGCCAGTTGCCGCCGAGGCCCGGCGTGCGGCTGTGGGTCACCACCAGGGCCACGCCGCAAAAACCCAGCAGCAAGCCCAGCCACTGCTGGCGCGTGACGCGCTCGCCGAGCAGCCAGCCGGAGGCCAGCGCGGTGATCACCGGCTGCAGGCCGACCACCAGCGCGCTGAGCGCTGCCGGCAAGCCCGCCTTGATCGACATGAAGACGCCGCCCAGATAGGTCGCCTGGATCAGCACGCCGGCTACCGCGATATGCAGCACCGCGCGCCGATCACGCGGCCAGGGCGCACGAAAAATCAGCGCCGCCGCCAGCATCAGCACCACCACCAGGGCGTAGCGCGTGAGCAGGAAGCTCAGCGGCCCGGCGTACGGCAGGCCGAGCTTGGCGCCGATGAAGCCGGTGCTCCAGAGGAAGACGAACAGCGGCGCGAGTAGGCGTTCGAGCAAGAGCAGCTTTCAGCAAGTAAAAAAGCGGCGCAGCGCGCCGGATGCGGTTCGGTTAAGACGTGTTCAATTTTGGGGCGACGGATTTTTGTCGCAAAGGTCGCAGAGAAAGACAGAAGGTCCGCAAAGGGAAGAAAGAAGCATTTTCCTTTGCGAAGCTTTGCGTTTTCTTCGCGCCCTTCGCGTCTGAATATCGGCGCACAAAAATGCAATTTGCCTTTTAACTGAACGGCTCTGGCGCAGCGCGCCGCCTTTGGCAGGGCAGGGTGGCGAGGATTTACTCGTCCATCACCGCCGAGGTGTAGACGTCCTGTACATCGTCCAGCGATTCCAGCGCGTCGAGCAGCTTCTGCATGCGGACGGCGTCGTCGCCGCTGAGCACGGTCTCGTTCTGCGCCTTCATGCTGACTTCGCCGAACTCGGCCTTGAAGCCGGCTTTCTCCAGCGCTTCCTGCACGCTGCTGAATTCCCAGGGACCGGTGATCACTTCGATCGAGCCGTCGTCATTGGTCTGCACATCTTCGGCGCCGGCTTCGAGGGCCGCTTCCATCAGCGCGTCTTCATTGGTGCCGGGCGCGAACAGCAGGCTGCCACAGTGCTTGAACTGGAAGGCCACGCAGCCGTCGGTCCCCATATTGCCGCCGTACTTGGAAAACGCGTGGCGCACATCGGCCACCGTGCGTACCTTGTTATCGGTGAGGCAATCGACGATCACCGCCGCGCCGGCGATGCCGTAGCCTTCGTAGCGCGCCTCTTCATAGGTCACGCCTTCGAGCTGGCCGGTGCCGCGCTTGATGGCGTTGTCCATGTTGTCCTTGGGCATGGATTCTGCCTTGCCCTTTTCAATGGCCAGACGCAGACGCGGATTGGTGGCGATGTCACCGCCGCCCAAGCGTGCGGCGACCGTGATTTCCTTGATGAGGCGGGTGAAGATCTTGCCGCGCTTGGCGTCCTGACGGCCTTTGCGGTGCTGGATATTGGCCCATTTGGAGTGACCGGCCATAGGTGTGTCCCGAGCAATTGAACGAAGGCGGCGATTATACCGCGCAGCCTTGGTGTGCTGGCGTGCCTGTGCCGGCTTATGATCTGCAACAAATCTGCGGAGGTGTGGTGATGAAGCGAGGGATGAGGATAGGGGTGAAGCCGCTGATGCTGCTGGCCTTGTGGGTGCTGTGTACGCCGCTGCTGGCGCAGCAGGCGGAACGGCCTTTGCGCATGGATGGCTGCCTGGATCGCCAGGGCCGTCCCCTGGTCGCCGTGCTCGACGAGAATCTCGCCGCCGTCGCGCAGTACCGCATCGACAGTGGCCAGCCGCTGATCCGCTACAACCCGCAGGCGCTGCCGGCGCTGTTGCCCGCGTCGCGCCTGTTCGTCTTCGCGCACGAGTGCGGCCGCCAGTTCCTCGGCTTCGCGCCGGATGCCGAGCGCACCGCCGCGCAGGCGCGCCAGGCCGATTGCTGGGCCGTCGATACCTTGCGCCACTCCGGCGTGTTCAAGGACAGCGCAGGCATCCAGGCGGTCGAGCAGGATCTCGCCGCCAAGGCCGCCGACTGGGCGCTGCTGCCCGGCCCGGCGCGCCAGCTGGATCTCGCTAGCTGCAGCAGCCCGCCATCCCAGCGCGGCAGCCTGCTGATGCCAGCCGCTGCGGGGAGTGCCAAGTGGAACGCCTGCGTGCAGGGGTGCGGCGCGCGGCTGTACAGCTGCGGCCGGGCCGCGGGCTGCCAGGCGACATTTGATCAATGCATTGCCGCGTGCAAGCCTTGATTGCAGCCCAATACGCTTCGGTTGGGCGATGTGCGTGTTTGATGCGCTGGGTTGTTACGCAAAGGACACAAAGGACGCAAAGGACGCAAAGGAAAAGCAAAGGTCCACAAAGGAAACCGATTTTTGGCTTGCCTTTGCGGACCTTCGGTCTTTCTTCGCGTCCTTCGCGTCAACAATCCGTCGCCCCAACACTGAAGATGTCTTAAATCCACTGCATTGCTGAGTGCAGTGAGTCTTTTTAGCAGGAGCAGCACCGACGTGAGTTTTGAGCATTCGGATTTTCTGGACATGTCCAGCCCGCCGGCCAAGCAGGCGGCCTACGCCCAGCTGCTGGCGCAGACCCGCGCCGTGTTCGAGGGCGAGCGCGACGGGCTGGCCAATCTGGCGCAGTTCTCGGCGCTGATCTTCAACACTGTGCCCGGGCTCAACTGGGCCGGTTTCTACATGGCGCGCGGGGAGGAGCTGGTGCTCGGGCCTTTCCAGGGCAAGCTTGCCTGTGTGCGCATTCCCTTCAGTCGCGGCGTCTGCGGCGCCTGTGCGCGAACCCGAAGCGTGCAGTGCATCGAGGATGTGCACGCCTTTCCCGGCCACATCGCCTGCGATTCCGCCTCGGCCTCCGAGCTGGTCCTGCCGGTGCTGGTCGATGGCCAGCTCAAAGCTGTGTTCGACCTCGACAGCCCCTTGCCGGCGCGCTTTGACGCCGACGATGTGCGCGGCTTCGAGGCGGCGCTGGCCGTCCTCAGTGCGGCGACGGATTGGGCCAGCTTGCCGGGCTGATGCGCGCCCGCGACCGGTTGTTCCTGCAAGCAGAATGCACTTAAACGTATAAGCTCCATTCGGCCTCAAGTGTTCTAGGGGTTTGCCGTAGCAGCAGGGGACTGCGGTGCCTTGTCTGCCAAAAGCGTGACGGGTGCCTGATCGCAGAGCAGACTCCGGGAGCAACGCGCATGGTGAAGTACAAGAACATCGATCTCGACGATAGCCTGGCGGGTGTCATCCGCTACATGAACGCGGTCGAGGAATACCGCGAGATGCTGCAGAACCTGCAGTCGGTGTGGGACAACCTGACCTTGCTGGGCCAGCTCTCCGGCACCGGTACCGACATGAGCGGCACGCGCCAGGCTTTCAACCAGCTGACCACTTCGCTGCTCAATCAGCTGGGCACCGAGACGCTCAAGAAATGCGTGCTGGAGGTTGGCTCCAAGGCGCAGGTCGCAATCGACATCCTGATCCGCAATCTCTACGAGCGCACCGCCGACATCGGCTTTCTGGCCACCGACGAAGATATCCGCAGCTTCCTCAAGCAGAGCGCGGCCGGCGTGGTGGGCGATGAGCTGGCGGCTTTGCGCGCGAGTCTGCACAGCCGCTTTGCCGAGTATGTGGCCAAGTATTCGGTGTATTCGGACATTGTTTTGCTCGATACCGAGGGCCGCGTGCTGTTGCGCCTCGATCAGTCGGTCGAAGTCACGCACAGCAAGGAGCCGCTTGTGCGCGCTTCGCTGGAGACGCCGCGCGCCTATGTCGAGAGCTATGGCAGCCTCGACCTGCTGCCCGGCAAGTCGCGTTCCCTGGTGTATTCCTACCGCGTCAGTGGCAGCGATGGCGTGGCGCTGGGCGTGCTGTGTCTGTGTTTCCGCTTTGGCAACGAGATGGCCGGCATCTTCAGCCATCTGGTACCCAGTGATGACTGGTCGGTGGTGACCTTGCTCGACGAGCAGGGCCAAGTGATCGCCAGCTCGGACGAATTCCATATCCCGGTCGGTGCCCAGCTCGCTCCAGTACGCGATGCCGAGTACCGCATCGTGCGTTTCGGCCCGCAGGAATACATCGCCGTGACGCGCTCGACCCAGGGCTACCAGGGCTATTTCGGGCCTGGCTGGACCGGGCATGTGATGCTGCCGGTGCAGCACGCCTTCAACAAGGACGCCTCCGAAATGCTGCAGGGGCTCGCCCGCGAAGTGCTCGACACGGTGATGCAGAGCCCCAGCCTGTTCGGCGCCGCCTTGCGCGATGTGCCGGTGCAGGCGGCACGCATCCAGAGCGATCTGAACCGCTCGGTGTGGAACGGCAATGTGCGCCAGAGCGGCGCGGCGCGCGCGCAGAATCCGGGCTTCTCGAAGATCCTGCTGTGGGAGATCAGCAATACCGGGCGTCGCACCAAGGAGGTGTTCGAGCGCTCGATCAATAACCTGCACCAGACCGTGGTCTCGGCGATTCTGCAGGACAGCTGCTTCCAGGCCGCGCTGGCGATCGACATCATGGACCGCAACCTCTACGAGCGTGCCAATGACTGCCGCTGGTGGGCACTGACTTCCGTGTTCCGCGAACTGCTGGCCGAACCGCACTTGCCGGCCGATGCCGAGGCGCGCATTGGCGAGATCCTCGCCTACATCAACGGCCTGTACACGGTGTATTCCAACCTCGTGGTGTTCGATGTCGAAGGGCGCATCATCGCCGTGTCGAACCCGGCCGAACGCGGCAAGCTGGGCCAGCCGGTCGGCGAGGAATGGCATCGCCGCGTGATGGCGCTGGGCGATTCGCAGGGCTATGCGGTGTCCTCGTTTGCGGCGACGCCGTTCTACGACGGCCGCCATACTTACATTTATGGCGCGGCGATTCGCTCGCCGGACAATGCTCGCGTGGTCGGCGGTGTCGGCATCGTCTTCGATTCCGAACCGCAGTTTGCCGCGATGCTGCGCGATGCCTTGCCGCGCGATGAGGCCGGCCGCATCCAGCCCGGCTCCTTCGGCGTCTTCGTCAATCCGCAGGGCGCCGTCATCGCCTGTTCGGACACGCATTTCCGCCCTGGCGAGCAAATCGCCATCGATGCCGAATTCCTCTGCCTGCCGGCCGGCACGGGGCGCGCTGGCATCGTCGCGCTCGATGGCGAGTATTACGCGGTCGGCGCACGCAGCTCGGCCGGCTATCGCGAATTCAAGGGCAGCGCCGATGCCTATCAGGAGGCGGTGATCTCGCTGATTCTGGTGCCGCTCTGCGAGACCAGCCTGCAGTCGGTGCAGACCGAAGTGCCGCGCCCGAAGATTCTCTCCGACCGCGCGGGCGGCGAAGCCCTGGTCGAGATCGCCACCTTCCGCATCGGTCAGGAATGGTATGGCGTGCGTTCGGCCCAGGTGCTCGAAGCCGTCGATGCCAACGGCCTGACCGTGGTGCCCGGCGCCGGGCAGGATCTGGCCGGCTATCTGCGCTACGAGGGCATGCCGATTCCGGTGTTCCAGATCGAGCACATCGTGCACGGTGGCGAGCCGGTGGCCTCGGGCAGCAGCGAGGCACGCCAGGTGCTGGTGCTGCGGCGTAATGATGTGACCCATTTCGGCTTGCTGGTCGATGCCCTGGGCGAGATTCCCGAAGTCACCGAGAGCCGCCTCGCCGAGCTGCCGCCGGTGCTGGCGGGCGGCTATGTGCTGGCCGATTCCATCCTCGCCGTCGATGGCGCGGGCGACGACCGCATGCTGCTGGTGCTGGGCATGGACCGCCTGTATGGCCGCCTGTCCAAATCGATCACCGAACCGATGCTGGTTGTTGCGCGCAAGCACGCTGCCGCCGGTTGAGATACACCCTGCCGTGCATACGGCGTGCGCATAAGCGGCAAGTCGCGGTATAAACGAGGCTCCAGATCACGGAGCTTCACGCATGTCCGCACCGCTTGTGCTCGCCCGCGCGGGTGAGCAGGAAATCAGCCTGCTGCCGCAGTTTGCCAATCGTCATGGTCTGATTGCCGGCGCCACCGGCACCGGCAAGACCGTCACTTTGCAGAAACTCGCCGAGTCCTTCGCCGACATCGGCGTGCCGGTGTTCATGGCCGATGTGAAGGGCGACCTCTCCGGCCTGGGCGCCGCCGGCAAGCCCTCGGACAAGCTGCAGCAGCGCCTGGCCGAGCTAGCGATTGCCGACTGGGCGCCGCGCCAGAACACGGTGACCCTGTGGGACGTGTTCGGCGAAGCCGGCCACCCGCTGCGCGCCACCATTTCCGACATGGGCCCGCTGCTGATTGCGCGTCTGCTCGGCCTCAACGAGGTGCAGGCCGGCGTGTTGCAGATCGCCTTCAAGCTCGCCGATGACAAGGGCCTGCTGCTGCTCGACCTCAAGGATCTGCGCGCCATCGTGCAATTCGTCGGCGAACATGCCAGCGAGCTCACCGCGCAATACGGCAATGTCTCGGCGGCCAGCGTCGGCGCCATCCAGCGCGGCCTGCTGACGCTGGAACAGCAGGGCGGCGACAAGTTCTTCGGCGAGCCGATGCTCAACATCGCCGACCTCATGCAGACCGATGGCGAGGGTCGCGGCGTGATCAACATCCTCGCCGCCGACAAGCTCTACAACGCGCCCAAGCTCTACGCCAGCTTCCTGTTGTGGCTGCTTGCTGAACTGTTCGAACAGCTGCCCGAGGCGGGCGATCTGGAGAAGCCGAAGCTGGTGTTCTTCTTCGACGAAGCGCACCTTCTGTTCAACGATGCGCCGCCGGCGCTGCTCGAAAAGATCGAGCAGGTGGTGCGCCTGATCCGTTCCAAGGGTGTCGGCATTTACTTCGTCACCCAGAATCCGCTCGATGTGCCGGATGCCGTGCTCGGCCAGCTCGGCAATCGCGTGCAGCATGCATTGCGCGCCTTCACGCCGCGCGACCAGAAAGCCGTCAAGGTGGCGGCAGAGACTTTGCGCGCCAATCCGGCCCTCGACGCCGAAGCGGCGATCACCGCGCTGGGCGTCGGCGAAGCGCTGATTTCCTTCCTCGATGCCAAGGGCGTGCCCGGTATTGTCGAGCGCGCCCTGGTGTTGCCGCCGGCCTCGCGCATCGGCCCGCTGGCGGCGGATGAGCGCAATGCGGCGATCAATGCCTCGCTGGTGTATGGCGTCTATGAACAGGCGCTTGATCGCGAATCGGCCTTCGAAAAGCTCAAGGCGCCGGGCGCCGCCGCACCCGCCGCAGCGGGCGGCAGCGCGCAGAGCGGCACGCCGGCCGGCGAGGGCGGCGGTGTGCTCGGTGGCGCGCTGGGTGAGATCCTGTTCGGCCGCACCGGCCCGCGCGGCGGTCGCCATGACGGCCTGGCACAGATCGCCGCCAAGACCGTGGTGCGCACCATCGGCTCGGAAGTCGGGCGGCAGATCATCCGCGGTGTGCTCGGTTCAATTCTCGGGGGACGTCGCTGATGGCTACGCTGCAAAACTCTCTTATGCGCACGCTGCGCGGCTGGGCACTCGCCCTGGGCAGCGTGCTGGCGGCGCCGTTGCTGCAGGCGGCCAGCTATCCGCAGCTGGACGTCGATAGCATCGTGGCGCCGGCACCGGCACCCATCGATCAGGAGCGTCTGGCACTCGCAGTGGGTTTGCTGGCGCAGTATGCCAATACCTATCCCCTGCGTTTTGATTCGCAAGATGATCTGATTGTCGCTTTGCGCGATGCCACGGAGCTC
Organism: Uliginosibacterium sediminicola; assembly: GCF_039631295.1. Lineage (NCBI taxonomy): Bacteria > Pseudomonadati > Pseudomonadota > Betaproteobacteria > Rhodocyclales > Zoogloeaceae > Uliginosibacterium > Uliginosibacterium sediminicola. Next base: position 292,132 of record NZ_JBDIVE010000001.1, on the reverse strand, counting down.
AGCCAACGCTTGCGCACGCATCTGGAGGTGGCAAATCCCGAGCCGCAAATCCTGCTCCTCAGCGCGCAGCTCAATACCCAGGCATGGCGCATGGGGATGAAGCAGGGGGCAGAGCTGGCTTTTGAACAGTTTTCGCGCCTGCTACGCCAGTCGCCGGACGATATGCGCGCCAACTATCTGCTCGGCAGCTTCCTCAGCGAATTCGACGAGGCCGGTGGTCTTGCGCGCCGCTACCTGATCCGCGCCGATCAGGGCGGCATTCCAGAGGCGGCCTATACGCTGGGCATGCTCAGCATTGGTGATCGCGACATTCCCGCCGCCAAAGTCTATCTGGAGCGTTATGCCATACAGGCCGGCATTGGCGACGAAGACTTCAAGCGCTTGCTGCGTGCGGTCAGCAGCGGGCGGGTGAGGGTGAATTTTTCACGTCTTCCGGCCTTGCCGGCCGGCGTTGTCGAGCGCCTGCCCTGAGCAACTGCGGTCTGCCCGCATTCACTTGTACGCGCCAGGCGGCATGCTGAGGGGGGCTGATCGGCATTCGATGATGCGGGTCAAGCGCGAATAGTGCTCCGTAGCGTAGCGTGCCGCGTTTGCGGCATAGGTCTATGCCCAGGCATTGCTTGATGGCGCGGGGTGATCGCCAGGGCGTGCGCGAACAACAACAGGAGTGACAACCGCATGAGGATTTTTGGCGCAGCATGTCTGCTGCTGACGGCGACTGCTGCCAACGCCGGCCGGCCCTTGACGACCGAAGACGCGGGCTTCATCGACAAGGGCGGTGTCGAACTGGAGAACTACTACCATCGCCAGACTGCGCGGGGTGTGGAGTCGCTCAGCGGCCTGCATGTCCAGCCCAGCGTGGGTATCGGCTTCAATACCCAGATCGGTATCGGCGTCGATTTCCTGCGCCAGTACAACGCCGATTTCGAGGGGCGCAAAAGCAGTGGCGAATACGCCATCGTCGGCAAAACCGGCCTCAAGGCATTGACGGACGATGAGTACGGCGTGGCTGTTGCGTGGAGCGTGGATCGCACGCGGGCGCCGGGTGAGCGCTTCCGCTACGACAATGCCGCGCTCAACAGTGCGCTGACGGTGCCGCTGGAACAGTGGCTGCTGCACGCCAATCTGGGCTGGGCGCGCACACGTCTGGGCAAGCAGAACTCGACCACCTGGGCACTGGCCGCCGAGCGCATCGCTGCCATCGGCCCGGTCGATCTGGCGGCCGAGAGTTATGGCAACGACCACAACGCAGCCTGGCTCGGCGTGGCCGCGCGCTGGGTGGTCAAGGAAGACAAGCTGTTCATCGACAGTTCCTGGGCCAAGCAGCTGGGTGGCGAGCGCTCGCGTGCCTTCACCCTGGGGCTCAAGCTCGCCTACTGACTGGTGCCGAGCTCGGCGCCCACGCCGCTGGCGCGTGATGCGGGCTGATGCGTTTTGGCCAGGCGTGCGCGGCGCTTGCGCGCCCAGATGACGATGCCGGTGACGCTGAAGCTGGCAATCGCCAGACCCAGCAGCGAGACCAGGATGCGCCCGGGCAGGCCGGCGATGCGCCCGGAATGCAGCGGAAACTGCGCCTGCATGAAGATGTCGCCCGCGCTGCCTTCGCCGGGCACCGAGGCGCCGGCAAAGCGGCCGTCGCTGCCCTCGTAATGCAGCCAGGCATTGCCCAGGCCGCCATCGCCGTGGTCCTGGCCAGGTTCATAGAAGCCCACGCCATAGACGTCTGCCTGCGGGGAATAGAAGATGCCACCGGCCGGCAAGTGCCAGCCACGCCGGGCGGCTTCGGCGCGCGCCGCAGCCAGCACCTGCTCGCGGCTGACCCGCGGCTGGGCGGGATCATCCTCGGCGCGGAAGCTGCGGCCATCCCAGGGCGAGGCACTCAGCGGCGAGAGCTGGTTGATCAGGGGGCGCACCACTTGCAGCTGCAGGTTCATCGACACCGAAGTGATGGCGATGATCAGCACCAGCAGCCACAGCCATACGCCGCCCGAGCGGTGCAGGTCGAAATTGAGCTTGTAGCCGCCTTGGCGCCAGCGAAAGGCGAAGGATTTGCGCCAGCTCGCCAGCTTGGGGAAGGAGAGCCACAGCGCGACGCCGCAATCGACAATCCAGACGATAGCGATCAGGCCCATCAGCCAGATGCCGGTCTCGATGCCGCCGACATCCGGCAGATGCATGCTGTAGTGCAGCTTGTAGAGGAAGGGCAGCAGGTTTTCGCGTGACAGCGAGATCACGCCCCAGTCGCGCTGAGCCTGCTCGGCGCCGCTGACCGGATCGAGCGCGACCTGGTTGAAGCCGGGATCTTTGGCTTTGCCGCCGGCCTTGTCGGGACGCGGTTCGACGCGGATATTGAGCGCCTCGCCGGGCTCGACGGCCAGCGGCAGCCAGCTGATCTGCAGATCAGGATGGCGCCGCTCATATTCCTGCGCCAGATGCAGCGCGTCTTGTGGCACGCCCGCGCTGTCCGCCTTGAACAGGCGCGGATTGAGCCAGGCGTCGAGCTCGTGATCCCAGGAGATCAGCGCGCCCGTCGCGCCGGAAATGAACAGGAAGACCGCCGCCGTGAGGCCGAACCAGCGGTGCAGGACAGTCAGGGCGGCGCGCATCTCAGTACTTCCAGCTGAGCGTGACCATGGCGCTACGCGGTGCGCCGTAGTAGTTCTGCGACCAGCGCACGCTGTTGAGGTACTTCTTGTCGGTGAGGTTGTAGATGTTGAGGTCGGCCGACAGGTTCTTGTTGAACGCGTAGCCCGCCATCAGATCGATCAGCAGGTAGTCGTCCTGGCGGATCACCGAGCTGCTGCTCAGATCATTGTGCGTATCGCCTTGCCAGCGCAGGCCGGCGCCCACTTTGAGCGCTTCGTTGATCTGCCAGCGGGCGGCCGTTTTCAGCGTATGCGCCGGCATGTAGGTGCGCGCCACCTGGCCGGCGCTGTCGCGAATGCTTTGCGCCGTGTAGCCGGCACTCAGCTGCACGCCGCGCAGCACTTCGCCAGCGGCTTCCAGCTCGTAGCCCTGGGCATAGGTGTCGATGCCGCGGTAGAGGTCGCGCAGATTCACCGTTTCAACATACTCGGCCAGATTGTCCTGGCGCACGCGGAACACCGCCACGCTGGCGTTCAGGCGACCGTCGGCGCTGGCGTACTTGAGACCGCCCTCGGTGCTGTAACCGGTGGCCGGCGCGAGTCGGCTGCCGCTGCCGGATAGCTGGTTCTGCGCGGTGAAGATCGAGGCGAAGCTCGAATAGGCCGTAACGCTCGGCGTCAGCGTGTAGAGCAGGCCGGTGTAGGGGCTGGTGGCGCTGTCATCGCGGCCGTAGTCCATGCCGTAGTTGTCGCCAGCCGAGCTGACATGGGTATTGTTGGCGCCGAGGATCAGCTTGAGCTTGTCGGCCAGTTGCAGCTTGCTCGCGGCATACAGCGTGCGCTGACGCAGCCAGTAATTGGAGCTGTTGGAAGATGCGCTGTAATCCGGTTGCGGGTAATTGCCGCTCCAGTTGTAGATCGAGCTCAGCGCGGTGCCGATGTCATTCCCGTAGCCCGAGTACTCGCGTATGTTGGCGCGTGCATAGCCGGCGCCGAACAGCAGCTCATGCTGGCGCCCGAGCAGCGTGAACGGCCCGCTGGCGCGTGCGTCGAGCTGGTTCTGGCTGCTGTCCAGGGTGTACAGCGAGGGATAGCTGTAGAGCCCGAGGCCGGTGCTGCGATCGGGCGAACCGTAGGCGTAGAACAGATTGCTGTCCTGGTGGCTTTCGCGGCGCGTCAGCGAAGTGCTGGCTTGCCAGCCGTTGTCGAACACGTGCTTGCCCTCGATGAAGGCCGACTGGGTCTTGGTGGTCCAGTAGGCCCAGCTGGCGGCCGTGCTGGTCGAGCGATCCAGATTGGTTTGTGTGCCGTCCGACCAGGTCATCGGCAAGCCGCCCCACATGGTGCCGGTCGGCCGATTGTTCTGGTAGCTGTAGCCGGCGCTCAGCACGCTGGCCTCGCCGAGATCCGCTTCGAGGATCGCCGACAGATAGGTTTTGCGTTTGTGGTAGCGGTCCAGATAGGAGTCGCCATCTTCACCGCCGGCGACCAGACGGCCGCGCAGCGTACCCGATTCATTCAGGGGGCCGGCGATGTCGCCGGTCGCCCGTTTGTTGCTCCAGGAGCCATAGCTGATGCTGCCGGAAGCCTGCAGTTGGCGGGTCGGGCGCTTGCGCACGTAGTTGACGGTGGCCGAGGGATTGCCGGTCGAGGACATCAGGCCATTAGCGCCGCGAATGACTTCGATGCGGTCGTAGAGCGCAGTGTCGATGTCGCCCTCGACCAGGCCGAAAGCCATCGGCATGCCCAGGCCATCGACCTGGAAATTGGTGATGTCGAAGCCGCGTGCGGTGTAATAGGTGCGGTCTTCTTCGTAGCGCTGCACGGTGACCCCGGTGACGCCGTCGAGCACCGCATTGGCGGTGCTGGACTTGAAATCATCCATCTGCGCGCGGGTGACCACACTGATCGACTGCGGCGTTTCGGCTGGCGTCAGATCCAGACCGGTGGCCGCATTGGACTTCTTGACCGTGTAGCTGGAGGATTTTTCCGTAGCTTGTTGCGGCCCGCTGCCCTGCACGACGACGGCGCTCAGGCCGGGCTCGGTCGTCGTACCATCCGCAGCCTGTGCGCACAGCGGGACAGTGAAATTCAGGGCGCCGAGCACGGCGAGGGTGATGGACGAGCGCTGCGGGACGGGCGATAACATCAATTAACTCCAAGATACGAACGATAATAATTCTCGTTTACAATACACGACTCGTCTTCGCTCTTGCAATCTTCCAGCGCATTGCCGCCCACGCCGGACCAGGCACAAGGTGCCAATGGGTACTCATCGGCGCGCTATACTGAGGCGCCCAGCTCGTTCAATCCTGCCGTGTCTGCTGCGCGTTCCACCGGTTTGCTCTACGCCACGCTTGGCGCATTCGGCTTTGCCTTCAAAGCCATCTTCATCAAGGCGGCCTACACCTGGGGCGTCGACGCCGAAACCCTGCTGGCGCTGCGCATGGGCTATGCGCTGCCGTTTTTCATCGTCATGGGTCTGGTGGTGGCGCGGCGCACGCCGATGCAGCTCTCGGCGCGTGACTGGTGGGCGCTGCTGGTGCTCGGTTTTCTCGGCTATTACGCCGCCAGCTATCTGGACTTCCTCGGTCTGCGCTACATCTCGGCTGCGCTGGAGCGGCTGATCCTGTTCCTCTACCCGACCATGGTGCTGCTGATGTCGGCGCTGTTCCTCGGTAAGCCGCTGTCGCGCAAGCTGATCTGGCCGCTGTTGCTCTGTTATGGCGGGATTGTCCTGGCCATCGGCCACGATATTCAGGTTGGCGGCAGCAGTGTGATGATCGGTGGCGCCCTGGTGTTTGCCAGTTCGCTTTGCTATGCCGCTTATCTGATGCTCAGCGGCGAGCTGATCGCCCGTCTCGGTGCGATGCGCGTGACCGCCTATGCCACCTCGGTGGCCTGCACGCTGAGCTTGCTGCAATTCGTGCTGATGCGCCCGCTGAGCAGCCTGGTGCAGCCCTGGCAGGTCCATGCGCTGGGCGCTGCGATGGCGATCTTCTCGACGGTGCTGCCGATCTGGCTGGTCGCCGAGGCGATGCGCCGCATCGGCGCCGGTCCGGCCTCGATGGTGGGCACCCTCGGCCCGGTGCTGACCATCCTGCTCGCCGCCCTGGTGCTCGGCGAACCGCTCGGCTTTTTGCAGATCTGTGGTGCGGCGCTGGTTATTTTCGGCGTCTCGCGAATCCGCTGAAAGCCTTGCCGGGCGCGGCGCATAGATTCATTCAATGCGCGGCGTAGACAAATCGCGTTGACAAATGCTGCACTGCACACAAAGCTATGTCTTAGTGCAGGGAAGTTGGGCTGTGGCATGCCCGACCTGCACGATCTGCCCTCCGGGCGGATCGCAGCACGCAGGAGGGCAGCATGGGCATGGCAGAAGGCATCAATCAGCAATTGGAATCCAGCGCGGGCGGTTCGCAGCTCGCAATCCCCACAAACGGCGGTGAAAATCTGGCCTTCGCACTAGGCGGCCTGGGCGGCGGCAATGCCTTTGGCGCCGGTTTTCTGGCTGCTGCGCGCGAGCGCAATATCCGGCCGGCCGCGATCACCTGTACCTCGGGCATGATCGTTTGGACCGCGCATTATCTGGCCGGCGACGATCTGCGCGAAAAGCTGCGCGAGCAGCTCGCCGAAATGCCCAAGGCGCCCGAATCGTTGCCCTTCGGCAACCAGTGGCTGCTCGCCAAGGGCCTGCCCGGCGTATTCCGCCCGGCGATGCAGGAGTACTGGGAACGCTGGTCCTTCATGTCGCCCTTCTCCGAACCCAAGGACTGGGCCGACCGGCTCCTGCCGGCGCAAACCTGGGTGCCGACGCGTTCGACCGAGCACTTCGAATTCGTCGCCGACACCCTGGCCAATAGCGATGTCGCGGTGATGTTCAACGCCTTCTGCCCGCCCAGCGGCCAGGAAGTGTTGTTCCTCAACGCGGCGGCGCGTGATGCGCTGGGCGTGCGCTGGCATCAGCAGACGCCGGAGACGATCTACATGCCGATCACCGCCGAAGGCGTCGAAGCCGCGCTACACCTCTACAGCTATGGTTACGAGCGCAGCTACTTCGGCATGAAGCTGATCGATGGTGCCTACCATCGTCAGTTCATCCTCAACGAGCTCTGCGATCTGGTGCCGGCGCGCAAGCCGGCCACGATCTGGGTGGTGCGGCCGCAGAATTCGCGCTGGATCGGCGAGATGCCCGACAACTACTTCGAGCAGCGCGACATGGAAACCGAGATCGGCATGAACAGCTCCTACTCCATGCAGGTGGCGCGCATCGAGCTCCTCAATCGTCTGGTGCGCGAAGGTCGCTTGCAGGCGCCCGGCGATCAGACCATCCATCTGGAGCCTTTCCAGTTCGTCGGCAAGCGTGGCTACTTCGATTACTTCATCGAGAGCGAGCACGTCTTCGACACCGCCTACCACCGCGCGCTCGACCAGATCGTCGCGCGCCATGGCTGGCAGGTGGCGCCGGCTTTGCAGCCGGCCTGACGCACCCTCAGTGTTCGCCGTTGGTCAATGCCGCTCCGGCATTGGCCGGCAGGCGTAGCAGGAAGTACAGCGAACAGAGCGAGATGGCGGCCACGCAGAGGAAGGCCAGCGAGAAGTCCAGCGGCAGGAAGTCGGCATGACCGAGCAATGCGCGTGAGGATTGCAGCGCTGCCGCGCCGACCGTCACACCCATGCCGGCCGCCAGTTGCTGCACCACGCTGGCCAGGCTGGTGGCCTGGCTCATCTTGGCCGGCTCGATGTCGGCGTAGGACAGGCTGTTGAGGCTGGTAAATTGCAGCGAACGCAGGCAGCCGCCGAGAAACAGCGCGACGATCATCAGCACATGCGGCGTATGCACGGTGAATGAGGCGATCACCGCTAGCGAGGCGGCGACCAGGAAGGTATTGCCGATCAGCACGCGGCGAAAGCCCCAGCGGTTGAGGATGCTGGCGGCCGCGGTCTTCATGAACAGCGCGCCGACAGCGGTGGCACAGGTCAGCATGCCGGACTCAAATGGGCTCAGGCCAAACCCCAGCTGCATCATCAGCGGCAGCAGGAAGGGAATCGCGCCGATGCCGATGCGGAACAGGAAGCCGCCTGCCACACCGGAACGGAAGCTGATCTGGCGGAACAGCTTGAGCTCCAGCAGCGGTGCGGGCGTGCGCGCGGCGTGCCACAGGTAGCCGGCAAACAGCAGGGCGCCGATCAGCAAGCAGGCCACGGCAACCGGAGTGGACACCAGATGGCGGCCGAGGGTCGCGAAGCCGGTCATCAGCAGGCCGAGGCCGAAGGCGGAGAGTGCGAAGCCCGGCAGGTCGAAGGCCTGCAGCCGCGCCTCGCGCACCTGTGGCACGAAGCGCGCCGCCAGGTAGAGGCCGAGGATCGAGATCGGCACATTGATGAAGAAGATCCAGCGCCAGTGGAAATAGGTGCTGATGAAGCCGCCCAGCGGCGGGCCGATCACCGGGCCGAGCAGGGCGGGAATAGTCAGATAGCTGAGCATGCGCACCAGCTCGGACTTTTCGGTCGAGCGCAGGATTACCAGACGGCCGACCGGAATCATCATCGCGCCGCCCATGCCTTGCACGAAGCGCGCGGCAACGAAGCCGCCCAGCGTGCTCGAAAATGCACACAGTATCGAGCCGGCCATGAACACAGCCATCGCCGACTGGAACACCGTGCGCGAGCCGAAGCGGTCTGCCATCCAGCCACTGATCGGGATGAAGATGGCCAGGCTGACCAGATAAGAAGTCAGCGCCAGCTTGAGCGCCACCGGATCTTCCAGCAGGTCGCGGGCGATCACGGGCAGCGAGGTGGCGATCACCGTCGAGTCCATGTTCTCCATGAACAGCGCGCTGGCGACGATGATCGGCAGCAAGGGAAAGCTGCGGCCGAACAGGCGGAACTGGAGGAGCGGATCAGGCATTCCTGCGGTCGGGGCGGACGCGGTGGAAAGTCAGCGGTACTTCCACCGCGCTTGGCGGCGGGCTCTGGAAGATGTGTTTCTTCATCTTGCTGATCACATGCATTTCGCAGGGCTTGCAGTCAAATCGCAATGTCATGCGCTCGTTGCCATTGACCAGGGTCATCGGCTCGGCCTTGACCTGACCCTGCACGCCTTGCACGCCCTTGGCCTGTTTGGGGCAGAGGTTGAAGGAGAAGCGCAGGCAGTGCTTGGTGATCATCACCGAGACTTCGCCGTCTTCCTGGTGCGCCTCGTAGGCGGCGTCGATCAGGGTCACGCCATGCCGGGTGTAGAAGCGCCGGGCGGCATCGTTGTAGACGTTGGCGAGATAGCTCAGCGAAGTTTCCGGGTAGGCGACCGGCGGCTCGACGGCAGCGGCGCGCGTCCAGGGTTTGAGGGCGGCAAGACGCGCCACTTCGAGCTTTTCGATGGCTTCGCGACGCAACGCATTGAGCGCCGAGGCCGGGATGAACCAGGCTTGCGTGCAGTCGATGCGAATCTCGCCAGCGCTGAAAATGGTATTGCCCAGCTTGCCCAGACTCTCGCGCAAGCTGCTCTCGGCACGCTCGGCGTTCTGCGCCGGTACTTTGTCCTGCGCCAGCTGCACGCTGACGCTGACGCCCCGCGCATCGCTGGCCTGCAGTGCGAAGCCGGTGGCCGTTTCGCTGAAGCGCAGACTGATCGGAATACGGCGCTCGGCCGACTTCTTCAGCAGCGCCTGTTCCCAGTGGTGGTCGCGATTGCGGCTGATCTGCGTGCCGATCTTCAGGCCAGCCAGTTCGCTGATCTTCTGGTTGGTGGTGACGCGCCAGCCCGCGCCGACGGGCTGCACGGTATTGGCCTGCATGCCGCGCACTTCGCGCTTGTTCATGTAGCTCAGGCCGTCGCCATTGGCGAGCGGCGCGCTGCTGCTCATCTCGAACCAGTCTGCGCCAACCTTGGTGACGACGCCCAGTGGCAGGCCGACATGGGTCGGCGCGTCGAAGGCGCCGATGTCTTCCTTGCGGCCATTGACGAAGTAGTCGGTAGCGCTGCGGTTGAAAGTCTTGTCCGGCTCGGGCGTGAAGCTGAAGCTGCAGCGACCGTCGGACGAGGCTGCCAGTTCGGGGCGCGCCTCGAGGATCTCGTCGAGCAGCAAACGATAGTGAGCCGTGATGTTCTTCACGTAGCTCATGTCCTTGTAGCGGCCTTCGATCTTGAAGCTGCGCACGCCGGCCTCGACCAGCGCGGCAAGATTGGCGCTCTGGTCGTTGTCCTTCATCGACAGCAGGTGCTTGTCGAAGGCGACGACGCGGCCCTGGTTGTCTTCAAGCGTGTAGGGCAGGCGGCAGTCCTGCGAACAGCTGCCGCGATTGGCGCTGCGCCCGGCATGTGCGTGGCTGATGTAGCACTGGCCGGAGAAGGCCACGCACAGCGCGCCATGGATGAAGAATTCGAGCGCCACTTCGGGCGCCACCGCGGCGCGGATGGCGGCTATCTGTTGCAGCGTCAGCTCGCGCGCCAGCACGATCTGCGAGAAGCCGACCTGGCTGAGGAACTTGGCTTTTTCGACCGTGCGGATATCGCATTGCGTCGAGGCGTGCAGCTGGATCGGTGGCAGGTCGATGTCGAGCAGGCCCATGTCCTGCACGATGAGGCCGTCGACGCCCGCATCGTAGAGCTCGTAAGCGAGCTTGCGCGCCAGCTCCAGCTCGGCATCGTGGAGGATGGTGTTGAGGGTGACGAGGATGCGCGCGCCGTAGCGGTGGGCAAAGCTGACCAGGCCGGCGATGTCGCTGACCGGGTTGTCGGCATTGGTGCGCGCACCGAAACCGGGGCCGCCGATATATACCGCGTCTGCGCCATGCAGCACCGCTTCGCGGCCGATTTCTGCGGTACGCGCCGGGGCGAGGAGTTCAAGCTGCTGGAGGGAGAGGCTCATGGCGGACGTCGGCTGGGATTCAAGGGCGCAATGATAGGGGAGGCGCGGCAGGCTTCATAGGCCCGTTTGTTCCACGCTGCAGTACATGCCCGGGTTTGCCCGATTGGCATATTCCCGTATTTGCGACAAACCCGCCTTGCGGCCCTCTGGGCATTGGCGCACATTGCCGAATGTAAGATTCTGCAAGGAGCCATCATGGGAAAGTGTTCGGACATGGGTTCGGACATTGGTGCGGACATCGCTGCCAAGCTGGTGCTGCGCTCGGCCGACCTGCTGGCTTTGCAGAGTCAGGTGCTCGAAGCCGTGGCCTGTGGCGAGAGCGTCTATCAAAGCATGGATTTGCTGTGTCGCCGGGTCGAGGCGCTGGCGCCGGATGTGCGCTGTTCGGTGCTGCTGCTCAAAGGTGATCGCCTGGAGCACGGCGCGGCGCCCAGCCTGCCCGAGGAGTACACGGCGGCCATCAACGGCATGCGTATCGGCCCCAACGAGGGCTCCTGTGGCGCCGCTGCCTACACCGCTCAGCCGGTGCTGGCTGAAGATGTGCGCAGCGATCCGCGCTGGGCGGCGTTTCGCCATCTGGCCCTGCCGCATCAGCTGCTGGCTTGCTGGTCCAGCCCGATCATCGGGCGCGAAGGCCAGGTGCTGGGCACTTTCGCGCTGTACTACGCCGAGCCTTCGCAGCCGCTGCCTTTTCACTGTGAGGCGGTGCAGGCGGCGACGCATCTGGCGGCCATCGCCATCGAACGGAATGTCATGGACTTGCAGGAACACGCGCGCGTGGACGAGTTGCAGCACAGCTACGCGATGCTCGGCGCGCTCAATGCCCAGTTGGAAAATCGTGTCTCCGAGCGCACGGCCGTGCTGGATCAGCGCAATGCCGAGCTGACCCGCACCATCGAGGAGTTGCAGCGCACCCAGAGCGCACTGATCGAGGCGCGCAAGCTGCTCAGCCTGGGCCGCCTGGTGGCCGGCGTGGCGCATGAGCTCAATACGCCGATCGGCAATGCGCGGCTGTTCGCCAGTAGCCTCAAGGAGCGTGCCGACAGCATGCAGCGCCAGCTGCAGGCCGGCAATTTGCGGCGCAGTGAGCTCGAACGTTTCATCGGCAACACCTGTGAGGCCGGGCGCTTGCTCGATGGCGTCCTGCAGGGTGCGGTCGACCTGATCGCCAGCTTCAAGGCCATCGTCGTCGAGCGTGACGACGCGCAGCGCGTCAGCTTTCAGCTCAGTACCCTGGTCGACAACGCCTTGTTGCTGCTCGCTACGTCGCTGCGCAAATCCGGCTGCGAGCTGCAATGCGATGTGCCGCCGCAACTGATGCTCGATGGCTACCCGTCGCAGCTGCAGCAGGTGCTGACCTGTCTGCTCAGCAATGCCTTGCAGCACGGCCTTGCCGATCTGCCCGGCGGGCGTCTGTCGATCACCGCCAGCATGCTCGACGCGCAGCAGCTGCAGATCCTGGTCTGTGACAACGGCCATGGCATCGCGCCCGAGTATCTGAGCCGGGTGTTCGACCCCTTCTTCACCACGCGCCTGGGGCAGGGCTGTGCCGGCCTCGGCCTGCATATCACCTATAGCCTGGTCACCGGCTTGCTGGGCGGCCATGTCTGGCTCAGCAGCGAGCCCGGCTGCGGCACTACGGTCTGCCTGCATCTGCCGCTGCGTGCGCCGGACCACGGCTTGCCGCAGCACTGAGGCTGCGTTTTTAGCGGCCGCGCTGGCCTATCTCCACACTGCCCAGGCTCAGCCAGCCGGGCAGATCCTGATCCTGCGCCTGATTGGCAAAACGCAGCGGCTTGCCCAGCGCGAGCGGATTGGCCACGCGCAGCAGCACGCGATAGCGTCCGGCGGCGAGCGTCCGCGTGTCGAGCTGTGCCTCACGCGTAGCCGGCGTGCCGGGCAGGATGGCCAGCACGCTGCCCGCCGCGCCGCGCGGGCCGAGCAGCTGGCCGTCGGCGCCGAGCAAGGCCACTTCGATGGGCCAGGCGTAGTAGAACGGTGCTACGCCCAGATTGCTGATCTGCAGCGCGACCGCCAGCTGCGCGTCGGCCGGCCGCAGCGCGACCTGCGTCACCTGGAATTCGTAGCCCATGTGGCGCACGGCCTCGAGGGCGCGCTGGCGGCGTTCTGGCGGATTGCCGGCGCGGAACATGCCCGAATCCATCAGCCAGCTGACGTGGGTGGCGTCTACGCAGGCGCGGAAGTCTTCGATGGCGGCGTTGCCCGGTTCGGCATCGAAGACCTTGCCCCAGGCCTCAGGGCGGATCTCGCCGCCGATGGGCCGGGTCTGCCAGGTTTGCAGGGCGACCTGGCCGGCCGCGCGGGTGAGATTCATGAAATGCCAGTCCTTGCTGCCCAGGGTACCCCAGGCGAAGGAGTCGTCGTGATAGCCGAAGCGCGCCTGCGCATTGTCGGCATACACCGGATGCGTCGCGCCGGCCGGGTAGCGCAGCAGGATGGGCGTGATGCGGAAGCTCGCCGCATAGGCATCCATGATTTCCTGCTGCACGGCCTTGCTGGCGAATAAATCGTTGCGCGGGCTGTCATGCCATTCGCCCCACATGCCGAGCAGGCCGGCGGTGATGAAGCCGATGCGCGCATCGCCGTCATAGCGTGCGCCGAGTGCGTGGATGAACTTCACCATGGCAGCGCGTAGCGCCGGGTTGCTGTAGTCGGGCGTTTCGTTGTCCACCGGTGGGCGCGGTGGCGTGCTGGGGCGGCTGTAGCGGGTGATTGCCAGGCCCGCATCGAGCAGGAAGGGCGGGATGCTGCCGGACTTGCCCGGATACTCGACATAGAAGCGGAACACCGCCTGGCGGCCGCGCGCGGCGGCGGCATCGAGAAAGCGTTCGAGCGCTCGCCAGTCGTAGCGATCCTCGGCCTGCAGCACGGCGGACAGCGGGAAGTAGCTGAACTCCATGCTCGCCGGGAAATTGTCGGGATTGGCGGCGCCGGCGTAGGGCACGAGTCCCTTGAGCGGGTTGTCGGCGGGCGCTGGCGCATAGGCGAGCGGCTGCCAGGCGGGCGCTGCGACTTCCGCACGCGCGCTGATCAGCAGCATGCTGAGGCCCAGCGCCAGCAGGCCGCGCAGGGCGCTCATAACGCCGGTGGCCAGGGTTGCCAGCCCAGCGGCTTGGCGGGGACCGGTGGCAAGCTGGCGAGCTTGTCGCGCAGGGCCTGTTCGCGTTCGGCCGATTGCGGGTGGGTCGACAGCATCGCCGGCGGCGCGCCGGCTTTGTCGGCGAGGATGCGGAAGAAGTCCGGCATGCCGCGCGGGTCGATGCCGCTGCGCAGCAGGCTGTCCAGGCCGTGGGCGTCGGCTTCGCGTTCGGCATCGCGCGAGAACTTGAGGCTCAGCAATTGCGTTGCCGCGCTGCCCGCCAGACCGCTGCCGATGTCGCCGGTGGCGAACATCCACAGCCCGGTGAGCCCCAGCTGCTTGACGATGTTCTTGAGGCCGTGGCGCAGTTCGACATGCTGTACTTCATGCGCCAGCACGCCGGCCAGTTCTTCGGGCCGCGTGGTGGCGCGGATCAGGCCACTGTGCACGACGATGATGCCGCCGGGCAGGGCGAAGGCATTGATCTCGGTTTTGTCGGCGAGGTGGAATTCGTAGTTGTAGCGCGACCCCTGGGTCAGGCGCTGACCCAGTTCGCGCAGCTTTTGCGCGCCTTCGCTGTCGTCGCGCAGCTGCAGTTCGGCCTTCATCTGCGTGAAACTGGCCTCGCCGAGCTTGCGCTCCTGTTCGAGCGGAATGCGCTCGGCAATCCAGCCGGCGATGGGGTCGGCAAAGGCGAGGAAGAGCCCCAGCATCAGCAGCGGCGTGGCGAAAAACAGCGCCAGCGCGCTCCAGCCCAGACGCCTGGCGCGGCGCTGCTTGCGGCCGCTCAGCGCGAGCGCGGCGAGGGCTTCATGCAGAGTCGGCGGCAAGGCACTGATCAGCGTGGCGGCGGCCTGCGCATCGAGTATCTGCAGGGCATGGCGGCCGGCGCCATCGTCCCAGGCCAGTTCCAGACCCTTCAGGTCGAAGCCCACGCGGCGCAGCTGGATGCCGCGCTCGGGCAAGTAGCGTGAGGGTTCAAGGATGCGCAGGGTCTTGCCCTCGACGAGCAGGACGACATCCTGCCCGGCCGCTGGCAGGCCGGGGCTGAACAGACGGGCGGGGATCTGGCTCATGCCGGCCTCAGGTGCGCTCAGTCATCGCCATCGAGCAGATTGCCGAAGCCGCCGAGCAGCGAGCCTTCCTCGCGGCTGCGGCCACCGGCAGCCGGCGCGGCCATCACGATGCGATTGGCCAGACGCGACAGCGGCAGCGATTGCAGCCAGACGCGGCCGGGACCGCGCAGCGTGGCGAAGAACAGGCCTTCGCCGCCGAACAGCGCGCTCTTGATCTTGCCGACGTACTGGATGTCGAAATCAACGCTGGGCTGGAAGGCCACCACGCAGCCGGTATCGACGCGCAGCACTTCGCCGGGCGCGAGGTCCTTGACCGCCAGGGTGCCGCCGGCATGCACGAAGGCCATGCCGTCACCGTCGAGCTTTTGCATGATGAAGCCTTCACCGCCGAACAGGCCGGCGCCGAGCTTTTGCTGGAAGGCGATGCCCAGCGAGACGCCGCGCGCCGCACAGAGGAAGGAATCCTTCTGGCACAACAGGGTGCCGCCCAGCTCGGCCAGATTCACCGCGATGATCTTGCCCGGATAGGGTGCGGCAAAGGCGACGCGACGCTTGCCGACGCCTTCGTTGTGGAAGATGGTGGTGAACAGCGATTCACCGGTGAGCAGGCGCTTGCCGGCGCCGAGCAGCTTGCCGAACAGGCCGCCTTGCTGGGCTGCGCCGTCGCCGAAGACGGTGTCCATATTGATACCGTCCTGCATCATCATCATTGCGCCGGCTTCGCCGATGGCGGCTTCGCCCGGGTCGAGTTCGATCTCGACGTACTGCATTTCGTTGCCGAAGATTTCGTAATCAATGACGTCCATGGCCATGTGTTTTGCTTCCTGTCGATGAGGTGTCGGGGCTTGTTCTGCGGCATGCCGCGTGGTGCAGAGCCTGCCACGAAATGATGAATCATTTACGCCGGCAGTGTAGCGAAAAGCGCCGCGGCTGGTTTAAAACGCAGGAGGCGCTAAACTGTGCTGCCTTCCTTGCCAGTGAGTCCGCATGCCCGCCTTGCACCCATTGCTCGAAGCGGTCGCCGCCGCACCTGATAGCAGCGATCCGGCGCTGCTGGTTGAACTGGTCGCTGCCCTGCGGCCCGTGCAGGCGAACGATCACGAAGATGCGCGCAACCGCCTGTGCCTGCTGATCGATGTGCTGCGCAGCCGGCCGCATCTGGCGCTGGCTTTGCGCGCTTATCTGGCCAGCGTGCTGGCGGCGCGCAATCACAGTTTCTTCTTTGCCGAGAGCGGCATTCTCGGCAATACCGGTTTCTTCTCCGAGCTGCGCCATCGCATCGCCAACCGCATCTTGCCGCCGGCGCTTGATGCGCGCTTTCTCAGCGATCTGTTCGACGAGCTGTTCGTCCGCGAGGACGACGCGCGCTGGCTCGCCGCCGTGCCCGATGCCCTGTGGCAGGAGCTGCTGGCCGCGCTGGGCATGGATCAGGGGCCGCTTGACGCCGGTCAGCTGCAGCTGCGCCACGAGATCGGCGAAGCCTTGCGCGTGCTCGCCTGCCGTCTGGCCGCGCTGGGGCTGGAGCCGGAGATGGTGCGCTATTACCCGGCGCTGGCGCAGTACGAGTCGCCCTTCCTCGCGCAGCAGCGCGAGATCGAATTGCTGATCCTGCCTGCCGCGCCCGGCGCGGTGGCGCCTGATCAGGCACACGCCGCAGTCTTGCTGGCGCAGTGCCGTGAAGCGCTGCAGCGCATCCGCAAGCTCTCGCACGAGGGCGGCGCGGCGGTGAAACTCAGCTGGCACCTGATGCGCGCCCAGCAGATCATCGAGCGCATGGATGTGCTGCTCGATCTGCTGCTGCCCGAAGCGGGGGCGGCGCGCCTGCCGGCGGCCAGCCGTTTCTTCTGCAATCTGGTGGCGGCAGAAAGCCGGCGCGGCAGCGTGCGCGAGCTGATCCGCGATGTCACCGACCTGCTCTCGCTGCAAGTGACCGAGCACGCCAGCCGCACCGGCGAGCATTACGTGACGCGCAATCGCGGCGAGTTCTTCGCGATGTTCCGCGCCGCCGCCGGTGCCGGCGTGATCGTCGCCGGCATGGCGCTGTGCAAGAACTTCATCGCCACCCTGCACCTGCCGCCGGCCTGGGAGGCGCTGGGCTTCAGCCTCAATTACGGCCTCGGTTTCGTGCTGGTGCATCTGCTCGGTTTCACCATCGCCACCAAGCAGCCGGCGATGACGGCAGCCGCCCTCGCCGCCACCATCGGCCAGCAGGGCAGTGGTGCGGTGGCCGAGATGGGCGAGACCATCATCCAGGTCTGCCGCTCGCAGTTCATCGCCATTGCCGGCAATGTGTTGCTGGCCTTCATCAGCTCCTTGCTGGTGGCCTGGTTGTGGCTGTTCGGCTTCGGCCACTCGCCCTTGCCGGTCGAGAAAGCGCAGCATGTGCTGCACGATCTGCACCCCTGGCTGAGCATGGCCTTGCCGCATGCGGCGATTGCCGGCGTGTGCCTGTTCCTCACCGGCCTCATTTCCGGTTACTACGACAACAAGGCGATCTACAACCGCGTGCCCGATCGTCTGCGCCGCGTGCGCTGGCTGCGCCATCTGCTGGGCGCAGCGCGTCAGGAGCGCCTGGCGGTGTATGTGGAACACAATCTCGGCGCTCTCGCCGGCAATCTGTTCTTCGGCTTCATGCTTGGCTGCATGGGCACCCTGGGCTTCATGCTCGGGCTGCCGCTGGACATTCGCCATGTCACCTTCGGCGCGGCCAATCTGGCCTACGGCCTGGCGGCGCTGGATTTCCAGCTGCCCTGGCATGATGCACTGATCCTCGCGCTGGGCGTGGGCCTGATCGGCCTGACCAATCTGGCGGTGAGCTTCGCGCTGGCCATGAAGGTGGCGCTCAAGTCGCGTCGCCTGCGCTTCCATCAGGGCGGTGCCTTGCTGGGCTATCTGCTGCGCCAGCTGGTACGGCGGCCGCGCGATTTTGTCTGGCCACCGCGTAGCTGAGGACGTGCCGGTTTTGTCCAATTTGCTGCTCTATGCGCTGTCCAGTCTGATCTGGGGCTCGACCTGGCTGGCCATCACCTTCCAGCTCGGCAGCGTGCCGCCCTCGGCGTCGGTCGGCTTCCGCTTCGTGCTGGCCGGCGCCATCCTGCTGCTATTGAGCTGGCTGCGCGGCGAGCGCTGGCGTGGCAGCGGGCGCGATCTCGGGTACACGGTGCTGCAAGGCCTGCTGCTGTTCGGAGTCAGCTACATCTGCGTGTATGAGGCGGAGACGGCGATGAGCTCCGGACTGATGGCGGTGCTCAATTCGAGCATGATGCTGTTCAATCTGCTGGGTATGCGCTTGGTTTTCGGCAAGCGCTTCGAGCGGCGCGCTCTGGCCGGCGCGGCGCTGGGCATGCTCGGCATCGTGCTGGTGTTCTGGCCAGAGGTGGCAGGCATGCGCAATGCCGCCAGCTTGCATGGCATTGCTTTCGGCTTGCTGGCCGCCGTGCTGGGCTCGGTCGGCAATCTGCTGGCGCAGCGCAATCACAATGCGGCGCTGCCCTTGCTGCCGAGCACCGCGCTGGCGATGCTGGTCGGCGGTGCCTCGGCCTTGCTGATCACCGCAGCGCTGGGTTTGCCGCTGCAGTTTGATTGGCGACCAGCGTATCTGGGTTCGCTGCTGTATCTCTCGATCTTCGGTTCGATCATCGCCTTCCTCAGCTATTTCACGCTGATGGGGCGTATCGGTGCCGGCCGCGCCGGTTATATCGCGGTGCTGGTGCCGATTCTGGCGCTGCTGCTGTCGGCGGGCTTCGAGGGCTTTGTATGGCGCGGCTGGACCCTCGCCGGCATCGCCTGCGCGGTACTCGGCAATGTGCTCATGCTGCGCGCGCCGGCAGCAGAAAGTCGATGAAGGCACGCGTCTTGGCCGGCAGCAGGCGGTCGGGCAGGGTCACGAGGTAGATCTGCCGGTCCGGCATGCGGTAGTCCGGCAGCAGCTCGACCAGGTCGCCGCGCTGCAGTTCGTCTTCGAGCAGATAGCGTGACAAGGCGATGATGCCCAGGCCCGCCAGCGCTGTGCTGCGCATCACCTCGGCACTATTGACGGTCAGCCGGCCGGCGATCTCGATTTCGCTGCGCTGCCCTGCGGCGTCGATGAACTGCCAGGGGTTCTGCGTGATGTCGCCGACATAGTAGATGCAGTTATGGCTGAGCAGATCGGCTGGTTGGCGCGGCGTGCCGTGGCGGGCGAGGTAGGCCGGCGAGGCGCACAGCACGTAGCGCAGATCATGCAGGCGGCGCGCGACTAGGCCGGGAGCGGGCGTATTGGTCAGGCGCACCGCGATGTCCACGCCGGTGCCGGCCAGATCGGCGAACTGATCGCTGAGCTGCAGCTCGACCTGGATCTGCGGGTAGCGCAGCAGGAATTGCGCGATCTGCGTGCCGAGCACGCGATTGCCGTAGGAGTGCGGCGCCGAGACGCGCAAGGTGCCGCGCGGCGTACTGGAGAGTTCGTGCAAACGCGCTTCGGCGCTGTTCATCTCGTCGAGCACGCGGCGGCAGTGTTCGTACAGCGCTTGCCCGGCTTCGGTGAGGCTCTGGCGGCGCGTCGTGCGATGCAGCAGGGTGACGCCGAAGTCCTTTTCCAGCGCGGCAATGCGCTTGCTGAGCACGGCGCGGGAGCTGTCCAGACGCTCGGCCGCCGCTGAAAAACTGCCCGCTTCGACGACCTCGGCAAAGCTCGCCATATTGATCAGGCGTTCCATGATTTGCGCTTTTTGAGAAACAATCCTGCTGGAGTGTATTACTTTTTGCGCAGGTTCGAGCTCGTTACACTGGCCTGACTCCCCTGTAGAAAGGCTGATCATGAGTCAGAGCTCCTCCCAGACCTCGCATCCGGGCCGGCTGGGCGCCACCAGCGCCTTGCTGTTTGCCACCGTGATTTTCGGTGCGACTTTCCCTATTTCGAAGTTCATCCTCGCCAATATGGATGCCTTGTCGATGACCTTGCTGCGCTACGGCATTGCCGCGCCGCTGTTCCTGCTCATCCTGGCCTGGCGTGAAGGTACCGCTGCGCTGCGTCCGGCCGGGCGCAGCGCGCAGTTGTTTGCGCTCGGCGCGCTGGGCTTTGGCGGTTTCAATCTGTTCATGTTCTACGGCGTGACGATGTCGCGGCCGGAATTCGGCGCCATCGTGATGGCCTTGCAGCCCCTGATCGCAGTGCTGATCGGCTGGGCGCGCAGCGGCCGGCGGCCTGCCGCGAGCAGCTTTATTGCGCTGCTCCTCGCGCTGCTGGGCGTCGTATTGCTGAGCACCGATGGCCATATCGCGCGCCTGGCGGAGCATGCCGCGCTGCTGCCGATCCTGATGATGATTCTGGGCGGCGCCTGCTGGGTACTCTATTCGATGGGCATGGCCAGCTTTCCGGGCTGGTCGCCGCTGCGCTACACGGCGCTGAGCAGCAGCGGTGGCGCCATCTTTCTGTTGCTGGCCTGGTGGGGCGCGCACCGCCTGGGCTTTGTGCGCCTGCCGCAGCCGGCTGACTGGCCCGCCCTGGCGCCCGCGCTGCTGTTTGTCGTGCTGGTTGGTGCGGTGCTCGCCGTGCTGAGCTGGAACATGGGCATCCGCGCCGTCGGTGCGCAGAACGGCATGTTGTTTATCAATATCGTGCCGCTCACCGCCTTGACGGTGGCGGTGCTGCGCGGCCAGCACTTTGGTCTCTGGGAGCTGCTGGGCGCCGCCCTGGTCCTGCTCAGCCTGCTCTGCAATCAGCTGGCGAACCGCCTGCTCGACGCCTGGCCGTGGCGCCAGCGTGCGGCGGTGGCTGCGTCATGTCAGGTTTGAGTGCGAGGGCGGCAGGTATGATGAGCACTCTGTCGCCCCACCTGTGTAATGCGTCATGTTCTACGGCATCACTGATCTCGCTACCTTCGTGCTCGGCACCATCTTCATCGTGCTGTTGCCCGGCCCTAACTCGCTGTACGTGATGTCGGTCGCCTCGCGGCGTGGCGTGCTGCAGGGTTATCGCGGAGCCGGCGGTATTTTCTTTGGCGACAGCGTGCTGATGCTTTTGTCGGCGACCGGTGCGGCCTCCTTGCTGCGCGCCAATCCGGCGGCCTTCATGCTCATCAAGTACGCCGGCGCCGCTTATCTGGCCTGGCTGGGGCTGGGCTTGCTGCGCGGCGCCGTGCAGCGCTGGCGCAGCCCGCAGCAGCTTGCCGTGCAAGCGCCGCTGGAGGACAGCAGCAACCCCTTCAGCCGTGCCTTGCTGATCAGCCTGATGAATCCCAAGGCGATCCTGTTCTTCATCTCCTTCTTCATCCAGTTCGTCGATCCGCAGTATGCGCATCCCGCGCTGTCCTTCCTGATCCTCGGCCTGGTGGTGCAGTTTTTCAGCGCGCTGTATCTGTCGGCGCTGATTTTCGGCGGAGCCTTCCTCGCCGCTCAGTTCCGCCAGCGCAGCCGTCTGGCGGCGGGCGCCACCGGTGGTGTTGGCGCGATGTTCATCGGCTTCGGCTTCAAGCTGGCGAGCGCGAGTCTGTCCTGATCAGCGCTTGATGATGCGGCCGGCGGCGGGCGCTCGCTTTGGCGGCGGGCCATCGTATTGCGCGCGCGGCCGGATCAGCTCGCCCTGCGTAGCTTGTTCGAGCGCATGGGCCAGCCAGCCGGGCACGCGCCCGATGCAGAACAGCCTGGCCGCTGCGCCGCGTGGCAGACCCAGCGCACGGCGCAGCGCGACGAGGGCGAAATCCAGATCGCATGAGAGCTGGCGAGGACGCATTCGTGCCAGCGCGGGTGTCGCCGCCAGTTTGCCAGCGGAGGCCGTCGCCAAGTTCGATGCCGAGCACGCGCAGATGCTGGCCGAGCGCTTCCCGAGCGAAGTCCTGCAGGCGCCGCATCGCGTGTTTGCGGTGTGGGGTCGGAATCCGGATCACTGAGGCAGTTAAAGAAAAGGCCCGCCGAAGCGGGCCTTTTGTGTCCTTGTGAGGGACTTAGTTGGCGGTGATGCTGACGTTGTCGAAGGTGCTGGTCGAGGTCACCGTTGCGCTGCCTGATACGCCAACCAGGCCGACATAGACCGTACTGCCAAAGGCTGTATAGCCGCTGGCGGTGTAGTCCTGAGCCTTGGTGCCGGTCCAGGTGAGGCCGTCAACCGAGTAGGACACGGTAATCACCTGGCCGACCCGTGCCAGACGAATCCAGACAGGTTGTGTCGCCAGTGAGGTGGTGTAGCTCGGGCTGAGTGCGGAGGACGAGATGTTCTCGTTGTCGTTCTTGCGCTGCTCCCATTGCAAGCGCGGGATGCCGCGCATCAGGATGCCGAAATAACGTGCACCACTGTCTAGGCTGTTGCGGATGATCAGACCGGTACGTACGTTGCCGGTGTTGGATCCGCTCGGCACCTCCTGCGACAGCAGGCGTGCGACGATGGTGAAGTCACCCGTCACCGTCGTATAGGCGAACTCCATGCTGTCGCCATAGACCGTGGTGGCCGCGCTGCTCGATGAGCTGCTGCTCGCTACGCTGAGGCTGCCTGCTCCCACCAGTGTATAGACCTGGGTGGCAACCACACTGCTGCTTGAGCTGCTGCTGCTCGATGTGTAGGTCGTAGTGGCGGTGCTGGGCAGGCCGCCCGTGGTGTAGGCATTGGTCAGCGGGCTGGCTCCGCTGATGACGACGTCCGTGGTGCCGGCAATCGGTGCAACGCTGGAACTGGACGATGAGCTGCTCGAACTGCTGGAGCTGGCCGCACTTGACGACGAGCTGGTCGCGCTGCCTGCCGAGCTGCTGCTGGCGGCATCGACCTTGTCGGCCATTTCCCAGTTGCGGTATTCAGCCAGATATTGCTCGCCGCCGCTGCCGTAGACCACGGCCGCCTTGTTGACCGTGGTGGCATTCCAGGGGCCGGTGCTCAGCGCAATATGCTTGCCGAGTACAGAGTTGCGCACGATCATCTTGCCGACCGAGCCGGTGCCATCGTCCCACTGGCGAGCCAGGAAGACGCTGTCCTTGGTCGTCGCGTCATCGGCGATGAACACGCTGCGGTTGAACAGCAGGCCGTAGGTCTGGGTCGCCAGGGTCGAAGGCGCGCCGTTGTAACCGCCGCTGGGCTTGCGGGCGCCGGTGTATTGCACGGCAACGCCGTCAAACACCGCTGCACCCGGGCCGAAGATGAAGTCCACGTCACCGACAATGAGACCGCCGGCAAAGTAGGCGCGCTTGCCGCTGTTGGACAGGTACAGCGTGTCCTGGTTGCTGATCAGGCGCGTGCTGTCGAAGACGACCTTATCGGCCTTGTCGATCATCACGGCCAGTGCCTGGTCGTTGCCTGCTGAGTTGGTATCGCCCCATGCATTCTGGAAGGTGATGTTGACGGCGTTGAAGCCGTCGTTACGCACGCGGATCGCTGCCGAGCACTCCTTGCCGATAGCTCCGGTCTTCTTGGTGCACAGCGTGTACAGCGCGGCAGCATCCGTGTTGCCGGTGTAGGTGCCGGCCGGCACATAGGCGTTGTAATCGGCGACCAGGCTGTTCTGGTAGAGCGCGGTGCTGACCACGACCTTGCTTGCATCACTCTCCGTGCTATAGAGCGTGACCGGCGTCGTGCTGCTGCTGACGATCAGTTGTTCGTTGTAGGTACCGGCCTTGACCTGGATGTACACGCGGCTGGCTGACAGCAGGGAGGCTGCGTTCAGTGCGGCCTGGATCGTCGTGTAGCTGCCCGTGCCATCCTTGGCGACGACATAGGTCGGCGTGATGCTGGTGGTGTCGATGTAGCCGGCATTGGGTTGGCCGGCGCTGACCGATTGCGGAGCCCAGGCATCGCTACCGGCCAGGGCTTTGGCGACGGTGTAATTGTCAGCCGTGGTATCGCTCAGCTGCGGACGCGTAGCCGTGCTCACCGCCACCGGCAGCTTGCCGGCACCGGCGTTGGCCAGGTTGTGGGCACGCAGCTCGGCCGCTGAGCTGGCGCGGGTATAGCTGTAGGGCGGCGTCCAGCCCAGTTCGTTGGTGTAGCTGCCCACGGTGAAGTTGCTGCTGCTTGCTGCAGCTTGTGCAGATGTCAGACGAGCTTCCAGCGCGGCCTTGGCTGCCGCTTCCAGCGCGGCCGACGCCTCGACGCCGTTGAACCAGGAGCCGACGTCCTTGAACTGGTAGCCGTTGAGGTTGGAGATGACCTGGCTGACCGTGGCTTTCGAACCGGTCAGGTCGAAAGCATTGCTCTCGGACAGGATTCGCGATTCTGCACCCATGCCGATGTAGTAGCTGGTGCCGTAGCTGGTCTGGTCGGTATTGCCCGTGTAGTAGTTGTTGTACACGTGGAACTTGCCGAAACGGGCACGCGGTGCGCGCTGTACGGAGTCCTGCCAGATGTTGTTGCTGAAGGTGATGCGGTTGTAGTCACGCTCCTTGGCACCATTGCCATCGCCCGAACCGCCAACCATATTGGTCTTGTCGTGGTTCTTGAAGATGTTGTAGGAGATCGTGATGTAGTCCGAGCTATCTTCGATGTCGAGCAGACCGTCGTGGCGCATGACTTCCTTGGTCACGCCATTGATCGTGCGGATTTCGGCGCTATCAAAATGGCTACCGTCCGACAGGGTGCAATGGTCGATCCACAGTTGCTTGCCGGTGACGACGCTGATCGCCTTGAACTTCGCATTCCATTCTTCCTTGCCGACGGTGTTCGTGTAGGCCGGGCCCAGATCCTGCGGCGCCTGGAATTCAAGATTGCGGATGATGATGTTGCTGGTCGCATTGATCGAGAAGTAGCCGTCGATCAGTTTGGCATCCGAGCCCACGCCGAGGATCGTCGTATTGGACGGCACGATGAACTGGATCTGCGCTTTCTGCAGGTTTTGTATGCTGGTGCGTGCCGATGACAGCTTGGCCATGGCCGTTGCTTCGGTAGAAGTCGGCGTGTAGGACGGATCAACCCATTTCAGGTACAGATTGAAGTCCCAGTTGGCCGCGCCCGTGCCCTTGGTGTCCAGCGACTTGTAATAGGCCTCGTCGGCAAACTTGCCGTTGCCCAGGTCGGTACCCCAGATTGTGCCGACGATGTAGATGATCTTCGGCTCGCTCAGCGCGGCCGTCGGATTGGTGGCATAGGTCGGGCTGTTTTTGTTGAGGAGGGCTGCGTTGAGTTCAGCGCGGTTATGTACCACGTAGGTATTGGCCGCCGTCGCGCCAGCACCGCCTGTTGTGTTGGTGCCCTGGGAGGCCCAGCCGGTGACATTGTTAGCGACACTCAAAGTGCCGGTGCTGCCTGCCGATGAGTTGGTAGAGCTGGTGACCGTGCCACTGCTGCTGTCGCTGCTATTGCCGCCGCAACTGGCGAGCAGCAGCATCAATGCGCTGCAAAAAGCCGTGACGACGGCTCTGCCGTTTAAAGCAAATCTCATGAAGCCTCCTCCGAGTACAACGATTTCCCGTGGCCCGGTTGTTGGGCTGAACGGCTGTCTTCCGCATGTTGTGCGGTTTTTAAACTAATTTTGTTCGGATCCTAAACCAACTCTTTACATTTGTCTTGCTGCACCTGCGATGTGCAAAGAAAGGTGAAAGTCTGTGGGCTTCCTTGGGCGCAGGGTTTGCAGCAGATCAGAATTCAGGCAGGCATGCGCCCCGTTCGCGAGTGCTGTTGTGTTTGTCGCATTTACACCGTTTGGCGGCGCTCAGAAATGGGATTCCGTGGCTTGGTGGGGAGCTTGTCGCATGGCACAGGCTTTGCGTTACAGGCTTCCTGGGCGCTCATGACCTACTGCCAAAAACGCAACACAGAACTTTTTCTGTCACGGCGCCGTAAAGAGGATGCAAGTCCTTGGCGCGATTACACTAAAATTCTGTTTATGCCTTTGATGCGGGGCATGTCGATGTCGTTGCGTAGCCTCAAAAACTTGATGCAGCGCAAAAAATCCTTGCTGGCGGACTTGAAACTGGATTGTAATGGCAAGTTACCACCGCCTTATATGGCGGCCTGTGGGCGCTGACGGACCGTTCGCGGTCCCTTCTTTCATGCGTTCGCGGCTCAACGAATTCTAAACAAGTGATGTCGTATGATGAAAAACCCTAGATCTGCCCGCCTGTTGTGGGGACTTGCGCCGTTGGCCTTGCTGCTTGCGGGGTGTCAGGGAGGAATCCTTGATCCCAAGGGGCAGGTGGCTGCCGAAGAAAAGTCCCTGATCATCACTGCCACGCTACTGATGCTGCTGGTCGTGATCCCCGTGATCGTGATGACCCTGGTGTTCGCCTGGAAATACCGCGCGAGCAACACGGCTGCCGAGTACCAGCCCAAATGGTCGCACTCGAACAAGATCGAGGCGGTGGTGTGGATCGTGCCGATCATCATCGTCTGCTGTCTGGCTGTGGTGACCTGGAAGACTACTCACAAGCTCGATCCCTATCGCCCGCTCGATTCCGACAAACCGCCGATCAAGGTGCAGGTGGTCGCGCTCAACTGGAAATGGCTGTTCATCTATCCCGATCTGGGTATCGCCACCGTCAACGAGCTGGCCTTCCCCAAGGACACGCCGGTGAACTTCCGCATCACCTCTGATGTGGCGATGAACTCCTTCTTCATTCCCCAGCTGGGCGGCCAGATCTACGCCATGGCCGGCATGGAGACCAAGCTGCACCTGATTGCCAACGAGGCGGGCAGCTACAACGGTATTTCCGCCAATTACAGCGGCGCGGGTTTCTCGGGCATGAAGTTCCAGGCGATTGCGACACCCACCGAGGCGGAATTCGATGCCTGGGTGAAGAAGGCGCGTGCCAGCGGTAACACGCTTGATGCGGATGCTTATCTGGCTCTGGCAGCGCCGAGCGAGAACAATCCGCCGATCTACTACAGCGTTGGCGAGCCGCGCCTGTTTGACGCCGTGCTGCACAAGTACATGGCCGGTCGCACGTCTCTCGCCGCGACAGATGAAGAAATCAAACTGGCTGAACTGACCAAGATCCTGTGTCAGACGCAGCCGGTCGCAGCCGTCAAGGAGCACTGATAGATGTTGTTAGGAAAACTGACTCTCGACGCCATTCCCTTCCACGAACCCATCGTGATGGGCGCTCTGGGTGGCGCTGGCCTGGTGGGCCTGGTCATCATCGCGCTGATCACCAAGTTCGGCAAATGGGGCTACCTGTGGCGTGAATGGCTGACCACGGTCGACCACAAGAAGATCGGCGTGATGTACATCATCGTCGCCCTGGTCATGTTGCTGCGCGGCTTTGCCGATGCACTGATGATGCGTGCCCAGCTGGCCATGGCCACTGATGGCGGGGCTGGCGTCTTCCCGCCCTCGCACTACGACCAGATCTTCACCGCGCACGGTGTGATCATGATCATCTTCATGGCCATGCCGTTCATGACCGGGCTGATGAACATCGTCGTGCCGCTGCAGATCGGCGCCCGCGATGTGGCCTTCCCATTCCTCAATTCGCTGTCCTTCTACCTGCTGGTAGCGGCGGCGGCGCTGGTGAATCTGTCGCTGGGTGTCGGTAACTTCGCACGCACCGGCTGGGTCGCTTACCCGCCGCTGGCCGGCCTGCAGTTCAGCCCTGACGTGGGGGTCGATTACTACACCTGGGCGCTGCAGATATCCGGGATAGGGACCACATTAACGGCGGTGAACTTCCTCGTCACGGTGCTCAAGATGCGCGCACCGGGCATGAAGCTGATGCAGATGCCGATCTTCACCTGGACCTGTACCTGGGCCAATGTGCTGATTGTCGCCTCGTTCCCGATTCTCACTGGCGCACTGGCCATGCTGAGCCTGGACCGCTACATGGACTTCCACTTCTTCACTGCGGAAGCCGGCGGTAACGCCATGATGTACCTCAACCTGTTCTGGGCCTGGGGTCACCCTGAGGTGTACATCCTTGTGCTGCCAGCCTTCGGCATCTTCTCGGAAGTCGTCTCGACCTTCACCGGCAAGCGCCTGTTCGGCCATACCTCGATGATCGTCGCCAGCGGCGTGATCTCGGTGCTGGGCTTCATGGTCTGGCTGCACCACTTCTTCACCATGGGTTCCGGCGCCAACGTCAACGCCTTCTTCGGCATCGCGACCATGGTGATCTCGGTACCAACCGGGGTGAAGCTCTTCAACTGGCTGTTCACCATCTATCGCGGTCGCCTGCGTTTCGAACCGCCGATTTTGTGGACGCTGGGTTTCATGGTCACCTTCTCGATCGGTGGCATGACCGGCGTGCTGATGGCCGTGCCGGGCGCTGACTTCGTGCTGCACAACAGCCTGTTCCTGATCGCCCACTTCCACAACACCATCATCGGTGGTGCGGTGTTCGGCTACCTGGCGGGCTTTGCCTTCTGGTTCCCGAAAGTCTTCGGCTTCAAGCTCAACCCGAAGCTGGGCAAGGCGGCGTTCTGGTTCTGGCAGGTCGGCTTCTTCTTCGCCTTCATGCCGCTTTACGTGCTGGGCTTCCTGGGCATGACGCGCCGCCTGAACCACACCAACAATCCGGCCTGGGATATCTGGCTCTACATCGCACTGTTCGGCGCACTGCTGATCGCCTGCGGTATCGCCTGCCAGCTGCTGCAACTGGCGGTGAGCCTGATCGAGCGCAAGAAGAACGCCGATCTGAGTGGCGACCCCTGGAATGGTCATACGCTGGAATGGTCGACCTCCTCGCCGCCGCCTTCGTACAACTTCGCCGTGCTGCCGCAGGTGCATGACATCGACGCCTTCACCGACATGAAGGAAAAGGGTGTCGCCTACGCAGCGCCGGCCAAGTACGAGCCGATCCACATGCCCAAGAACACGGCAGCGGGTCTGTACATCGGTGGCTTTACCGGGATTCTCGGTTTTGCGCTGATCTGGCACATCTGGTGGATGGCCATCCTGGGTCTGGTCGGCATCATCGGCAGCATGCTCGCGCGTGCTTACGACAATGACCGCGACTTCTACATCCAGCCCGCCGAAATCGAAGCGACTGAACGTGCCGCCGCCGAGCAGCGCGCACGTGCGGTTGCCGCCTGAGGAATGCACGCCAAATGAGTACTACTGTTGAACACGCACACGGCGCCTATGATGAGCATGCTCATCATGACGCCGACAAGCAGACCATCCTGGGCTTCTGGCTCTATCTGATGACCGACTGCATCCTGTTCGCGACTGCGTTCGCGGGCTATGCGGTGCTGTATCGCAACATCGCCACCGGCCCGGCCGGCCACGAGATCTTCGAGCTGCCCTATGTGGCGGTGGAAACTGCGGCACTGCTGCTGTCGTCCATCACTTACGGCTTCGCCTTGATCGCCGGCAACAAGGGCAAC
This sequence comes from Uliginosibacterium sediminicola, assembly GCF_039631295.1. Lineage (NCBI taxonomy): Bacteria > Pseudomonadati > Pseudomonadota > Betaproteobacteria > Rhodocyclales > Zoogloeaceae > Uliginosibacterium > Uliginosibacterium sediminicola. Next base: position 263,285 of record NZ_JBDIVE010000001.1, on the reverse strand, counting down.
AAGTCGGCGGTGCTGGGCTGGCTGGCGGTGACCTTCCTGTTCGGCGCGGCCTTCATCGTGATGGAGGTGAATGAATTCCACCACCTGATTGAAGAGGGTTACGGTCCGCAAACCAGCGCTTTCCTGTCGGCCTTCTTCGGCCTGGTCGGTCTGCACGGCTTGCACGTGACGGCGGGTCTGGTGTGGATGGCGATCATGATGCTCGAAGTCTTCCGCAGCGGCCTGGGCTCGCGCACGATGGTGCGCCTCAACTGCCTGTCGCTGTTCTGGCACTTCCTCGACATCGTCTGGATCTGCGTCTTTACGGTTGTGTATCTGAAAGGAGTCATGTGATGAGTCAGGCACATGAACACGCCGCCGATCACGGCAGCGTCAAGAGTTACGTGATTGGTTTCGTGCTGTCGGTGATCCTCACCGCGATTCCTTTCTGGCTGGTGATGAGCGGCAGCTTCAGCAAGCAGTTCACGTTGATTGGCATCTTTACCCTGGCGATCGTGCAGATCGTGGTGCACCTGAAGTACTTCCTGCACCTGAACTTCACCGAGGAGGGCAAGCTCAATGTGTTCTCCTTCCTGTTCACGGCGCTGGTCATCGTGCTGCTGATCGGCCTGTCGATCTGGATCATCACCACCGCTGACGCGTTGATGATGCGTTGAGCGGAGCCGACTTGAAGCTCAAGCGTTATTTGCTCGTCACCAAGCCGGGCATCATCTTCGGCAACCTCATCGCGACGGTGGGGGGCTTTCTGCTGGCCAGCCAGGGCAAGCCGGACTGGGCGCTGCTGTGCGCGACCATGCTCGGTCTGTCCCTGGTGGTGGCTTCCGGCTGCGCCATCAACAACTGCATCGACCGTGACATCGATTCGCGCATGTCGCGCACACGCAAGCGTGTGCTCGTCACCGGCGCGATGTCGGTGCGGGCGGCGATGGCACATGGCGTGGTGCTCGGCCTGCTCGGCTTTGCCTGCCTGCTCGCCTTCACCAATCTGCTGACGACGGCCTGCGTGCTGTTCGGTTTCATCATCTATGTCGGGGTGTACAGCCTCTACATGAAGCGCAATTCGGTGTACGGTACCCTGGTGGGCAGTCTCTCCGGTGCGGTGCCGCCGGTGGCGGGCTACGTGGCGGCCAGTGGCCGCTTCGACAGCGGCGCAGCGATCCTGCTGCTGATGTTCTGTCTGTGGCAGATGCCGCACTCCTACGCCATCGCCATCTTCCGGTTCGAGGATTACGAGCGCGCCAATATTCCGGTGTTGCCGGTGGTGCGCGGCGTGTCGGCGGCCAAGCGGCAGATCGTGCTCTACATCCTGGCGTTTGCGATGGCGACGATGCTGCTGGTGGTGGGCGGTTACACCGGCTACGGCTACCTTGCGGTGGCCTGCGCAACCAGTGTGTGGTGGCTGAAGATGGCTCTGGGTGGCTACAAGGCGGCGACCAATGACATCGTCTGGGCGCGTCAGGTCTTCGTGTTTTCGATTGTCACCATCACCGCGCTGAGCGTGATGATGGCGCTGGACAGTCACGCACCGGTGCTCGCTGTGCTGTGAAGCACACTGGCCGCGCAAGGCGGCCAGTTAAAGCGTGCATCGTATCGGCCGCGCCGGGCGCGGCCACTCCCAGGTTCAGGCGAGCAGCTTGGTTTCGCTGCTGCCGATCTTGCGTACGCCGGATTCCGGCAGCCACTGGCCGGTGCGTTCGTCCCGTCCTTGCAGCATGAAGCGTGCGTCGCTGCGCGTGGCTTGCTCGGTCGCCAGCTTGCAGAGGCTGCCGATCTTGCCCTTCTTGAGGCGATTGACGATCAGCCCCAGCGCCGTGTCCGGGAAATCGCGCAGCATGTCGTAGTCGCCATCGCTGTCGCCAAACACCATCAGCGGTCCATAGCCCTTCTTGCTGGCCAGTTCGCGGCGGATCACCACAGTCTTGCCCGGCCCCCAGTTGAGCGGCCAGTCCTTGCGGTACTCGGCGCGATAGGTCTGGCCGTCCATCTCCAGACGCAGGCCGATGACATTCTCTGGCGGCAGCGCATAGCCATATTTCGGATGGCTGGCGAATACGCGCACCACGTCTTCCAGCGAGGCCGTGCTGACATAGACATCGATGCCGTGCGCGCGCAGGGCGTGCATCAGTTGCGCGATCTCCGGCGTCAGGCGCAGACCGTGGCTGTGCGATACCGACACCACGCCAGCTTTGCCCGGGCGGCTTGCCGGACTGCTGTATTTCACCTTGCGCAGTGCGTCGCCCAGACCATTGTCATTCGAATCTTCCGCCAGGCGCGAAACCTGGCTGACACTCAAACCGCTGAACAGATAGATCACCCAGGGATAGCCGACATCCGGGCCGTAGCTGTCATTGATCGCTTCATACAGGTAGTAGAGCTTGGCGCGAAAGTCGATGAACACCTCGTTGCTCTGGACTTCTTCCAGCGCCAGCTTGCCCTGCATGCCGCGATAGTTCTGCCACAGCCAGGTGTAATCGGCGAGCAAGTCTTCGCTGATAGCCGCCAGCGAGACGCTCTGGCCTGCCGCATTGTTGTAGGCGGGCAGGAAGTTGCCGGCCGGCACACCGCGCGTGATGGCGGCAGCGAAATCGGCCGGCGGCATGGCAAAGGCCAGATTGTTGATCTGGTACATGAACAAGGCCTCTTCGGTATCGTTCATGATCGAGGTGTTGTCCCAGTCGAACACCACGTAGGGCTTGCGCTGCGCGGAATAGCTGCGGCTGGTGTTGCCGGCACCGCGGATGATGCCCTCGATCCGCTGCAGGATGTCGGCCTGCCAGCGGCCTGCGTCGACAATCGCCGTAGTCGGCTTGGCGGTCTTGCTGCTAGCAGCGAGTGCGGGGGCGAGCGGGGCCAGGCTGGCGGCACCGCCGATGCCCAGCATGCGGATGAAGTTTCTGCGCGACATTCAGATCACCTGTTCTGTTATTCGAAAAGGAATGCAAGAGCGGTGTGAAATCTAGCAGCAGCATCGAACGGGCCGTTAGCAAGAATCGGCACGTTTGCTGGGGCGGCATCCCTGCTTGTTTTGCGGGCGCTGGATGTAACAAGGCCGGGCGAACCCGGCCTTGCGTTTTGTGTGGCCTGCGACGATCAGGCTGTCGCGGCGCTTCTCTCTGCTGCGGGGGCGGGGGTACGAATCAGGTAGTCGAAGGCGGACAGCGCTGCCTTGGCGCCTTCACCGGTGGCGATGATGATCTGCTTGTACGGCACGGTCGTCACGTCACCGGCGGCGAACACGCCGGGCAGGTTGGTCTGGCCCTTGGCATCGACGACGATCTCGCCGTGCTTGGAGAGCTCGACCGTGCCCTTGATCCACTCGGTGTTGGGCACCAGGCCGATCTGCACGAACACGCCTTCCAGCTCGACATGCTTCGACTCGTTCGTCGTGCGGTCGGTAAAGCGGATGCCATTGAGCTTGTTGCCGTCGCCGGTCAGCTCGGTAGTCTGCGCCATGGTGTAGATCGTCACATTGGGCAGGCTCTTGAGCTTGGCAACCAGCACGGCGTCGGCACGCAGCTGCTCACCGAATTCGAGCAGGGACACATGCTTGACGATGCCGGCCAGGTCGATGGCTGCTTCGACGCCGGAGTTGCCGCCGCCAATCACCGCCACGCGCTTGCCCTTGAACAGCGGGCCGTCACAGTGCGGGCAGTAGGCAACGCCCTTGTTCTTGTATTCCTGCTCGCCGGGCACGTTGACGTTTCTCCAGCGTGCGCCGGTGGAGAGGATCACGCTGCGGCTCTTGAGCACGCCACCGTTTTCCAGCTCGATGCTGACCAGGCCGCCCGGTTCGCTGGCCGGCACCAGCTTTTTGGCGCGCTGCAGGTTCATGATATCGACGTCGTAAGCGCGGACGTGGGACTCCAGTGCTGCAGCGAACTTCGGCCCCTCGGTTTCCATCACCGAGACGAAGTTCTCGATCGCCAGGGTGTCATTCACCTGACCGCCAAAGCGCTCGGCGGCAACGCCGGTGCGGATGCCCTTGCGGGCGGCATACACCGCTGCGGCTGCGCCGGCCGGGCCGCCGCCGACAATCAGCACGTCATAAGCTTCGCGCGCTGTGAGCTGGGCGGCGTCACGTGCAGCTGCGCCGGTATCGAGCTTGGCCACCAGTTCTTCGACCGTGATGCGGCCGGAGTTGTAGTGCGTACCGTTCAGATAGACGCTGGGCACCGCCATGATGTCGCGCGCCTTCACTTCGTCCTGATAGAGGCCGCCGTCGATGACCGTGGTCTTGATCTTCGGGTTGAAGATCGCCATCAGGCTCAGCGCCTGCACCACGTCGGGACAGTTGTGGCAGGTCAGCGACATGTAGACTTCGAAATTGAAATCGCCGTCGAGGGCCTGGATCTGCTCGATCACCGATTGCTCGACCTTGGGCGGATGGCCGCCGGTCCACAACAGGGCCAGCACCAGCGAGGTGAATTCGTGGCCGAGCGGGATCGCCGCAAAGCGCAAGCTGCTGGTGCTGCCGACGCGCTGCAGGGAGAAGGAAGGACGACGCGCATCCTGGCCATCGCTGCGCAGCGCGATCTTGTCGCTCATGGCGGCAATCTCGGTCAGCAGTTCGTGCATTTCGCGCGCAGCCGCCGAATCGTCCAGCGAGGCGACGATCTCGAAGGGTTGCGTCACGCGTTGAAGATAGCCTGCGAGTTGTTGCTTGAGTCCTTCGTCCAGCATGGTGCTTCCTTTCTGTTCTACCAATCGTGATGAGGTCACGTTGAAAACATCCGTAGTCGGGTGCTTTCAGCGAGACCCCGAAGTTTCGAATTCACACTCTGATTCTTCGGGGGCAGGCTGTGCCAGAAACCGTAGCGAGCGGGTGGAGGTCGAAACGAGGAGCGGATACGTACGCGAGTACGTTGAGCACCGGAGTTTCGAGATCCGCCCGCGCAGTAGGTTTATGGCGCGGACTTAGATCTTGCCGACCAGGTCCAGCGACGGAGCAATGGTCTTGGCGCCATCGTTCCACTTGGCCGGGCAGACTTCACCCGGGTGAGCGGCCACGTACTGGGCAGCCTTGAGCTTGCGCAGGGTTTCCTTGACGTCGCGGGCGATGGCGTTGTCGTGCACTTCAGCCGTCTTGATCACGCCTTCCGGATTGATCACGAAGGTGCCGCGCAGGGCCAGGCCAGCTTCGGGGATATGCACGCCGAACGCGTTGGTCAGGGTGTGGGTCGGATCGCCCACCAGCGGGAACTGAGCCTTGCCCACGGCCGGCGAGGTTTCGTGCCAGACCTTGTGCGAGAAGTGGGTGTCGGTGGTGACGATGTACACCTCGGTGCCCAGCTTCTGGAATTCGGCGTAGTTGTCGGCAGCGTCTTCCACTTCGGTCGGGCAGTTGAAGGTGAAGGCAGCCGGCATGAAGATCAGCACCGACCACTTGCCCTTCAGGCTTTCCTCGGTCACTTCGATGAACTTGCCGTTGTGGAAGGCTTGGGTCTTGAAGGGCTGGACTTGGGTGTTGATGATGGACATTTCACGTCTCCTGGAGAGGTGTGGTTGAGGGAGTGAGTGAATCGTACGGGCTTCTGCCTGATAGGGCCAATTGATTGGCCACATGCTTCGTATTGGCAATTACTATGAGGCCCAAACAAGGGACGAAAAAAATCCCCGCTCCGTGAAGAGCGGGGATTGCATCAGGGCTTCGCGCTGGCTAGCCGGCGCGAATGCGTGCCGGAATCAGCACTTGGCAGCGGTCAGTTCAGCCATGCCCTTGCCGGCGCCAGCGTAGCTGGGCAGCTTGTTCTTCACGCACTGCGCCGTCACCGGAGCGGTCGAGGAAGACATATAGGACGGCGAAGAGATGGTGGCCGTCGAGGCCCAGGTCTTGGCATCCACCGAACCTGTACCGCCGTCAGACCAGACGATGTTGTACTTGCTGAAGTCCGCAGCGCTGGTGATGTTGTTGCCGCGCAGCGCCCAGGTACCACAGTTGCTGCTGTCGAAACGGCAGGTCACCGGGTTGGCTGCATTTTCAAACCAGTTGTTTTCGATCAGCGCTTTGCCGCCTTGACGAACATTGATGCCCGAGCCCGGATCGGTTGCGCTCAGCGCGGTGCCGGGGCTGGTCGAGCTGGCATTGGTGTCTTCGTAACCGACGCGGCTGTACAGATTGTTGTAGGCGTGGATGAAGCCATTGCGCTGCAGCGGCAGGCGGGCGCCAACATTGTCGAAGTAGTTGTGGTGATAGGTCACATTGCGCGCGACGTCATTGGTCGTGTAACCGTCCAGCATCACCTTGTGGTGGTCGTGGATGTAGTTGTACGAGATGGTGACGTTGTCGGAGGTCTTCTTGACGTCCAGCGCGCCGTCGAAGGTGCCGTCGTGGCCATCGCCCGGTGCGTTCGGACACTTGTAGTTACGCGTGAAGATGGTGTTGTGGTCGAGCCACACATTGGTCGAGGAGTCGACCGTGATGCCATCCGAGCTCAGGCCGCCGGGCATCATGCCCAGGGTCATGTTGCGGATGATGATGTTCGAGGAACTGACCATGTTGAAGCCGAAGTTCGCCGAGGAACCGTTGGCACCTTGCAGGGTGAGGTTCGAGATGCGCTTGATGTCGATGGTGCGCGACGCCTTGCCATACTGGCCGCAGACATTGGCCTGGGCAGCCTTGATCAGCGAATCTTCGTTGCCGGTGTAGATGATGACTGTCGGTGTCGTCGACTTGGCTTTTTGCATCGCCGTCAGCTTGGTGACCAGGTCGGCGTAGTTGCTGATGGTGATCGATGCTGCGCTACCGCCACCCGTGGCGGTCGAGAAACCGCCGGTGCCGGCAAAAACGGTGGATGCGCAAAGCGTTGCGACGACGGCAGCCGTCGCCTTCAGAGTGAAAGCCATGTTGTCTCCTTTTATAGTTTGGTCCTGCTACACCTGCGACGGCACGTATGTTCGCACCTGGCAAGTCGCATCGCCTTTCGCGATACGGGACCGACTCTACGGCAGATGACTAGGCCTCACAATCGAACGGGGTGCACTTATCGCAAAGACTCTGCCAATAATTTCACGACCAATGCACCGAATAGTTGCTTGCCTTGTCCAGAAAAGTGCAAACCCGGCCGGAGCCGGGTTTGCCGTGTAGCTTGATGTGTCCTGGTGCGCGCCTCAGCGATCACTGCGCAAGGGGCTGAACTCCACCGGCACCCAGGCGTAGCCCTTGGCATCCTTGCGCACATGGCCCAGGCCGGGGAAGGGCAGATGCGCGCCAGCAATGGCCCAGCCGGCTTTCGCGGCCTGTTCGAAGAGCGCCTTGCGGCTGGCAATGGCCTGCTTCTGATCGGTGTCGAATTCGATCGACACCTCAGGGTGGGCGAACTGCACGGCGTGGTTGTGCACGATGTCACCCCAGATCAACAGCCCCTTGGACGGCGTGCCGAGCAGGTAGGAGGTGTGGCCAGGCGTGTGGCCGGGGCTCGCCACTGCACTGATTCCGGGCATCAGGGCTTCACCCTTCTTGAAGCTGCGGAACTGCCCGGCGGCCTGGTAGGGCGCCACGGCATCGCGAGCCATCTTGAAGAAGGGCTGGTTGCCGGCGGGCGCCGCTGCGGCAATCTTGTCGCTGAGCCAGAAGTCGGCATCTTCCTGCGCAGCCCAGACCGTTGCTTTCGGGAAGGCCATCTTGCCTTCAGCGCTCAGCAGGCCGCAGATGTGGTCCGGATGCATGTGGGTCAGCAGCACGGTATCGACAGCCTCCGGGCTGTAGCCTGCTGCGCGCACATTGTCGAGCACCTTACCCAGGCTTGGGCCGAAGCAGCTCGCTGCGCCGGCATCGACCAGCACGAGGTGCTCGCCGGTATTCACCAGATAGGCATTCACCGCCGTTTGTACGCCCTTGATGTCGGCCACGAACATGCGTGCCAGCAGGGTTTGCACCTCGGCGGCACGCAAGCCCTTGAGCAGCTTGCTGTCGAGATCGACGTAGCCGTCGTAGAGCGCGGTGATTTCCAGATTGCCCAGTGCGTAGCGGTAGTAACCGGGCACCTGGGTTTTGACCTGCGCCGGTGCGGCGGCGCTCGCCGTGTTCGTCAGCAGGCTGGTGCCGAGCAGGCCGCCCAGCAGGGCCAGGCCGATCAGGCTGCGCGAAAGGATGGGGAATTTCATGTGTCGGTCTCCGTGTCACGGCGGGAATTGCCATGGACCTAGCTTACGCGCTCAGCACGCCGCGAAACGCTCAGAACGGCACGTCAAATGATCAGCGCATTCACTGATTGCCGATGCGTGAGGGTTCGATGCCGTAGCGTGCCGCAAAGCGCTTGCTGAAGCTTGATACCGAGGCGTAGCCGACGCGCTGGGCAATGCTCTTGATCGGCAGGCGCGTCGCGTAGATCAGCTGCAAGGCCTGCGCCAGGCGGGTGTCGGCGATGATCTCGCGCAGGCTCTCGCCTTCGGCCGCCAGATGGCGCCGCAGGCTTGCTCCACTCATGCCTAGCGCGTTTTCGATATCGCTAGAGTTCCAGGCGCGCGCCGGATTCTCGGCAACCATATTGCGGATGCGCATCGCCAGGGTTGGCGGAGGTTCGCTCAGCAGACTCGTGTAACCCATCGCGTAGAGGCGCATCACAACGCCTTGCATGGCGTGACAGGCCATCATGGTCTCGCCTTGGAGCAGGGCTGTGCACCAGTCGAGCAAGGGCGCACACAGTTCGGCAATTGGAATAGACGCGATTTGTCCGCGCGCGTAGCGTGGCGGTTCTGCGATTAGGCTGCGCGCCGCATCGAGCACTGTTTTGTCGAGCGCGATGCTCAGCGCAATGTATTCACCGCTCTGGCTGTCCGGAATGTGTTCGATATCGACGCTGCGAGGCCCGCTGGCAAGGAAGATCTCGCCGGGCTTGATGCTGATCCAGCCGTCTGTATCCAGCGCACGCTTGTAACCGCGTAGCGGCAAGGCAAGTATCGGCGCGCTGAGCTCGAAAGCTTTGATGGCATGTGAGTGCGTCGCACGCAGACACACGCAGGGCAGCGGGGAAGTGGATGTCGCCAGTTCGAACAGATGGCTCAGCAACTGGTCCTGGCGGGAAATTGCGGCGCTCACGCGGCGTGCTCCTTGTCATCAAACTCCGTGTGCCTATGCACAGCCGGAGGCAAAGCAAGATAGCACGCCGCAGCGCTGCACAGTGTGCAGCGCTGGCGCAAGCTTAGTGCGTGAACATGTAGGCTTGCAGCAGGGCCGGGGACATCGCGACAGTGACTGCCGTGGTCGCAATGGCAATGTTCTTGAGGGTATTGATAACGGGGATTTTCTGGATGCTCATGGCATGCTCCTTGTTGCGTGGCCTTCGGGTCGAAAGCCTATGACTGCAGTATTGCCGTGCACCGCCGCAAATGCCATTCGAAGTTTTCGATGTCACTATGCGGTGGCCTTATGGCGGGCTTTGCTCCGCGCCCGAGGTGGTCTCCAGCCCGGCCATGAAGCGGATGGCTTCGCGCAGCTGCGCTGGCGAGCAGGACGTACAGGCCCCCCGTGCCGGCATGGCGCCAATCCCGCTCACGGCGTTGGCGGTGGTTTGTTCAAGTCCCTTTTGCAGGCGTCGTGCCCATGCGGCCTTGTCACCCGCTTTGGGCGAGCTGACCATGACATTGCTCGGTGCGTGGCAGGCGGCGCAGATGCGCTCATACAGCGCCTTGCCTTCGGATGCCTGGGCTGGCGCACTTTGCGCGAAGACATTGCTGCCCAAGAGTGCGATGAGCAGCAGGCTGTTGCGAATGATTTTCTGCATGATCGGAGGCTCCAGTGAAAAGGCGCCCCGCAGGGCGCCTTGTTGTCGGTCAGCGTGTTCGCTTACTTGCCTTCCTTGGCGTGGAACATGTCCTTGGCGTAGATGATGCCAAGACCATAGCCGCCGGCGTGCTGGCTGGCCACATCGGTCACGGCTTGATAGGTCTCGCCACGTGCCCAGTCGCGTTGCAGTTCAAGCATGTATTGCAACCAGGTGATCGGGTGTGCACCGGCCTGGATCAGGCGTTGCACGGCCATGTCATGTGCTTCCTTGCTGACGCCGCCCGATGCATCCGTAACGATGTATACGTCATAGCCCTGGTCGATGGCAGAGAGCGCCGGTTCAACGAGGCAGACTTCGGTCCACAAAGCCGCCATGACGATTTTCTTGCGGCCAAACTTCTTCACTTCATCGACAACGCGCTGGTCTTCCCAGGTGTTCATGGTGGTGCGGTCAATCGGCTTCTGCTCGGGCACGACCGCTTGCAGTTCGGGGAAGATCGGGCCGCTGAAGGATTGCGCGGCAACCGTGGTGAGGATGGTCGGCACCTTGAAAATCTTGGCTGCCTTGGCCAGGCCGGTGACGTTGTTGCGCAGCTCGGCGATATCGATGGAGCGCGTCGCAAAGGCCATTTGCGGTTGATGGTCGATCAGCAGCAGGGTGTGATTGCCCGGCGTCAGCAAGCGGGGCGAAGGCTCCGCAGCCTGCGCACTGCCCAGGCCCGAGATGGCGACGATGGCGGGGACAACAAACTTCAGGATTTGCTTGATGTTCATGATGGATTCCTCTGTCAGGTGGCGGCTCATTCAAGGTGTCAGCCGGTCCCGCCGTTCCGGCTCACTGTTCTCATCCCGCTGTGTTTGCAGCAGAAGTTGATCGGGTGAAGCCAGATTAAAGATTTACATCAGCGCAACAAATAAGCCTTAAAACAAAATATATTTACGGCGTATGCAAAAATATGACTTTCTCGCGCTTAAAAGCTTTGTTCAGGTTGTGGAGTCCGGCGGCTTTGGCAAAGCGGCAGAATTGCTCGATGCCAGTACGGCGGCTATCAGTCGTCGCGTTTCCGGTCTGGAGCAGGAGCTGGGTATCCAGCTGTTCCGTCGCACCACGCGGCGCCTTGATCTGACCGAGGCAGGGCAGCAGTTCTATCGTGATGTGCTGGATATCTTCCAGATGCTGGAAGAGGCGGAAGAGCGCGTGCGCGCAAACCGCGCCAATGTGTCCGGGCAGATGCGCATCGCGGCGCCGATGAGCTTCGGCGTGCAGCGCCTCACGCCGCTCTTGCCCGGCTTTCTGCAGCGCTACCCGGAGCTGAAAATCCAGCTCTTGCTCGAAGACCGCGCCACCGATCTGGTCGCCGAAGGCATCGATCTGGCGGTGCGCATCGGCACCTTGTCGGATTCCAGCCTCATTGCGCGCCGCATTGCCGATGTGCCGCGTCGTTTCTGCGCCGCGCCGGCCTACCTCGAACGCATGGGAGTGCCGCTGGCGCCGGAAGAACTGTCGCGGCATCAATGCCTGCAATACAGCCCGCGTGGTGCGCGCGAAGACTGGGCTACCGTGTTCGGCCTGGCTGCGGACGCGCTGCCCATCAGCGGCCCGTTTGCGGCCAATAATGCTGAAGCGCTGCTGCAGTGCGCGATTCAGGGCCTGGGCATCATCCTGCTGCCGGATTTCATCGTCGATGCAGCGCTGGCTGATGGGCGCTTGCGCGAAGTGCTGCAGCCCTGGGCACCGCCGCCATTCGGCCTGCACGTGGTGCGGCCGTCGAGCCGCACGGTGCCGACACGCATCCGCTTGTTCATCGATTATCTGATCGAGACCCTGGGCGCTGCGCCGTCACAGCCGGAGTAGGTGCCGGCCTCACACCATGTCTTGCGCCCGCACCCAGGCATCGAACTGTTCGCCCGTCACGTAACCCAGCGCCAGCGCGGCGGCGCGCAGCGACAAGCCTTCGTGATGGGCATGCTTGGCGATGGCGGCGGCGCGGTCGTAGCCGATGTGCGGGTTGAGCGCCGTCACCAGCATCAGTGAGTTGTCCAGCAAGCTGGCGATGCGTGTGCGGTCCGGTTCGATGCCGCGCGCGCAATGCGCGTCGAAGCTGCGCATGGCGTCAGCCAATAAACGCAGGCTCTGCAGGAAGTTGTGGGCGATCAGCGGCTTGAACACATTGAGCTCGAAGTTGCCCATCGCGCCGCCCACGCTCAGCGCCACGTCGTTGCCCAGCACCTGGCAGCAGACCATGGTCAGCGCCTCGCACTGCGTCGGGTTGACCTTGCCCGGCATGATCGAGCTGCCCGGCTCGTTTTCCGGGATGCGTAGTTCACCGAGCCCGCTGCGCGGACCGGATGCGAGCCAGCGCACATCGTTGGCGATCTTCATCAGCGCCACCGCGAGGGTCTTCAGTGCGCCATGCCCGCTGACCATCGCGTCATGCGCGGCCAGCGCGGCAAAGCGATTCTTGGCGCAGCGAAACGGCAGGCCGGTGTCGGCTGCCAGTCGCGCGGCAACGCCAGCGCCAAACTCCGCATGCGTGTTGAGCCCGGTGCCGACCGCAGTGCCACCGACGGCCAGTTCCAGCAGCGGCTCCAGCGTGGCGATGATGGCTTGCTCAGCGTGATCGAGCTGCGCCACCCAGCCGGAAATTTCCTGCCCGAGTGTGAGCGGTGTGGCGTCCTGCAAATGCGTGCGGCCGATCTTCACGATGTCGGCAAACGCGCTGGACTTGCCGGCGAGCGTGGCGCGCAGCTGCGCCAGAGCGGGCAGCAGCGAACCGATCAAGCCGCTGACCGCCGCCACATGCATCGCGGTCGGGAAGATGTCGTTCGACGATTGTCCGAGATTGACCTGATCATTCGGATGCACGCTGCGCTCTGCGCCACGCACACCACCCAGCAATTCGGAGGCACGATTGGCCAATACCTCGTTGGCATTCATATTGGTCTGCGTGCCCGAGCCCGTCTGCCACACCGATAGTGGGAAGGCGTCGGCATGTGCGCCGCCCAGCACTTCGTCCGCGGCCTGCACGATGGCATCTGCCACCGGTGGGGCCAACAACCCCAGTTCGGCGTTGACCTGCGCACAGGCGCGCTTGACGCGCACCAGTGCCGCCACCAGGTCATCCGGCATGCGCTCGGTCGAGATGTGAAAGTGTTCGAGCGAGCGCTGTGTCTGCGCGCCCCACAAGGCGTCGGCGGGCACGGCAATCTGGCCGAAAGAGTCACGTTCAAGGCGGCTCGTTTGCTCAGGCAGGGTCATGGCGAAGGACTCCATAGCGAGTAAATTGCGGGCAACACCGGCTTAGTTTGCACCAGTGCGCCCGCTTTGGGTGACAGCTACTCGCTTGGCAGGTTGATTTACGCCACGCCCGCACCGTTGCCGCTGACCAATACCGGGGCGCGATAGCCTGCCGGCTTGTCGCCAACGGTTGCGCCGCCGTAGAACATGCCCTGCATTGCATTCGTGAAGAAGTAATACGGGAAGGGCGTGACGGGCGTACTGACCGCGTCGAGGCGGGCCACCAGTTCGGCGGGTATCGCGAAATCCAGCGCCGCGAGATTGCTGGCCAGCTGTGCCGGCGTACTCGCACCGGCTATGACACTGGCAACACCGGGGCGGTTGGCGACCCAGTTGAGCGCGACCTGGTTCATCGGCCGCGCGATCTCATTGGCGACCTTCTCCAGCTCGGCAAGGATGCCCCAGTTGCGCTCCGTCATGTACTGGAAGGCAGGGTTGCTGCTCCCCTGCATGATCGCCAGTCGGCCTTCGTGCTTCTCGTTCGGCTTGTACTTGCCCGACAGCAGGCCGCTGGCCAGCGGACTCCAGGCGACGATGCCCATGCCCAGCTCGGTGCCCATGCGCGTGAATTCGTGTTCGATATTCCGCTCAACCAGCGAGTACTGCAGTTGCAGTGCCGACACCGGCTCGAAGCCGCGCCACTCTGCGAGGGTTTGCGCGCGTGCCGCGTACCAGGCGGGCACGTCGGAGAGGCCGATGTGGCGCAGTTTGCCGGCGCGCACCAGATCGTCCAGCGTGCGCATCACTTCCTCGGTGGGCGTGATCTGATCCCAGGCGTGCAGGTAGAGCATGTCGAGATAGTCGGTGCCGAGGCGCTTGAGCGAACCCTCCACCGCACGCAGGATGTTCTTGCGCCCGTTGCCGCCCATGTTGGCGTTGCGCTCGCCAAGGTTGAAAGTGAACTTGGAGGCCAGTACCAGGTGGTCGCGCAGATTGCGCGCGCGGACGAATTCGCCCAGCCAGGTCTCGCTGGTGCCATTGGTGTAGACGTCGGCGGTGTCGAGGAAATTGCCGCCAGCGTCCACGTATTGATCGAAGATCGCCTGTGCCGACGCCTTGTCCGAACCCCAGCCCCATTCGGTGCCGAAGGTCATGACGCCCAGCGACAGGCGCGAGACGCGCAGGCCGCTGCGGCCGAGGGTGAAGTACTGGGAGATGGGCTGTGTGGGGGTTTGAGTGTGTGGCATGGCAGCTTCCTTTTTGTGCAGGGTTTGTGTTGCGGTCGCTGCAGATTAGTCCTGTAGGTTTATGTGATAAATGGCCATAATGTTTGCAAGGTGTTAAGCAGGGCTTACAAATGAAACTCAATCAGCTCGATGGCGTGCTGGCCTTTGTCACCGTGGCGCAGAAGCGCGGCTTTACAGCAGCGGCGGCGCAGCTTGAGGTCACGCCATCGGCCGTGAGCCAGGCCGTCAAACAGCTGGAAGACCGGCTTGGTGTCAGGCTCTTCAATCGCAGCACGCGCAGCGTTTCGCTGACTGAGGCGGGCACTTGCTTTTACGGGCGAGTGGCGCCAGCACTTGGCGAGCTGACAGAAGCTGCGCAGGTACTCGATGTCTATCGTGCCGGCCCGACGGGGCTCTTGCGCATCAATGCGCCGAACGTCGTGTGGGAGATCTTCCTGCGCCGTGTGGTAGCGGGTTTTCTCGCTGAGCAGCCGGGCATGCGCGTCGAGGTGCAGCTTGAAGATGGCTTTGTCGACATCATCGAGCAGGGCTTTGATGCAGGCATCCGCCTGGGCGAGTCGGTGCAGCGCGACATGGTCGCGGCGGTGCTCACGCGCAGCGAACAGTCCTGCGTTGTCGCTTCGCCCGACTACGTAAAACGCAGGGGCGTGCCAGCGACAATCGAGTCACTGAGCGAGCACGCCTGTGTCCGTTTTCGTTTCCGTGGCAGCGGTAGCGTCTATCGCTGGGAATTGATGCGCGAAGGGCAGATCGTCGAGGTTGAGGTGGATGGGCCACTCACGCTTAGTGACAGCCGCAGTCTGCGCGAGGCCGCGCTGGATGGTATTGGCATTGTCTATACCTTCCAGCGGTTGGTTGCGGATGATCTGGCTGCCGGGCGCCTTGTGCCTGTGCTGGCCGATCACTGGATACGTTTTGGCGGCTTCAGTCTGTACTACCCCAACCGCGCGCAAATGCCAGCCAAGCTGCGCATGTTTATCGACTATTGCAAGGCGGCTTTGCGCGAGTTGGAGGCGACGACGCCTAAGGCTCTTCCGCTGTGAGTGCGGTCCAGTTCAGCCACGCATCCAGCCCGCCGCTGAGCGGGCGTACGCGTTTGAAGCCCAGGGCGCGCAGCTGGCGTGCGGCATGGGCGGCGGAGGCTTCGTTGGGGCAGTTGCAGTAGAAGACGATCTCCTGCTCGCGTGGCAGATGTCCCAGCAGCGCGCGCACATCGGCCAGTTCGGCCTCCAGTGCGCCGGG
This sequence comes from Uliginosibacterium sediminicola, assembly GCF_039631295.1. Lineage (NCBI taxonomy): Bacteria > Pseudomonadati > Pseudomonadota > Betaproteobacteria > Rhodocyclales > Zoogloeaceae > Uliginosibacterium > Uliginosibacterium sediminicola. Next base: position 247,834 of record NZ_JBDIVE010000001.1, on the reverse strand, counting down.
GATGCGGCGTGAGTCTTCCGCGCGTAGCGTCTGTGAGCGTACATCGACAATGATGGGGGCATTGTCGGTGCTGATCAGCTCATACAGCTCCTCGGCATCGATACGATGCTTGCGCACGAAGCGCAGCAGTTGCTGGCGTTCGATCCAGCGCCAGGCAATGTACAGCGCCAGCAGTCCCAGGATGACCAGCACGGCGATGCTGCCAATGCTAGCCAGTGCCTTGAGAAACACCTCGACCTGATGATGCAGCAGCATGCCGCCGCCAATCGCGGCGCTGGCCCACAGCGCAGTGCCCAGCCCGTCGAACAGGATGAAGCGCCAGGCCGCCAGGCCGGTGGCGCCAGCCAGCGGCGAGGAGAGCATCGACAGGCCTGGCACGAAGCGCGACACCAGCAGCGACCACGCACCCCAGCGCGTGAACACATTTTCGGTGCGGCGCACGCAGGCGTCGGGCGAGATGCTGATCCGGCACATCAGTCCGAGAATGCGCATGCCATAACGTCGGCCAGCCAGATACCAGATGAAGTTGGCGATGCCCGAGCCGAGTACGGCGAGGATGAGTGCCGACAGCGCTGATAAATGCCCGTCCACCGCCAGCGCACCGGCTACCATTAGCGTCGGCACGGCGGGCACCGGTGCGCCGAGCTGCGTCACCAGCACCTGCAGGAAGACCAGCAGCGGGCCGTGTTGATTGAAGAGCGTGATGAGTTGCTGCACGGCGCGGTCCTGTCCGGAGTGACGGCTTGAGAGTCGGCAGCTTAGCGCGTAAAGACGCGCAGGTCAGCCGCGCGCGCCTTCACGTGTGGCGTGTGCCGATTGCGGCAGGCCGAAGAGCTGATCGAAGAGCCAGGTGAAGGCGATGGTGTAGAAGAAAAAGAAGATCATGATGCCGATGTCGGCGATGAAGGCGGTGAGCAGGCTCACGTCCAGCCAGTAGGCCATCAGCGGAATCAGGAACAGCATCAGCCCCAGCTCGAAGGCGGCGCCATGCACCAGGCGGCGCAACAGCGTGCGGCCCTTGATCGCCTGACGCGCTTCCCAGTGCTCGTAGGCGGTGTTGAAGCTGTAGTTCCAGGCCAGGGCGATGCCGGACATCAGCGCCGACAGCGTCATCGCCGAGAACAGCGGATGATTGAACAACCAGGCTACGGCGGGGGTGACGAGGATCACGGCAAGGCTCTCGTAGAGCATGGCCTGGACGATACGGCGTTTGCGCGGCGACAGCGCCGCAAGTTTGGCGATGGGCATAGGGCCTTACTCGCCGGGGCGGCGGAATTCGTCTTCGATCCAGGCCGTGGCGCTGCGCAGGTTGAACTTGAACTCCGGCCCGACGCGCACCTGGGCGAGCTGCTTGCCGTCGGCGTCAAAGGCGCTGAGCAGGGCGTAGGGGTCGTCATCGTCGGGCACGATGTCCAGCGCCACGTCGATATTGCCGCTCTCTGTGGCGACCATCAGGCGTTTGTGCAGCATGGCGTATTCGTGCTGCTCGGCGCGGCGGATCACTTCCGAGGCCGTCTTCACCAGGGTGCTGAAGGCGAAGGCATCGAGTGGCTTGGGGTTTTTCTTGTCGCGGCCCATGGTCCACGGGCCAACCAGGGCGGGCTCGGCTTCACCCTCGCGGTACATGGCAACGGCCCAGCCGTCGTCGTCTTCGTTCTTGATTACTTGCGCCGTCCAGCCCTTGTCGCGCCACAGGCGGGCCTCGGTGACAAGCTCTGCCGCGCCTTCGGCGTCCATCTTGGTGTTTTCAGTCATGGCGGCGATTGTACGTGCGCGGCAGCAAAGCGGGGTGCTCGCCGCGACGGCACACAACTTGCGGCAAAGTGGTTTCACGCTTGGATTGTTGCAATCACGACATGAGCTCAGCTCCCAAGGTCTGCGGCGGACCACCCGCTGCGTTTCCCGACGCACTGCTGCAACGCTTCAGCCGCCAGCTGCTGCCGCGCGGCTATCTGATCAGCACGCCACAAGCACGGCAGGACAGCATCCTGTTGCTGCGCCAAGGGCGCGTCCGCGTCTACGTCGCCAATGACGACAAGGAGCTGACCCTCGCCTACCTCGCGGCGGGCGAACTGTTCAGCACGCACACGCGCGCCTACTTGCGGACCGAGAGCGCCTGCGAGCTGCTCTCTATGTCGACGCGCGAATTCGCGCGCAGCATGGCCATGGAGCCGGGCATGCTGGGCCTGGTGATGCCAGTGCTGGGGCGGATTCTCGACAACAGCATCGCCATCATCGAAGACCTCGCTTTTCGCGACGTGGCCGGCCGCCTGGCGCGCCTGCTGTTGCTCAGCGCACGCCAGCACGGCCAGCGTAACGAGGCGGGCGCGGCGCTGATTCCGCTGGAGCTGTCGGCCAGCGAAATCGCCCAGCTGCTGGGCACTACGCGGCAGACTGTCTCCAGCCTGATCAACCGCATGAAGCGCGAGGGCATCCTCGCACCGCAGGGCCGCAAACATCTGGCCCTGCTGCGTCCCGAGGTGCTGCAGCGCTGGCAGGAGGGCGACAGCGAGCCCGGGCCAGCGGCAAAAGTTTGTCCCGCGTCACAAAGTGTCGTGCAGCCGACAGTCTGATCGCGCCGCGCTCGCTAGCATGCGACATCCCTTTGAACTCAAGGATGTCTCATGTCTTGCTCCTGCCAGAACACCAAGACCGATCGCTACGTCAGCTTCATCGGTCTCGATTGCGACGCCAAGGCGCGCGAAGTGATGAGCCACCTGCGCCGCTACATCGACGACCCGCACTACACCAACGCCTTCTGGGAATACTTCAAGAAGAAGGCTGCCGGCGGCAGCGGCCCTGCGCCCGACGACTTGTTCCTGATCCACAGCAATCTCAACCAGATCCGTGAGCTGTTCGAGGAGCATGCCGACGAGACTGCGCTGAGCCTGCTCGACCGCATCGAGCAGGAGTGCTGCTGAGCTGGCGCTTAAGCGCGGCCCGGCAGTTCGCGCAGATGCTCGGCGATGATCTCGCCCAGCGCGCGAACGGCCGGTGTCGGCACCGCCTCGGCGCGATGCATCAGCAGCGCGATGCTGGGCAGCGCGGGCATATCCTGCAGTACGCGCAGATGCGCGGGCAGGCCGGCGCGTGTGCGCACGGTGATGCCCAGGCCCGCGCTGACAGCGGCCCACAAGGCGTTCAGGCTGCCGCCGCTGAAGGCCACGCGCCAGACCTGACCGGCCTGGTCCAAGGCCTGGGTCGCGGCGCTGCGCATCAGGCAGGGCGACTCGAACAACACCAGGGGCAGCGGCTGAGTATTGGCTAGCGCTGCAGTGGCATGTTCAGCCGGGCCGATCCAGCACATCGGCAGCACGCCCAGTTGCTCGCAATAGGCGCTTGCAGCGCCGGCATCCCAGCTCAGTGCAATGTCGATCTGGTTGCTGCGGATCAGCTCCAGCAGCTGCGCATTGCGCGTCACACGCGCCTCGATCTGCACCTGTGGGTGGGCGCGGGTGAAGCTGCCCAGAATGCTCGGCAGCAAATGCTCGGCAAAGTCCTCTTGCAAGCCGATGCGCACCACGCCGGCCAGATCGGCACCGCGCACGGCGGCGGCCGCTTCGTCGTTGAGCGCCAGCAAGCGCCGCGCATAGCCGAGCAGGATCTCGCCGGTAGGCGTCAACGCCATGCCGCGTCCCGCTTTACGTAATACCGGCACACCGACTTGCTCCTCAAGCTTCTTGAGTTGGGCGCTAATGGCCGAGGTCGAGCGTCCGACACGCTCAGCCGCCTGGGCGAAGCTGCCAAGCTCGACGCCGGTCACAAAGCTGCGCAGCACATCGAGATCGAAACTGATTTTGTGCATGGCGATCGTCCTGTTTTATTGAACAGTAAATCAAAAACTATCCAATTTTCTAAACAATCCTCGCGCGCTACAGTGAAGTCGTCAACACCTCACACAGGAGCCGCAGATGACCACCCCCGCACAGCCCGGCAGCGCCGCTGCAATCTTTGGCGCAGTCGCCCCCAAATTTGCAAGCTTGACTGACGAGGTCCTGTTTGCCGACGTCTGGCAGCGCAGCGAGCTTGCGCCGCGCGAACGCAGTCTGATCACGGTTGCGGCCCTGGTTGCGCTGTATCGCCTGGAACAGCTGCCTTTTCATCTGCAACGCGCCTTGGACAACGGCATCACGCGTGCCGAACTGGCCGAACTGATCACCCATCTGGCGTTTTATTCCGGTTGGCCAACGGCCGCCTCGGCACTGACCGCGCTTGAATCTTTGCCGGCCTGATCAACAAGGAAAGACACGACCAAGCGCGCCGAAGATCAGTCTTGCGGTAATGCTCTTGCACCAATCATTTAGGGAGTCACGGATCATGCTTGCCATGCAATACAGCTTCACCTTACCTGCGGACTATGACATGAGGGTCATCGAGCGCCGCATCGCCGACAAGGGCCACTTGATGGATGGCTTTCCGCTGCTCGGGTTCAAGGCATTCCTCTATGCGCGTCGCGACGCTGAGGACTACCGCTCAGCTGAAAACCTCTACGCGCCGTTCTATCTGTGGCAGGACAATGAAGGCCTCAACAGCTTTCTGAGCAGCGCGGGTTTTGCTGCGCTGGTGCGCGATTTCGGCTGGCCGGCCGTGCGTGTCTGGTCCGTGCTCAATGAGTACCAGGGCCCTGCGCAGCGCGCGGCCAAGTGGGCGACGCGTGAACTCGTGAGTCTGCCTGCCTATGTCGATCTGGCTGAGCTGGCGCGCACGGAATCCGCGCGCAGCGCCTCGGACATTGGCCACTGTGGCGCTCTGGCGGCGGTCACGGCCTACGAGCCAACGAGCTGGAGTCTGGTGCGCCTGCGTCTGTGGGCAGAATGCCCGCCTGCCGATGTAGAAGGTCCGCTGCAGTACTACGCGCTGGGCCACCTTGCAACGGCAGGCTAGCGATACGTGCGGGCGGCGCACTTGCCCCAGCGCCTCAGCGTGGGCATTGTCCCCAGTGCAGCTCAGTTACAAAGTGTTCAGTTTCAGGGCGGCGGATTTTCACCGCAAAGAGTGCCAAGCAAGACAGCAGGGCCGCAAAGAAAACCACAACAATCGTTTTCCTTTGCGGCCCTTTGCTTTTCCTTGGCGTCCTTTGCGGTGAAAGCCAGCGCATCAAACAGGCACATTGCCTAAGTAAACTGCATTAGGGCATAGTCCCGGCCTCTGTCGCTCTTCTGATTGCTCATGCTCCCGTCCATTCAAGATCGCATTGCCGCCGACATCGGCGCGCAGCCCCGCCAGGTCATTGCCGCCATCGAACTGCTCGATGGCGGCGCCAGCGTGCCCTTCATCTCGCGCTACCGCAAGGAAGTCACCGGCGGGCTGGACGACACCCAGCTGCGCAATCTTGAAGAACGCCTGGGCTACCTGCGCGAGCTCGAAGAGCGGCGCAGTGCGGTGCTCGCCAGCATTGCCGAGCAGGGCAAGCTGACACCCGCGCTGCAAGCCGAGATCGACAACGCCGACACCAAGCAGCGCCTCGAAGACCTTTACCTGCCCTACAAGCAGAAGCGCCGCACCAAGGCGCAGATCGCGCGCGAGGCGGGCATTGCGCCGCTGGCCGAAGCGCTGCTCGCGACGCCGACCTTGCCACCCGAAGCAGAAGCCGAAAAGTACCTCAACGTCGAAGCCGGCTTTGCCGACGCGAAAGCTGTGCTCGATGGCGCCCGGCAGATTCTGCTGGAGCAGTTTGCCGAGAACGCCACACTGATCGGCGAGCTGCGCGAATACCTCGATGCGCATGGCATCGTCGTGTCGAACGTCGCGAAAGACAAGGAAGCGGATGCCGAAGCTGCCCGCTTCCGCGACTATTTCGATTACCGCGAGAAGCTGGCCGACATTCCCTCGCACCGCGCATTGGCGCTGTTCCGTGGTCGCAATGAAGAGGTGCTGCGCGTGCGCCTGGCGCTCGACAGCGACCCCGAAGACGGTTCGCGCGCGCTCGAGCCGAATCCCTGCGAGCGCCGCATCATGCATGCTGCGGGCATTCGCGATCAGGGCCGTGCGGCTGACAAGTGGCTGGTCGATACCGCGCGTCTGGCCTGGCACGCCAAGCTGGGCCTGTCGCTGGAGCTGGATCTGATGGGCAAGCTGCGCGAACGCGCCGAGCTTGAAGCGACGCGCGTCTTCGCCCGCAACCTCAAGGATCTGCTGCTCGCCGCGCCGGCCGGCGCACGCACGACCATGGGGCTCGACCCCGGCATCCGCACCGGCGTGAAGGTCGCCGTGGTCGATGCCACCGGCAAGCTGCTCGCCACCTCGACGATCTACCCGCACGAACCGCGCCGCGATTGGGACGGCGCGCTGCACACGCTCGCCACCCTGATCCGCCAGCACGGCGTGCAGCTGATCGCCATCGGCAACGGCACCGCGAGCCGCGAGACCGACAAGCTTGCGGCGGAGGCGATTGCACTCAGCGCTGCGCCGGGCGTCAGCAAAATCGTCGTCTCCGAAGCCGGTGCCTCGGTCTACTCCGCATCCGAACTCGCCGCCAAGGAATTCCCCGATCTCGATGTCAGCCTGCGCGGCGCCGTGTCCATTGCGCGCCGCCTGCAAGACCCGCTCGCCGAGCTGGTCAAGATCGAACCCAAGGCCATCGGCGTCGGCCAGTACCAGCACGACCTCAACCAGACCAAGCTGGCGCGCTCGCTCGACGCGGTGGTTGAAGACTGCGTCAATGCCGTTGGCGTCGATGTGAACACGGCATCCGCCGCCTTGCTCGCACGCATCTCCGGCCTCAATGCCACGCTGGCGCAGAACATCGTCGCCCACCGCGACGAGAACGGCGCCTTTGCCAGCCGCGCCGCACTGAAGAAAGTGCCGCGTCTGGGCGAGAAAACTTTCGAGCAATGCGCGGGCTTCCTGCGCATTACCGGCGGCAGCAACCCGCTCGACGCCTCATCGGTTCACCCCGAGGCGTATCCGGTCGTCGAGCGCATGCTTGCCGACGTGCAGAAAAAAGCACGCGACTTGATTGGCGATACGGCGACGCTCAAGCAGCTCGATCCGCGCAAATACACTGACGAGCGCTTCGGCCTGCCGACCGTGCAGGACATCCTGCGCGAACTCGAAAAACCCGGCCGCGACCCGCGCCCCGAATTCAAGACCGCCGTGTTCCGCGAAGGCGTCGAAGAACTCAAGGACCTCACGCCCGGCATGCTGCTCGAAGGCGTGGTCACTAATGTCACCAACTTCGGCGCCTTCGTCGACATCGGCGTGCATCAGGACGGTCTGGTGCATGTCTCCGCGATGTCGACGCGCTTCATCAAGGACCCCGCCGAAGTCGTCAAAGCCGGCGACATCGTCAAGGTCAAGGTGGTCGAAGTCGATATCCCGCGCAAGCGCATCGCGCTGACCATGCGCCTTGCCGATGAAGTCGCGAAGGGAGCAAAGCCCGATGGCGCAGCGCGCCGCAATGAGCGCCCGCAGGGCCGACCCGCGCAAGCGCCACGCCAGGCGCCCGTTGCCAACAGCGCGTTTGCGGCGGCGTTTGCGAAGGCCAAGAAGAACTGAGCACGCCGGGGCTTTGCCCGCTTGAGCAGGCAGGGGTTTTGCCGTGCCCTCTCCTTGATGAGCGGGTGGCGCGCAGCGCCGGGCGAGGTGGGGGCGTCGCACCCGCTCATGGAGCGCTTGTGGGGCGCGAGCCATTTCCCCTCTCCCGCCCCTGACGGGGCACCCTACCCCGAGGGGGAGGGGACTGCGGGCGCTGGCGCTGTGCGCTGTCAAGCCGAGGCTTGTGCCGCTTGAGCAGGCAGGGGCTTTGCCGTGCCCTCTCCTTGAGGAGAGGGTGGCGCGCAGCGCCGGGCGAGGTGGGGGCGTCGCACCCGGTCATGGATAGTTCTGGGGCGCGAGCTATTTCCCCTCTCCTGCCCCTGGCGGGGCACCCTACCCCGAGGGGGAGGGAACTGTGGCGCGGGCGTAGTGGGCCGCCAATGATCCAGTTGTTTTGACTGCTGCGAAGCGGGTGGGCTCACCGAGCTCACCCTGCCATGCTTCGCCACCTGGGCGTGAGCCGGCGGCCAGCTGCCGGGCGATTAACCGCGGGCTTGTGTGTGTGTTGCTGCGGCGCTCACGGCGCCGGCGCTGCTATTCAGCTGGCGTTCAGGATCGCTTCTTTAGACTGCAATCACGCTGTACCGAAACGGTCGGCACTTCACTCTAAAGACAGGAGCGCATCATGAAGATCCAACACATCATCGCCGCAGGTCTCATCGCCAGCAGCCTCTTTGCCGCCAGCGCAAGCATGGCGCAATTCGTCGGTCCCGACGCGAGCCGCAGCACCGTCAAGCAGTTGCAGGGCAGCTTGCTGATGGATAGCTTCGTCACACTCAAAGGGCATATTACGCGCCGCCTCGATCATGATCTGTACGAGTTCAACGATGGTACTGGCACGATCTATCTGGACGTGGATGACGATCACGACCATAAGCATAAGCGCGGCTTCCTCTACGCAGGCTTCAATGCGCCCATCGATCAGAACACACCGGTCGAGATCTACGGCAAGTATGTGCCGAAGGTGCTGGGCTTCAGCAAGATCAAGCTGATCGATATGCGTGTCGTCAAGTGAGCCGGCAGCTGCCGGCGTGAATAGCTGCGAAAACGAGGCCCGTCATGTTCGACATTCTGTGTTTTGCAAGTTTTTACCTGCAGACGCCAGCGCTGATCGGGGCCTTGTTCCCGTCCTCGTTGCGGCTGCAGGAGGCGGGGGACCACCTCGCTGGCCGGGTGCGGATGGTGCGCTCGGCGCTCGGCCGACGGTTTGGTCTGGCGACCATGCCGGCGTCTGCCGGGCGTGCTTTCGCCGGGCTTTGCCGCTGAGCCTGGGCGGCGCGAGCGCGCCCTGGTGGGGCGGGTGTTGGTGCAAACTATTGTGTATGGCAGCAGCGCTGCATTTTTCCTCTGCGTACGCCTTGCAGATCCGCCCCCTCACATTGCCCCACTGATTCATGAGTATTCTCAATCCGCTGACCCGACGTACCGCACTGATTGTCGCTGCTGCTGCCTTCATGCAGATGCTTGACGGCGCCATCCTCAATACCTCGCTGCCGCAGATGGCCAGCAGTCTGGGGGTGCAGCCTGTGCAGATGAGCGTGGGGATCACGACCTACATGCTGGTGGTAGCTATCTTCATGCCGCTTTCAGCCTGGCTCACCGAGCGGTTTGGCGCACGTCGCGTCTTTGTCGGCGCGATCCTGTTGTTTACCTTCGGTTCGCTGATCTGCGGGCTGTCGCGCAGCCTGCCTGAGTTCATCGCCTCGCGCATTCTGCAAGGCCTGGGAGGGGCGATGATGGTGCCGGTCGGGCGCATCATCGTGCTGCATCAGGCCAGCAAGCAAGAGCTGCTCGAAGCCAATACCTTCATCACCTGGCCCGCGCTGGTGGCGCCGGTCATCGGCCCGGTGCTCGGTGGTTTCATCACCACCTACGCGGGCTGGCGCTGGAATTTCCTGCTCAATCTGCCGCTCGGTCTGGCCGGCAGCCTGCTCGCCTGGCGTTATCTGCCGCTGACGCGCAGCACCCAGCGTGACAATCTGGACTGGCCCGGCTTCATCTACACCGCCAGCGCGCTGGCGCTGGTACTGACCGGGCTGGAGTCGCTCGGTCATGGACAGATCACGCGGCCTGTGCCCTGGCTGCTGATCGGCATCGGCGTGATCCTCGCTTACTTTGCCTTGCGCCATCTGGCGCGTACCGCGACGCCCTTACTCAGTCTCAAACCCTTTGAGCGGCTGAGTTTCGCGTTGTCGACCCTGTCGGCGGGGACCTGGGTGCGCATCGCCGTCAGTTCGACGCCGTTCTTGCTGCCCTTGCTCTACCAGCTGGGTTTCGGGCTCAGCGCGCTGGAGGCGAGCAGCTTTCTGTTCGCGTACTTCATCGGCAATCTAGGCATGAAGGCCATCACCACACGTACGTTGCGGCGTCTCGGTTTCCGTCGGGTGCTGTTTGTCGATAGCCTGCTGTGCGGCCTGAGCATCGCTGCCTGCGCTCTTTTCGAGGCCGATACTTCACGCTGGCTGATGTTTGCCAGCCTGTTCTGCGCCGGCCTCACCCGCTCGATGGCCTTCACTTCACTGGCCAGCCTGGCTTTTGCCGACATCAGCCAGGCCGAGCGTAATTCGGCCAGCACCCTGGCCAGCATGTTCCAGCAGCTGGCGATGCTGCTGGGCGTAGCCGTCGCCGCGCTGCTCCTGCATCTTTCGCAAGCCTTGCATGGCCATAGCGCCCCCTTGCTGGTCGATTTCCGCTGGGCCTTCGGGCTGATGGGCGTGCTCGCCGTGATCGCAGCTTTCCAGTTCCTGCGTTTGCCGCTCGATGCCGGCAATGAGATCTCAGGCTATAAGCCGAAGAGCGCTGCGGCCGATTCCCAGGCCGGCCAGCGCTGAGCAGTGTCTTGACCATCAAAAAGAAGCCCGCCGAAGCGGGCTTCTTGCCGTGCGAGTATGGCTGCGTTAGCGCAGCGTCACGTCGAGGCAAAGTCAGGTCGTTGGGCGGCGTGAGCACTCCGCCGGACCGCGTCATTACACGACACCACTCATCAAAGAACAGAAATAGTTAATTCAACTTCGACCTTATCTACTACATCGTATTTCCCCGGCTCCGAAGGTAAGAGTGTCACGCTTAAAATAGCTTTTCTCGGGAAAGAGGATTCGAGCACCACATGCCCATACACACCAGAAGCCAATATTGAAGTTCCCATTAGCGGGTTCACGCCTCGTGGGCTTACTTGGCCTCCCATCTGCTTGATCATCTCCTCTGCTTGGTCGAACGTCATTCCTCTGTTGAAGTAAGGCTCCATTTCGTTGGTAACGAAATTTCGACCTTGCCCGTTTACTCCCAATGAGCCTCGTCTGCTCTCATAGAGGTCTTTTGCTTTACTTAGCGCCGCTTGGGCGTTTCTTTGCGTAGCGTCTAACGTTTTCGATAACGATGTGACGTCAGTCGTTGACGCTGCTCCGGATGCTGCGGAGTAGGCACCTAACGAGGCCAGGACTATGGCTGATAAGGACGCGATTACTTTTTTCAAATTTGCCACCTCATTAGGCGAGTCGATTATTTCTTCTGTCATGGGTTTGATGGGCGTTGAAAAGTATCAAATACGCCCTCTAAATAGAAGTGATTCTTGATTGTATTTGGAGGGCGATCTAAAAATCGCTATAGATCAAGAATTTTCCCGGTAATCCCTTCTCTACTCACGGGGCGCACGGCTAGAGTCCCGCGTTCGCCCACAAAGCCAGAATCTCTCCGTGATTGAGCGTTTGAGCGATTCCGGGGAGCGGGCGGCGTGAACCTGGCCGGCTGTTTTGAGGCCAAGGATGAATCTGTACTCAACCAAGCGCCTGTTGGCTCCTTTGTCAGGGTTAGGCTGCGGCGTTGAGCACTTGGCCGCGCGTTTTACGTTGAGTTTTGCGCGAGATCATGCATAAAGGCTGCTTTTCCGGCTGCGCGCATTGCGCTTAGCATATCGCCATGCCTATGCTGGATGATTGGAGTCGCGGGCGCCGGGGGCGTTTGCGGACTCGGGGAGGGCGCGGGGTGTTCAGAACGCTGGTCGATGCCTTGGATGCGAACATCGTCGTGCTCGATGAGCGGGGAGTCATCATTTTCGCCAATGCGAGCTGGATCGAGTTTGGCGAAGAAAACGGTTCCCCGAATCTGGACTGGATCGGCGTTGATTATCTGCAGGCGGTCGATCAGGCGGCGGAATCTGGCGACAGCATGGCGGCCGAGGCGGCGGAAGGGATTCGCCGCGTGCTCAGTGGCGAGGACGAGAGCTTCGAGCAGATCTACCCTTGTCACAGTCAGAACGAGTACCGCTTTTATTCCCTCAAGGTGCGCGCCTTCGTCGAGGATGGGCGCCACTTGCTGGCGGTTTGCCATACCCGGCAGATGAATATGGACAGCCTGACCGGCCTGCCCAACCGCCAGCTGTTCAGCCATGGTTTGCGCAACGAGCTGTCGCGCGCGCGGCGCGGGCACGGGCCGGTGAGCCTGATGCTGATCGATGCCGATTACTTCAAGCAGGCCAATGACACCTACGGGCATGTGTTCGGTGATGAATGCCTGCGCGCCATTGCGGCGGCAATCAGTCGCCATGCGCGGCGGCCATCTGACCTCGCGGCGCGCTACGGGGGCGATGAGTTCGTGCTGCTGCTGGGCATGACGCCGGTTGAGGATGCACTGCACATTGCCGAGTCGATCCGCGAAGAGCTGGAGTGCATGGCGATCTGCGCGGATGGCGAGCACTGCATCACCCTGAGCATTGGTCTGGCGCAGATCCACCCCAGCTGTGGCGATCTGCGCGAGGACGAGTTGCTGATCGCGGCGGCTGACGCGGCGTTGTACGAAGCCAAGCGCAAGGGCCGCAACCGCGTGGTCTGCCTCAGCGATGGCGAGCTGGCGGCCTTGCCGGCGCAGCGCGCGTGCAGCGTGCGCGCAGCGGGCATGAGCACGACGCACGCGGCGCCGCGCCCGCAGCCTGCGCGCTGAAGTGCGCGCCGGCTCAGGCTGCCGGGCGGGTGAGGTGTTCGAACAGGCGGGCGACCTCGGGTTGCAGCTGGCCGCCTTCGCGCAGGCCGATCAGCAGGTGGCGCTCGGCCCAGTCTTCGGCAATCGCACGGGTGTGATAGCGATGCCCGCCCTGGCTCAGGCTGCCGGCGGGCAGCACGCTGAGGCCCAGCCCGGCTTCGACCATGCGGCCAACCGCTTCGAAACTGGTGACCTGGATGCGCAGGCGCAGCACGCTGCCGGCGGCTTCGGCCGCGTCTTCGAGCTGGCGCAGCAGGGCGCTGCCGGCGTTGAGGCCGACGAAATCGTAGTCGAGCAGCTCGGCAAAGCGCAGTGCGCCCGTATCGCGTGCGAGCGGGTGATCGCGCGGAATCAGGGCCACCAGTTGGTCGCTGCGCCAGGCCTGGGTGTGCAGGCCGCTGTGGTCGATGTTGGCGGCGAAGATGCCGATGTCGGCTTCGCCGCTGCGCAGGGCGGTGGCGATCTGGCCGCTCAGTTCTTCCTTGAGCTGGATGCGGATCAGCGGGCTGTCGGCCTGGAAGCGGGCCAGGCTGTCGGGCAGGAACTGGATCACCGCAGCGGGGTTGGCCCACACCTGCACGCAGCCTTTGGCGCCCTTGGCGTATTCGCTCATGTCGCTGGCCAGGCGGCGCACCTGGATGTCCAGCGCACGGGCGTGGCGTTCGAGGTCGGCGCCCGCCGGGGTGAGGCTGATGCCGCGCCGCTTGCGCATCACCAGCGGCATGCCGATGAGTTTTTCGAGGTCGCTGAGGCGCTTGCTCAAGGCCGACAGGGTGAGGCTGGATTCCTCGGCGGCCTTGGTCAGGCTGCCCAGTCGCGCGATGCGCAGGAACAGGCGCAGGGATTGCAGGTCGAGGTGGGCGGGGTTGATCATGGCGTGTGCGGGGCGGGCCGGGATGCCTATTCTTGCACAGGCGGCGGCCTCAGCCTTGCCTGCCGGGAAAGGCTGCTTGAACGAATTGATCACAGCATGGGCGGCGGCTGTTCTAAGCTGCACAGCACGTCTTCCTTGTCAGGCACTTGTCATCATGATCGATCATCTGGACCACCTCGTTCTCACCACCACCAATCTCGACGCGACGATCCGCTTCTACACCGACTTGCTGGGCATGCGCCTGGAGCAGTTCGGCAATGGCCGCTATGCGCTGAAGTTCGGCGAGCAGAAGATCAACCTGCATGTGCGGGGCAGCGAATTTGAACCGAAGGCGCATCTGCCTGTACCCGGCGCGCTGGACCTGTGTTTCATTGCCTCCATCCCGCTGGACGCGGTCATCGCACACATCGAGCAGGCCGGCTGGCCCATCGTCGAAGGGCCGGTGCTGCGGACCGGCGCCGTGCACAAGATCCGCTCGATCTATCTGCGCGACCCGGATCTGAACCTGATCGAGATCTCCGAACCCGTGCTTGAAGGCTGAGCTGCAGGCCAGCCATGCAGTTCCTGATTCTTCTTGCAGCCGGCCTGGCGCTGGGGGCGGCGGGCGGCTTGCTGGGCATTGGCGGCGGCATCATCGCCATCCCGCTGCTGAGTCTGTACTTCGGCATGGACCAGCATCTGGCGCAAGGCACGGCCTTGTTGCTGATCGTGCCGAATGTGGTGCTCGCCTGCTTCAAGTACCACCGTCGCCAGCCGCTGGACCTGCGTGCGGTGGCAGCGATGTGCACGCTGGCTGCGGTGTTCGCCTTTGTCTCGGCGCGCCTGACCATTGCGCTGCCGGCGCAGTGGCTGCAGTGGGCTTTTGCCAGCTTTCTGGTGGTGGTGGCGCTGTACTACCTGTACGCCGGCGCCAGCCTCTCGCGCACGCCGCAGCGCTCGCCCTTGCTGGCGTCGCAGCACTTGCCCTGGCTGGGCGTGCTCAGCGGTGTGATGTCGGGCGTGTTTTCAGTGGGCGGCGGTCTGGTCGTCACGCCCGCGCTGGTCAGCATCTTCGGTTTTTCGCAGACGCGTGCGCAGGGCTTTGCGCTGGCCATGGTGGTGCCCGGTGCGCTCGCGGCCTTTGCCTCGGCCACGCTGGCTGGTCATGTGAGCTGGCAGATCGGCATTCCGCTGGCCATCGGTGGCCTCAGCAGTGTTTCCTGGGGCGTGGCGCTGGCCTATCGTCTGCCGGCGGCGATGTTGCGCGGCGCGTTCAGCCTGGCGCTGCTGTTGTCGGCGGCCTTGATGTTCGCTTGGGGCTGATGCGCTCAGCGTCCGCCGCGTAGCAGACGCAGGGCGTAGCGCGGAAAGCTGATGAACTGCTCGGCGAAGATGCGGCTGAAGAAATCCCCCGCGCCATCAAAGGGAACCGGTGCATTGTGCTCGCGGCGGTGACCGATGCCCTGGGCCAGGAAGGCCAGCAGCATCAGCCCCAGGCCGCCGGCGATGCCCCAGGGCTGCAGCACCAGCAGGGACAACAGGCCGCTCAGGGCGCCGAGCCAGAACAGCGGCACGGTGAGCAGATGGATCACGATATTGACGCGGTCGCGGTGGTTGGCGGCGTAGCCAGCGTATTGCCAGCTGAGCAGATTGCGGCGGATCGGCATGTTGAGGCTCCGGGGTTATCTTGACAGTGTCTAATTTGAGTTGATTCTAGTATGCTTCTAGACAGTGTCAAGATCTAATCGAAGGCCATCATGAACACAGCGGCAGATCCGGCAGCAGAGGGCAGCGCAGCGAGCCGCCCCTCGTCCTATCACCACGGCGCTTTGCCACAGGCCTTGCTGAGCGCCGTGGGCGAAGTGCTGGCGGAAGGCGGCGCCGATGCTTTCAGCTTGCGCGCGGTGGCGCGCCGGGCGGGCGTTTCGCATGCGGCGCCGGCGCATCACTTCGGCGATGCGCGCGGCTTGCTCACCGCTTATGCGGCGCAGTCCTTTGCTGCGCTGACGCAGGCCCTGCAAGCGGCGGCGGCCGTGCAGACCGAGCCCGTCGCACGACTCAAGGCGCTCGGCGCCGCCTATGTCGGCTTTGCGCTGGCGCATCCGGCGCGCTACCAGCTGATGTTCCGCAGCGCCCGCATCGATGCGCAGGAGCCTGCGTTGCGCGAGGCCTCGCAGGCGGCCTTCGCGCAGCTCGCGCAGGCGGTCGCGGCGCTGAGCGGCCGCGCACAGGCGCTCGATGCGCGCGACCCGCAGGTGCTGCTGGCCTGGTCGGCGGTGCATGGATTTGCCATGCTGGTGCTCGAACGCCAGCTCGATTCGCTGCGCGGCGAAGCCTGGGCGACCCAGCTTGGCGCCATGCTCGACGCCCTCGCGCCGGCCTGGGCGGCGGCGCGCTGAGCGTCGTCTCAGGCGCGGGCTCTGTGCGTGTGCGCACAGACTGGCCTGCGGCGTAGCACTAAAACAGGGGGAGTTGCCCGCACCGTGTGGGCACGCGATCTGAACAGGACTCCATCATGAACATGCTACGTCGCAGTTTTCACCATGCCTTGCTTGCGGCCGCCACGGCGGCGCTAATGTTGTGCGTCGCGCCGGCGCAGGCTGCCAGCGCCGAAGATCTGGACAAGGATGCGCAGCAGAGCCTGCAAGCGCTGTACAAGAGCAACCCGCTGGCCGAGACCTTGTCGAAGAAGGCCAAGGCGATCCTGGTGTTCCCCAAGATCATCAAGGCCGGGCTGATTTTCGGCGGCGGTTATGGTGAGGGCGTCCTGCTCAGCAGCGGCCGCATCAGCGATTACTACAACTCGGTCACCGCCTCCTGGGGCTGGCAGGCCGGCGCGCAGTCGTATTCCTACGTGGTCTTCCTGATGAGCGACAAGGCGGTCAAATACCTCAAGGCCTCGAAGGGCTGGGAGTTTGGTGTTGGCCCGACGGTGGTGGTAGTCAATGAAGGCGTGGCGAAGAATCTGTCGACCACCACGCTCAAGGACGACGCCTATGCCTTCGTCTCTGACCAGCAAGGCCTGATGGCCAGCCTCAGCATCGAAGGCACCAAGATCAGCCACATCAAGCGCTGATCGCAGCGGGCGGACGCACCGCGTACGCGAGCACTGCGTGTAGCATGGCGCACTGATTCTCGCGTACCCGATTGCATGTCCTACCTGACCCGCCCCATGCAGCCCGCTGACCTGGCTGCCATCTACGCCGTGCAATGTGCGGCCTATGCCAGTGACTACCATGAACCGCAGGCCGCGCTGGCCTCGCATCTTGCAGCAGGAGACGGCTGCTGCTTTGTCGCGACGCGTGGCGCGGAGCTGCTCGCTTATGTGTTCGCTCACCCTTGGGCGGGCGAGCCGCCGCAGCTGCACCAGGCGCTGCCGGCTGCGGATGCTGCTGACCAGCTCTTCGTGCACGATCTGGCGGTGCACCCGGCGGCGCGGCGGCAGGGGATTGCCGACGCGCTGTGGCAGGCGGTGCTGGCGCGCGCGCAGGCGACGGGCTTGGGCGAGCTACGCCTGGTGGCGGTGCAGGGCGCGGCGACTTTCTGGCTGCGTGCGGGCTTTGTCCGCCTGGCGCAGGCCGCTCCAGCCTGTTATGGCGATGCGCTGCTGATGCGCCGCGCGCTTTAGGCGCCTTCAGCTTTCTGCCTTGTAGCGCTCCCGCGCGGCGGCGATGGCGGGCAGATGCAGCTCGACCCAGTCGGTCAGGCGCTCGACCATCTGTCCGACTTCACGGCCCATCGGCGTCAGCGCGTATTCCACATGCGGTGGCACGACCGGGTAGGCGGTGCGCTCGACAAAACCATCGGCCTCCAGGCTTTGCAGGGTCTGCGCCAGCATCTTCTCGCTGATGCCATTGACCTTGCGGCGCAACGCGCTGAAGCGATGCGTGCCGTCGAGCAGGCCGATCAGTACCAGCACACCCCAGCGGCTGGTGAGGTGGTTGAGTACCTCACGTGAAGGGCACTTGTCGGAAAACACATTGCCACGCCGCATGGCTTCGGCGATCAGATGGGGGGGCGTGGTGGCGGGATTCGCTTCGTTCATGGCTGGAGTCTCGGGTTCGTTAAGCATGTTGGCATGTTAATACTAACTTATAGGTATGTACTTACCAAAGGTAAGTTTGTTGTTTATCCTTGCGCCTCCATTTCAGAAAGGCTTGTCATCATGATTCTCGTTACCGGCGCTTCCGGCCAGTTGGGCCGTCTTGTTATCGAATCCTTGCTGCACAAAGTGCCTGCTGCGCAGATCGTCGCAGCGGTGCGCAATCCGCAGAGCGTGGCCGACTTCGCCGCGCGTGGCGTGCAGGTGCGCCAGGCTGACTACGATCAGCCCGCCAGCTTGCACAGCGCCATGGCCGGCGTCAGCAAGGTCTTGCTGATCTCCAGCAGTGCGGTGGGCCAGCGCATCGCGCAGCACGCTGCGGTGATCGACGCGGCCAAGCAGGCCGGCGTCAAGCTGCTGGCCTACACCAGCATCCTGCGTGCAGACAGCTCGCCGCTGCCCTTGGCCGCCGAGCACAAGGCAACCGAAGAACTGATCAAGGAATCGGGGCTGCCTTACGTGTTCCTGCGCAATGGCTGGTACACCGAAAATTACCTTGCGGGTGTTGCGCCGGCGATCCAGTACAGCGCGCTGCTGGGCTGCGCAGGCGAGGGACGCATCGCCTCGGCGGCACGTGCTGATTACGCCGAGGCTGCTGCCGTGGTGCTGAGCAGCGAGGCTGCCGTGCAGCCGATTTACGAGCTGGCCGGAGATCAGGCCTATACCTTGACGGCGTTCGCCGCCGAGCTCGCACAGGTTTCGGGCAAGCCGGTGATCTATCGCGATCTGCCTGAAGCGGATTACAAGGCGGCCTTGCTCGGCGCCGGCTTGCCGGAAGGTTTTGCGGGACTGCTGGCCGCATCGGAGAGCGGTGCAGCCAAGGATGGCTTGTTTGACGATACGCATCAGCTGAGCTCCTTGATTGGCCGTCCGACACAGTCATGGCAAGCGCAGCTCAAAGCGGCTGTTGCGGGCTGATTCAGCACGCAAAGCATTCTGAATGGTGAATCTGCACGTACCCGCTGAAAGGCTGCTGCGCGCCCGTATCCTTGATCCCGCCCGGCATATGCCGGGCGGGAGGCTCATCGTCCTGCCAGCCTGAACACAAGTGGATTCACCTACTAAGCAATGTTAGAAGCGCGGAATTATAGGTAAAAACTAGACGATTTTGTCTAGATAATCCTATACTTCCCGCGTGTCGAAGCGGGCGTGAGGCCTATGGTGCATGATCGTGTCAAAGGTGGCGGAGCGCATGCGTCTGTTAAGCAGCGAAGTGCTACACGCAAGCCAAGTCAGCCGCGCGGGCAGGCGCGTGTGGACGCCATCCTCGACGCGGCGGCTGAACTGGTTGCTGTCGAGGGGTTAGCTGCGGTCAGCATGCACAGCCTGGCACGTCGTGCGCGCAGCTCGATCGGTTCGCTGTATCACTTCTTCGCTGACCGAGAGGCGGTGCTCAACGCTTTGCGCGAGCGTCATCTGCTGGTCATGCGACAGATCACTCAGCAATTGGCGCAGACCCCGGATGCGCTATGGCAGCAGTACACAGCCGAGGCCGTGATCCTCCATCTGCTGAGCCCGTACATCGCCTACATTCGCGCTCACGCGGACTTCCTGGTGCTGGTCAATGGTCGCGTTCCCCGCGAGGATGGCGCGGATTTCGTGCGCACCATCCTGCACGTACTGCAACTGCGCCTGCCTGCACTGTCGTCCGAGCGGGCGGCCGACTATGCCGCCATGCTGCATGCCATGGCCGCAGGCGCCATGCATGTCGGTTTTGAGATCGAGCCTGCACGTGCCGAGGTGTATATGCGCGAAATTCCTCGCGCCATGGCGGCTTATTTAAGCCAGATCGAGGCCTCGTTGCAGGCCGATGATGCAGGCATTCAAGAGGATGGCAAGTGATGGCAGACACGCAAGGGCGGCACAAGCTGCTGGTAGTGGGTGGTGGTGTGGCTGGTCTGGAGATCGCCACCCTGCTCGGTCGGCGCTGGCGCAAGGCGGGCGCGCAGGCGCCGCAGGTCAGCTTGCTCGACCGCGACTTTGCCCATGTCTGGAAGCCGATGCTGCACACCATCGCAGCGGGCACGCGGGATATTTCGCAGCAGCAGACGACCTATGTGGCGCAGGCACATGACTCGGGCTTTTCCTATCAGCCGGGCGAGATGTGCGGTCTGTCACGTGCGACGCGGGAGATCCTGATCGCGCCGATGCTGGCGCCAGACGGTCGTTTGCTGGTGCCTGCCCGTCGCCTGCCGTATGACACCCTGATCATGGCGCTGGGCAGCCAGGCCAATGATTTCGGTACGCCGGGTGTGGCCGAGCACTGCATGTGCATCGATTCGCGCCAGCAGGCCGATGCCTTCAATCGCGAGATCCGTCTGCGCATCCTGCAGTGTCTGGCGCAAGACACTGCCTTGTCGATCGCCATTGTCGGGGGCGGTGCGACCGGGGTTGAGCTGGCTGCAGAGCTGGTGCAATTGATGCAAACGGCCGTCGCCTACGGTGCTGCCGGACTGGAGGCGCGGATATCGATCACCCTGATCGAGAGCGGTCCGCGCTTGCTGGCGGCCTTCCCGCAGGATATCTCGGCGGCCACGCAGGCTCGTCTGGCTTCTTTGGGCGTCGTTGTGAAAACGGCAACGCGCGTCAGTGCAGCGACGGCCGATGGCTTTGTGCTCGGCGATGGCAGCGTCTTGCCGGCTTCCTTGCGGGTCTGGGCGGCGGGTGTCAAAGCGCCGGACTTTCTGGCCCAGATCGATGGTCTGGAGACCCGCCCCGGCAACCAGCTGGTGGTCCGCCCGTCTTTGCAAACCACCGAAGATCCGGCGATTTTCGCCCTGGGCGATTGCGCCAGCCTCAGCTTGCCCGGCGCGGCGCGGCCCTTGCCGCCCACGGCGCAGGTCGCGCATCAGCAAGCACAGCATCTGGTGCGCCATTTGCCAGCCTTCATCACACGCGGCAAGCCACTGCCGGATTTCGTCTATCGCGATTTCGGCGCACTGGTGTCGCTGGGGGAATACGACGCGTATGGCTCGCTGGGCAAATTCGGTTTGCTCAAGGATGTGACTTTCAAAGGACGTCTGGCCCAGCTCAGCCACGTCATGCTCTACCGCACACATCAGGCGCGCCTGCATGGATTCTGGCGTGGCAGCCTGCTGTGGTGGATCGACTTTCTCAATTCGCGCCTGCGTGCATCGATCCGGCTGGATTGATGGAGCAAGGCGCCGAGGCGGGGGGCTATCCCCTGAAATGCTGCATTTGATGGAGCGGCCGAGACCGCCCCTGACCTTAGCCTGGTCGCCGACCAGGCCAAATTTTTAATGATGGAAGTGAGTCCTGAATGTCATCTTTGCACACACAACTGAACTGGCGTTATGCCACCAAGAAATTCGATCCGACGCGCAGCGTGCCGGCTGAAAAGGTCGAGCGCATCGTTGAAGCGGTCCGCCTGACGGCGAGCTCCAGCGGCCTGCAACCGTATCAGCTGCTGGTGGTCACCAATCCGGCGCTGCGCGAGGCGATCAAGCCGCATGCCTGGAACCAGGCGCAGATCACCGATTGCTCCCACCTGCTGGTCTTCGCGGCCTGGGACAACTACACCACCGAGCGCATCAACACCATGTTTGACCTCGTCAATGAGGAGCGCGGCTTCAGCAATGAGGGCTGGGAGGCTTATCGTCAGAAGTTGCTGAACGCCTACCCGCCGCGCGATGCCGAGACCAACTACCAGCACGCCGCACGTCAGGCTTACATCGGGCTGGGCACGGCGCTGATTGCCGCAGCGGAGGAAGAGGTCGACAGCACGCCGATGGAAGGCTTCGATCCGGCCAAGGTCGACGAGATCCTCAAGCTGCGCGAACGTGGCCTGCGTTCGGTGATCCTCTTGCCGCTGGGCTATCGCGCCAGCGAAGGCGACTGGCTGGTGAACCTGAAAAAGGTGCGCACGCCGCGCAGCCAGTTCGTGATCGAGCTGAAGTAAGTCAGGCTGCACAGCCTTTGGGCGACGGCGGATCGTGCAGCAGGCACGATCCGCCGCTTTGTTTTTTGGTGCGTGCTGTGTGGTGCGTGCTGTGTGTGCCGCGCAGCTACGGCTGCATCAAGGGTTCAGCAGTGCGCGCCCGGCGTCGTCCAGATTCGAGCTGAAGCGCTGCAGGATCTCGGCCGCATCGCTGCCAGCGAGCGGCGTTGGTGTTGGTGCGCCTGCGCTGCCGCCTTCTTCTGCAGGGCGGCCGACGGCGATGGGCAGCACGTCGATGGCGCGGCAGCGATCCCGCTCATCAATATGCAAACGTACGGCCACGCTGCGCCAGACATCGACCTTGTTGTCGGCGTAGCGCTTGCTGCGGCGGGTGTGGAAGGCGAAATTGCCGAGCCCGCTGAACACCGGTTTGCCATCGATCAGCTGTGCCGGCTGCAATACCGGTGCGCCAGTGCCGAGGATCACATCGGCGCCGGCGGCGATCAGCTGGCGTGCCAGGGCGGGGAACCACTGCGGCGTGAGATGCCATTCGGGTTCCCAGTGGTGGTTGTGCAGGCACAGCACGATAAAGTGTCCGGCCTCGCGCGCGGCCGCCATGCTCTGGGCCAGTTGCGCGAAGTCATCGGGCTCGGCCTGCCAGTGTGCGGCTACGCTGGGGCCGTCGATGAAGTGTTGGCCGAAGGCTTGCAGCCCGTCTTCTGCGGCGCCCGCGCTGTAGCCAACGGCTTGGCGCGCGGCGAGGCGGCGATCATCACCCAGCTCGGCGAGGATCTCGCGCAGCGCGTGCAAGCGCTCCGGCGGCAGGGCAATGCGGCGCTGCATGCGCAGCGGGGCGATGCCGGCACGCATGGTATCGGCATACACGATGTCCGGCTGCGGACCCAGATCCAGCGCGAAGATCGCGGCCTGGCGACCCGCACCCAGCGGCAACAGACTGGGCCTGATTGCCTCGGCGATGCAGAGACCGCTGCCGGCAATCGACAGACCCGCTGCCTTGGCCGCGGCGTGGGTGGCGAGGATGCCCGGCGGGCCCAGATCGAAGGCGTGGTTATTGGCGTGGGCGAGGCTGCTAAAGCCCAGCGCGCGCAGCGAATCGAGCGCCGCTGGCGTGGCCAGATGCAAGGTCTTGGTCTTGGTCGGCCAGCCGGCATCGCTGGCGACGCTGGCTTCCAGATTGCAGAGCGCGATGTCGGCGCGCAGCAGCTCGCGCACGGCGCTATCGTCCCTTGGCTGCAAGGGGCCGTGCAGCAGGGCTTGGCCGCTCAGTGCGAGAGTGAAGCTCATCGGTGCTCAGCGTCCTTTCAGTGTGGCCAGCGGCGCAATCGGCAAGCTGATCGCCGACGGATGCAGGCTGCCGCAATAGACATGGTTGTGGGCGATGCGGCGCACGCGGCCGCTGCCCTCAGGCGCACCGGTATTGGGATTGACATCGTACTTGGGAAAGTTCGACGAGGAGATGTCGACGCGGATGCGATGGCCGCGCGCGAAGAGATTGGCGGTGGCAAACGCTTCGATCGTGATCTCGACAATCTCTCCAGTGGGCAGGGGCTCGGGATGTTCCCAGGATTTGCGGTAGCGGCAGCGCAGGATGCCATCGCTGAGATTCATCGCATAAGCGGTTGGGTAGTCGGCGCTGGGCGGATAGACGTCGATCAGCTTGGCGGTGAAGTCGGTATCCGGCGCATCGCTGGCGATGAACAGGCGCAGCTTGATCGGGCCGGCGACGAAGACATCTTCTTCCAGCTCGGCGGTCTCGAAGCTCAGCACGTCGGGGCGTGATGACAATGGCAATCCGTGGCCTTTGGCACCGAAAAATTGTGGCGCCTCGCGCTGATCGAATGCGCCACCCTCGAAGATCGGCTGGCCGCTGGTCAGCGCGCCGCCGATGGTCGGCACCGGATCATCGGGATTGAACAGGTAATCGAGATCGACCGAACCGCTGCTGGGCCGCTGCGCGCTCAGGCGGCCATCGCCATGCAGGTAGTAGTTGACGAACTGTGTGCCTGGCAAGGGCCACTGCTCAGCTGCCAGCCAGCGGCCACCGTGATCAAGGCGCCCTTCAGGCGTGCGCCGGCCGCTGCCGCCACCCATCGCGAAGATGCGCACTGCCGGGCTGGGGTTTGCGGGGGCGGCCGTTTTGAGAGCCTGGTTGAACCACTGCAGGCGATAGTCCAGCCAGCTTGGGGCGATATTGCCGCTCAGCGTGGCCGCCGTGCCGAAGGTCACATCGCCGGCGTGGCAGGTATTGCGATTGCCGTGCAGCCAGGGCCCCATGATCAGCTGCAGGCTGCGGTTGCCCGCTTTGAGCAGGCCGGCATGATTATCGAGCGTGCTGCGCACGTAAACGTCATACCAGCTGGACATCAGCAGGATCGGAATCCTGGGCAGGCTGTCGTAATAGCCTTCCAGGTACAGGCCGACTTGCCGCCAGCTGTCGTCAAAGCTGCCACTGCGCCACTGTTCGAGCAGGTATTGCTCGTACTCGGGCACCCAGCGCAGTGGCGAGATGCCTTCGCGCCAGGGCATGCGCTGGAACCAGGCGCGGATGTCCTCGCCATCGAGCGCCGCGCGCGCCGTGTCGTCGCCACTGGCGAGCACGCTCTCACGCGCATTGTTGTAGGCCCAGGTAGCTTGTTTGAGCTCGAAGGCGCCGCCCTGGCGAATGCCGCTGTGATAGGCATTGGCGAAGCCGCCCGAGTCGAGCACCATGGCCGCCAGACCCGGCGGATTGAGGCAGGCCATCGCCGCCTGCGTGTGCGCCGCGTAGGAGAGGCCCATGGTGCCGTAGCGGCCGTCGGACCACGCCTGCTCGACCAGCCACAGCGCCGTGTCGTAACCGTCGTAGGCTTCGGACAGGTACTTGGTGAACACGCCTTCGGAATCGTAGCGGCCGCGGCAGTCCTGATAGATCACCACGTAGCCGGCGCGCACGAAGTGCAGGGCGACTTCCTCGCGCTGCATGGCTTCCTGCATGCCGGGCTCCAGCTCCGAACGCGAGCGGCGCTGCTTGCCGTAGGGCGTGCGTTCGAGCAGGGCCGGGTAGCGGCCGGGCAGGGCTTGGCCTGCGCGGGCCGGGCGATAGATGTCGGTGGCCAGATGCACGCCGTCGCGCATGCGCACCATCACATTGCGCTCGATGTGCATCTCGGCGCTGAACGCCTGTGGGTCTGCGAGCACGCTCATGCTCACTTGGCCAATGAGGTCAGGGTAGCGGTGGTGGGCAAGCTGGCGGGATCATGTCCAGCCACGCCCGGTGGCACCAGCTGGCCAGCCGGTGTGCCGGCACCGTCGAGCATGGCGCGGATCAGTAGCGGGCGGTTGATCAGTGCTGACAGGGCGTGGCGCACGCGCACATCCTTGAGCGGATTCTTGTTCAGCGGCTTGCCGTCCTTGTCGGTGACAAAGGGGCTGTCGTCGCGGCTGCTGTCGAGCGCGAGGTAGACCAGGCGTGCCGATTCGACCGAAAACAGCTTCAGTCCCTTGATCTCGGAGAGGCTCTTCACATCACCGGGCGGCACCGCATCGATCAGGTCCACCGCGCCCGAGCGCAGCGCCGCAACGCGGCTGGCGTCACTGGAGATGAAGCGGATCATCACCTTGTCGAAATCGCGCTTGCCGCCCCAGTAGGCATCATTGCGTTCAAGGCTCAGGTGATCGCTGGGCACCCATTCGCGGAAACGATAGGCGCCGGTGCCGATGGCGGCTTTGCCGCTGTTGTAGTCCTCGACGCTGGCGTTTTCGGCGACCTTCTTTTCGAGGATGTAGACAAAGCCGATCTGCTCCATCAGGTCCGGGGTCGGCTGCTTGGTATGCACCAGCAAGGTCAGCGGATCGCTGGCGCTGATGCTGTCGATGGCGGCGACATTGCCCGAGAAGGGCGCCGGGCTGTTGGGCACGTTCTTGGCGCGATTGAGCGAGAAGATCACATCCTCGGCCGTCAGGTTCGCGCCATCGTGGAACTTGACGCCCTTGCGCAGCTTGATCTGCCAGATCAGCGGCGCCACCTGCGACCAGCTGATCGCCAGCCCCGGCTTGATCTGCATGTGCAGGTCGCTATCGACGAGGCGGTCGAAGACCTGCTGCGCGATGTTCTGGTTGTTGCCGGTGCGCGAGAACAGCGGATCGATCGAAGCCGGCTCGGTCGAGCTGCCAATGGTCAGGGTGGCTGCATGGGCTGCGGCACAGAGGCCGAGTGCCAGCATGGCCGTGGCGAGGGGACGCAGGATGTTGATCATGGGTGATCTCCGGAGGTGGCCAGGTTCCAGGCCGGGTTGAGCGCAGTGGGAGCGGCGGGGGTGTAGACGCTGATATCGAAATGGCATGCGATGTGGTGGCCGCTGTCGGCCTCGCGCAACTGCGGGCGCTCGCTGCGACAGCGCGCTTCGGCGTATGGGCAGCGTGGGTGGAAATGACAGCCGGCCGGCGGATTGAGCGGCGACGGGATCTCGCCCTGGATCGGCGTGAAGTCCTGCGCGCGCAGCTGCAGGCTCGGC
The DNA here is from genome assembly GCF_039631295.1 of Uliginosibacterium sediminicola. Classification (NCBI taxonomy): domain Bacteria; kingdom Pseudomonadati; phylum Pseudomonadota; class Betaproteobacteria; order Rhodocyclales; family Zoogloeaceae; genus Uliginosibacterium; species Uliginosibacterium sediminicola. Next base: position 221,957 of record NZ_JBDIVE010000001.1, on the reverse strand, counting down.
TGTTCGCGCAGCAGCGCTTGGGTGTAGGGGTGCAGCGGCCGGGCGAACAAAGTTTCGGTGCTGGCGGTCTCGACCACGCGGCCCAGGTACATCACCAGCACACGGTCACACATGTGCTTGATGACCCCCAGATCGTGGCTGATGAAAATGTAGGTCAGCGCCTCGCTCTGCTTGAGTTCCATGAACAGGTTGAGGATCTGCGCCTGGATCGATACATCCAGCGCCGCCACCGACTCGTCACAGATCAGCAGGCGCGGATGCACGGCCAGCGCGCGGGCGATGCCGATGCGCTGGCGCTGGCCGCCGGAGAACTGGTGCGGGTAACGGTCAATGTAGGAAGGGTCGAGTCCGACGCGCTGCATCAGGCTGGCGACGTAGTCGCGTGTCTGTGCGGCGCTGACCAGACCGTGCACGCGTGGCGCTTCGCCGATCAGGTCGAGCACGCGCATGCGCGGGTTGAGCGTGGACATCGGGTCCTGGAAGATCATCTGGATCGCCAGGCGCATGGCCTTGTGCGCGTCGCCCGACAGCGAAGTGATCGGCTCGCCTTGCCAGCGCACCTCACCCGCGCTGGCGGGCATGATGCCGGCGAGCACACGGCCGAGGGTCGATTTGCCACAGCCCGATTCGCCGACCAGGCCCAGCACTTCACCGGCGGCAACGCTGAGGCTGACTTCGTCGACGGCGTGCACCACCTGTTCGTCGAGCGGTGCGCCCAGCCAGCGGGCGAGGCGCTCGGCGGCGTCCAGTCCGCGTGAGAAACGGCGCGAGACCTGACGCGCTTCGATCAGCGGCGTGCTCATGCCGGCTCCTTGTGCGAGGTGTGGATCAGCGGGTGGGCACATTGCCAGTATTGCTCACCCAGCATGCCGGTCGGCGGGGTGCTCTGACAGGCCGCATCGGCGTGGCGGCAGCGGTCCTGGAAAGCACAGCCGGCCGGGCGCAGATTGGGCGCCGGCGCCATGCCGGGAATCGGCTGCAGCGGCATGCCCTTGGGGGTCATCGCCGGAATCGCCGCCAGCAAGCCGGCGGTGTAGGGATGCGCGGGCTGGTCGAGCACGCTGGACACCGGGCCGGCTTCAACGATGCGGCCGGCATACATCACCATGATGCGCGAGACCAGGCCGGCGACCACGCCGAGGTCGTGGCTGATCCAGATCAGCGCCATGTTGAACTCGCGCGCCAGACGTTTGACCTCGAACAGGATCTGCGACTGGATGGTCACGTCCAGCGCGGTGGTTGGCTCGTCGGCGATGATGAGGTCCGGCCGGTGCAGCAGGGCGATGGCGATTGCCACACGCTGACGCATGCCGCCAGAGAACTGGTGCGGATAGGCATCGAGGCGCTCTTCCGGCGAGGCGATGCCGACCATGCCCAGCGCGTCGCGACTGCGCTGCCGCGCTTCTGCGCGCGAGACCTTGTCGTGCGCCAGCACGGTTTCCATCATCTGCGTGCCGATGCTGAGCACCGGATTGAGGGTCATCATCGGGTCCTGGAAGATCATTGCGATGCGCTTGCCGCGCAGCGCGCGCATCTGTGCGGCGGGCAGGCCGACGAGGTCCTGGCCCTTGAAGCGGATGCTGCCGGTGACGATGCGCCCCGGTGGGTCGAGCAGGCCGAGGATCGAGAAACCGGTGATCGACTTGCCCGAGCCGGATTCGCCAACGAGGCCGACGATCTCGCGCTCATGGATGCGGAAACTGATGTCGTCCACCGCCTTCATGACGCCGCGCCGGGTTTCGAAATGCGTCGACAGATGCGCGACGTCGAGCAGGATCTCAGGGCTGCTCATCAGCGTTCTCCTGTTCTGGGGTTGAGAACTTCGCGCACGCGGTCGCCAACAATATTGATGTTGAACACCAGGACCAGCAGGAGCATGCCCGGATAGAAGCTGATCCAGTATTCGCCGGACATCAGGGTTTCGTAACCATTGGCGATCAGCAGGCCCAGCGAGGGTTCGGTGATCGGCAGGCCGATGCCGAGGAAGGACAGCGTTGCCTCGGCCGAGATGGCGCTGGCCACCTGCAGCATGCCGACGACGATCACCGGCGGCAGACAGTTCGGCAGCAGGTGGCGCAGCAAGATGCGCGGCGTGCTGATGCCCAGGGTGATGGCAGCTTCGACATAGTCCTTCTGCTTTTCGACCAAGGCCGCACTGCGCACGGTGCGTGCGAAATGTGCCCACTGCACCAGGGTCAGCGCGAAGATCACCTTGCCGACACCTTGGCCGAGCACCGCCAGCAACATCAGCGCGACGAGGATGGTGGGCAGGCCCAGCATGAGGTCCACGCTGCGCATGATCAGGCTGTCGAGGCGGCCGCCGAAGTAGGCGGCGATCAGCCCAAGCAAGGTGCCAACCGCCATCGCCAGCACGCCGGAGAAGACACCGACGCCGATGCTGGTGCGCAAGCCATAGACCATCGCCGAGAGCATGTCGCGGCCTTGACCGTCGGTGCCCAGCCAGTAGTTGGCGCCTTCGAAACCGCTGCTGCCGGGCGGCAGTTTCGAGTCGAGGATATTCAGCGCGGCCAGATCGTAGGGGTTCTGCGCCACCAGAAAGGGCCCGCAGAGTGCAGCGAAGAGCAGCAGCAGACAGACACAGGCTGACAGTGTGGCCAGCGGGCTAGCGAGGATGCCGGCGAGCATGCGGCCGCTGGGCGTATTGCCGTTACGCAGGCGGGCGAACCATGAGAGAGCGGGCTTCATCGCTGGCCTCCGAGGCGGATGCGTGGATCGATCAGCGAATAGAGCAGGTCGACAAGCAGGTTGATAAGGATGAACAGCGTGACAATGACAAGCAGGTAGGCGACGACCACCGGGCGATCGAGCCTCATGATCGAGTTGATCAGCAGCTTGCCGATGCCCGGCCAGGCGAAGATCGATTCGGTGACCACCGCAAAGGCCAGCATGCTGCCCAGCTCCATGCCGACCACGGTGATCAGCGGGATCATGATGTTCTTGAGCACATGCACGCCGACGATGCGCGCCTCGGAGAGGCCGCGTGCGCGGGCGAACTTGATGAAATCCAGCGACATGGTCTCGCGCACACCAGAGCGGGTGAGGCGGATCACCAGGGAGAGTTTGAACAGCGAGAGATTGACGGCGGGCAGGATCAGGTGCGAGAGACCGTCGAGCGTGAACAGGCTGGAGTGGATGCCGAGGAAGCTGCCGATCTCGCCGCGTCCCGTCGAGGGCAGCCAACCGAGCCACACCGAGAACACCATGATCAGCATCATGCCTTGCCAGAAGCTTGGCAGGCTGAAGCCGAAGATCGATCCGGTCATGATGCCGGCATCAAGGCGGCTGCCCGGCTTGAGGCCGGAGATCAGCCCTAGCGGAATACCCAGACCCAGCGCCAGCAGCAGCGCGACCAGGGTGAGTTCGAGGGTGGCCGGCAGGCGCTGCAGGATCAGGCTGATCGAAGGCTGGTTGAACACGAAGGAGCGGCCCAGATCGCCATGCAGCGCATTCCACACGAAGTGCATGAATTGCTGCCAGAGTGGTTTGTCCAGCCCCAGCGAGGTGATGACCTGTAGGCGCTCGGCCGCGCTGGCATCGGGTGCGATGAGCATCTCGGTGGGGTCGCCAATGGCATATACACCAAGGAAGACCAGCAAGGCAGTAACGCTGAGTACGGCAAGGCTCTGCAGCAAGCGGCGGATGATGAAGACGCTCATCGCGCTACTTTCTGCCGATACATGCTCGACTTTGCGAGGTGGCATGTTTTCATCGGATCTTCTCTGTGAGGAAGCGGGTGTGAAAAACTATATACATTGCCCGAACAGGCGCAATACTATGAGTGGAGTGCATCGCGCTATGCGTTTTCCGGCAGCCGCGCGGGCGTGCAACAGCGTTTTCCGGACCACCAGGCAAGCATGAATTTCAAACAGCTCGAAGTCTTCAAGACCATCATGGAAGCGGGCTCCACCAATGCCGCGGTGAACGTCCTGGGTCTCTCGCAATCAGCAATCAGTCGTCAGCTCAGCGCGCTGGAAGAAGAGATCGGTCTGCAGCTCTTCCTGCGCGACAAGGGGCGCCTGGTGCCGCGTCCCGAGGCCTACCAGCTGATCGAGGAAGTCGAGGAGATCAGCCAGGGCGTCAGCCGCTTGCGCAACAAGATCAGCGATGCGCGCTCGGGCAGCGCTGCACAGGGGCTGGTGCGTGCTGCGCTGCCCAGCAGCATGGCCAATACCATGCTGCCGCCGGTGCTCGCCGCCTTCATGAAGGCACATCCGCGGGTGACCGTCGAGGTGCTGTGCGGCCCGTATGCCGACATCGAACGCATGGTGCACAACCGCGTGGCCAGTTTCGGCTTCGTGCGCCTGCCGACTGAAGACCGCAGCTTCAGCTGTCGGCCGATCACCCGGAGCAGCAGCTCCTGTGTGATTCCGCGCAAGCATCCGCTGGCGGCGCGGCCGAGCATCGAGCTGGCTGATCTGGCCGCCTGCGATCTGATCCTGCTCGGGCGCCAGCGCGTCAACCGCAACGAGCTCGAACACAATCTGCGCCGCGAGGTGTCTGGTTATCGCTGCCGGCTGGAAGTGCATTCGGTCGAGACCGCCTGTGCCTGTGCTGCGCAAGGTCTGGGGATCGCCATCGTGCCGACGATGATCGCACGCTACTTCAGTCAAAAGTCGATTGTCATTCGCCCGTTCTTGCCGGACTCGGCGGCGGAGTACGGCATCATCACCTTGCCCGGCGTGCCGCTGTCGCGCGCAGCACAAGCGCTGATCGACAGCATCGAGCAGGCGCTGGCGAAGGGTTCCGCGGCCGAGCAGCCTTGAGTGCGGGCGGCTGTTGAGAATGCTTTTATCATTGTTATTAACGAGGCTCGCGCAGGCGAGCCGTACCGGGTGATTGAAATCTGATGAAAAAGACCGGGCCATCGAAGGCTGAAACTGCATTGCTGGAGCCTTTTCCAGCGCTTACGCTGGCGCAGATCGAAGTACCTGTGAGCATGGAAGACTTTGCCGCAGCTTGCGCGCAGATCAAGGCGGCGGGCATGACGGGCTTTGATACCGAGTCGAAGCCGACCTTCAAGCCGGGCGAGACCAGCCAGGGACCGCATGTGGTGCAGTTCGCGATTGCGGAGCGCGCCTTCATCTTCCAGGTGCATCGACCCGAAGGGCGCGAAGCGCTGCTCGAACTGCTGCAGTCCGAATCCTTGCTCAAGGCAGGTTTCGGTTTGTCGTCCGACCGTAGCCAGATGCAGCGCAAGCTGGGCCTGCGTCCGGCCGCGATGCTCGATCTGGACAGTCTGTTCCGCAAGGACGGTTACAGCGGCGACATGGGCGTGCGCGCGGCGGTCGGTCTGGTGCTGGGGCAGCGTTTCCACAAGTCCAAGCACGTGACCACTTCCAACTGGGCTTTGCCGCAGCTGTCGGCGCAGCAGCTGCTGTATGCCGCCAACGACGCCTACGCCGCCTATAAAGTGCTCGAAGCGCTACGCCGCACGCGCCCTGAGCTGCTGGAGGCCTGAGTTTGCGCGGGTGTTTCAGGGCTTCTGTAGCAGGCGATTTGTAAAGGTTCCCGTTTGTTTGATGCGGTTACTGCAATAATTAATTGCTTTGAGCTCTATTAATCTCAAATAGCGGTTTGGTTAGAGTGGCACTCAGTTCAATTCACTGTGCCCTGAGCCATGACCTCCAGCCCCAAAACCTATAACCGCACTGCGATCAGCCTCCATTGGCTGGTGGCCCTCGGTATTGCAGGCACTCTTTCGCTCGGTTTCTACATGAGCGATCTGCCGTTTTCGCCGGCCAAGCTGCAGTACTACTCCTGGCACAAATGGGCCGGCGTCACGATTTTCGCGCTGGCGCTGTTCCGCTTGCTGTGGCGCGCCATTCACGGCGCACCGGCTGCGCCTGCTGGCATGCCGGCCTGGCAGCACGCCGCCGCCGAGTGGACGCACCGTCTGCTGTATGTGCTGATGCTGGCGATTCCGCTCTCGGGCTGGCTGATGAGCTCGGCCAAGGGCTTCCAGACGGTGTACTTCGGCGTCTTGCCGATCCCCGACCTGATCGGCAAGGACCCGGAGCTGGGCCACAGCCTCACCGAACTGCATGAGCTGCTCAACTTCGGCATGCTCGGCCTGGTGCTGATGCATGCGGGTGCCGCATTCAAGCACCACCTGATCGATCGCGACGATGTGCTCGCACGCATGCTGCCCTTCCTCAAGAAGTCCTGATTCGCCACCTTACGGAGAACGAAAATGAAATTGCATAGTGCAGCGCTCGCGCTGGGTCTGCTGGTCTCCCTGTCCGCCGGCGCGGCTGAATACAGCCAGTTGCTGGCCGACAAGAGCGCGCTCGGCTTTACCTACAAGCAGATGAATGTACCGGTCGAGGGCAGCTTCAAGCGCTTCAAGGCACAGCTGGCTTTTGACCCGGCCCAGCCGGCCAAGGCCAGCGCGGCTTTCGACATCGAAGTGGCGAGCATTGACGTTGGTTCGGCCGAAGGCAATGGCGAAGTTGGCGGCAAGCTGTGGTTCAACACCGCCGCCTTCCCGACGGCGCGGTTCGTGTCGAGCGCGGTCAAGCCGCTGGGTAATAGCCGTTTTGAAGTGGCGGGCAAGCTGAGCATCAAGGGGCGTACCCAGGATGTGGTGGCACCGGTGAGCTTCAAACAGGATGGCGCCAATGGCGTGTTTGAAGGCGTCTTGCCCATCAAGCGCGCGGACTTCGGCATCGGCGAGGGCATGTGGGCCGATTTCGGCACCGTGGCCAACGAGGTGCAGATCCGTTTCCGCCTGGTTGCCGCAGCAAAGAAGTAAGCAGTTCCGCAGTTTTCATTCAGACCATTTCAATAAAGGATGTGCCCCATGATCAAGAAAATCGCCCTCGTGGCAGCCCTGTCGGTGTTCTCCTTCTCCAGCTTTGCGGCGAGCGAGACCTTTGATATCGACCCGACGCACACCGCGCCGCGCTTCGAGTACAACCACATGGGTTTCAGCACCCAGCTGCATCGCTTTGACAAGACCAGCGGCAAGATCACGCTGGATCGCGCCGCAAAGACTGGCGCCGTGGATGTCAGCATCGAAGCCAAGTCGGTGAATACCGGCTGGGACGTCTTCAATGGCCACCTGCAAGGCGAGGATTTCTTCAACGTCGCCAAGTTCCCGACCATCACCTACAAGTCCACTGCAGTGAAGTTCGATGGCGACAAGCCGGCTTCGATCGAAGGCAATCTGACGGTCAAGGGCATCACCAAGCCGGTGACGCTGACCGTCACCCACTACGTGCTGCAACCGAATGGCATGGTCAAGCGTGATGCCATCGGCGCCGTCGCCGTGGCCAAGATCAAGCGTAGCGATTTCGGCATGGCGGCCTATGTGCCCTATGTGTCGGACGAAGTCACGCTGACCCTGGTCGTCGAGGCGATCAAGAGCAACTGATTTATCCCCCGTAGTCGCTGCAACAAAAAAGCCGCCGGATGCAGATCCGGCGGCTTTTCATTTGGTGCTGCGCGCGCTGTCTTACGCGATCAGCTGGGCGATACTGCGCTGCAGGCGCGATTTGCTCTCCGAGAGGTGCATGCGTAGCGCGGCACGTGCCGCTTCCGGGTCCTGCTTCTCGATGGCGTAGCAAATCTGTTCATGCTCGCGCTGGATGCGCGCCAGATACTCCTGCATCGGCACCGCATCGAGCTTGACCGATTGCAGGCGTGCGCGCGGGATCAGCAACTCGCCGACGTAATTGAACAGTTTGAGGAAGTGCGGGTTGCCTGCCGCTTCGGCCAGGCTGCGGTGGAACTTCATGTCGCTCTGCACGGCATCCTCGCCGCGCGTGATCGCCGCCTGCATCTCGGCGAGCGCCTCGCGCATGCTGGCCAGCTGTTCAGGGCTGCGGCGCTGGGCGGCGAGCACGGCGGCCTCGCTTTCGAGCGCGATGCGCAGCTCCAGCACCGAGACCATCTCCTGCACGGCCGAGAGATTGGCGGTATCGATCTGGAAGCCGTCGCTCTTGTCCTGCTGCATGACAAATGCACCGACCCCCTGCATGGTGGTGACGCGTCCATTGGCGCGCAGATTGGCGATGGCCTCGCGCACCACGGTGCGGCTGACGCCGAATTCGTTGATCATTTCCGTTTCGCTGGGCAGGCGCGCACCGACGGCGTATTGGCCGGCGGCAATACGCTCGGACAGGGTGCGGGTGAGCTGGACGGTCAGGGTCTCGCGGCGTCGCATCGTTTGCATGGTGGTATTCAACTCGTATCCTGCGTGAGCTTGCTTGTATGATGAGTTCGGTCTGGGACGGGCGGAGTACTTGTTTCTTGTTACACATGTTAGCAAGTGATCTTGTGCTTGCATAGCGGCTTGCCGAGCCGCCAGTCAGCCAGATTTAGCGCTTTTATTCATTGGCTTGCAGCTTTATTAGGGTTAACGATTAAGGGTTTGGTGGATTTGACAGAGGCTTTGTCGTCTCACTACTATCCGCTCAACTTGTATGACGACTGATGTCTGTCGTTTCCGCTCACCGCTTCCAGGAGCATTCATGAAGATCGAAAGTCTACGCGGCACCGTTTTTACCTATCCCAGCAAACGCTTGGTCGATAGCGCGGGGCATTCTCATCCGGGTCCGGAAAAGGACGCCAAAATGGCCATGCTGACCATCACCTGTGACGATGGCAGTCAGGGCCATGCCTTCGGCCCGGTCGAGGTGGTGCGCAAACACGTGCTGGATGCTTTTTTCCGCAAGGTGATGATCGGCGCCGATCCCTTCATGCGCGAACAGATCTGGCAAGACCTGGCGCACTGGCAGCGCGGCAGCGCCGGGCAGCTGACCGACCGGGCGATGGCGGTGGCCGATCAGGCACTATGGGATCTGGCGGGGCGCAAGCTTGGTCAGCCGGTCTACAAGCTGATCGGCGGCTATCGTGACAAGGTGCCGGCCTACGGCAGCACCATGTGTGGCGATGAGCTCAAGGGCGGTTTGTCAACGCCTGAGGAATACGCCGATTTCGCCCTCAAGCTGGTTGCCCGCGGTTACAAGGCGATCAAGCTGCACACCTGGATGCCGCCGGTGTCGTACGCGCCGAGTGTCGACATGGACATCAAGTGTTGTGCGGCCGTGCGCGAGGCTGTCGGGCCGAACATCGACCTGATGCTCGACGGCTATCACTGGTACAGCCGGACCGAAGCGCTGAAGATCGGCCGCGCACTGGAAAAGCTCAACTTCGCCTGGTTCGAGGAGATGATGGACGAGCAGAGCATGTCGTCCTATGTCTGGCTCACCCAGCAGCTGGACATCCCCATCCTCGGCCCCGAATACATGGGCGGCAAGCATCACACTCGCGCCGAGTGGATCAAGTCTGGTGCCGCCACCATCACCCGTGCCGGTGTGCCCGGCGTCGGCGGCATCACGCCGACGCTGAAGGTCGCCTACATGGCCGATGCTTTCGGCATGAACTGCGAGGTGCATGGCAATGGCGCGGCGAATCTCGCCGTCTGCGCGGCGATCAAGAACTGCGCCTGGTACGAGCGTGGTCTGCTGCACCCCTTCCTCGACTACGACGAAGTGCCGGCTTACCTCAACAGCCTGGCCGACCCGATGGACAGCGAGGGCTATGTTCACCTCTCGCAAAAGCCGGGGCTCGGCGAGGACATCAATTTCGACTACATCGCCGCGCACACGCTAGAAAACTACTGATAAAGCGCGCCGGTTTATCACCAAAGGAGAATCGTGATGAAGATGCCCACCCTGCTTGCCGCCTGTGCGCTGGCCGTGTCGATGCTTGGCACGCCAGCGCTGGCCAAGACGCCCAACGATCAGCTGATCGTCGGCATGAGCATGAACAACCTGTTGTCGCTGGACCCCGCAGGGGCAACCGGCAATGATGTTGTCGAAATCAATGCCAATCTCTACGACTCGCTCGTCGAGCTGGATCCGAAGAACACCTACAAAGTGCTGCCCGCGCTGGCCGAGAGCTGGGAAGTGTCGGCCGACAAGCGCAGCATCAGCTTCAAGATCCGCAAAGGTGTCAAGTTCCACAGCGGCAATCCGCTGACGGCGCAGGATGCAGCCTGGTCGCTGCAGCGCGTGCTCAAGCTCAATCTGGCGCTCGCTTCGGTGTGGAAGGGCTATGGCTTCACGGCGCAGAATGTCGACAAGCAGATTCGTGCCACCGATGCGCAAACCCTGGTGATCGATCTGCCCGAGCCAACCGACCCCAAGCTGGTGATCTACACCCTGGGCACTTCGGTCAGCGCACTCGTGCTCGACAGCAAGAAGGTGCTGCAGTTCGAGAAAGATGGTGATCTCGGCCGCACCTGGCTGACCACCAATGAAGCCGGCTCCGGTCCCTTTGCGCTCAACGAGTGGCGGCAGAAAGATGTGCTGACGATGACACGCTTCGACGGCTACTGGCGTGGCGCGCCCAAGCTGCGCCGCGTGCTGCTGCGTCACATGACCGAGTCGCAAACCTTGCGACTGATGCTTGAGCGTGGCGATATCGATATTGCCAATGGCATGTCGGTGCCGGATGTGGAAGCCGTCAAGAAGAACCCCAATATCGCCATCGAATCGGTACAGCGCGGCAATGTGTATTACGTGGCGCTCAGCGTGAAAGATCCGAAGTTTGCCGACAAGCGCGTGCGTCTGGCGATCCGCAACCTCATCGATTACGAGGGCATCAACAAAACGGTAATGCCCAATTACGGCATCCTCCACCAGCGCCCGGTGCAACTGGGCTTGCCGGCAACCTTGCCGGAGCCCGGCTACAAGCTCAATGTACCGGTCGCGCGCAAGTTGCTCGCCGAGGCCGGATTCCCGAATGGCTTCAAGACCACCATTCGCGTGCTCTCCGATCCGCCCTTCATCAATATCGCCACCAATCTGCAATCGACCCTGGCGCTCGGCGGCATCGAAGCGAGCGTGATTCCGGGCACCGGCAACCAGGTCTATGGCGCCATGCGTGATCGCCAGTTCGAGATCATTGTCGGTCGTGGCGGTGGTGGCGCCGAGCCGCATCCGCACAGCAGCCTGCGCTCCCTGGTGTACAACCCGGACAACCGCGATGAAGCCAAGCTGTCCAACTTCCAGGGCTGGCGCACCTCGTTCAGCAGCCCCGAGATCAACGCGCTGATCGACAAGGCCGAAGTCGAGACGGACGAGAAAAAGCAGCTGGCCATGTACCAGGACGTGCAGAAGCTCTACGACCAGCAAGTCGGCCCGATCCAGCCGGTGTCGCAAATGATCGACACCGTGGTCTTGCAGAAGGACGTGCGCAACTACCACACGCATCCTTCAGCAACCACCCACTGGCGCGACGTCTACAAGCAACGCTGAGATCCTGATCGTTGCCACGGCACGCCGCAGGGCGTGTCGTGACAAGCTTCACTGCGGAGTCATCCAATGAGCACTTTGATTTTGCCGGGGCTGAACAGCCGTCGGCTGGCCGCTATCGGCCGTCGTCTCACCGTGGTGGCGGTGACCTTGCTGGGTTTGCTGGCACTGACCTTCTTCATCGGTCGCGTGATGCCGCTCGATCCGGTGCTGTCCATCGTCGGTTCGGATGCGGATCAGTCGACCTATCAGCAGGTCTATCACCAGCTGGGGCTCGATCAGCCGCTTTACATGCAATTCGCGTACTACCTGCGCGACCTTCTGCACGGTGATCTGGGCCGCGCCCTGATGACCGGCAATCCGGTGACCACCGACATCGCCCGCGTCTTCCCGGCCACCATCGAACTGGCCACCCTGGCCATCGTGTTCGGCACCGGCCTTGGCGTGCCGCTGGGTGTGTATGCCGCTACGCGCCGCGGTCGCTGGGGCGACCAGATCGTGCGCGTGATCAGCCTCTGTGGCTATTCGGTGCCGGTGTTCTGGTTCGGCATGATGGGCCTGATCGTGTTCTACGCCTGGCTGGGCTGGGCCGGTGGTGCCGGTCGCGTCGATCTGGCCTATGACGGTCTGGTCGAACGCCGCACCGGGCTGCTGCTGGTCGACGCCGCCCTCGCTGGCGAGTGGGAAGTGTTCGGCAGCGCCATCCGCTTCATCACCTTGCCGGCCTGCATCCTCGGCCTGCACTCGATGGCCTACATCGCGCGGATGACCCGTTCCTTCATGCTCAACCAGCTCAATCAGGAATACATCATCACCGCGCGCGTCAAAGGTCTCTCCGAGTTCGAGGTGGTCTGGCACCACGCCTTCCGCAACATCCTCGTGCAGCTGCTGACCATTGTTGCGCTGGCCTACGGCGGCCTGCTCGAAGGTGCGGTGCTGATCGAAACCGTCTTCGCCTGGCCTGGCTTTGGCAGCTATCTGACCAGCAGCTTGCTGCTGGGCGACATGAACGCCGTGATGGGCTGCGTGCTCCTGATCGGCATCATTTTCGTGACTCTCAATCTGGTGGCCGATGCGCTCTACCAGGTCTTCGATCCCAGGACCCGCTGATGATGAATGCGACCATGACCATGAATGCTCCAAAAGTTGCCAATGACAATGGCGCGCCGCAGTCTTCGCTGCAGGCGCTGCGCCAGAACGTCGCTCAGGGCTTGCGCAAGCTGCTGCGCAATCCGCTCTCCTGTGCCGGCCTGGTGGTCATCCTTGCCTTGCTGCTGGTGGCCGCGGCGGCGCCCTGGGTGGCGACGCACAACCCGCTGACGCAAGACCTCTACAACACGCTCAAGGCGCCGAGTGCCGAGCACTGGTTCGGCACCGACGAATATGGCCGCGACATTTTCAGCCGCCTCGTGTATGGCTCGCGCGTCACGCTCTACATCATCTCCCTGGTGACCATCATCGTCGGTCCGGTGGGCCTGGCGGTCGGCGTAGTGTCGGGCTACTTCGGTGGCTGGGTGGATACGGTGTTCATGCGCGTCACCGACATTTTCGTGTCCTTCCCCGGCCTGGTGCTGGCGCTGGCCTTCGTCGCCGCCCTCGGGCCGGGGCTGGATCACGCGGTGATCGCCATCGCGCTGACCGCCTGGCCGCCGATTGCGCGTCTGGCGCGTGCCGAGACGCTGTCGCTGCGGCGTGCCGATTACATCGTGGCGGTGCAGCTGCAAGGCGCTTCCAGCTTGCGCATCCTGCTGCGTCACGTCACGCCGATGTGTTTGTCATCTGTGGTGGTGCGTCTGACGATGAACATGGCCGGCATCATCCTCACCGCCGCCGGGCTGGGCTTTCTGGGTCTTGGTGCGCAACCGCCGATTCCCGAGTGGGGCGCGATGATCTCGGCGGGCCGCCGCTACATGCTCGAATGCTGGTGGCTGGTTGCCATGCCCGGCGCAGCGATCATGCTGGTGAGTCTGGCCTTCAATCTCTTTGGTGACGGCATGCGCGACGTGCTGGACCCGCGCAGCGAATAAGGAGCAGGGCATGAATCAAGACAAGCATCTGCTGCAGGTCGAAGACTTGCGGGTGAGCTTCAAGAGCGGTGGCAGCCTGGTCGATGCGGTGCGTGGCGTGTCCTTCAATCTGGGGCGCGAGAAGCTCGCCATCGTCGGTGAATCCGGTTCGGGCAAATCCACCGTGGGCCGTGCGCTGTTGCGTCTGCATCCGCAGAGTGCGCGCATCAGCGCGACCCACATGCGCTTTGGTGATATCGATCTGCTGGCCTGCCCGGAGCGCGCCATGCAGGACATCCGTGGCCGCCGCATCTCGATGATCATGCAGGACCCGAAGTACTCGCTGAACCCGGTGATGCGTGTCGGCGAGCAGATTGCCGAGGCCTATCTGGCGCATCACAAGGTGTCAAAGCGCGAGGCGGAGCAGCGCACGCTGGCGATGCTCGAGGCGGTGCGCATCCGCGAGCCTTTGCGCGTGGCGCGCATGTATCCGCACGAGGTTTCGGGCGGCATGGGCCAGCGCATCATGATCGCGATGATGCTGATCACCGAGCCGGAGATCGTCATTGCCGACGAGCCGACTTCGGCGCTGGATGTCTCGGTGCGCCTGCAAGTACTGGCCACTCTTGATGATCTGGTCAGCCAGCGCGGTCTGGGCCTGATCTTCATCAGCCACGATCTGAACCTCGTGCGCAGCTTCTGCGACCGCGTGCTGGTGATGTATGCCGGACGGGTGGTCGAGGCGATTGCCGCGGCGGATCTGGACAAAGCGCAACACCCCTACACACAAGGCCTGCTCGCTGCGCTGCCCAGCGTGGATCAGCGTCGTCCGCGTCTGCCGGTGTTGCAGCGCGACCAAGCCTGGCTGACGGCCTGAGGAGAAACAGCATGGCAATGATTGCAGTCGATACACTCAACCTCAGCTTCGGCGAAGGTGCCGCAGCCAACCAGGTCTTGCATGACGTCAGTTTCGACGTCGCAGAAGGCGAGGCGTTCGGCCTGGTCGGCGAATCCGGTTCGGGCAAGACCACCGTGCTGCGCTGTCTCGCCGGTCAATACACACACTGGAGCGGGCGCCTCACCATCAATGGCGAAGCGCTGGGCCGCACGCTGGACAAAGCGCGCTGCCGCAAGCTGCAGATGGTCTTCCAGGACCCTTACGGTTCCCTGCATCCGCGTCACACGGTGGAAACCGCGCTGGCCGAGCCCCTGGCGATCCACGGCATCAGCGATGCGAGCCGGCGCATTGACGCGATCCTCATCAAGGTCGGTTTGCCGACGAGTTTTCGCTACCGCTATCCGCACCAGCTCTCGGGCGGGCAACGGCAGCGTGTGGCGATTGCGCGTGCGCTGATTCTTGAGCCGCGCATCCTGCTGCTCGACGAACCGACCTCGGCGCTCGACGTGTCGGTGCAGGCTGAAATCCTCAACCTGCTCGCCGAGCTGCGCGAGCGTGAAGGCCTCACCTATCTGCTGGTCACCCACGACCTGGGTGTGGTGGCGCATCTGTGCGAACGCGTCGCGGTGATGCAGCAGGGCCGCATCGTCGATCTGGTCGACAGTGCCGGTCTTGCCGGCGCAGCGCCCGAGCATCCCTATACCCGCATGCTGGTTGAAGCCAGCCGTCACTACAGCCGCGAGATGGCTGAACACGGCGCGGCCGACCTCAATGCTGTTGCCACCGTCTGAGCAAGGAGCCTCATCGTGGAAATGATTCCCAACCGTTTCAAGCGCGGCTTGCGCAGCGGGCAATTGCAGATCGGCCTGTGGTCACATCTGTCCAATCACGTCAGTACCGAGGTGATTGGCGGCGCCGGTTTTGACTGGATCGTGCTTGATGCCGAACACTCGCCGAATGAAACCTTCCTGCTTCACCAGCAGCTGCAGGCACTGAGCGACGGCGGCAGCAGTGCCGTGGTGCGTGTCGCCTGGAATGACAAAGTGCTGATCAAGCGAGTGCTCGACCTCGGCGCGCAAACCCTGCTGATTCCGCAGGTGCAGAACGCGCAGGAAGCTGCCGAAGCGGTGGCGGCCACGCGCTATCCGGCAGACGGTGGAGTGCGCGGCTTCACCGGCCTGTCGCGCGCCTCGCGCTTTGGCCGTATCAAGGACTACCACCAACGCGCTGCCGAGGAGCTGTGCGTGATCGTGCAGGTCGAAACCGGCGAAGCGCTGGCGCAAATCGAAGCGATTGCGGCGGTCGAGGGCGTCGATGGCATCTTCATCGGCCCCGGCGATCTGTCCGCCGCACTGGGGCACATCGGTAACCCCGGCCACCCCGAAGTGCAGCGCGCGATTGCCGATGCCATTGCACGCATCCGCGCGGCCGGCAAGCCGGCCGGCATTCTCACCGGCGACGAAGCGCAGGCACGTCAGTACATCGCCTGGGGCTGCGCCTTCACCGCCGTCGGTGCCGACATCGCCTTGCTGGCACGCGCTTCGGAGCAGCTGGCTGCGCGCTTCGCACCGCTCAAGGCCAATTTTGCTCAGGCACATGGCGAGGCGGCTTGAGCCGGCTTTTCAAGAACGTATTCCACTACAGACTGGATTCAGGAGCAGGACATGGAAAAAATCGGATTCATCGGCCTTGGCATCATGGGTACGCCGATGGCCTCTCACCTCATCGCGGCCGGCTATCCCGCGTACTTGCACACTTTGAGTGAAGTGCCGCAAGCGCTGATCGATGCCGGTGGCATCGCCTGCGCCTCGCCTGCCGAGGTCGCTGCGCAGGCCGACATCATCATCCTGATGGTGCCGGACACGCCGCATGTCGAAGCCGTGCTGTTCGGCGAGCAAGGTGTGGCCAGCGCGCTCACGGCGGGCAAGCTGGTGGTGGACATGAGTTCCATCTCGCCGGTGGCGACCAAGGAATTTGCGCAAAAGATCGCCGCGCTGGGCGCCGATTACGTCGATGCGCCGGTGTCGGGTGGCGATGTCGGCGCCAAGGCAGCAACCCTGACCATCATGTGTGGCGGCAAGGAAGCCGCCTTCGAGCGCGCCCGTCCGCTGTTCGAGAAGCTGGGCAAGAACATCACTCTGGTGGGCGAGGTCGGTGCCGGCCAGATCACCAAGGTAGCCAATCAGATCATCGTCGCGCTGACCATCGAGGCGGTCGGCGAAGCGCTGCTGCTCGCTTCCAAGGCTGGTGCTGATCCGGCCCGTGTGCGCCAGGCGCTGATGGGCGGCTTTGCCAATTCGCGCATTCTCGAAGTGCATGGCGAACGCATGATCAAGCGTAATTTCGCGCCGGGCTTCCGCATCGCCCTGCATCAGAAGGATCTCAATCTTGCGCTGTCCACCGCGCGCGCGCTGGGCATCTCGCTGCCCAACACGGCCACGGCGCAAGAGCTGTTCAATAGCTGTGCCGCACATGGCGGCGAAGCCTGGGATCACTCCGGCATGGTGCGTGCGCTGGAGCTGATGGCCAATTTCGAGATCGGCCAGTAAGCCGACAGTCGTTCCTTGCGCGTCTACCCATTACCTCACAAAGGAGAATCATGTCTGGCACACCTGTCTTGCTGCGCTTCTCGTCAGTCCTCGCCTTGAGCATCGTGGCAGCCTTGTCGGCGTCCTCTGCCGTGGCGGCGAGTTTTGTCTATGTCTCCAATGCGGAAAGCCAGGACATCTCAGTGTTCGCGCTCGATGCGCAGGGCGCACTCAGTCCCTTGCAGACGCAGCCGGTCGGCGGCACCGTGATGCCGATGCATGTGGCGGCCGACAAGCAGCGCCTGTATGCGGCGCTGCGCTCGCGCCCCTATCGCGTCGTAACGCTGAAAATCGATGCCAAGAGCGGGCTGCTCAGCGAGCAGGGCGCAACACCGCTGCCGGACAACATGGCCAATATCGCGCTCGACCGCAGTGGTCGCTTCCTGTTTGCCGCTTCGTATGGCGGCAACAAGCTGAGTGTGAGTCCGCTTGACGAGCGGGGTGTGCCATTGCCGGCGACGCAAATCGTGGCGACCGGTCCGATGGCCCACCAGGTCAGCGCTGATCCGCGAAATCGCCATGTGTATGCTAGCGTGTTGGGCGCGGATCAGCTGATGCGCCTGGATTTCGATGCGCAGAAAGGCGTGTTGCAGCCCGCAGCCAGCCCGGCGCTGCAACTGCCGGGCGGAGCGGGGCCGCGTCACTTCGTCTTCGCGCCCAAGCTGCCACTGATTTACCTGCTCGGCGAACTCGATGGGCGTCTGCATGTGCTCTCGCGCAATGCGGACACCGGCGAGGCACGGCTGCTGCAATCGCTCAGCGTGGTGCCGCCGGGGGTCGAAGGCAAGCTGGCGGCGGCCGATCTGCACCTCACGCCGGACGGGCAGTTCCTCTACGCCTCCGAACGCACATCGAGCAGCTTGTCGGGCTTTCGCGTCGATCCTGTGAGTGGCTTGCTGAGCTTGATCGGACAGTGGCCGACTGAGACGCAGCCGCGCGGCTTCAACATCTCTCCCGATGGCAAGTACTTGCTCGCCGTTGGGCAGAAGTCGCATCAACTCAGTGTGTACCGCATCGAAGCCGGCAGCGGTCAGCTGAGCAGCCTTGGCCGCTACGCCACCGGCAAAGGCCCCAACTGGGTGGAGATCATTGACCTGCCTTGAGCCGTGTTGAAGCGACACGCGCTCAATTTGTGCCCACTCCGGTGGGCTTTTTTTTCGTCTCAGACCAGGGGCGAGAGCTTGCTGATCTGCAGCTCGGCGATGCCATCGAGCGCCTTGGCCAGGGCGAGGAAGGCTGGCGCCTGGGCATGTGCCACCAGGGCCGCACCGTCACGCCAGCGCTCGACCATGACAAAGCGATTGGCGTCGGCGAGGTCGCGATGCAGCACATACTGCTCGCAGCCCGGCTCTTCGCGCACCTGGGGCACGGCCTTGCGCAAGGCAAGCTCGACGGTCTCGGCATGCTCGGCTTGGGTGGTAATGGTGGCGACAATGGCGATAGGGCTGTTCATGAATGCTCCTGCGAATGGTTTGGGCTGATCTGGCCGTGCTGGCGCGGTCACCCGGGGAAGTCACTATACGCGCCGTCCGCCGCCGCAGTTTTGTTGGCGCGCAGGGTGCGTCGATCTTAATCGCGCGGCCAAGACAGGGGCGCCTTTTCGGCTAACATCTGGCGCACTGTCCGTATCACCGGTCTCCACTCATAGAAGCACGCTCGATGGCCATCACTCCGTTTCAGGCGCTCGCCTGTCCGCTCGACAACAAAGCATTGCGCCGCCAAGGCGCGAGCTGGAGGTGTGCTGACGGGCATTGCTTTGACATTGCCAGTCAGGGCTATACCAATCTGCTGCCGGTGCAAAAGAAGCGTTCGCTCGATCCCGGCGACAGCAAGGAGATGGTCGCCGCGCGCCGTCGCTATCTCAGCGCCGGCCACTATGCGCCGATTGCCGATGCAGTCAGTCGCGCCGTGCTGGCCGATCACACTGCAGGCCAGACGCTCAGCGGCCTCGATGCCGGGTGTGGCGAAGGCTACTACCTGCGCCAGCTCGCTAGCGCGGCTCTGCGCGAAGATCGATCATTGTCGCTACTCGGTCTGGATATTTCGAAATGGGCCGTGCAGGCGGCGGCCAAGCAGGACAAGCAGACAGCCTGGGTTGTCGGCAGCAATGCGGCGTTACCGGTGCTGCCCGCCACAGTCGATTGCCTGCTGTGCATGTTCGGCTTCCCGGTGTATGCCGAATTCGCGCGCGTACTCAAACCCGGCGGCGTGCTGCTGCAAGTCGACGCCGGGCCGGACCATCTGCGCGAATTGCGCGAAGTCATCTACCCTACCCTGAAACCCGCCCGCAGCGAAGAAGCCGCCGCGCCGGCTGGCTTCACGCGCTTGTCCAGAGAAATCGTTTCATGTCGTGTGGATATCGCAGGCGCTGAACAGATCGCCGACCTGCTCAGCATGACCCCGCACCTCTACCGCGCCACCGCCGAAGGCCGCGCCAGAGCCGCGGCGCTGACGGAAATATCACTGACGGTGGATGTGCTCGTCAGCCGCTTTGCGCGCATGGGCTAAATGGCTTGGCGTCTTAAGAGCCCGTCACAGAAATGGCGTACTCGCTCAGCTTTTCCTTCACCTTGCGGCCATTGTCTGTCATCGGGAATTGCACTCCGATCGTGGCCCCAGCGGGCGCCTGGAATGATGCCGCCAGACTTGCTGGCGCCACGCGCGTTGAGAGCTTGGCCTCGTAATACACTTTGGCCGTGTCCGAGAGGACAATCATGTCAAGCTTTGCGCTCTTCTTCGTCCAGCCACGCGAGAACACCCCGGCCGCGTCGTCGTCGTTGTACCAGAACAACTGCAGCGAAACCTCATTTGTGGCCAACCAATCCGTCGTCAGCGCCCACTTCGAAGCATTCGCTGCATTGAGCTTCGTGGCACTGGCATTCACCGCCGCCAGCGTTTTGCTGTTGGTGACCACACTCTGCTTTACCGTGCTCGCTGCCGCTGCATTGGGCGCGCCAAAGGCCTGACTCTGGAAGCTGACCAATGCTCCGCTTGTTGCAATGGCTCCTTCCAGAACCGGCATCAAAGCAGGCGCATACTTCGCCAAAGGATTCGCCAGGGTGGCTTTCAAGGATTTCAATGCGGTAAGCGCACTCGACTTCAGCGACTTTTTCACCTGTATTTTCGGTACTGCCAGGCTGATGTAACGCAACTGGCAATTGCTGCTCGTCGTCGCGCAACTGATGTTGAAATTGACCTCCAGCGCGCTTTCCAGCTTCGTCGCCAGCGCCCCGATCGGGTTCTTCGTGCCGGCGCTAACCAGAGCACTCACACTGAAGTTCACGCGGCCCGCGTTGTATTTCTCCAGCGCATTGCTCATCGCGCTCGCGCCACCCCACACAAAGGGGAAGGTAATCGCCGTGTTCTGCTTGAGTTCCATCAAGCCAAGCGCTGTCGGGATTGGCACTGCCAGCTCTTCGGCCAAGACCTTCGCGCCCAGTGACCAGGAAAAATACGCTCCGTCCGGCACCGCAAACGGCAAGATGGCTTTCAACTGCGGGCCATAGCTCGTGCTGCTGACAATCCCTGCAGTAGTCGGATCAAATGCCGCCACGCTACTGCCGGCCTTGTGCCAATTGCTCAGCACCGCCTGGCTGATCGTCCACAGCTTTTTTCCGCCCGCAGCGGCACCAAACGGATCCGTCGCGCTCGGCGTTCCCAGAAAATCATTCACCGCCACGCGCGCAGCCTCCGCCGCATCGGGAACCGAATACGTCGCCACCTTGGGCAGGGCGCTTGCCGCATAGGTCGTCATCCACAAATCCGGATCGGCCAATTTGTCCGCATCACTCAAGGCCTGCATGCCTTCTGCCTGCAAAGCGGACTTCGTGGCATTCATGGCCGCATTAAACTCTGCAGCCGCTTTGGCTGCTGCGGCTTCTGCCGCCGCTTTCGCCGCCGCCGCAGCCGCAGCGGCCTCCTCCGCCGCTTTGGCAGCGGCAGCCGCAGCAGCCTCCTTCGCCTTGCACGGGAGGTCAAACCGGGAACACGCCTGAGAGAGCGGCGCAAACCCTGCCAGCACCGCCACCAATACAATACTTCGCATTTTTACCCGCATGTTCGAGCCCCCTGGACAAAGTTAGCGCCAAAAATGGACGCATCGCACTTTTGCAGCGCTGCGTTACAGACATGCAGGCCTTGTCAGGGCAGGGCGGGCCAAGCGTCGAAAAGGGGCGGCATCAAATCATTCGCCGTGGGGATATTCAAATCGTCATCTACGAAGGGGTCGCGCCGCATCAGATCGTCGTGAAGCGCTGAGGGCTTGCATGGTTTGCTCAGGGGGCTGCTGTGCGAATCCCCCTGGGTGCTGATGCGCACTTTATCCGGCACCCGCCAGGACATGGTTTCTTGCAGGAGCTGACGAAAAAGGCCGGGACTCGCCCGGCCTTGAATCAATAGCGCTGCAATGCCTATTGCACCGTTCCCTGGATCGTCATGTTGGCAATCGAGAGGAATTTATTCGTCGAGGTGGAATCCTTGTAATACGGATAGATCCTGACCGATAGCGTCTTGCCTGATGTTACGGGGATTGTCAGCCCGGAGTACGGGTACTGGTTCATCACGTAGCCCGCCGAGCTGGTGTTGGACGGCGGATTGACCTTGCTTGCCAGCGTAGTTGATGTCGCGAATCCATCGGTCGAATACAGGATGTCAACGTACACCCCCGAGCCGCCGCTGCCCCCGAAGTACGACGAGATCGTGGTTACCGTGAGCGTCCCGGAGCTTGGCGCCACCAGGAATTCGATGTAACGCGTACTGTCGGCTGCAGCAATGCCCGTTGCAGTGTAGCGATTGACTGTGTAGTTCGTGCTGTTGATGGTCCCCGTGGTGGTCGACGAAGAGGTGATGCTGGCAGACACCACCGCGTCGCTCACCGTCGCCAGTCCGGTCGCGCTGCCGCTGAGCGATGCGTTCATCATCGCCCACAGGCCGGACGAATCCGTTCCGGTCAGCGCAGCCAGCCCCTTACCACTGACAGCCACCGCACCCATCGAGCTTGCTCCAAGTGTGATCGCGATCGAGCCGCTGTAGCTCTGTGCTGCCGTGGGCGCAAACTGCACATACAC
The DNA here is from genome assembly GCF_039631295.1 of Uliginosibacterium sediminicola. Classification (NCBI taxonomy): domain Bacteria; kingdom Pseudomonadati; phylum Pseudomonadota; class Betaproteobacteria; order Rhodocyclales; family Zoogloeaceae; genus Uliginosibacterium; species Uliginosibacterium sediminicola. The sequence goes on along the minus strand of NZ_JBDIVE010000001.1, from coordinate 200,117 downwards.
AGTCTTGGTGAAGGCGCTGCCGGTATAGCTCACATCGAGCGAAGTGCTCCAGCTCGTCTGATCCGTCGAAAGCTTGAAACCGCTCGGTGCAGTCAGCGTCACCGTGCCCGCAGCCGGCGAAAGATCCATACCGGCAAGATTGAAGAACTGCGAACTCGTGTTGTTGGCATAGGTGTCAGAGAAGCTCACCGTCGACGCACTCGTCACCACCTGGGGATTGCTGAGCATATAACTGCTCAGCACGCCATTGGTCTTGAGCCCATCGACCGCCATCTTCGCCACCAGCGTGGCATAGAGGCCGTTAAGGTGCGTGTCGTCCGGATAGAACAGATACGGCGTTACCACTGCAGCGCTGCCATAGGCCTCGACCACGGACTTTGTACCGGCGGTGATATCGACGATTGGGACATTGTATTTTGTTGCTACCGCCTTCATCGCTGCAGGATAGTTGCCACGCGGATTCGCCTCGGTGCCTTTCTTGACCGCACTCAGATCGTGCTGCCCCTCAGCAGTCACCACGCCAGCGCTCATGTAGCGGCGCACAACGGAGGTCATCAGAACAGGAATGCCGCCCTTGGCGCGCACCTCCGTCACATAACGCTTGAGGAACTGGTAATACGAGTGCTCCTCGCGCGTTGTCGTCGTATCAACCACATCGCTTCCGCCGGTGCAATTCTCGCCGTCGGTCACGGTCGAATCGCTGCAGATCGCGTAAGTGCCATAAGTCGCGTAGGGCCCGGTTGATGTTGTGTCCCCGTACTTCTGGTCATTGTGACCAAACTGGATGATCACGTAATCGCCGCTCTGGATGGCCGCCTTGGCCACATCCCACATGCCCGATTCATAGTAGAAGCTGCGCGAGCTACGACCACCCGCAGCCCAGTTCTTGATCGTCACATTGTTATTGAAGAATGGCGCAAACTTCTCGCCCCAGCCGTACTGCGGACGTCGATCTGCCGTATAGGTGGTCATCGTCGAGTCACCAATCATATGAATGGTGACCGCCGCCGTTCCCGATGCGCTGCTCACACTCGCGCTGCTGCTTGCATTGGCGCTTGAACTTGAACTTGAGCTTGCGCTTGAACTAGCCGCCGAGCCCGCGCTTGAACTCGACGTACTGGCCGTGCCATCGCTGCTGCTGCCACCGCACGCCGATAGCGTTACGGCCAATACAGTGGCGCCAAGAAGCCTCCACCATAATCCCTTTTGCATTTCATGCATCATGTCTTCCTCCAGGTGTGCACAGTTTTTTCCGCAAGCGGCCTGTTTCTTTTCACACCCTAAGGAGATTCCATTGGCTTGTCTTGATCGCAATTGTGCTTTTTACGCCAGAGCCCATTCTTTGCACACAGACAAAGATGAAGGAGAAAAATACGGCTGCTACGCCAGGTAGGGCTGAACGCCTCCGGAGCTTCCGCCCAATGACGGGTTCCTGCGTGCGCGGTGGCTGGCTTCGCGCCCCCAGCGGGTCTGCACAGGCGAGACTTTGCGGGCGGGCAGGGCGCTTATGTGTGCTAGCGCACCGAGCCGCATGGCAATGCCCTGTAAGGTCCAAGGGTTTCGGCCTTCCATTGCTGAAGGCCGGCTTACCAAGGTATTGCCATGTCTGTACGTCCCGAGCCAAGCCAGAATCATTTGCTGGCGGCTTTGTCGCCTGAAGTGCAGGGGCGGCTGTTCCCGCATCTGGAACTCGTGCCCCTGCCTCTGCGCGCAGTCTTGTATGAATCCGGGCGTGCGATGCGCCACGTCTATTTCCCGACCGACTCCATCGTCTCCTTGCAGTACGTCATGGAGAGTGGCGAATCCACGGCCATCCTGGTGGTCGGCAACGAGGGCCTGCTGGGCATCACCCTGTTCATGGGCGGTGAGAGCACGCCCAGCCGCTCCCTGGTGCAGAGCGCCGGTTACGCCTACCGCTTGCCGCGCGCACGGGTGAAAGAAGAATTCCAGCGCCACGGCCAATTGCTGGTCCTGATGCTGCGCTACACCCAGGCGCTGATCACCCAGATCGCGCAGACTGCAGTCTGCAACCGCCACCACTCGATAGACCAGCAGCTGTGCCGCTGGCTGCTGCTGTCGATGGATCGTCTGTCACACAACCACCTGACGATGACGCAGGAATTCATCGCCAGCATGCTCGGCGTGCGTCGCGAGGGCGTCACCCAGGCCGCGCTGAAGCTGCGCGAACTCGGCGCCATCTCCTACGGACGCGGATCCATCCGCGTGCTCGACCGCGCCAAGCTCGAAGCCCTCAGCTGCGAATGCTACGAAGTAGTCAAAAAGGAAACCGACCTCCTGCTCCCCTACCTGCCACAGCGGCAGCTGATCAAGGATGCGGGCAGTATTCCTGTTGTGAAGCTTTGAGGGCTTGCGTGGCGTCGTCGCGCGGTGGCTTATAAGGCGCGCCGGAAAAACGATGTGTCGCTTTGCCAACCCAGCTCACGCCCTCAGCCGCCTGACGATGCCGAGCCAACTGGCAGACGGTCGTCGTCGACACAGGCTTCGTATTTCAGGCTTTATCTATTCATGTATCCATTCGCACATCTATTCAAGGCGAAGCCTCTTGCCCGGAAACTCTCCGAGTGATGCGTGCCAGCGGGTCATCTAACCCATTGAAGATGCGGGTTTATGTCAGTTGGCGCCACCGCTCTTGGGACCAGGATGGGCGAAGAGATAGCGCGAATGGGCATATCACTATCTATTCATGGACTCTGTGAAGCTGACAGGACTATTCAGCCTGCGCTTCGCGCCCTGCGTGGCGGCGCTGGAAGCGCATGTCGAGTTGGCCGCGCAGAAGATTGCACGGTTGGGGTAGGGTGGGTTCGGAGCGCAGCGACAACCCTCCGTAGTGAGTGATCGGAAAGCGGTGGCTTGCTGCGCGGATCCACCTTACGCGCTACGCGGTCAGTCGCCCGACAATGCGTCGCACCCAGGGTGCAACGATGGCTACCGTCGGGAACGCTACCGGCCAAGTCGTGAGGCAGCTTCTCAGCCACTGAGCAGGCAAACCAGCGTGGATGCCCTGCGAGACGACCAGTACGAAGGCCGACACGATGCAGACCATGATGGCCGACAGCAAGGCGCTGAAGAGGATGGGGGCGAAGCGGGAAGGAATGCGCATGACATGATCCTGTACGTGGGGGAAAAGTTTGTAGCGTGGGTCCGGTGAGCCCGCGCGTCGTTCAGACGAAGAGGGGCTGCAGACGCTGCACCGCGCAGCTCGAGAGATACAGCCCGACACCAAACACCAGATGCGAGATAAGGCTATGCAGGCGCGCCGCATTCGGGCGCGGCGTGCGCGATGCTGCGATGCCTGCGCCCATGCCCGGTTGCATTAGCAGGAAAGGCGCTGCGAGCGTCACGAGGCTCACCAGCAGTGCTGGCACAAGACGCGGCGCGTGCAACCAGTCCGTCCCGTAGGTGAGTACCAGCAAGCTCGCGAAGCTGATGCCGGTCAGGTAGTGCGCCGTCCAGCCAATCAGTCCCTCATGCCGCATGGGCTCTGATTTGGCGATGCCTGTGTGGTGAAAGCGTCCGCGCGGCATCCAGGCCAGCCAGCGACCAACGAGGCCATAGTCCGGCGCGGGCACGCCCAGCAGCGGGTGGCGGATGACGCCCCACACATCCATCAGCGCCGTGGCGCCGATGCCGGTGAGCACGGTGGCGAACAGGTCGCCGAGCAATACCTTGTCCATGAATCTCTCCAAAGCTGGCCTCCGTGAGGCTGTAGTGCTAGCTTAGGAGTTCAAGTCAACTTGAGGTCAAGGGCTTTGTATGGATATTTCGGAAGTCGCCAAGGCGTCAGGCGTGCCTGCCTCGACACTGCGTTTCTATGAAGAGAAAGGCCTCATCGTCTCCGTCGGTCGTCGCGGCCTGCGCCGCCTCTTCAACCCTGACGTGCTCGAACGCCTTGCACTCATCGCCCTCGGCCGTGCCTCCGGCCTCTCGCTCGACGAGATCGCGCAGATGTTCGCGCCCGATGGCGCCCCCCGGATCGACCGAGCCCTGCTGCGCACCAAGGCCGACGAGCTGGACCGCAACATCCGTCGCCTCACCGCAATGCGCGACGGCCTGCGCCACGCTGCTGCGTGCAAGGCGCCCAGTCATATGGAATGCCCGACCTTCAGGCGCTTGCTGGGCCTGGCTGCGGTGGGGGCCGTGGTCAGTCCGGACAAGGTGCCCGCGCGCGTTGCACGGCGTCAGAAGACGTGAAGGTGTAGGCTGGGCTCGTAGCGACAACCCGCCGTCATGAGTAATCGGAAAGCGGTGGGTTGCTTCGCGAACCCACCCTACGATTGGGGCACGCATTCCGGGTTACGGCCTTAGGAACTTGAGCGTCGGACGATTCCAGTTCCTGGTGTGCGGAGTGTGGTTAACCATTCGGCAACTTTATTGCCGTCAACTTCTTGGATTGGATATCCCCTTGCTTCGATAGTTTTCTTTGCTCCTTTTGCAAGGGAGGAGGTTGTGACGATTACGCCCCATGCTGCATTTTCATGCATCACATCTGCGTAAAGACCTTTCACAACTACTTTCTCAATTTTGTCCCGTTGGCGTTTGCATTGAACAATATGTAGTTGTCCGACGCCCTGTCCGTTTTCCTCTGGTCTCCAAACTCGAATATCAACTCCGTCGTCATTTTGTCCTGGCCCAAGCTCCACCTTGTAACCGATTCGATGAAAATACTCAGCAATGAGCTCTTCAAATCTACGCCAGTGCATTTCATATAGTTGAGCGACATTTGCGGCGAGGTAGTCGATAAATCTCTGGTCAATGAATTCGCCATGGTTTGCCTTGTTGGATGGCCGTTCGTACAAACCATCCAGTGGAATTACATCATCCCACTGGACGTATCTTTCGGATGTGTAGGGGCTTAGTTCATTGATTCGCTGATGCATGTCAAAAATCTCCATCATCGCTAAGCCGCCTTGTGGGCCAAGTTTCTTTCTCGCGGCTTCGATAATGGGAAAAGGATCAATGGGGCCGACGTTGTCCAGTCTGGAGAATAGGCTCTGCGTTTGTATCTTTGTCAGGGTGGTAACAAACTGCTCCCCATGTTTTTGCTTTAGCTGATCTAGCAAGTCATAAAGGTCAAATATTCCGTTGTGCCTCGTATCGGTATGCCCAATTCTTTCGAGCAGGGTGAAGAATAGATTTTCATATTCCTCAGCACGGACGCGAACCATCCGCTCTTCAGACTCGAGCACGATATCGGGATACCTCGTCCCTTCGAGGAGATCGCATAGATTACGAAGAGAGGCGGCAATACCGGCCTTGTATCCAACAAGCTCGTGTAAACAGTCGGCTAATCTTCCCGCTGGAAACCAGATTGCACCCATAAGTGACCTCGAAAGGATTACGTGCTCCAGATGTTCCGGTCTTGTGGAACGCTAGTTGTTCCGTCGTATTGTCCCACCAAGCCTACATTAGCCGCCTGTTCGCATAGCGCCTAGGCGGAACTCCTTGGAGGGGCCGCCGAGATGGTTGGCACTCGCCTCCCAATTACTAAACACGGCTGAGCACTACCATTGCATCAATGTACGCGTGAAGTCGCCTTCTGGTGGCTGGCGCAGTCTCCGGAGTAGTTTAGCCCTACGACTATCCGCACCCGATGTAAAACGGGCCGCAATCGCGGCCCGTTTCATTCCTCCTGCGAAGACATCACAACAACGGCGCCAACCACCGCTTGGCCTCACCTTCACTGAACCCCGCGCGCTGCGCCCAATCCTTCATCTGGTCGTCCGCAATCTTGCTCACGGCGAAGTACTGCGCCTCGGGGTGGGCGAGGTAGAAGCCTGACACGGCCGCTGCCGGGTTCATGGCGAAGGTTTCGGTGAGTTCCAGACCAATCGCTTCGGTCGGGTTGATCAGCTTGAACAGCTCGCCCTTGGCCGTGTGGTCCTGGCACCTTAAAGCTGCTGATCCGCAAGGCTCTTGATGCGCGCTTGCAGGTCTGCGGCCGGGTAGAACTCATAGGCATTGCCGCGCTTGCTCTTGATGAGCAGGCCGAGGGATTCGAGGTCGAGCAGGTCGGCGCGTGCAGTTTGATACACCACACCGTGCGTGTTCTGGTGCGCGTCGATGCGAATGGCATCTTGGGGGTGCTTGAGGGCGCTGGTCAGGATGGCGATCTGGCGATGATTCAGGCGGAAGCGCAAAAACGGTGTTTCTCGCGCAAGCATGTTTTCGGTGGCCTGCCGTTCAGCGGTTTTGAGCGCGATGTATTCGTGCAGCGCTGCAATCGCGCGGCGGATGGTGCTGAGCTGGTGGATCAGGAAGTAGGTGGTGTCGCCGTGATCGGTTTCGGTGTGCAGGTAGGCGCGCACGTAGCGGGCCGGCGCTTTCTTGATGATGTGCGAGATGGAGACGAACTCCATCAGCCAGTAGCCGCTGCGGGCCATGGCCCAGTAGAACAACGCACGTGCGGTGCGGCCATTGCCGTCCACGAAGGGGTGGTCGTAGCCGATCATGAAGTGCAGCAGGATCGCGCGCAGCACGGGATGCACGAACGGGGTGCTGTGTTCGCTTGCGTTGGCGAATGCGCATAGCGTTTCGAGGCGCTGCGGCAGCTCACTGAAGCCTGGCGGGGTATGCAGTATGTCGCCATTGCGCTGGTCGACGACTTCAACATCGTTACTGCTCCGCAGGCGACCTGCGTCGTCGGGGTTGTCGAGCGTGTCGACGGTGAGGATACGGTGCAGTTCGAGGATGTGCTGCGGTGTGATGGGCTCGTTGCGTAGTTCGCGCAGATGTTCCATCGCGTGATAGTTGTTGAAGATCATCTGCTCGCTGTGGTCGCGGGGCGCTCGTCCTTCGCGCAACATGGCTGCCGCGACCTTGCGCGTGGTGGCCGCGCCTTCGAGTTGGCTGGACGTGATGGCTTCCTCGATCAGCGAGGCGAGTAGATAGCGCTGCTTGTTCTCATGGATCGGCGCGCCTTCCGGTGCGCGGATCTGGCCTGCTGCATCGCGGTCGATGTGATGCAGGTCGATCAGGACGGGCTGTGGCGTGGCGAAGCGGAAGGGGCGCCCGAGTTTGTCGTTGAGCGGGAGTTCGCACAGCAGGGGGAGGCGGCCCAGGCAGGTCGCGCCCCACCATTGTTCATGGTCGAGGCCTTCCGGGGGGGAGCGATAGCGCAGTTCCTCCTGATGGAGATAGCGGCCGGCCGGCAAGGGATTCGCGTGCTGGGCAAGCAGTCCCAGGGTTTCGGGCTTGCTGAGCAGCGCTTCAAACGAAGGGGTGATGCGGGGAATGCGCATGCCGGTTTCTACTAATCATGATATTGATTAGTAGAAATTAGCACGGCCCTTCTAGTGAAGTCTACTAATCTGAACTAAAAATAGTAAACGCTACAAGTGGCCTAAAGCAAAGGCGCCAGCCAACGCTTCGCCTCCGCCTCACTGAACCCCGCGCGCTGAGCCCAGTCCTTCATCTGGTCGTCCGCAATCTTGCTCACGGCGAAGTAGTGCGCTTCGGGGTGGGCGAGGTAGAAGCCTGAAACGGCCGCCGCCGGATTCATGGCGAAGGTTTCGGTGAGTTCCAGGCCGATGGCTTCCGTCGGGTTGATCAGCTTGAACAGCTCGCCCTTGGCGGTGTGATCCGGGCAGGCCGGGTAGCCGGGGGCGGGGCGAATGCCCTGGTATTTCTCGGCGATCATTTCGTCGTTGCTCAGTGCTTCGTCGGGCGCGTAAGCCCAGTATTCCTTGCGCACGCGCTGGTGCAGCCATTCGGCGGCGGCTTCGGCGAAGCGGTCGGCGATGGCCTTGAGCATGATGGCGTGGTAATCGTCGTGCTGCGCTTCGTATTCGGCGACGCGCTTCTCCAGGTTACGGCCGGCGCTCACGGCGAAGGCGCCGATCCAGTCGGGCGTGCCGCTGTCGGCATCCGCAATGAAGTCGCTGAGGCAGTAGTTGGGTTTGCCTGCGGGGCGCTCGTGTTGCTGGCGCAAGCCGTGCCATTGCGCGACGACTTCGCCGCGTGATTCGTCACCATAGATGAGCACCGTGTCGTTCTGCGCCGCAGCGGGGAAGAGGCCGAAGACGGCGTGCACTTCGATCCAGCGCTGATCAATCGCCGTCTTGAGCATCTTCTGCGCGTCCTTGAAGACATTGGTCGCGGTCTCGCCGACGACCTTATCCGTGAGGATCGCGGGGTAGGGGCCGGCGAGGTCCCAGGTCTGGAAGAAGGGGCCCCAGTCGATGTACTCGGCGAGCGTAGCGAGGTCGATATTGCGCAGGCGCTGGATGCCGGGGCGCGAGGGTTTCGCGGGAACGTAACTCGCGTCGGCATTCCACTTGAACTTGTTGGCGCGTGCTGCTTCCAGGCTGACGAGCTTCACGCCGGCCTTGGCTGCGTGCTGCTGGCGCACCTTCTCGTAGTCGGCTGCGATCTCGGCGACGAAGCTGGCTCGGCCGTCGATGCTGAGCAAGCTGGTGACCACGCCTACGGCGCGCGAGGCGTCGGGCACGTACACAATCGGCTGCTCGTAGTGCGGCGCGATCTTGATTGCGGTGTGGGCACGGCTGGTGGTGGCGCCACCGATCAGCAGCGGAATGTCGAAGCCCTGGCGCTGCATTTCGCTGGCGACAAAGCTCATCTCTTCGAGCGAGGGCGTGATCAGGCCGGACAGGCCGATGACCTGTGCGCCGTGTTCCTTGGCGGCGTGCAAAATCTTCTCGGTCGGCACCATCACGCCGAGGTCGATGACTTCGTAGCCATTGCAGCTCAAGACCACGCCGACGATGTTCTTGCCGATGTCATGCACGTCGCCCTTCACCGTGGCCATGATGATCTTGCCCTTGCCGGCGGCGCCGGTGCGCTTCTTCTCTTCCTCGATATAGGGGATCAGATGCGCGACGGCGGATTTCATGACGCGGGCGGATTTCACCACCTGCGGCAGGAACATCTTGCCCGCGCCGAACAGATCGCCGACCACGGCCATGCCGGCCATCAGCGGGCCTTCGATGACGGCCAGCGGCGGCTTGCCCTCACTCAGCAGCTTGGCGCGGACTTCCTCGGTGTCTTCGACGACGAATTGCGTGATGCCTTTGACCAGCGCGTGCGACAAGCGTTCTTCGACCGGCCATTCGCGCCAGGCAAGATCCTGCACGTTTTCCTTGGCTTGTCCCTTCACGGTTTGCGCGAACTCGACAAGGCGTTCGCCTGCTTCGGGATGACGATTCAATACAACGTCTTCGACCTTCTCGCGCAGCACCGGGTCGAGGTCGTCATACACGCCGAGCTGACCGGCGTTGACGATGCCCATGCTGAGGCCCGCCTTGATGGCGTGGTAGAGGAAGACGGTGTGAATCGCCTCGCGCACCGGGTCGTTGCCACGGAAGCTGAAGCTCACGTTGGACACACCGCCGCTGGTTTTGGCGTAGGGCAGGTTGGTGTGAATCCAGCGCACGGCTTCGATGAAGTCGACGGCGTAGTTGTTGTGCTCTTCGATGCCGGTGGCGATGGCGAAGATGTTGGCGTCGAAGATGATGTCTTCCGGCGGGAAGCCAATCGTCATCAGCAGATCGTAGGCGCGCTGGCAGATCTCGATCTTGCGCTGGTAGGTGTCGGCCTGGCCCTTCTCGTCGAAGGCCATCACCACCGCTGCCGCGCCGTAGCGCATGCACAGCTTAGCGTGATGCAGGAAGGCGGCTTCGCCTTCCTTCATCGAGATGGAATTGACGATGCCCTTACCCTGAATGCACTGCAGGCCGACTTCGATCACCTCCCATTTGGAGGAGTCGATCATGATCGGCACCTTGCTGATGTCCGGCTCGGAGGCGATGAGCTTCAAGAAGCGCTCCATCGCTGCCTTCGAATCGAGCATGGCTTCGTCCATGTTGATGTCGATGACCTGGGCGCCGTTCTCGACCTGCTGGCGCGCGACGGCGAGTGCGTCGTCGAAGCGGCCTTCGAGAATCATGCGCGCGAAGGCCTTGGAGCCGGTGACATTGTTGCGCTCGCCGACGTTCACAAACAGGCTGTCCTTGCCGATCGTGAAGGACTCCAGGCCGGAGAGGCGCTGGCGCACTTCGATGTCGGGGATCACGCGTGGCTTGATGTTCGCCACGACATCAGCCACCGCCTTGATGTGCGCGGGCGTGGTGCCGCAGCAGCCGCCGACGATATTGAGGAAGCCAGACTCGGCCCACTCCTTGATGTCGCCCGCGAGCTGCTCGGGCGTTTCGTCGTAGCCGGTGGGGGCGAGCGGATTCGGCAGGCCGGCGTTCGGGTGGGCCGAGATGTAGGTGTTGGCGACGCCGGAAATCTCGGCGACGTACTGGCGCAGTTCCTTGGCGCCCAGCGCGCAGTTGAGGCCGAAGCTGATCGGCTTGGCGTGAGCCAGCGAGTTCCAGAAAGCGGTGGCGGTCTGACCGGACAAGGTGCGGCCCGAAGCATCGGTGATGGTGCCGGAGATCATGATCGGAAGCCGACGGCCGAGGTCCTCGAACAGCTTCTGCACCGCATACACGGCGACCTTGGCGTTGAGCGTGTCGAACACCGTCTCGATCAGCAAGAGATCCGCGCCGCCTTCCATCAGGCCCTTGGCGGACTGGTAGTAGTCCTCGGCCAGCGCTTCAAAACTGATGTTGCGGAAGCCGGGGTCGTTGACGTCCGGCGAGATCGACAGGGTGCGCGAGGTCGGGCCGATGACGCCAGCGCAAAAGCGCGGCTTGGCCGGGTTTTTCGCGGTGTATTCATCACAGATCTCACGCACGAGCCTGGCACCCGCGACGTTGAGTTCGTAGGCAACTTCTTCGAGACCGTATTCGGCTTGCGAGACGCGCGTGGCGTTGAAGGTGTTGGTTTCGATGATGTCTGCGCCTGCGTCGAGGTAGGCGCGGTGCACTTCGCCGATGACCTCGGGTTTGGTGAGCAGGAGCAGGTCGTTATTGCCCTTGAGGTCGCGCGGGAAGTCCGCAAAGCGTGTGCCGCGATAGTCCGCCTCGCCGAGCTTGTACTGCTGGATCATGGTGCCCATGCCGCCGTCGAGGACGAGGATGCGTTCGGCGAGGAGCTGCTTGAGTTCTGTCGTGCGGTCGGCTTGCATGGGTATCTCCGGGCGTTGCATTCAGCGCTCAGGCAGACCGGCAAGGGTGTGGGGCCACAGGTGGCGTATGACAGGCTCACCGGCAATCCACACATGATCTGCATGAAGCGGTGAGCGCCGTTGAATCAGGCCGTCGCACAGCTTGGTGCGGCGGGGTCCGAGCCTGGGGTGGGGCCGCATGATCGATCGGCCTGCCTCGCAGCGCTCCTCGGACAGATGCGCATTCTACCTTTGCAGGCCTGGCGATGCCAGTTTTTGCAGCACCCGTGGGTGCCGCGTGCATACAGTTGGTGCTGGATCAAGAGTGGGCGCCGCAAATTGCGCGATGCTGCGGTGATCGACGTTCTGTTCATGCCGCAATTTCTGTAACATCCCTCTGCAGGTTTCAGCTCGGGGGCACGCAGGAGCTAGGCGGGTCTATCCGGACTTCAATTGTGTGTTGCGGAGGTGTTCATGAAGAAAACCATTATTGCTTTATCCGTACTGGCGATGGGCGCGGCGCAGGCCGAAGACCTGATCGTCAAGATTGGTAGTTCGGCGCCGCTCACCGGTGCTCAGGCGCATCTGGGCAAGGACACCGAAAACGGTGTGCGTCTGGCGATCGAGGACTACAACGCCAAAGGCGTGACGATTGCTGGCAAGAAAGTGAAGTTCGAGCTGGTCGGTGAAGACGACCAGGCTGACCCCAAGCAAGGCACTGCTGTCGCGCAACGCCTCGTTGATGCAGGCGTGAAGGGCGTTGTCGGGCACATGAATTCCGGCACCACGATTCCCGCTTCGCGCATTTACAACCAGGCCGGCATCGTCATGATCTCGCCCTCGGCTACCAATCCAGCACTGACCCAGCAAGGTTTCGAGAACGTCTTCCGCGTCATGGCGCATGACGGCAAGCAAGGCCCGGCGGCCGCCAAGTTCGCGCTCAGCAAGCTGGGCAAGAAGGTCGCCGTGATCGACGACCGCTCGGCCTACGGCCAGGGGCTCGCCGATGAGTTCGACAAGGCCGTCAAGGCTGGCGGTGGCACGGTGACGACGCGTGAATTCACGACCGACAAGGCAACCGACTTCCTGACCATTCTCACCAAGGTCAAGGCGCAGAACCCCGAGGTCATTTTCTTCGGCGGCATGGACCCGCAAGGCGGGCCGATGGCCAAGCAGATCAAGCAGCTGGGCATCAAGGCCACCTTCCTGATGGGGGACGGTGGGTGTACGCCCGAGCTGATCAAGCTCGCGGGCGATTCGATCACCGAAGGCAGTGCTTACTGCACCCAGCCTGGCGTGCCGCTGGATCAGATGACCCAGTTCCGTACGCGCTTCAAGAAGCGCTTTGATGCCGAGGTGCAGGCTTACTCGCCCTACGCCTACGATGCCGCTTCGGCGATCATCGAATCGATGAAGGCGGCAGGCTCGGTGGAGCCGGCCAAGTATTTGCCGGCGCTCAAGAAAATCCAGTTCAAGGGCGTCACCAGCACCATCAAGTTCGATGAGAAGGGCGATCTGAAGGACGGCGTGGTCACCGTCTACACGCTCAAGGCAGGCAAGTGGGAGCCGCTCAAGTAAGCGGTTTCAACGAGGGAAATGGCGCGGCATTGGTCGCGCCATTTTTTTGAGAGCAGCTTTCATCCACCCTTATTTTTCCGGGCTCGCTTCTTGCGAGTAGCCAAGCATGGAAACCCTACTGCAGCAAATCATCAACGGGCTGGTCGTCGGCAGCATGTATGCCCTGGTCGCACTGGGCTACACGATGGTCTACGGCATTCTTGGCTTGATCAATTTTGCACACGGCGATGTGCTCATGGTCGGTGCCTTGATTGCACTCCAGGCGATCAGCTTTGCCCAGCACACCTGGCCGAATCTCGGTGCGCTACCGACCCTCGCCTTCGGCATGGCGGTGTCGATTCCGGCGGCGATGCTTGTGGGCTATGTGATGGAGCGCGCCGCTTATCGACGCCTGCGCAATGCGCCGCGCCTGGCGCCGCTGATCACCGCCATCGGCGTCTCCTTCCTGCTGCAGACCGCGGCGATGATCATCTGGGGCCGCAATTACTACAGCTTCCCGCAGCTGATCTCGACGACGCCGCTGCAGCTGATCGACGGGGTGTTCATCACGCCGGTGCAGATCGTCATCGTGATCTCTTCCGGCCTGCTGATGCTGGCCCTCACTCTGTTGGTGAACAAGACGCGTATCGGCCGCGCCATGCGCGCCACGGCCGAGAATCACCGCATCGCGGCGCTGATGGGCGTCAATGCGAACGGCATTATCGCGCTGACCTTCGTGATCGGCTCGGCCCTGGCCGCCGTCGCCGGGGTGATGATCGCCTCCAACTACGGCATCGCGCACAGCACCATGGGCACCATTCCCGGTCTCAAGGCCTTCACTGCGGCGGTGCTCGGCGGCATCGGCAACCTGGCCGGCGCCATGCTTGGCGGCATCGTGCTGGGGCTGGTGGAGTCGATTGGCGCCGGCTACATCGAGCAGTTCAGTTTCGGCTTCTTCAATTCGAGCTACCAGGACATCTTCGCCTTTGTGATCCTGGGCGCGGTGCTGATCTTCCGCCCCACGGGACTGCTCGGCGAGCGTGTTGCGGATCGCGCCTGAGCGGGCGCACAGGGGACTTAAAAAAAGAAAATCATGAACGATCTAGCCAGTCTGATTCCTTACTTCAATACGCGTCATCCGGCGCTGGCGCGTTACATCGTGCTCGCCCTGATCCTGGCCGCGCCGCTGCTGGCCATCTCGGTCGGGCCTGCCTGGGTGCGCATCCTCGACTTTGCGCTGCTCTACGTGATGCTCGCCATCGGCCTCAACCTGGTGGTCGGTTTCGCCGGTCTGCTCGACATGGGTTACATCGCCTTCTACGCGGTGGGTGCCTACACCTGGGCCTTCCTCGCCAGTCCGCACTTCGGCCTGCATCTGCCGTTCTGGATCGTCCTGCCGGCAGGGGCGGCCTTTGCCGCGCTGGCCGGGGTGATTCTCGGCTTTCCGGTCTTGCGCCTGCGTGGTGATTACCTCGCCATCGTCACCCTGGGTTTCGGCGAGATCGTGCGCATCTTCATGAACAATCTGAACCACCCGATCAACATCACCAACGGGCCGCAGGGCATCAACATGCTCGACTCCCTGGTGATCTTCGGCTTCGATGTCTCCAAACGCATCCGCATCGGTGAGGATTTCTCGATCCATCCCTTGCTGGTCTATTACTACGTCTTCCTCTGCTTCGTCGTGCTCTCGGTGCTGCTGGTGCAGCGCTTGCAGGTGTCGCGCATCGGGCGTGCCTGGGCGGCGATTCGTGATGACGATCTGGCGGCCAAGGCGGTCGGCATCAATCTGCGCAACCTCAAACTGATGGCTTTTGCCATGGGCGCAACCTTTGGCGGCGTGGCAGGTGGCCTGTTCGGTGCGTTCCAGGGCTTCGTCAGCCCCGAGAGTTTCTCGCTGATGGAGTCGATCACCGTGCTGGCGATGGTGGTGTTCGGCGGCATGGGCAATATCGCCGGGGTGATCGTCGGCGCCCTGGTGCTTTCGTGGTTGCCCGAGGCGCTGCGCAGCTATGCCATCCCGATGCAGAGTGCGCTGTTCGGCAAGGTGCTGCTCGACCCCGAAATCCTGCGCATGCTGGTGCATGCGATGGCGCTGATCCTGATGATGATGTTGCGGCCCGCCGGCCTGATCCCTGCGCATTCGCGCTATTCGCGGCCGGAGTTGCTGGGGGTAAAAGCAGCTGAGTCGGACGTAAAGTCGGGAGGTGCCGCATGATCAAGCTGCTTGAAGCCCGTGGCATCAACAAGCGCTTTGGCGGCTTGCAGGCGCTCTCCGATGTGTCGCTGTCGATCAACAAGGGTGAGGTCTATGGCTTGATCGGTCCGAATGGTGCCGGCAAGACGACCTTTTTCAATGTGCTCAGCGGCGCCTATGTGCCGGACGCCGGCGAGTTCGTGTTTGGCGGCTCCGAACTTCCCTTTGGCGTGCCGCACGAGATCGTCGAGCGTGGCATCGCGCGCACCTTCCAGAACATCCGTCTGTTCCGCGAGCTGACGGCGCTGGAGAACGTGATGGTCGGCCATCACACGCGCACGCATGCCGGACTGTTCGGCATCCTCATGCAGAGCAAGCATGTGCGTGAAGAGGAGCGTGTGGTCACCGAGCGCGCCTATGAATGGCTCAAGTACGTCGGCATCGAGCGCTTTGCCAACACCGTGTCGAAGAATCTTTCCTACGGTGATCAGCGCCGCCTCGAAATTGCCCGCGCACTGGCCACCGAACCGCAACTGCTGGCGCTCGACGAACCGGCTGCCGGCATGAATGCGACCGAAACGGCGCAGCTGCGCAAGCTGATCGAAACCATCCGCCACGATGGTGTGACGGTGCTGCTCATCGAGCACGACGTCAAGCTCGTGATGGGCTTGTGCGACCGTGTCGCGGTACTGAATTTTGGACAATTGCTGATCGAGGATGTACCGGCCGTGGTGCAGCGTGACCCCGCCGTGATCGAGGCTTATCTGGGAGCAGGAACACATGCCTGATCACACCACTTCACCCCTGCTGCGCCTGTCGAATCTGCGTGTCTCGTACGGGCAGATCGAGGCCGTCAAAGGCATTGATCTGGAGCTGCACAGCGGCGAGCTGGTCTCGCTGATCGGCGCCAACGGTGCCGGCAAGACCACCACCCTCAATGCCATCGCCGGCATCCTGCCGATTGCCGAGGGCGAGCTGCTCTACGCGGGCGAGCGCATCAACAGCGTGCCGCCGCATCTGCGTGTCGTACGCGGCCTGGCCCTGGTGCCGGAAGGGCGGGGCATCTTCACGCGGCTGACGGTCGAAGAAAATCTGCGCATGGGCGCTTACATCCGCAGCGACAAGGCGGGCATCGAGGCCGATATGCAACACGTGTTCGAGATGCTGCCGCGCGTCAAGGAGCGCCTGCATCAGGTTGCCGGGACGCTGTCGGGCGGCGAGCAGCAGATGCTGGCGATTGGTCGCGCCTTGCTTTCGCGCCCCAAGCTGCTGCTGCTCGACGAGCCCTCGATGGGTCTGGCGCCGCTGTTCGTCGAGAAGATTTTCGAGGTCGTGCAATCGGTCGTGCGCGAAGGCGTGACCGTTTTGCTGGTCGAGCAGAACGCTAATCTGGCGCTGAAGTTTTCGCAGCGTGCCTATGTCATGGATGGCGGCCTGATCACGCTCTCCGGCACGGGCGAAGCGCTGCTGCATGACCCCAAAGTACGCAGCGCCTATCTGGGCGAAGCGGCTTGAGTAATCTGAGAAACGCTGAAGAAACGGAATCTGCCGCATGACTGAACACCTGCCTTCACACCAGCTGGCGATGACCGTGCTGATGACGCCTGATATGGCGAATTTCTCCGGCAATGTGCACGGCGGCGCCATCCTCAAGCTGCTCGACCAGGTGGCTTATGCCTGCGCCAGTCGCTACGCCGGGCGCTATGTGGTGACCCTGTCGGTGGATCAGGTGACGTTCCGCCAGCCGATCCACGTCGGCGAGCTGGTGACCTTCCTGGCCTCGATCAACTACACCGGCAATACCTCGATGGAAGTCGGCATCAAGGTGATTACCGAGAACATCCAGAGCCGTGTCGTACGCCATGCCAATAGCTGCTTCTTCACGATGGTGGCGGTCGACGAACAGGGCAAGGCGACCAAGGTGCCGCCGCTTACGCCCGTGACGCCCGACGAATGCCGCCGTGCCGAAGCCGCGCAGATGCGCCGCCAGCTGCGCCAGGAACTTGAACGTCGCCACCGCGAAATCAATAGCAGCGCCGCGTCAGCCTAGCGCCGCCTGCGCGGCAGGGAAGGCTGGCGAATAGCCTGGGAATCAAAGGGCCGCCGGATAAAGCTATGCAACAGCTTTTCCGGCGGCCCTGTCACGTGGGCTGTGCGAATGTTCGCCCGGTATGCGCTGAGGCCGGCTTACAGCACCTGTTCGCCATGCTGGGCGACATCCAGTCCGACTTGTTCGTCCCCTTGATCGACCCGCAGCCCCATGATCAGATCGATCAGCTTGAGGATCACCCAGCTGACGACGAAGGAATACACCAGGGTTGCGCCCACGCCCAGCAGCTGCACCTGCAGGCTGCCCTCGACGCCGCCGATCTGTTTGTCTGCGAAGACTCCGGTCAGCACGGCACCGACGGCGCCGCCGATACAATGCACACCGAACACGTCGAGTGAATCGTCATAGCCGAACATGCGCTTGAGTTTGGTCGAGGCCAGGCAGCAGGCCACGCTGCCGAGCGCGCCGATGATCAGCGCTGCCGTCGGGTCGACGAAGCCGGAGGCCGGCGTGATGGTCACCAGACCCGCTACGGCGCCGGTGGCCATGCCCAGCACGGTCGGCTTGCGATTGAGTATCCATTCGACCAGCATCCAGCTCAGGGCGGCCGATGCGGTGGCCAGCTGGGTCGCCAGCATGGCCATGCCCGCGCGCCCGTCGGCGGCGACGGCAGAGCCGGCGTTGAAGCCGAACCAGCCGACCCACAGCAGGGCGGCGCCGGTGATGGTCAGGCCCAGGTTGTGCGGCGCCATCGATTCGCGCCCATAGCCCAGGCGCGGCCCCATGACAATGACACAGGCCAGCGCGGCGATGCCGGCATTGACGTGCACCACCGTACCGCCGGCAAAATCGAGCATGCCCATGGTGGCCAGCCAGCCCGAGGGCTCCCACATCCAGTGGGCCACTGGCGCGTAGACCAGCACCGACCACAGCAGCATGAACCACAGCATCGCTGAGAACTTCATGCGTTCGGCAAAGGCGCCGCAGATCAGCGCCGGGGTGATGATGGCGAAGGTCAGCTGGTACATCGCGTACACCGACTCGGGGATATTTGGCGCCAGATGCGAGACCGACAGACGCCCGGCATCCTTGATGAAGACCAGGCCATCCATCATCACGCGGGTGTAGCCGCCCAGGTACGGGCCGCTGCCCGGCGTGAAGCTCAGGCTGTAGCCGCAGGCCCACCACAGCACGGTGACCAGGCAGGTGATGGCGAGGCTTTGCATCATCGTTGCCAACACATTCTTCTTGCGCACCATGCCGGCGTAGAACAGTGCCAGACCGGGAATCGTCATCAGCAGGACGAGGGCCGTGGCGCAGAGCATCCAGGCCGTGTCGCCGGTATTGATGCGCTCCTTGTTCACGGTGCCTGGCGCGCTGAGCGTTTCGGGGTCGGGCAGGGCTGGTGTCGCCGCCGCGGTGTCGGGCGCGCTGGCCGCCGGTGCGGCGGAGAGTTCGACCTGATCCGCGCCGCTGCCACCGGCCTCCATGGCATTGACGACCAGATTGACGCGCGGCTCTTTGATGCCGGCTGCGCTGAGGCTGTTGCGGATGCTGGCGGCGCGCAGCTGTGCCAGGTTGAGGCTGTCGCTGCCATTGTCGGCGGCATAGCTGAACATGCTGACTTCGGCGCTCGGCGTTTGCGCCAGATAGACCGCGAGGCTGCTCAGCGTGCTCATCGCTTCGAGCGTCAGCTCGGCTTTGCCACTCTCGAAGTTGATGCGGGATACGGGAAAACTGGCGGCCGATGCGATGCCGCTGAGAGCGGCGCACATCAGCACGAACAAGCGGATCAATCTGAGCATCACTATCCTCGTTTGCAAGAAGCCATCCCCGGAGCGCGCGCGCTGAATTGGGGCGGGGTGTTCAAGCAACAAGCAAGCCACGCTCAGGTTTGACGGGAGTGTGCTGTTTTGCCCGGATTTATTGGCTTGCCCTGGCGGACAAGGTGCAGCGGGTGCGTGCCATGCACGCGGCCGGTGCCCGCTGCCTTGAGGGCTTAGCTCTTTTTGACCGGGCGCTTCCAGCCGGGCAGGGTGACCTGGCGTGCGCGTGACAGGGTCAATTCCTTCTCGGGCGCATTGCGCGAGATGGTCGAACCGGCTGCGATAAAGGCGCCCTCGCCAATGCTGACTGGCGCAATCAGTTGCGAATCCGAGCCGATGAAGGCCTGGTCGCCGATGAGGGTGCGGTGCTTGTTGACGCCGTCATAATTGGCGGTGATCACGCCGGCGCCGATATTGACCTCGCGGCCGACCTCGGCATCACCGACATAGGCCAGATGGCCAGCCTTGGTGCCGTCGCCCAGGTGGCTGTTCTTGATCTCCACGAAATTGCCGACATGCACATCCTGACCCAGCTGGGTGCCGGGGCGCAGGCGGGCGAAGGGGCCGATGCTGCAATGCGTGTCGACCTGCGCGCCGTCGAGGTGGCAGAAGGGCGAGAGCTGGGTGCCGGCGGCGATGCTGACATTGCGCAGCACGCAGTAGGCGCCGATGCGCACGCCTTCGCCCAGTTCGACCGTGCCTTCGAAAATGCAACCGACATCGATCTCGACATCGTTGGCGCAGCGCAGCTCGCCGCGCACGTCGATGCGCGCCGGGTCGATCAGGGTCACGCCACCTTCGAGCAATCGATTGGCGATGTTGCGCTGGTGGATGCGTTCCAGCTCGGCAAGCTGCTGCTTGTTGTTGACGCCCAGCGTCTCCCAAACCGCTGCCGGTTGCGAGGTTTTGACCTGCACGCCATCGGCCACCGCCATGGCGATGATGTCGGTGAGGTAGTACTCGCCCTGCGCGTTGTTGTTCGACAGACGCGCCAGCCAGCCGCGTAGTCTGGCGACCGGCACGCAGAGGATGCCGGTATTGACTTCGCATATCTCGCGCTGCGCCGGGCTGGCGTCTTTCTCCTCGACGATGGCCAACACCTTGCCGGCATCGTCGCGCACGATGCGGCCATAACCTTTGGGTTCTTCGAGGGTGACGGTGAGCAGGGCCAGATGTTCGCCAGCGCTGGCCTGCACCAGTCCGCTCAGGGTGTCCGCGCGCGTCAGCGGCACGTCGCCGTAGAGGATCAGCGCAAGGCCGTGGTCGGCGATGTGCGGCATGGCTTGCTGCACGGCATGGCCGGTGCCCAGCTGCTGCGCCTGTTCGGCCCAGGCGAGGTCGGCATCGGGCAGGGCTGCGCGCACCTGATCGCCACCGTGACCGAAGACCACGCAGATGCTCTCCGGCTGCAGTGCGCGGGCTGTATTGATGACATGCTTGAGCATGGCTTGCCCGGCAATCGGTTGAAGGACTTTGGGCAGGCGCGAGTGCATGCGCTTGCCCTGACCTGCTGCGAGAATGATGACCTGCATGAACGGATCCGCTGGCGACGTCGAGCGCGCAATCTTATCACCGCGCAGCGTGGCGCCTGTGCCGTGCTGCACTGCCGCGTACTTTGATTCGTGTCATGATTGCTAGGGTTTACGATAGCTACAATGAATCATGCCCGGGTTGCCATGTCGGCGAAACCCGGCTCACAGGTTTCGAGGTTTTGATGAAAGCGCTACTGGTGATCAATGCGGGCTCTTCCAGCCTGAAATTCGCAATGTTCGAGACGCCCTTGACCGAAGGCGCTCCGTCCATCTTCCGCGGTCAGATTGATGGCATTGGCGCCGACATCCGCTTCGTCGCCAAGGACATTGACGGCAAGACCCTGCTCGACACCGAGATTCCGACGCCGGGCGCTGATCTTGAAACCGCGCATCAGATCGCGCTGGACCATCTGCTCGAATGGGTGGAAGGCCGCAATATCGAGCTGGAGGCCGTTGGCCATCGCGTCCTGCATGGTGGCGAGGATTACAGCGCACCGGTGCTGGTGACGCCTGAGGTGTTCGCCAAGCTTGAGACCTTCATTCCCCTGGGTCCGCTGCATCAACCGCACAATCTGCGCCCGATCCGCACGCTGGCCGCCAAGTACCCGAAGCTGCCGCAAGTGGCCTGTTTCGACACCGCTTTCCATCGCACCCAGCCCTGGGTGGCGCAGACCTACGCGATTCCGCGCAAGATCACGGCTGAAGGCGTCAAGCGCTACGGCTTCCACGGTTCCTCTTACGATTTCGTCTCGCGTCAGCTGCCGGCCCTGCTCGGCGACAAGCTGGCCCGTGGTGCGGTGCTGATCGCCCACCTCGGCAATGGTGGTTCGATCTCGGCGCTGCGCGACCTCAAGTGTGTGGCAACCTCGATGGGCTTTACCGCTGCTGAAGGCGTGATGATGGGCACCCGCACCGGCTCCATCGACCCCGGCGTGCTGCTGTACATGGTCGAACAACACGGTTACACCGCCGATGATCTGGTGCGTTTCATCTACAAGGAATCGGGCCTGCTTGGCGTCTCCGGCATCAGCCAGGACATGCGCACGCTCGAAGCCAGCGATGCGCCGGAAGCACGTCAGGCGATCGAGCTGTTCTGCTATCGCGTGGCGCGCGAGATCGGTTCGCTGGCGATGGCGGCAGGCGGTCTGGACGCGCTGGTGTTCACCGGCGGCATCGGTGAAAACGGCTGTGAAGTGCGCGCCGAGATCGTGCAATACCTCGGCTGGCTGGGCGCGGCGATTGACCCGCAAGCCAACAAGCAGCGCGGCAAGACGGCGATTGTGAGCAGTGCCGAGAGCAAGGTCACGGTCGCCGTGGTGCCGACCAATGAAGAGTGGATGATCGCTTACCACACCACCGCTCTGGTGGCGTAGCAAGCGTTCGGGCCCTGCGCGCGATCAGCCCTGATAGCGCGTCGGGTCCGCCAGTCCGGCTTCGGCAAAGCCTGCGCTGCGCAGGCGGCAGGAGTCGCACTGGCCACAGGCGCGGCCTGCCGCGTCGGCCTTGTAGCACGATACGGTCATCCCGTAATCGACCCCCAGACCAGTGCCCAGCTGGATGATCTCGGCTTTGGAGAGATCGATCAGCGGCGCATGAATCTGCAGTGACAAACCCTCGACACCGACCTTGGTCGCCAGCTGAGCCATGCGCTCGAAGGCGGCGATGAATTCCGGCCGGCAATCCGGATAGCCGGAATAATCCACCGCATTGACGCCGACATAAATGTGCTGCGCCTCAAGCACTTCGGCCCAGCCCAGCGCCAGCGACAGCATCACGGTATTGCGTGCTGGCACATAGGTGATCGGGATGCCCGGCTGGATGCCATCGACCGGCACGGTCAGCGAACTGTCGGTCAGCGCCGAGCCACCGAACTGCCCCAGATCGACATTGGCGACACGATGTTCGCGCGCCCCAAGGGCGGCCGCGACGCGCTGCGCGGCGTCCAGCTCGGCGGCATGGCGCTGGCCATAGGCGACCGACAAGGCATAGGTTTCGAGCCCGGCATCGCGAGCGATGGCCAGACAGGTTGCAGAATCAAGTCCGCCCGAGAGCAGGACAACAGCGCGATCAGATTTCATGGTGTAGCACGTGAAGGAACAGACATTCGAAGTAGCGATTATCGCCCACTGAGGGCTTGATCTGCCTCAATTAAGCCTATGTCTGGCGGCGCAGAATGGGGCCTCAAGAATACAAGCGAGGAGCGAGCCATGCTGGTTGCCGAACTGTTCGAAGACATGCACCGTCGCTGCGACGAGTTGCTGATGACGCTGGACAAGCTGGTGCAGCGCGAGGACTGGACGCAGGCCGAGGAGACCTATAGCCGCTTCCGCACTTCGATGCGTGCGCATTTCGAAGCGGAAGAAGACGAGCTGTTCCCCGCTTTCGAGCGCCTGTCCTTCGCTAACTCCACCTCGGTGGCGATCATGCGCCGCGAACATCATCAGATGAACGGGATGATGGATTACATGGGGGGCGCACTGGCCGTGTGCGATGTGAGCAGCTACCTCGGCGAATCCCTGCGCTTGCGCACCATGCTGGCCCAGCATGGGCGCAAGGAGGATTACCTGATGGAGTCGGTGTTCGGCCACTCAGGTGGTGAGATCACCCGCGATGTAACTTGAGAGCTGGGCAATCGTCTGGCGCTGTTCTTCCATGACGGCTTTGACGGCATCGCCGATAGTGACGATGCCGACCAGTTTGCCGTGATCGACCACCGGCAGGTGACGGAAGCGGTTCTCGGTCATGATGGACATGATGTCGTCGACCGTATGGTTGGGCGAGATGGTCAGCAGGTTCTGCGTCATCAGCTCGCCGATGCTTGATTCACGAGAGCTGCGGCCGCGCAGGATGACTTTGCGGGCGTAGTCGCGTTCGGTGAAGATGCCTACCAGACGCTCGCCTTCGAGCACCAGCACAGCGCTGATGTCGGCCTTGGCCATTAGTTCCAGCGCGGCATAGACCGAGATGTCCGGCGTGACGCTGAGGATTTCTGCAGATTTTCCGGCGAGTATTTCCTTGACTGTCGTGGTGCTCATGTTTGGTCTCCGTGGCGGCGGTTCATGAGTCCGGCAGCGGCTGTGCGCACGCATCAGCCAAACCAGAACATCGAGCACTCACACTAGCGCATGTGCATAGCCTGCGCAATCGGAGATGTTCCGTGCAGCGCAATCAGTCCCAGCGCACGCGCGTCATGGCGCGGCGGTCGCGCTTGGTCGGGCGGCCGCGCAGATCGTCGGCCGGTTCATGCTGCAGGCGCCGCTGTTCGATGCGTGCCTGCCGCGCTGCAATGCTCTCCGCCGTTTCCTCGTAGAGCGTGCGCGCCACGCTGGCCGGGCCGCGTTTGTCTGCCAGCGCCTGCACGATCAACACCCACTGCTGATCGCCGGCCACCAGCTCGATGCGGTCGCCGGCTTTAACATTGCGCGAAGGCTTGATGCGCAGCCCGTTGAGCTGCACATGGCCGCCTTCGATGGCGTCCGTCGCCAGCGTGCGCGTCTTGAAGAAACGCGCCGCCCACAGCCATTTGTCGATGCGTACGCCTTCCTCGCCACTCACGGCAATACGCGCTCCGTCGCAAACAGGCTGTCGATGCTCTCACGTGGGCGGATCAGGTGCAGCTGATCGCCATCGACCATCACTTCGGCGCAGCGGCCGCGGGTGTTGTAGTTGGAGCTCATGGTCATGCCGTAGGCGCCGGCTGAGAGAATGGCGATCAGGTCGCCCTCGGCGAGTGACAGGGCGCGCTCGTGGCCGAGGAAGTCGCCGCTTTCGCAGATCGGGCCGACGATTTCATAGGAGACCGGTGGCGTGTCGCGTGGCTGCACGGCCAGCATTTCGTGATACGCATCGTAGAGCGCCGGGCGCGCCAGGTCGTTCATCGCGGCATCGACGATGGCGAAATTCTTGGTCGCGCCGGGCTTGAGGAATTCCACGCGGGTCAGCAGCAAGCCGGCATTGCCGACCAGGGAGCGGCCGGGCTCGAAGCATAGCTGCTCGGGGCGCCCCGCCATGGCGGCGAGCAGGGGGGCGAGATAATCGCGGCCCGTCGGCGGCACTTCATCGCTATAGCGGATGCCCAGACCGCCGCCCAGATCGATGTGATCGAGGTGGATGCCTTCGCGTTCCAGCTGTTCAACGAGGCCACGAACCTTGGCGGCCGCCTCGGCCATCGGCGCCGGATCGAGCAGTTGCGAGCCGATGTGGCAGGCAATACCGCTGATGCGCAGATGCTTGGATGCCGCGGCTTTGCGATACAGCGCTAGCGCATCTTCGAAGGCGACGCCGAATTTGTTGTCGCGCAGGCCGGTGGAAATGTAGGGATGGGTCTTCGGATCGACGGCCGGATTGACGCGGAAGGCAATGGCTGCCTGCAGGCCCAGTTCGGCGGCCACAGCTTCAAGGCGATCGAGCTCGGGCGCGGATTCGAGGTTGAAACAGTGGATGCCGGCGCGCAGGGCTTGCGCCATTTCCGCACGACTCTTGCCGACGCCGGAGAACACCACGCGGTCGGCACGACCGCCGGCCGCCAGCACACGCGCCAGCTCGCCGCCGGAGACGATGTCGAAACCGGCGCCGAGGCGTGCAAACACGTTCAGCACGGCCAGATTGCTATTGGCCTTGACGGCGTAGCAGACGAGGGCGTTGCGGCCTTCGAGGGCGCTGACCCAGTTGTGCCAGGCAGCCGTCAGCGCGGCGCGGGAATAGACATAGGTCGGGCTGCCGAATTGTGCGGCGATGTCGCTCAGCGCAACCTGTTCCAGCTGCAGTCCGGCAGCGCCTTGGCTCAGGGTCGGGATGACATGGGGCAGGGGCGCAACACTCATGGCGCCACTTTCGCTGCAGACGGTTCGCCAGTGGGCTTGTTATGATCGGGCGCAGGCAGGTACAGCGCGCCCTTGATGCCGCAGGCGGAAAGCGCCAGCGAGAGAAGACAGATCGAGAGAATCAAGCGCATGCTGGTATCGTTGTTTGAATAAAACCTAATGTTAGCAAGGAGCTGCTCGCTCATGGACGAGAACGCATTTCTGGATATCGCCGACGCACAGATGGCGCAACTGGAGCAAGACATTGAAAGCGCCGCTGACGACGCCGACATCGACCTGGATCTGGAGTCGCGGCCCGGCGGCATTCTGGAGCTGGAATTTCCCAATGGCAGCAAGATGGTCATCAATCGCCATGCGGCGGCACGTGAAATCTGGGTGGCAGCGCGCTCGGGCGGCTTCCATTATCGCCCCGAAAACGGTCGCTGGCTCAATACGCGTGACGGTGAAGACCTCTACGCCGCGCTCAACCGCCTGCTCAGCGAGCAAGCCGGCACGACTTTACGCCTGCCGGCTCGCTGAGACCGCCTGCGCCGGCAACTCAGTTGGGCGGCGTGGCGGGCGTCGCCGAGCTGTCGCCGGGGATGTTCTCCTCGTACACCAGATCCTCGGTGCCCTTGTCCGTCTTGACGCGTACCAGTCCGGGTGGCACTTCCATGTTCTGCTCGGGCACGCCCTTGAGCGCCTTGTCCATGTAGCCGATCCAGATTGGCAGGGCGAGCACGCCGCCGGTTTCGCCTGAGCCGAGTTTCTTTGGCTGGTCGTGGCCGACCCAGGCGATGCCCACCAGGCCGGGGTTGTAGCCGCTGAACCAGGCGTCGACGTAGTCATTGGTGGTGCCGGTCTTGCCGGCCAGATCGCTGCGGCCAAGCGCCATCGCCTTGCCTGCGGTGCCGCGTCGCACCACGTCCTGCATCATCGAGTTCATCAGATAGACATTGCGCGGGTCGAGCACGCGGTCCGCCTGCTTGCCGGCCACCGCCGGATCGACGCGCGCCACGACACGGTCCTTCTCGTCACGGATCTCGCTGACGATGTAGGGCTGGATGCGATAGCCGCCGTTGGCAAAAATGGCGTAAGCGCTGGCCATCTGCCAGGGCGTGACGGCACCGGAACCGAGCGCCAGGGTCAGGTAGGGCGGGTTCTTGTTCGGATCAAAACCGAAGCGCGTAGTCACGTAGTCCTGCGCATAGGCCGGGCCGATGGCTTGCAGCAGGCGGATGGCGACCATGTTCTTCGACTTGGCCAGCGCAGTGCGCAGGCTCATCGGGCCTTCGTATTTGCCGTCGTAGTTACCCGGCGACCAAGCCTGGCTGCCCGTATCGCTGGCCGAGAAATTCAGCGGCGCATCGTCGAACACGCTCTCCGGGGTGAAGCCCTTTTCGATGGCGGCCGAGTAGATGAAGGGCTTGAAGCTCGATCCGGGCTGGCGCCAGGCCTGGGTGACGTGGTTGAACTTGTTGCGGTTGAAGTCAAAGCCGCCGACCAGGGAGCGGATCGCGCCGGTATTCGGGTCCAGCGAGACAAAGGCGGCTTCCACCTCGGGCGGCTGTGTCACCGCCCAGCCCTTGGCCGTTTTCACCACGCGGATCAGCGAACCGCGGCGCAGCTGCTTTTGCGGCGCGGCGTTGGCGGCCATCATCGCCGCCGCGTATTTGAGGCTGTCGCCGCTGATGTCGACCAGCTCGCCGCCGCGCAGATACAAATGCAGGAGCTTGGGTTCTGCGCGCAGCACGATGGCGGTGCGGATCTCGTCCTGATCGGGGTAGTCGTCGATCAGCTCTTCAAGATGTTCGTCTTGATCGCTTTTTACATCGCTCAGGTCCAGCTGCGCCTCGGCACCGCGATAACCATGGCGGCGCTCATAATCGAGTACGCCACGGCGCAGCGACTGATAGGCTGCGACCTGGTCATTCTTCAAAACTGTGGTGATGACCTTGATGCCGCGCGTATAGGCTTCGTCCTTGAATTGTTCGTAGGCGATCTGACGCGCCATTTCAGCGACGAATTCAGCGTGCACTGAAATCAGCGGCTGCACCGATTGCTGTGATTTACCAATCGCCAGCTTGACCGGCTCGCTGAGTGATTTCTCGTGTGTGGCCGCATCGATGAAACCCAGCTCCATCATGCGTCGCAAAACATAATGCTGGCGCTGTGCGGCGCGCTCGGGATTGACGACCGGGTTATAGGCCGAGGGAGCCTTGGGCAGGCCGGCGAGCATTGCACATTCACCGGCCGTCAGTTCGGGCAGGCTCTTGCCATAATAAATCTGTGCCGCTGCCGTAAAACCATAAGCACGTTGCCCAAGGTAAATCTGGTTGAAATAGACTTCGAGAATCTGGTCTTTGCTGAGGCTTTTTTCAATCTTCAGTGAGAGCAGGATTTCATAAAGTTTGCGGCTGAATGTTTTCTCGCGGCTGAGATAAAAATTGCGCGCCACCTGCATCGTAATGGTGCTGCCACCTTGCCGACGAGCGCCGCCCAGCAGGTTAAGTGCGGTGGCACGCGCCAGTCCGGCAAAATCGACGCCGCCATGCTGGTAAAACCTGTCGTCCTCTGCTGCCAGGATGGCGTGCTTGAGTAAATCGGGAACGGCCTTGATCGGCGTATAGCTGCGCCGCTCCTCGCCATATTCTCCGATCAGTGCGCCGTCGGCAGAATAGATGCGCAAGGGGATGCGTGGCTTGTAATCGGTCAGTGCGGCCAGGTCGGGCAGTTTGGGCCAGGCAAATGCCGCCGCGATGGCGACCGCTGAGCAGGCCATCAGGCCCAGCGCCAGGATAAGTGCGGCAGAGATGAGAAGCGGTTTGCGCAGGGAAGCCATGAGTTTTGAAGGTTCTGGTCGTAAATGACCCGAGTGCTGTTATCGTAGTCGCAGGATTATAGGCGGCGCGTCTTGAAGTCAGCGTATGTAAGTTGCTGGCAACAAGTTTGCTTTACACTTCTGACTGCTTACTGCTAGCATTTAAAGTAGTTTTGCGGTATTGCACGTAACTGCCGGATTTTAAATGATATTCTACAGGACGGCCTCGCGTGATTGACATTGCATCCTTGCTGGGAGGGCGCTCCAGGCCGTTGATTGGTCTGGATATTTCGTCTTCTTCGGTCAAACTGGTTGAGCTCTCAGAGACTTCCGGCCAGTACCGCCTTGAGCGCTACGCCATCGAGCCATTGCCGCGCGATGCCGTCAGCGATGGCAATATCGCCAGCCTGGAAGCCGTCGCCGAGGCGATCCGCAAGGGCTGGAAACGGCTTGGGACGAATACCAAGAATGTCTCGCTGGCTTTGCCGGCCTCCGCCGTCATCACCAAGAAAATCACCCTGCCTGCGGGCTTGCGCGAACTCGATATGGAAGTGCAGGTCGAGTCCGAAGCCAACCAGTACATCCCGTTCGCGATCGAAGAGGTCAATCTGGACTTCCAGGTGCTCGGCGCGCTGGCCAACAATCCGGATGAAGTCGAGGTGCTGATTGCTGCCTCGCGTAAGGAAAAAGTTGAAGACCGCGTTGCCGCCGCCGAGTCTGCGGGCCTCAAGGCCGTCGTGATGGATGTCGAATCCTTCGCGGCGCAGGCTGCCTTCGACCTCGTGCGCAGCCGTCTGGATAAAGATGCTGGCGCGGGCAAGATTGTGGCGACCGTGGATATCGGCGCCAATGTCATGAAAGTCGCGGTGCTGCGTGACGATGCGGTGCTGTACTCGCGTGAGCAGGCTTTTGGTGGCTACCAGCTGACCCAGGACATCATGCGCAACTACGGCATGAGCCAGGAAGAGGCCGAAGCCGCCAAGCGCACCGGCAGCCTGCCGGAAAACTACGAACACGAATTGTTGCGCCCGTTCATGGACAGCCTCGGGCTGGAAGTGTCGCGCGCGCTGCAGTTTTTCTTCACTTCGACGCAATTCAACCAGGTCGACTACATCATCCTCTCGGGTGGCTGTGCGGTCGTGCCAGGGCTTGATCAGATCGTCGCCGGTCGCACCCAGGTAGCGACCCAGGTGGCCAATCCCTTCGTCGGCATGACGCTCTCGCAGCGCATCCGCCCCAAGAATCTGGCTGCCGACGCGCCCGCCCTGATGGTGGCGTGTGGCCTTGCGATGCGGAGGTTTGACGCATGATCCGCATCAATCTTTTGCCCCACCGGGAAGAGGCGCGCAAGCAGCGCCGACAGCAGTTCTATACCTTGCTGGGGCTGGTGGCGTTGTTTGCAGGCGCCATCTGGTTTGTTGGTCACACCCTGATCAACCAGCGCATTGAGGCGCAGGACTCCTCCAACGATTTCCTCAAGCGCGAGATCGCCGAGCTGGACAAGCAGATTGCCGAAATCAAGCGCTTGCAGGAGCAGACCCAGTCGCTGTTGTCGCGCAAGCAGGTGATCGAGTCCTTGCAGAGCAATCGTGCTGAAACCGTGCACATCATGAACGAGCTGGGCAAGCAGGTTCCCGAAGGTGTCTTCCTGCGCCTGATCAAGCAGAACGGCGGACGCATCCAGCTGGTTGGTTACGCGCAATCGAATGCCCGTGTCTCGCAGTTCATGAGGAATCTGGATGCTTCGCCGATCTTTGAAAAGCCCGAGCTGGTCGAGATCAAGGCGGCCGATTTCAACCGCCGCCGGGTTGGCGATTTCACCCTGTTCGTCAATATTGAGCGCACGCCGCTTGACCAGGATGGCAAACCGGTGACGAACAAGGAGCCTGGCAAATGAGTGCGCCGAACCTGACTCAGCGCCTGCGCGGCATCAATGTTCAGCAGGTCCTCAATGATTTTCGCGACCTCGATCCCAATGATCCCGGCGTCTGGCCCCTGGTGCCACGGATCGCCATGCTGGTGGCTTTGCTCATCGTGCTGGTTACCTGCGCCTGGTGGTTTGACTGGAAAGACCAGCTGCTCACTCTGGATCAGCGTCGCCAGGACGAGGTTCGCCTCAAGGATGAGTGGGTGCTCAAAAAGCGCCAGGCTGTCAATCTTGAAGAGTTCCAGAAGCAGCTTGCCGATATCGACCGCCAGTTCGGTGCTTTGCTGAAGCAGCTGCCCAATCGTTCGGAGATGGAGTCCCTGCTTGACGATGTCAATCGGGCAGGGCGTGGTCGCGGCCTGCAGTTCGAGCTGTGGCGCCCTGGTACCGAAGGCGTGAAGGATTTCTACGCCGAACTGCCGATTTCCCTGCGCGTCACCGGTACGTATGCGGACCTTGGGGTGTTTGCGGCAGATGTCGCCAAGCTGCCGCGCATCGTTTCGCTGCGCGACATCGCCATTGAAGCGGCGCCAGCGGGTACGCTCAAGATGGATGCCACGGCGGTGACCTATCGTTATCTGGACGAAGAAGAGGTTTCCAAGCAACGCCATGACAAAAAGGCGGACAAGAAGTGAGGACGCCCATGCGAACGCCTAGATTTGCCGTCCGAGCCGGTGCTTTGGTGCTTGGCGTGGCTTTGCTCAGTGCCTGCGGCAGCGATGAGCATCAGGACATCAAGAACTGGATGCAGAACGAGCAGGCTGGTATGCGCGGCCACATCCCTCCGCTGCCACAAATCAAAACTTTCCCCGTCGTGGATTTCGATCTGGACAAGATCGTTGATCCGTTTCTGGCGTCGAAGCTGGATCCGGAAAAGCGCTCTGCCAACCGTCCGGATACCAATCGCCGTCGCGAACCGCTGGAGGCCTATCCGCTGGAGTCCATGAAGTTCGTCGGCATGATGGTCAAGGCGGGTAAGCCGGTGGCCTTGCTGCAGGTAGACAAGACCACCTACCAGGTTCATGTCGGCAACTACATCGGTCAGAACTTCGGGCAGATCACCAAGATTTCGGACGCAGAATTGACACTGAAAGAGTTGGTGGAAGACGCCAACGGCGACTGGGTTGAACGTATCGGCTCCATGCAATTGCAGGAGCAGGAGGCAAGGCGATGACATACCAACGAAAACTAAAGATTGTGCTGCTTTGTATGGCGGCGGCCTTGTCGAGCGTAACGGCTCGCGCACAGCAGCCGGCGGCTCCGGCAGCAGCCCCGGCAAAGAACTCGATTGAATCCGTTCAGGCCAGCCAGAGTAATGGCAATGTGGTGGTCAAGGTTTTGCTCAAGGAGCCGTTGGTTGGCAGCCTGGGCAGCTTCAGTGTCTCCAATCCGGCACGGGTCGCGATCGATTTTCCGGCCACGGCCAACGGCACTCAGGGTTCGGTTTCCTTCAATGAGGGGGATTTGCGCAGTGCCAATCTCGTACAGGTTGCGGATCGCACGCGTGTGGTGCTCAACCTCTTGCGTCCGCTCACTTACACCACCCAGGTCAATGGCCGTGAAGTGCTGATTACGCTGGCCAATCTGCCTGCCAGAAGTCAGGAGCCGGCTCCGGCAGCGCGTTTCGCTGAACAGCAGGGGGCCAGCACGCATAGTGTGCGCGACATCAGTTTCCGCCGTGGCAAGGATGGTGAAGGGCGCATTGTTGTGGATCTCTCCGACCCGAATGCCGGCATCGATATCCGCCAACAAGGCGCTTCACTGGTCGTCGATTTCCTCAAGACCACGGTGCCCGAGCGCCTGAGCCGCCGTCTGGATGTGACTGACTTCGCGACGCCGGTGAATACCGTGGTGACCAGCGCTCAAGGCGACTCGGTGCGCATGGTGATCACGCCCAAGGGGCTATGGGAACACAATGCTTACCAGACCGATAACCAGTTCGTGGTTGAGGTCAAAGCTTTGAAGGAAGACCCCAACAAGCTGGTGCAAGGCGCCGGCAACAAGAAGTTCAATGGTGAGAAGCTCTCGCTCAATTTCCAGAACATCGATGTCCGTTCGGTGCTCGCGGCGATTGCCGAATTCACCAACTTCAACATCGTGACCAGCGATGCAGTCAGCGGCTCGCTGACCCTGCGCCTCAAGGACATTCCCTGGGATCAGGCGCTGAACATCATTCTCCAGGCCAAGGGTCTGGACATGCGCAAGAACGGCAATGTGATCTGGGTGGCGCCGCGCGACGAGCTGGCCGCGCGTGAAAAGCTGGAGCTCGATTCACAAGCGCAGATCGGCGATATCGAGCCGTTGCGGACCGAGTCTTTCCAGATCAATTATCACAGCGCCAAGGCGATTTACGACGGCATTCTCAAGGACAAGGAAAAAACCATCCTGTCCAAGCGCGGCGTGGTGGTGATGGACGAGCGTTCCAACAAGCTGATCGTCTCCGATGTGCCGGCGCGTCTCGACGATGTGCGTCGTCTGCTCTCCGAGATCGATGTGGCCGTCAAGCAGGTCTTGATTGAGTCGCAGATTGTCGAAGCTTCCGACAGCTTCGCCCGCAATCTGGGTGTGCGCCTGGGCTTCATGGGTTTGTTGGGCAATACCTACAGCGGCAATTCCAAGCTGACGGTGGGGGCGGGTATTGAAGGCACAGGGTATGCCGCAGGGCTGACCACGACCCAGGCCACCTGGAACACCTCCAACGTCCAGAATGTCAATCTTGCGGCACCCTCGATCAATGGCAAGTCGGCGGGGGTCTTGTCGGCGGTCTTGTATAACTCCTCAGGTACGCGCTTTGTCGATCTGGAACTCTCCGCCCTGGAGGCTGATGGTCGTGGCAAGGTGGTTTCCCGTCCGCGTGTGATGACGGCTGACCAGAACGAAGCGGTGATCGAGCAGGGCGTGGATGTGCCGTATCAGAGTTGTTCGGGCAATAGTGGTTGCTCGGTTTCCTACCGTAAGGCTGTGCTGTCGATGAAGGTTCGTCCGCAGGTGACGCCGGATGGCCGGATTGCCATGACGGTGGATGTGAACAAGGACTCGGTCAGCAGCTCGGTGTCCACGTCCTCGGGCCTGGCCATCGATACCAAACACGTCAGTACCCGTGTGCTGGTCGACAACGGCGGCACCGTGGTGCTGGGCGGGATTTATCAGCAAGATATCCGCAACAACACGACCAAGATTCCATGGCTGGGTGATTTGCCGGTGCTCGGTTATCTGTTCCGTGAGAACGAGCGTTCGGACAGCAAGACCGAGCTGATGATTTTCATCACGCCGCGCATCCTGACCGATCAGACCGCTGCACGCTGATTCCTTGGCTCAAGTCCTCATAAGCGGCCCGAGTTGATCGGGCCGTTTGCTTTTGTGCCGGGCCCAGCGCATCCGGGCTAGAATTGGCATGTGATGAATCAGTCAGAAAATATCTACCTGGTCGGACTCATGGGTTCCGGCAAGACCACCATCGGCCGTGCGCTGGCACGCCGCATGGGACGGCGCTTCCTGGACTCCGACCATGAAATCGAGCACCGTACCGGCGTGCGCATTCCCACCATCTTCGAGATGGAGGGCGAGGCCGGCTTTCGCAAGCGCGAAGCCATGGTGATCGAGGAGTTGTCGCATGAGTCCGGCATTGTCGTGGCCACTGGTGGCGGCGCAGTGCTCGATCCGGCCAATCGCCAGATCATGCATGGCAGTGGCTGGGTGGTGTATCTGGATGTGCCGACCCACGTGCTGCTCGAACGCACACGCCACGACACCAACCGCCCCTTGTTGCAGGTGGCGGATCCGCGCGCCAAGCTTGATGCCTTGCGCGTGCAGCGCGATCCCTTGTACCGCGAGATCGCACACATCATCGTTGACGGCGCGCGCAATAATTCGCAGCTGGCCGTCGTTCGCATCCTCAAAGAATGGGAGAAACAGTGCGCACACTCGACGTAGCACTGGGCGCGCGCGCCTACCCGATACACATTGGCGCCGGCATTTTCGACAATGCTGAATTGATCCTGCCGTATCTCAAGCGCCCGCGTGTGGCGATTGTCACCAATGAGCTCGTTGGCCCGCTCTATCTGGGCCGCCTGCAAGCCGCGCTGGACGCGGCTGGCGTGGCGAGCACCGCGATCGTGCTGCCCGATGGTGAAGCCAACAAGAACTGGGAAACGCTCAACCTGATTTTCAGTGGCTTGCTGGAAGCGCGCTGTGAGCGTTCGGTGACCTTGATCGCCCTCGGTGGCGGTGTGGTCGGCGACATGACCGGTTTTGCGGCCGCCTGCTATCAGCGCGGCGTGCCCTTCATCCAGGTGCCCACGACCTTGCTGTCACAGGTCGACTCCTCGGTCGGTGGCAAGACGGCGATCAATCATCCGCTGGGCAAGAACATGATCGGCGCTTTCTACCAGCCGCGTCTGGTACTGGCCGATGTGTCCACCCTGCGCACCCTGCCGATCCGCGAGCTGCGTGCCGGGCTGGCTGAAGTCATCAAGCACGCGCTGATTCGCGATGCTGCGCGCATGGATTGGCTGGAGCAGCACATCGATGGTCTGTTGGCCTGCGATGAAGACTTGCTCGCTGAAGCGGTGGAGTGGAATTGCCGCATCAAGGCGACCGTGGTGGCGGCCGACGAAACCGAGCAGGGCGAGCGCGCGCATCTGAATCTGGGCCACACTTTTGGTCACGCCATCGAGACCGGTATGGGCTACGGCGAATACCTGCACGGCGAAGCCGTGGCGGCGGGCGTGGTGATGGCGGCCCAGCTCTCCGCCCAGCTGGGCATGCTGCCCGAGGCTGATGTCGAGCGCATCCGCCGCTTGTTCCAGCGCGCCGGCTTGCCGGTGCAGGGCCCGAAGCTGGGTGTCGAGCGCTATCTGGATCTGATGCGACACGACAAGAAAGTGGCCGATGGCCGCCTGCGCCTGATCCTCCTGCGCCGCATTGGCGAGGCGGTGATCAGCGAAGCGGCCAGCCAGGCCGAGATCGAGCTGGCGATTGCCAGTTGCTGCGTCTGACATGAGCGGCGCGTCGGCCTCTCCCCTGGCTCCTTACGCCGTCAGCGAGGCCAATAGCCGCGGGCGTCTGGTGCCTGAGGATGCGCCGTCCTCGCGCAGCCAGTTCCAGCGTGACCGCGACCGTGTCATCCACTCCACGGCCTTCCGTCGGCTGGAGTACAAGACCCAGGTCTTCGTCAATCACGAGGGCGATCTGTTCCGCACCCGTCTGACGCACAGCATCGAGGTGGCGCAAATTGCCCGCTCGCTGGCGCGCGCCCTGCACTTGAACGAAGATCTGGTGGAGGCGATTTCGCTCTCGCACGACCTCGGTCACACGCCTTTCGGCCATGCCGGTCAAGACGCGCTCAATGACTGCATGAAAGCCTTTGGCGGCTTCGAACACAATCTGCAGTCGCTGCGCATCGTCGATCTGCTCGAAGAGCGCTATGCCGCCTTCGATGGGCTCAATCTCTGTTTCGAGACGCGCGAGGGCATCCTCAAGCACTGCTCGCTGAAGAATGCGGCCCTGCTCGGTGAAGTCGGCGCGCGATTCATCAACAAGACCCAGCCCTCGCTGGAAGCGCAGCTATGCAATCTGGCCGATGCCGTGGCCTACAACAATCACGATGTCGATGATGGTTTGCGTGCTGGCCTGATCAGCCTCGAACAGCTCGAAGCGGTGCCGGTCTTCGCGCGTCACTGCGCCGCCGTGCGCGCCCAGTATCCGGGCCTGGCCGAACGCCGCCTGATCCATGAAACCGTGCGCCGCCTGATCAATGAGTTCTCGCTCGACCTGATCGAGACCAGTCGCCACAAGATCGCGGAATCAGGCGTCGCGAGCCTGGCCGATGTGCATCACGCCGGCGCGCCGCTGGTGGCATTTTCGCCGGCCATGCTGGAGCAGTTGCAAGCGCTGCAGCGCTTCCTGCGTGACAATCTTTACTGGCATTACAAGGTCTTGCGCGAGATGAGCAAGGCGCGGCGCATCATCAGCGAGCTGTTCAACGCCTTCATGAACGACCCCCGCCTGCTGCCGCCGCAATACCAGCGCATGGCGCAGGATGAAAAGGCGCGCGCGGTGGCCGACTACATCGCCGGCATGACCGACCGTTACGCGGTCAAGGAACACCGCCGGCTGTTCTCGATCAGTGAGCCCTGATTTGCCCCGTTCGCGATGAGTCGTCTCGCCCGTCTTTATGTGCCCGGCTTGCCGCAGCTGATTCTGCAGCGCGGCAATAACCGCACCCCGATTTTCATCGACGAAGCGGATTTCCGTGCCTATCGCGACATGCTGCGCGATGCTTCGCGCGAGCTGGCGCTGCCGGTGCACGCCTATGTGCTGATGAACGATCACGTGCATCTTTTGCTCAGCGCGCCGGAGCAGGGCGGGGCGGGCTCCTTGATGCAGCGCCTGGGGCGGCGTTATGTGCGTTATTTCAATGATCGCCACGCGCGCACCGGGACTTTATGGGAAGGGCGCTTCCGCTCGACGGTGATCGAGCCTCGGGCCTGGCTGTTGGCGTGTTACCGCTACATCGAGCAGAACCCAGTACGCGCCGGCCTGGCCGCCCAGGCGGCACATTACCCCTGGTCCAGTTGTCGTCATCACGTCGGACTCGCCACCGATGCCCTGGTCACCGATCACCGCGAGTACTGGGCGCTGGGCAATACCCCTTTCGACCGTCAGGCCAGCTATCGCCAGCTGATCGAAGCGCTGCCGAGTGATGAGGCGCTGGCGGCCCTACGCTATGCCGCGCATCGCGGCTGGTTGCTCGGCGAGGTCGATGCAGGTCGCGATGCTGCGGCCAATCGCCGGATTGCACCCTTGCCCAAGGGGCGCCCACGCAAAATCCAGGCACCCGATTGAACATGCCTGCGGTCTAATTTCTACATCTAGCTGCTTGTTTCTAGCCTGTTTTGCTGAAAAAACGGAATGGCTTGCCGAGGCTCGTCCCGGTTCGCACCGATGTGGCGCTTTTTAATATGTCCCTATTTTTTTGGAGCACCGCAACAGGGCGCTTATTTAGTGCAATCTGACCCCGTTTTATATTTCTTGGATTGCGTGCGCAGAGGTCTTATATTTCAGGCCTGTGCCAGAACGCGCGCGGTGCGTGCGGCTGGGTTTCTTCCAGGAGTGGATTGATGACCATGCTTCCCCAGGGGCTCTACGACCCCGCCAATGAACACGACGCCTGCGGTGTGGGCTTTGTTGCGCACATCAAGGGCAAGAAAAGCCACGACATCGTTCAGGGCGGCCTGAAGATTCTGGAGAACATCGATCACCGCGGCGCGGTCGGCGCCGATGCGCTGATGGGCGACGGTGCCGGCATTCTGATCCAGATCCCGGACCAGTTCTACCGCGAAGAAATGGCCGCCCAAGGCGTCAAGCTGCCGCCGGCTGGCGAGTACGGCGTGGGCATGATCTTCCTGCCCAAGGAAAGCGCTTCGCGCCAGGCCTGTGAGCAGGAGCTCGAACGCGCGGTGCGCGCCGAAGGTCAGATCGTCCTCGGCTGGCGCGATGTGCCGGTGGATCGCGAGATGCCGATGTCGCCGCGCGTGCGCGCCAAAGAGCCGGAGATCCGCCAGATCTTCATCGGCCGTGGCCCCGACGTGATGGTCACCGAAGCGCTGGAACGCAAGCTCTACGTGATCCGCAAGACCGCCAGCCACGCCATCCAGCAGCTGCAGCTCAAGCACGGCAAGGAATACTACGTGCCCTCGATGTCGGCCCGTACCGTCATCTACAAGGGGCTGCTGCTGGCCAACCAGGTCGGTGTGTATTACAAGGATCTGGCTGATCCGCGCTGTATCTCGGCACTGGCCCTGGTGCACCAGCGCTTCTCGACCAATACCTTCCCCGAGTGGCCACTGGCTCACCCCTACCGCATGATTGCCCACAACGGTGAAATCAACACCGTCAAGGGCAACTTCAACTGGCTGCGCGCACGTGAAGGCGTGATGAAGTCCGCCGTGCTGTCCGACGACCTCAAGAAGCTCTATCCGATTGCCTACGCAGGCCAGTCGGACACCGCGACTTTCGATAACTGTATCGAGCTCTTGACCATGGCGGGCTACCCGCTGGCCCAGGCTGCGATGATGATGATCCCGGAAGCCTGGGAACAGCACACGCTGATGGACGAGAACCGTCGCGCCTTCTACGAATACCACGCTGCGATGATGGAGCCCTGGGATGGCCCGGCCGCCATCGCCTTCACCGACGGCCGCCAGATCGGCGCCACGCTGGACCGCAACGGTCTGCGCCCGGCGCGTTACATCGTCACCGACGACGACCTGGTGATCATGGCTTCCGAAGCCGGCGTGCTGCCGGTGCCGGCCAGCAAGATCGTCAAGAAGTGGCGCCTGCAGCCGGGCAAGATGTTCCTTATCGACATGGAAGCCGGCCGCATCATCGACGACAAGGAACTCAAGGACGCGCTGGCCAATGCCAAGCCTTACCGTGAGTGGATTTCGCGCATCCAGGTCAAGCTCGACGAGATCGAGGGGCCGGCGCCTGAAGTCGCTTCGCGCGCGGCGCTGCTGGATTTGCAACAAGCTTTTGGCTACACGCAGGAAGACACCAAGTTCCTGATGGCGCCGATGGCCACCTCGGGCGAGGAGGCGATCGGCTCGATGGGCAATGACTCGCCGCCGGCCGTCATGTCCAACAAGAACAAGTCGCTCTACAACTACTTCAAGCAGCTGTTCGCGCAGGTCACCAATCCGCCGATCGACCCGATCCGCGAAGCGATGGTGATGTCGACGGTCAGCTTTATCGGCCCCAAGCCGAACCTGCTCGACCTCAACAACATCAACCCGCCGATGCGTCTGGAAGTCTCGCAGCCCGTGCTCGACTTCAAGGCGATGGCGAAGATCCGTGACATCGAGAAGTTCACCGACAACAAGTTCAAGTCCTTCGAACTGGACATCTGTTATCCGGTGGCCTGGGGCAAGGAAGGCGTCGAAGCGCGCCTGGCTTCGCTCTGTGCGCAAGCGGCTGAAGCCGTGCGTTCGGGCTACAACATCCTGATCATCTCGGACCGCAAGATCGACGCTGAAAACGTCGCCATCCCGGCGTTGCTGGCAACCTCGGCGATCCATCAGCACCTGGTCAAGCAAGGCCTGCGCACGCTGACCGGCCTGGTCGTCGAAACCGGTTCGGCGCGTGAAGTGCATCACTTCGCCTTGCTCGGCGGCTATGGCGCAGAAGCCGTGCATCCCTACCTGGCGATGGAAACCCTGCACGAGATGGCCAAGGATTTGCCGGCCGATCTGGGTCCGGACAAGGCCGTCAAGAACTACGTCAAAGCCATCGGCAAGGGCCTCAACAAGGTCATGTCGAAGATGGGTATCTCGACCTACATGTCCTACTGCGGCGCGCAGATTTTCGAAGCCATCGGCCTCAACAAGGCGCTGATTGACAAGTACTTCGCCGGCACGCCCTCGAATGTCGAAGGCATCGGCATCTTCGAAGTGGCTGAAGAAGCGCTGCGTCTGCACGAAGAAGCCTTCGGCGCTTCGCCGGTGCTCGCCAATGCTCTGGATGCCGGCGGCGAATACGCCTTCCGCATCCGTGGCGAAGAGCACATGTGGACGCCGGACGCGATCGCCAAGCTGCAGCACTCAACGCGCTCGGGCTCCTTCCAGTCCTACAAGGAATATGCGCAGATCATCAATGATCAAAGCAAGCGCCACATGACCCTGCGCGGCCTGTTCGAATTCAAGTTCGACCCGAGCCAGGCGGTGCCGATCGACGAAGTCGAGCCGGCCAAGGAAATCGTCAAGCGCTTTGCCACCGGCGCCATGTCGCTGGGCTCGATCTCGACCGAAGCGCACTCCACGCTGGCGATTGCCATGAACCGCATCGGCGGCAAGTCGAACACCGGTGAAGGTGGTGAAGATCCGGCACGCTACAAGAACGAGATGAAGGGCATCTTCATCAAGAAGGGCGAGACCCTGGCCGGCATCATCGGCAAGGATCGCATCGAGCGTGACGTGGTGCTGCAAGAGGGTGACTCGCTGCGCTCCAAGATCAAGCAGGTCGCCTCGGGCCGCTTCGGTGTGACCACCGAATACCTGAGCTCGGCCGACCAGATCCAGATCAAGATGGCGCAGGGCGCTAAGCCCGGTGAGGGCGGTCAGCTGCCCGGCGGCAAGGTGTCCGAGTACATCGGCGCACTGCGTTTCTCGGTGCCGGGTGTCGGCCTCATCTCGCCGCCGCCGCACCATGACATCTACTCCATCGAGGATCTGGCACAGCTGATCCACGACCTGAAGAACGTCAATCCCAAGGCTGACATCTCGGTCAAGCTGGTGTCGGAAGTCGGTGTCGGCACCGTCGCCGCCGGCGTCGCCAAGTGTAAGGCTGACCACGTAGTGATCGCCGGTCACGATGGCGGCACGGGTGCTTCGCCCCTGTCCTCGATCAAGCACGCTGGTTCGCCCTGGGAACTGGGTCTGGCCGAGACGCAACAGACGCTGATGATGAACGGCTTGCGCAGCCGCATCATCGTGCAGGCTGACGGTCAGATGAAGACCGGCCGTGACGTGGTCATCGCTGCGCTGCTCGGTGCCGATGAAATGGGCTTTGCCACCGCGCCGCTGGTGGTCGAAGGCTGCATCATGATGCGCAAGTGCCACCTCAATACCTGCCCGGTCGGCGTCGCGACGCAAGATCCGGTGCTGCGCGCGCGCTTCTCCGGCCAGCCCGAACACGTCGTCAATTTCTTCTTCTTCATCGCTGAAGAAGTGCGCGAACTGATGGCGCAACTGGGCATCCGCAAGTTCGACGATCTGATCGGCCGCGCCGATCTGCTCGACAAGAAGAAGGCCATCGAGCACTGGAAGGCCAAGGGTCTGGACTTCTCGAAGATCTTCTACGTGCCGCAAGTCGACTCGACGCGCCGTGTCACCGAACGTCAAGACCACCTGCTGGAAAAGGCGCTCGACCACAAGCTGATCGAAAAGTCGGCGCTGGCGCTCGAAAAGGGCGAACGCGTGTCCTTCATCCAGCCGATCATCAACGTCAACCGTTCGGTCGGCGCGATGCTCTCCGGCGAAGTGGCCAAGCGTTATGGTTTTGACGGCTTGCCGGACGACACCATCCACGTCCAGCTCAACGGTACGGCAGGGCAGAGCTTCGGCGCCTTCCTCGCCAATGGCGTGACCCTGGATCTGGTTGGCGAAGGCAATGACTACGTCGGCAAGGGCTTGTCGGGTGGTCGCGTCATCGTGCGTTGCCCGAATGACTTCCGCGGCTTTGGTCCGGAACACATCATCGTCGGCAACACCGTGTTGTTCGGCGCGATTGCCGGCGAGGCCTACTTCAACGGCGTCGGTGGCGAGCGCTTCGCGGTGCGTAATTCGGGCGCTGCGGCGGTTGTCGAAGGTGTCGGCGACCACGGTTGCGAATACATGACCGGCGGCACCGTGGTTGTGCTGGGTGAGACGGGGCGCAACTTCGCGGCCGGTATGTCGGGCGGCGTAGCCTACATTTACGATCCGGACGGTTTGTTTGCTGCGCGCTGCAATACCGCGATGGTCGATCTGGAGCCGGTGCTGCCGGTCGCCAAGCAGACCGAGAGCACGGATGCCGATGTCTGGCACGCTGCTGCGCGTGGCGCCAAGGCCGAAGCGGACGAAGTGATTCTCAAGCGTCTGATCGAGAACCACTTCCGTTACACCGGCAGCATGCGCGCCAAGGCACTGCTTGAGAGCTGGGACGCCTCGCGCGAAGCCTTCGTCAAGGTCATGCCGAAGGAATACCGCCGTGCGCTGAAGGAACTCGCTGTGGCTGCACGCGGCAAGACCGCAGCGGCTGCCGTCTGATTCAGGGGAGAGATTAGAAATGGGAAAAGTAACCGGCTTTCTGGAATTCGAGCGTCAGGACGAGGGCTATGAAGCGCCCGAATCACGCAAGAAGCACTACAAGGAATTCGTGCTGGCCCTGAGCGACGAGCAGGCCAAGATCCAGGGCGCGCGCTGCATGGATTGCGGCATTCCGTTCTGCAACAACGGTTGCCCGGTCAACAACATCATTCCGGACTGGAATGACCTGGTCTATAAGCAGAAGTGGGAAGAGGCGATCGAGGTGCTGCACTCGACCAACAACTTCCCGGAATTCACCGGCCGCATCTGTCCGGCGCCGTGTGAGGCTGCATGCACCTTGGGTATCAATGTGGCGCCGGTCGGCATCAAATCGATCGAGCACGCCATCATCGACAAGGCCTGGGAAAACGGCTGGGTGAAGCCGTTGCCGGCGGCCCAGAAGACCGGCAAGAAGATCGCTGTCGTCGGCTCCGGCCCTGCCGGTCTGGCGGCGGCCCAGCAGCTGGCACGTGTCGGTCATGAGGTGACGGTGTTCGAGAAGAGCTCGCGCATCGGCGGTCTGCTGCGCTATGGCATTCCCGACTTCAAGCTCGACAAGTCGATCATCGACCGCCGCATCAAGCAGATGGAAGCTGAAGGCGTGGTCTTCAAGACCGGTGTCTTTATCGGTGACGCCGAGCTGCCCAAGGGCATCAATAGCGATGCCAAGGAAAAGCTCTCGCCGAAGAAGCTGGCCAAGGACTTTGACGCCGTGCTGATCGCGGCCGGTTCCGAAGTGCCGCGCGATCTGCCGATTCCGGGGCGCGAGCTCGACGGCGTGCACTTCGCGCTGGAGTTCCTGATTCCGCAGAACAAGGTTGTGGCGGGCGACAAGCTCAAGGATCAGATCAAGGTCACCGGCAAGAATGTTGTCGTCATCGGTGGTGGTGACACGGGTTCTGACTGCGTGGGTACCTCCAACCGTCACGGCGCCAAGAGCGTGCTGCAGTTCGAGCTGATGCCGCAACCGCCGGAGAAGGAAAACAAGTCTCTGGTGTGGCCGTACTGGCCGATCAAGATGCGTACCTCGTCTTCGCACGACGAAGGCTGTGATCGCGCCTGGTCGGTGACCACCAAGGAATTCCGTGGCGAGAACGGCAAGCTGAAGTCGCTGGTCACCGCTCAGGTCGAGTGGAAGAAGGACGACAAGACCGGCCAGATGAAGATGAGCGAAGTGCCCGGTTCCGAAAAGGAAATCCCGGCCGAAGCCGTGTTCCTGGCGATGGGCTTCGTCAATCCGGTGGGCAGCCTGCTGGAGAACTTCGGTATCGAGAAGGACGCACGCGGCAACGCCAAGGCGAGTACCGATGGTGCTGGCTGCTACGCCACCAATGTGCCGAAGGTCTTCGTCGCCGGTGATACGCGTCGTGGCCAGTCGCTGGTGGTGTGGGCGATCCGTGAAGGCCGTCAGGCCGCACGTGAGGTCGATAGCTTCCTGATGGGCAGCAGCGTCCTGCCTCGCTGAGCCAGGGCCGGGTCCTGCCGCCTGGAGCGGGCAGGACTCAGTGCGACGAGATGTGAATGCGGCTGCGCGCGTAAAGTGCCAGCCGCATTTCTTTTTGCAGCGCCTGCAGCATGGCTGGCGGCGTGACGGCGTGACGTCGGGCGAGCTTGAGCAGGCGGCGCGCGAGGGCCAGCGAGACGCCCTGGTCGAGCAGATTGGCGCATTCGATGACGAACAGCGCGCCCAGCGTGTCCGGATCGAGATGGCGGCTGCGTCCGGCACGCGTGCGCACCAGGCAATGTCCGCCTGCGCTGGCCTTGAGCAGGCAGGCTGGGCGCCGCAGGGTGCTGAACAGCCACACCAGCGCTTCCGCACGCCGCCCGATCAGCTGCTGCAGGCGCGGGCGTTGGGCGTGTGCGAGGCTGATCTTCCTGAATGCTTGGGTGCCGTAGACGCTGTGGCACAAACCGGCCAGCACATGATCCAGCGGCGCGTTCCAGGCCAGCAGCAATTGCGCCGTGCCGACCAGGTGTTCGAGCAGGCTGCGCCCATGCGCGTGCGCCGTGCCATCGGTATGCAAGCTTTGCAGCAGGACGATGGCTTGCCGCGTGCGCCGCTCGCGCGGCAAGCGCTGCGCAGGCAGGCTCAGGCCGCGCCGTGCAGATTGCCCCTGGACTCCCATTGGCGTGCGCTCAGGCTGCGGGCAGCAGGGTCTTGAACACCAGGCAGACCCGCAAGGCGCCGCAGTCGCGCGACAGTGGGCGGGCGCAATGCGGCACGGCGCCGTGAAAGCTCACGATGCGGCCGGGTTTGGGGAACACCGCGCGCGTGATGTCGGACTTGTCCTGCGTGAAGAACACCGTTTCGCCCGCCCAGTTGGGGTGCCACTGCGGGTGCAGATAGACCACGGTGGAGTAGTAGTTGGGGTCTTCGGAATCGGTGTGTACGTAGCCATCCGTACCGTAGGTGTGGGCATTGGCATAAATGCGCACGGGAATATGGCCGGCCAGTGGGCCAGCCTTGAGTAATTGCCACAGCGCCTGGATGGGCTGGAAGAACGCGTTTTCCATCAGCTCGGCTTCGCAATCGACAGCGGGGCTTTTGCTCATGTTGCCTGCGAAGAATACGTTCCAGTGCGAATTGGGCGCCTGCTTGTTGCCGGCATTGGATTTCCAGCCGTAAAACCAGATCGGTTCCTGGAAAAAGCGCACCAGTTCGCTGTGTAGTGCGGGGGGAATGAAATCGTCCTGAATGCGGACATCGCCAAAGGCGAGGGCTGGCGTGGTCATGGGGGCTTTCGGGGGTAGG
Source organism: Uliginosibacterium sediminicola (assembly GCF_039631295.1). NCBI lineage: Bacteria > Pseudomonadati > Pseudomonadota > Betaproteobacteria > Rhodocyclales > Zoogloeaceae > Uliginosibacterium > Uliginosibacterium sediminicola. Next base: position 155,781 of record NZ_JBDIVE010000001.1, on the reverse strand, counting down.
TCGTCAGAGACGGAGCTGCCACGCGCATGCGGCAGCTCCGTGGGGCAGGTGCTCAGTTGTCGCTGCCGCCACCATCACTGCCGCCATCACCGCCGCCGCCGCCATCACCGCCGCTATCGCCGCCGCTATCGCCGTCGCTGTCGCCGTCGCTGTCGTCACCGCCACCCGTGCCGCCGCCGCCGTCACCATCACCGCCGCCGGGGCCGCCATCTGCGAACAGGCTGTTGCCGCTGATTTTCAAACGGGCACGTCTTGCATTCTGGATGCTCATTGCCAATGCCCAGTTCGAGCCCGGCAGGCCGCCGTCCTCGCGCTCAGTCTTGTCACTCATGTTCTCTCCCAGGGTTGCTTACTCGACATGGCATCGACATAACGCCACCGAAGCAGTCTAAAACAGGCTTGGCGAAACGAATGCGAGGATATGCCCTAAAGGGCAGGTTCTTCTCAAGAGACTGCCAGCATGCGCTCCAGCGCCAGTTTGGCCAGCACGGCTTCGTCTTGCGGCACGGTGATGCGATTGACCACTTTGCCAGCGACCAGGTTTTCCAGTGTCCAGGCCAGGTGCTGCGGGTCGATGCGCTGCATGGTCGAACACATGCACACCGTCGGTGACATGAACTGCACCAGCTTGCCTTCGTGCTTGACCTCTTCCGCCAGGCGATTGACGAGGTTCAGCTCGGTGCCGACCAGCCACTTGGTATTGGGGGCGGCGTCCTTGACGGTCTTGAGGATGTATTCGGTGGAGCCGACAAAATCAGACTGCTTGCAGACTTCAAAAGCGGATTCCGGATGCGAGATGACGAAGCCGTCCGGATGCTGGTTGCGCCACTTGATGATGTGCGCCGGCTGGAACATCTGGTGCACCGAGCAGTGGCCTTTCCACAGCAGCATCCTGGCCTTGCGGATCGCTTCCGGGCTGTGGCCGCCGAAGGGCAGGTCCGGATCCCAGACGATCATCTCGTCAAGCGCGATGCCCATCTGGTGGCCGGTCCAGCGCCCCAGATGCTGGTCCGGGAAGAACAGGATCTTCTCGCGCTGGGCGAAGCTCCAATCGAGAATTTTCGGTGCATTGCTCGACGTGCAGACGATGCCGCCATGCTGGCCGCAGAAGGCCTTCAGATCGGCGGCCGAATTGATATAGGTGACCGGAGTGATCAGCTCATCGCAATTGCCCAGCACTTCGCTGAGCTCGCGCCAGCTGCGCTCGACCTTGGCCAGATTGGCCATATCGGCCATCGAACAGCCTGCCGCCAGGTCGGGCAGGATGGCGATCTGTTCGGGCTTGGAGAGGATGTCGGCGACTTCAGCCATGAAGTGCACGCCGCAGAAGACGATGAATTCGGCGTCTGACTCGGAGGCCAGGCGCGAGAGCTTGAGCGAATCGCCGGTCAGGTCATGATGCTGGTAGACGTCGGCGCGCTGGTAGTGGTGCACCAGCAGGGTGACGCGTTTGCCCAGCGCGGCCTTGGCGGCGCGGATGCGTTCGTGCGCATCGGCATCCTGAAGCTGGTTGAAGCGGTCAAAGGAAATAGTGGCGGTTTGCATGTTGAGCTCTGCTACGTGGGGCGTGCTGCACGCACGCGTTGGCGGCGATTATCCATCAGCCGCCCGTGTCTGGGATGGGCGCTGGGTGCGTCCTCGGTTCAGGACTGGGTCCAGGGCAAGCCGGCGTGACGCCAGCCACCGATATTGCCGCGATGGGCGTTGACGTCCTTGTCACCCTCGAAGCCTTCGAGGATGTTGTAGCAGGCTGCAAAGCCGGCCTCGTGCGCGGCCGAGGCGGCAGCGTGCGAGCGCGCACCGCTGCGGCAGATGAACAGCGCCGGCGCGTCGCTGGCGTGCTGCTTGCGCAGCTGCTCGAGGAACAGCGGATTGGGCTGGCTGCCCGGCCAGGAATTCCACTCGATCTCCAGCGCGCCCGGAATCCGGCCGACCCAGTCCAGCTCGGCACGGGTGCGGACGTCGATGATGCGCGCTTGCGCATTCTGCGTCACCAGGGCATGTGCCTCGCTGGGCGTGAGGGCGCCCTGATACGGCAGTTTGAGCTGGCTGGCGCGGTCGTGGGCCAGTTTGAGGATGTCGCTGATCTCTTTCATCTTGAGTCTGGATAGGTGTTGGCTAGCAGGCGAGAGTATGCGCTGTCAGCTTGCGGGCGACAATCGCCGCGCCGCTGCGGTGCAATGCTCCGAATTGGTGCGTCAAAAAGTGTCGGTGCGCCTGTTTTGTGCGGCCTTATGTCGCGCGGGATGCCCTTTGATAGGGCATGGTCTGTGGCACAATGCGCCTCGATCTGTAAGCAAGGCGTAATCGAACCCGTGGCATGTTAAATGCTTCCAGTTTTCCGATTACCCGCTACCAGCAAGGACTCTTGTCTCTGGTGTGCTTTCGCATCGGCAGTGCGCGGAAGCTGACAGGCAAACAGGTTTTCACCGCTTAACTGGTTCAATTCTCTTTTTTGGAGTGTATATGACGACCTCTCAAGACGTGCTCAAGCTGATCAAGGAAAACGACGTCAAGTTTGTTGATTTCCGCTTCACCGATACTCGCGGCAAGGAACAGCACGTTGGCGTGCCCATCAGCGCGTTCTCTGAAGACAAGTTCACTGAAGGGCATGCATTCGATGGTTCGTCCATCGCTGGCTGGAAGGGTATTCAGGCCTCCGACATGCAGCTGATGCCGGACCCGAGCACCGCCTTCATCGACCCGTTCTTCGATGAAACCACGCTGGTGCTCACCTGTGACGTCGTTGAGCCGTCCGACGGCAAGGGTTACGACCGTGACCCGCGCTCCATCGCCAACCGCGCCGAGGCTTACCTGAAGTCCTCCGGTATTGGTGACACCGCTTTCTTCGGTCCGGAACCCGAATTCTTCATCTTCGACGCAGTCGAGTGGAAGACCGATATGTCCGGCTCCTACGTCAAGATCCACGCTGAAGAAGGTGCCTGGGCCTCGAACGAGAAGTTCGAAGGCGGCAACACCGGTCACCGGCCGTCGGTGAAGGGTGGTTACTTCCCGGTTCCCCCGGTTGATTCCTTCAACGACATGCGCGCGCAAATGGTGCTGCTGCTCGAAGCCGCTGGCGTGCCGGTTGAAGTGCATCACCACGAAGTGGCAACGGCCGGTCAGAACGAAATCGGCACCAAGTTCAACACCCTGGTGCGCCGCGCTGACCAAACCCAGCTGCTTAAGTACATCGTGCACAACGTTGCACACCAGTACGGCAAGACCGCGACCTTCATGCCCAAGCCCATCGTTGGCGACAACGGTTCCGGTATGCACGTTCACCAGTCGATCTGGAAGGATGGCAAGAACCTGTTCGCAGGCAATGGCTATGCCGGCCTGTCCGAGTTCGCGCTGTACTACATCGGCGGCATCATTAAGCACGCCAAGGCGCTGAATGCCATCACCAACCCGCTGACCAACTCGTACAAGCGCCTCGTGCCGCACTACGAAGCGCCGGTCAAGCTGGCTTACTCGGCCAAGAATCGTTCGGCTTCGATCCGTATTCCGTTCGTGCATAGCGACAAGGCGCGCCGTATCGAAACCCGCTTCCCGGATCCGGGTGCAAACCCCTATCTGTGCTTTGCTGCACTGATGATGGCCGGTCTGGATGGCGTGGCGAACAAGATTCACCCGGGCGATCCGGCTGACAAGAACCTGTACGACCTGCCGCCGGAAGAAGATGCACTGATCCCGACCGTTTGCGCCAGCCTGGAAGAAGCGCTGGACAACCTGAAGAAGGATCACGCCTTCCTGACCGTTGGCGGTGTGTTCAGCGAAGACTTCATCTCGTCCTACATCGATCTGAAGATGGAAGACGTGAATCGTCTGCGCATGACCACCACGCCGGTCGAATTCGAGATGTACTACTCGGTTTGATCTGCGCGCCCCTCGGGGCGCTGGTTCAAGACAAAAAAGGACGGGGTGACCCGTCCTTTTTTCATGGCTGCCGCAGAGCGGGTCTTGGCTTGCTTTTTTCGCGCATCACCCTACACTCGGCTGCGCCCCCATTCCTCCGCTTGCCATGAAATCCCTGTGTCTCCAGCTTGTTTTGCTGTTTGCCTTGCTGCCTGGTCTGGCCTGCGCCGACGTGTATAAGTGTGTCGACGAGGCGGGCCGTGTGACCTATACGAATGACAAACCGCGCGGCCAGAAAGGCTGCAGTCTGCTGTCGCGCGATCTGCCTTCTGGCGGTAGCGCGCCCACACTGTCCTCACCCAAGCGCGCAGCAAGTGGCGGAGGCTCTTCGCCAGCGGATTTCCCGCGAGTGGATGGCGCGCAGCAGCGCGATCGCGACAGCAACCGGCGCCGCATACTCGAGCAGGAGCTGGCCACTGAGCAGCGCCTGCTGGACGAGGCGCGCAAGAATCAGCGAGAGATAGAACAGGCTGCGCCGCAGGAACGTACGACGCCCAAATACCAGGCGCGCCAGAATGCTTTGCGTGAAGAGCTGCTGCAGCACGAGACCAATATCAACAAACTCAAGGCCGAACTGGGGAATACCCGCTGATGCGGGCACCGCGATTGTGCTCTGATTCGTCTGATGCGTGCCCGCGCCCTGAGGTTTGCGCCACTCGGGTGCGCGATGGCGTAATTCTTGCTCTGCAACAGGGAATATGAGCCCTCCTAGCGCACCACTGCCTTCACAGCACTTTTCCGAGAAGACCCAGGGTCTGGAACTGCTGTCCTCCGCCATCATCATGGTGGATAACTCCTTGACGGTCTGCTACATCAATGCAGCCGCCGAGAATCTGTTTGCCGTCGGTAACCGGCAAGCGCTGGGTCGTGCCTTGCTGCCCTTGCTTGGCGATACCACGGGTTTGAAGGCGGCGCTGGATAGCGCACTGGCCCACAACTGGAGCTATACCGGTCAGAACGTGGTGATCCGCCGCGTGCATCGCACCTCATTGCATCTCGATTGCACGGTGACTCCGGTCGATCTGTCGCCGGCGCGCTTGCTGCTGGAATTCCGGCCGATTGATGCGCAGCTGCGCGTGGCGCGTGAAGAGCGGCTGATCGAGCAGCAACAGGCCAATCGCGAGCTGATCCGCAATCTCGCCCATGAGATCAAGAATCCGCTCGGCGGCATCCGTGGTTCGGCGCAATTGCTGGAGCGCGAACTCGATGATCCGCAGTGGCGCGAGTACACCCAGGTGATCATTGCAGAGGCTGATCGCCTGCAGGATTTGATGAACCGCCTGCTCAATTCGCATCGCATGATGCGGCCCATCGTGCTCAATATTCACGATGTGCTCGAACGTGTGTTGCGCCTGGTGCAGGCCGAATTTCCTTCGGTCAGTATGCGGCGCGATTATGATGTCAGCCTGCCGCAGGTGACGGCGGACCGCGAGCAGCTGATCCAGGCTGTGCTCAACATCGCCCGCAACGCCGCCCAGGCCATGGATGGCGAAGGCGAGATCGTGTTGCGCACGCGCGCGGCGCGGCAGGTCACGCTGGCCAAGCGCCGCCACAAGTTGGCATTGGAATTGCAGGTGATCGACAACGGCCCGGGTATTCCGGACGAGATTCGTGACAAGATCTTCTACCCGCTGGTCTCGGGGCGTGAGGGTGGCTCCGGTCTCGGCTTGTCGATTGCGCAAAGCTTTGTCGAGCAGCATCAAGGCACCATTGATCTGGAAAGCGTGGCCGGCAGGACGGTGTTCACCATCATGCTGCCGCTGACCCAACCGAATTCAAATTGACGTATGGCCTGTCATGCGCGCAGCGCATGCTGGCTAATCACAGCAGACTACAACGACGGACCCTTTTATGAATCCTGTCTGGATTGTTGACGACGACCGCTCCATTCGCTGGGTGCTTGAAAAGGCCCTGGCCCGCGAAGACATTGCCTTCCGCAGCTTTTCCTCGGCGACCGAGGCGCTGGCGGTGCTGGAGTCGAATGCCACGCCGCCCCAGGTGCTGATGTCCGATATCCATATGCCGGGTGAATCCGGCCTGGTGCTGCTGCAGAAAGCCAAGGAGCGCTATCCTCAGCTGCCGGTCATCATCATGACCGCCTACACCGACCTGGATAGTGCCGTGGCGGCCTTCCAGGGCGGCGCCTTCGAATACCTGCCCAAGCCTTTCGATGTCGATCAGGCCATCGACTTGCTGCGCCGCGCACTGGAGGAGAGCAAGCATCATCCGGGCGCGGTCGAAGAGGTGACTGCTGTGCCCGAGATCCTCGGTCAGGCGCCCTCGATGCAGGAGGTGTTCCGCGCCATTGGCCGTCTCTCGCAGTCACATGCCACGGTGCTGATCAATGGCGAATCCGGTACCGGCAAGGAGCTGGTGGCGCGTGCCCTGCATCGTCACAGCCCGCGCAAGGAAGGGCCTTTCGTGGCGATCAACACGGCGGCGATTCCGCGTGATCTGCTTGAATCCGAGCTGTTCGGCCACGAGCGTGGCTCCTTCACCGGCGCCACCGCGCAGCGGCGCGGCCGCTTCGAGCAGGCCGAGGGCGGCACCTTGTTCCTCGACGAAATCGGCGATATGCCAGCCGAGTTGCAGACGCGTCTCTTGCGCGTGCTCTCCGACGGCCACTTCTACCGCGTTGGTGGCCATACGCCGGTCAAGGCCAATGTGCGCGTGATTGCCGCGACCCACCAGAATCTGGATCAGCGCGTGCGCGAAGGTCAGTTCCGCGAAGACTTGTTCCACCGCCTCAACGTCATCCGTTTGCGCCTGCCGCCTTTGCGCGAGCGCCGTGAAGACGTCTCCATCCTGACCCGCCATTTCCTCGCGCAGAGCGCGCAGCAGCTGGGTGTGGAATCCAAGCGCCTCACCGAGGCGGCGGTCAAACACATCCAGACCCTGGATTTCCCCGGCAATGTGCGCCAGCTCGAAAACCTCTGTCACTGGCTGACGGTGATGGCGCCGGGGCAGATGGTCGATCTGGCCGATCTGCCTTCCGAGATTCGCGAAGCGACGCCCAGCGCGACGCCGACCGCACTCTCCGGCGACTGGCTCTCCGCGCTGAATGCTGAAGCCGACCGCTTGCTGGCGGTGGCGCCGGGCGAGGTCTATGACCGTCTCAACCGCGAGTTCGAGAAAGCGCTGATCATGCGTGCCCTGGCCACCACGGGCGGGCGCCGTGTTGAAGCGGCACAGCTCCTGGGGATCGGGCGCAACACCATCACCCGCAAGATCCAGGAACTGGGCATCGACGGCGGCAAGGAAGAGCTGGACTGATCCGCCAGGCTGCGCGGCAAGGCGCGCAGGACGTATCATCGCGCCTTTGCTTTTGCATGACATTCACGGTTCATGGCAGCCACTGCATCCTTTGACCTGCGGCGCGTACGTGACGCACTGGGCGAACAAGCCTCGCGTTTTGACGTCGACCATCTCGCCCAGTGCGATTCCACCAATACGCAATTGCTGGCGCGCGCCCAGCGCGGTTCCGGCTCGGGCACCGTGCTGGTGGCCGACGTGCAGAGCGCCGGGCGTGGCCGTCGCGGGCGCAGCTGGGTGTCGATTCCCGGCGGCAATCTCTGTTTCTCCCTGCTCTGGCGCTTCGCGGCGCAACAGCGGCTGGAAGGCCTCAGCCTGGTCGTCGGCCTCGCCATCGTGCGCGCCTTGCAAAGCCTGCAGGTGTCCGGCCTGTCGCTCAAATGGCCGAACGACATCCTGCTCGATGGTCGCAAGCTCGGCGGCGTGCTGGTTGAAGTCGCGCAGGGCGCGCAAGGCGAGTGGGCGGTGGTGATCGGCATCGGCCTCAATCTGCGCCAGGCGCCGGATCTGGCTGAGGAGATCGCGCAGCCCTTTGCGGCCTTGTCCGAATGCGGCGAGCCGCCTGCGCGCGAGCTGTTGCTGGCCGCCGTGCTGCGGGCTTTGCTCGATGTGCTGGAAGCTTTTGCGCGCGAGGGCTTCGCGCCTTTCGTCGAGGCCTGGATGCCCTGGCACGCCATGCTGGGGGCAGAGGTGACGGTGGAGCAGCATGGTCTGGTGCGTCATGGTCGCTGCGGTGGCGTGGATGCCCTGGGCCGCCTGGCGATCGACATGCCCGAGGGGCAGGTCTTCGTTTTCGGTGGCGAGGTGAGCTTGCGCCGCGTCCAGGCGTAAGATCGCCGCATTCATCTTCCCCTTTGCCGACTTCAGCGCCTGGCGCCTATGTACCTTCTTATCGATGCGGGCAATACCCGCGTAAAGTTCGCCGGCCATGACGGCCAGCACTGGCTGTTCGAGCAGGCCGAGGCACATGACGCTTTGCAGCTGGCCTTGCCGGCCTGTTTTGAGCCGCATTCCGTGCATTGGCTCAGCGTGGCGGACGAGGCGCTCAATGCGCGCATCGCCAGCTTGCTCGGCCCACATGCCCAGCGCATGACGCGGGTGCGCGCCAGTGCGGCGGCGGCCGGCTTGCGCAATGATTACGCGCAGCCGACGCAGCTGGGCGCAGATCGCTGGGCGGCTGCCGTGGGCGCCTGGCATCAGGTGCAGGGGGCGTGTCTGGTGGTCAGCGCCGGCACCGCGACGACGGTGGATGTGATCAGCGCTGAGGGCGTGTTTGAGGGGGGCTGCATCCTGCCGGGCCTGGACATGATGCGCGCGGCGCTGGCCAGCGGTACGGCGGCTTTGCCCTTCGCCGAGGGCCGTCTGGTCGCGCGGCCGCGCAATACGGCGGATGCCATCTACGCCGGCTGCCTGCATGCCCAGCTGGGCGCAATCGAGCGCATGCGCGCCAGTTTGCCGGCCGGCGCGCCGCTGCTCTTGGCGGGCGGCGCGGCGGGCGTGCTGCGTGAGCACCTGGCGGAGCCCCTGGTGTGGGCGCCGCGTCTGGTGCTCGAAGGTCTGCTGCAGATTGCACGCAGCGCGCCGGTAGCGTCCTGATCAATCGTCGTCGTTGGAGATGACGCGCTCATCCGATTGCGCGAAGACCCAGGCGATGCCGATCCCGGCGGAGACATTGGTCTTGCGGGCGACCAGCGGGCTGTTGTCGAACACCGCGCCCTTGACCGAGCTCAGGCGCACAAAACCACCCAGCCACAGCTTGTCGAAGCGGCGTGACAGGCTGCCAGTCATCTGCCAGCCGCCGTAGCCGCTCTGTGCCTGGTAGGCCGGGCGGTTGGCCGTTGCATATTGCGAATCGACGGCGTACAGGAAGCGATGATATTGCCGCGTACCGGCATACAGCCCGATCTGGGTGCCGATATGCCAGCCCGCCGGGGGCGTGATCGACAGATTGAGCGCCGGTGTGAAGGTCAGCCCCTGGCCTTCGCCGCCCGAGGTGATCACCTGGCGCAGCGGCAAGCGCAAGTCCAGACGTGTTTCATCGCTGGCCTTGCCGAGCAGGCGCACGATGGCCTGCGGGCCGATTTCCAGCGTCGGGTCCAGATCCGGCATGCCCTGACGCACCGCATTGTCCTTGCTCTTGACGGGCACGCCGCCGCTCAGACTCAGTTCGAGATCGAGGCGCTCGCTGTCGAAGAGCATGCCGCGCACACCGCTGCGGTCAGCCTTGATGATCTCGCCACGGTAAATGGCGTAGGGGAAGGGCAGGGTCGCCGTGGTTTGGTGATCGGCGCCGCGATAATCCGGCAGCGAAAACACGCTCAGGCCCGCGCCCAGTTCCCACTTGGGTTGGCTGCGCGCAGGTGCCGCATCGGTCGAGTCGGCTGCTCTGGCAGGCTGGAGGCCGATGCAGAGCAGGAAACAGAGTGGTGCAGCTAGCTGGCGCATGGTGAGCGGTATCCGGAGGTAATGCCGCATTCTCGCAGAATTCTTTGCTGCGACCGTTTGGCATGAGGGCTTGGAACTGCGGCGCGAGGCAAGGATAATCGCGTGCATGACTGGTCTGCGCGTTTCCTTTTACTTCCTGCTGGTGCTCAATATCGCCTGCCTTGCCGTTGCGGCCATGCCCTGGCTGGGATTTGAACCGCTGTTCATGGGCACCAGCGAGCCTGAGCGCATGCGCAACCAGCTGTTCCCCGAAAAATTGCGCGTGCTTGCATCGACCAGCACCGATGCCGCGTCGGCGCCTGCCGCAGCAGCCAGTGTGGCGGCCGCTGAAGCGCCGGCCAGCGCGCCGCAGGCCGCTGCTTCCGAAGTTCCCGCCGCGGCCAGCGCGGTCAGTGCGAGCGGCACGCCCGCTTTGAGCAGCACGGCGCTGGCCTGCGTGGCGATCAGTAATCTCAGTGCTGATCAGGCGCAGAGTCTGACGCAGCAGGCGCGCGCGGCGGATAAATCGATTGTCGTGCGCGAGGGCGAAGCCGCGCCATCAGCCTACTGGGTGAATATTCCCCCGCAAGGCGGCAAGGCGGGCGCGGATCGGCGCGCTGCCGAGTTGCACAAACTCGGCCTGGAAGACTTCTTCATCGTGCAGGAGGCTGGCCCCAATCGCTATGCCATTTCGCTGGGGCTGTTCCGTGGCGACACACTGGCCCGCCGCCATCTGGAAACCCTGCAGAAGCGTGGTGTGAAAGGGGCGACGGTGAGCACGCGCTACAACGCCAACAGCGCACGTGTCGAAATCCAGGGGCCGGGCGGCGTATTGGAGCGACTTCTGCAGGCGGCGCAGGACAGCATCAAGGGTAGCGAACAGCAAAGCTGCAAGGCGGCGGGATGAGCGCTCCCTCACGTCCGCCCGTGCTGGGTTTGACCGGCGGCATTGGTAGCGGCAAAAGCGCTGCCGCCAATCGCTTCGCCGAGCTGGGGGTGTGCGTGGTCGATACCGACGTGGTTGCTCATCAGCTGACCGCGCCGGGGGGCGCAGCGATTGCTGCGCTGCGCGAGGCTTTCGGCGCCGCGATGATCAACGCCGAGGGCGCGCTGGACAGAGCGGCAATGCGTCGTCTGGTGTTTGCCGACAGCGACGCGCGCAGCACCCTTGAAGGCATTCTCCACCCGCTGATCCGCGCCCGCTGCGAGGCCCTGCTGGACGCTGCGAGCACGCCCTATGCGGTGCTGGTGGTGCCCTTGCTGGTCGAGCATCCCTACTGGTTGCAGCGCTGTGATCGTGTGCTGCTCATCGATTGTCCGGAAGCGGTGCAGATCGAGCGCGTCATGTCGCGCAGCGGCATCAGCCGTGAGGAAGTTCAGGCAATTGTCCGCGCGCAAGCCAGCCGTGAAGCGCGTCGTGCGATTGCGCACGAAATCATTGACAATGGCGGGGATTTTGATAGTTTGCGAGCACAGGTGGATAGCCTGCATGCCCGCTGTCTGTCTGCTGCCGCGACTTGGTCCGGCAGCTTGCCTTCCCCCTCAGTCCAACCCGCTCCCGTGCCCGGTGTGCAGTGATTACATATGAATATCCTCTGAACGAGCGCATCCGCACGCTGCTGCGTCTGGAGGCCTTGTTCGACAAGGCGCTGCACTTTGCCACGGCAGACAATGCCTACGCGCATCACGCAGCCTTGATGGCCTTGTTCGAGATTCTGGAGGTCGCCGGGCGCGCGGATCTGAAAGTCGACCTGGTCCAGGAGCTGGAGCGTCAGCGCCAGACCCTGCAGGCCTACCGTGACAATCCGCAGATTTCCAAGGAAGCGCTGGCCGACGTGCTCAGCGAGATCGAACAGGCCAGCGTCGCCTTGCTCGCCATGACCGGCAAGATCGGCCAGTACGTGCGCGACTCCGAATGGCTGATGGCGGTGCGTTCGCGGGCCGCGATTCCCGGCGGACTGTGCGAGTTCGATCTGCCCTCCTACCACCACTGGCTGCATGAAGAAGCCGAGCTGCGGCGCAAGGATATCCGCGCCTGGCTGGCACCGATGTTCCCGATCCGCGACGGCCTGACCATCGTGCTGCGCCTGCTGCGCGAGAGCGGGCGGCCCGAGCTGCAGCTGGCGCGCCTGGGTTCCTACCAGATCATGATGAGCGGGCGTGCGGCGCAGATGGCGCGTGTGCGCCTGTCGCAGGAACAGGCTTGCGTGCCCGAGATCAGCGCCAACAAATATGCTTTCAACATCCGTTTTGTCGGTCTGGAGTTCGCTGCGCGGCCCTCGGCCTTCGACAAGGATGTCTCTTTCGAACTGACTTTCTGCAATCTCTGAGCGCAGTCTTTGGCTGCGGCCTCCGAGCCGCTGTGTGAGCGCATGATCCAATTCCCGTCCAGATTCCGCCGCTGGCTGCTGCCGGCACTGCTCTGCCTTGGGCTGGCGGCGTGTGAGGCGCCGACGCGCTTCAGCGCGACCGATATCACCGGCACCGATTACGGTCCCGCGCTGCGCTTGCCGGACAGCCATGGCAAAGCGCGCAGCATGGCCGATTTCAAAGGCAAGGTCGTTGCCGTGTTCTTCGGCTACACGCAATGCCCCGATGCCTGCCCGACCAGTCTCGCCTTGATGGCCGATGTGACGCGGCAGCTGGGCGCCGATGCGGCACGCCTGCAGACCCTTTTCGTGAGTGTTGATCCGCAGCGTGATACGCCAGAGATGCTCAGCCAGTATGTGGCGGTGTTCAATCCGGATTTCATTGCCTTGCGCGGCGATGCCGAGCAGGTCAAGGCGGTCGCCAAGACTTTCGGCGTGTTTTACGAGAAGCGTGGCGACATCGCCAGCGGGCGTTACACGGTCGATCATACGGCCGGCATCTACCTGTTTGATCCGCAGGGCCGCACCCGCCTGTTCGTGCGCTACGGCGAGGCGCCGGACAAGCTGCTGAGTGACATCCGCCTGCTGATGGCGGGCAAATAGGGAAGTGTTCTGTCCGCAGAATGCAAAAGGCCGACTTCAAGTCGGCCTTTTGGTATGCGCTTGCTGCGTGCTCAGGCGGCGGTGAGCAAGCCACGCATCTTCTGCATTGCCTTGGCTTCGATCTGACGGATGCGTTCAGCGGAGACGCCGTATTCGGCGGCCAGCTCGTGCAGGGTGGCGGCGCTGCCGTCTTCATCGACCAGCCAGCGGCGGGCGACGATGGCGCGGCTACGCTCGTCGAGGCTGGCCAGCGCATTGCGCAGGCCGTCTTCGTTGAGGCGTTCGATCTGCGCCGTCGCCAGCTCTTCCGAGGGCTCCGGTGCGCTGTCGGCGAGCCAGGCGCTGGGTGCCGAGCGGTATTCGTCGTCTTCGTCGGAAGAGCCGTCCAGGGCCACATCGCCGCCGGCAAAGCGCGCTTCCATCTCGAACACTTCTTCAGTCTTGACGCCCAGCTTCTTGGCGATCTCGGCGGCTTCATCGCCGGTCAGGTTGTGCGCGGCTTCGCCGTTCTGGCTGCGCATGCTGCGCAGATTGAAGAACAGCTTGCGCTGTGCCTTGGTCGTGGCGATCTTGACCAAGCGCCAGTTCTTGAGGATGTATTCGTGGATCTCGGCCTTGATCCAGTGCATCGCGAAGGAGACCAGGCGCACGCCGCGATCCGGATCGAAGCGCTTGACCGCCTTCATCAGGCCGACATTGCCTTCCTGGATCAGGTCGGCATGGGCCAGACCGTAGCCGAGGTAGTTGCGCGCAATCGAGACGACCAGGCGCAGATGCGAGAGCACCAGAGCGCGGGCCGCTTCGAGATCGTTGTCGCGCTTGAGACGGCGTGCCAGATCGAGCTCCTGCGCTTCGCTGAGCAGCGGGAACTGGTTGGCGGCGGAAATGTACTGATCAATGCTGCCCAGGGCACTGGGCATCGGAAAACTCAATGCGCTAGTAGTCATGGCAACCTCCTTGAGACTGACGCTTGCAGAAATTTTAGCACTCACCAGCATGGAGTGCTAACACCTCGCGAAAGTTCCAGGATTCAATCGACCAGACCGTCGTGGATATGGCGTGACACCGACAAGGCTGCGCCGAGCAGGCCGAGCAGCGCGGCAAAGATCAGCAGGGCGGCGGCTTGCCAGGGCAGCGGGCCGCTGAGGCTGAGCACGATGCTGTAGCGCTGGGCCAGCGCTGCGATCTGCGGCGCCAGCACCGCCACCAGCGCAGCGACCAGGCCCCAGGCCAGCAGACCGCCGAGCAGGCCTTGCAGCAGGCCGAAGTAGAGGAAGGGGCGGCGCACATAGTTGCGCGTGGCGCCCAGCAGCAGCTTGACCGAGATCTCATGCCGCTGGGTGAGGATCTGCAGGCGGATGGTGTTGAAGGTAACGATGATCAGCGCAGTGCCGAGCAGGATCGCCAGCACCACGCTGGCCGTGCGTGCCAGCGCAACGATGGCGGCGAGGCGTTCGACCCATTCGGCGTCGAGCTGCACCAGGGCCACTTCGGGCATTTTGCTGAGCTGGCTTTGCAGCGCCTTGACGCTGGCCGGGCTGTCATCGCGCGGGTCGAGGATGAAGGCATCGGGCAGCGGGTTGTCGCGCAGCGCGCCGGCAACATCGGCAAAGCCGCCCTTGGCGGCCAGCTGCTTGAGGGCCACGTCGCGGGCGACGAAGCGCAGACCGGCAATCTGCGGCATGCTGCGCAGGCGTTGTTCGACCGCCTGGGTGGCCGCTCCGCTGACCTCCAGCTTGAGGAAGACGCTGATCTCGGGCCGGCCGGTGAGGCCGCGCGCGAGGCTGGCGAGATTATCGACCAGCACATAGCCCAGCGCCGGCAGGGTCAGCGCGATAGCGATGACCAGGGACGAGAGCAGGGTGCCGAAGGGTTTGCTGATCAGGCGTTGCAGCGCTTGCTGCAGGGCGTGGACGTGTTCGCTCATGCCAGCAGCCGTCCATGGGCGAGTTCGACGCGGCGAGCGCCATAGGGCGAGTAGAGCGTGTCGTCGTGGGTGGCGAGGATCAGGGTCACGCCGGCGGCGTGGAAGCTGCGGAACAGCGCTGCGATCTCGCGCGCATAGGCCGGATCGAGGTGGGCCGTCGGTTCGTCGGCGATGAGGATGCTCGGCCGATTGACGATGGCGCGGGCAATCGCCACGCGCTGCTGTTCGCCGCCGGAGAGGGTGATCGGCATGGCTTTTTCGAATTCGCCGAGGCCGACTTTCTCCAGCGCGACGCGCACGCGCGCATGGGCGTCGCTGGGGCGTTCGCCGGAGACGATCAGCGGCAGCAGCACGTTGTCGAATACCGTGCGATCCATCAGCAGGCGATGCTCCTGCATCACCAGGCCGAGGCTGCGGCGCAGGTAAGGCACTTGCGAGCGGCGCATGCGGCCGACGTCCAGGCCATTGACCAGGACGCGGCCGCTGCTCGGGGCTTCCAGTGCGGCAATCAGCTTGAGCAGGGTGCTCTTGCCGGCGCCGGAATGGCCGGCCAGCACCAGCAGCTCGCCGTGGCGGATTTCGAGCTCAAGGTCGATGAGGGCCTCGTGGCCGCCGGGGTATCGCTTGCTGACGTGATCGAACTGGATCATGAAGACTTATCGGGTGTTGGCAAACTGCTTGTCGAGCCAGTCATAGGCAGTGTCCTGCGTATCCTTGATGAACTCGTGACCGCCCGGCAGCATGCGCGTATCGAGCTTGTCATCGGCCTTCCACGCGCCCCACACCTTGTGCAGCTTGTCGTAAGAAGCTTTGACCGAATCCACCGGGAACAGCGGGTCTTTTTCGCCTGCGAAGAATAGCATGGGCTTGGGGGCGGCCAGACTGGCGACATCCGGGAAGTCCAGATAACGCAAGACGCCCGGGTGCAGCATGTTCCAGGCCGAGGCGCCCTTGAGCTGGTTGTTGCCCGGCACCATCAGACCTTCGGTGGTGGCCAGCCAATTGACGACCACGCCCGCGGTGATCGAATCAGACAGCGCAGCCACTTGCCAGGCGCGGAAGGCGCCCATCGAGAAGCCGACGACGGCGACCCGCTTTTTGTCGACCTGGGCCTGGGTGGCGAGGAAGTCCGCCGAGCGCGCATCTTCCAGCGCCATGATGCCGGCCAGCGAACTGCCCAGATTGAAGGCATTGGCCGCCACGGCTTGCTGGATGTCGAAAGCCAGCGCGGCGCGGTCGCCCCAGCCCAGCGCGTCGGTGGCGAGCACCACATAGCCGCGCTTGGCCAGTTCGTCGCCGGGGAAGCGTTCCGAGAAGTACTTCTTGGCCCAGGCCTTGGAGGACTCCAGGCGCGCATCATTGCCCCAGGTTTCGATCAGCTTTTCCTTGCCGATGTCGAACTTCGAGCCATGGTCGTGCAGCATCAGCGCGGCCGGGAACGGGCCTTTGCCCTTGGGCACCAGCAGCAGCGCCTGTACGCGGCTCTCGGCGGTGACATTGAAGACGACCTTGCGCGCGAGGTAGCTGCCGCGGTCCTGTTCGTCGAGCACCACGGCGTTGAACGGGGTGCGCTCGGGCGACTGCAGGGTCAGCTCCCACATCTTGTCGCGACCGGCCTTGCGCCAGGCGGGCAGATCCTTGACGGCCGGCGTCCACGCCAGCTGGAAATTGAGCTTGGCCTTGAGTGCCTTGTAGAAGGCAGGCATGTTGTCCTGAATGCCGACGGTCTGGAAGTCGGCTTCGGCAGCGTGAGCGATGGGCGCGATAATCATGGGCAGCAGGGCGCTGAGCAGCGCCGTTTTAAGGCCTGGCAGGCGGAACATGGGTTTGTCTCCTTGTTGTGTGTTACCGGTAGCATGCCTTCACCATACCTCAGGCTGCAGGTTTTGTCACAAAGAGCGCTTCCACGAATTCACCTGCATCAAAAGGCTGTAGGTCTTCGATGCCTTCGCCCACACCGATGAAGCGCAGCGGTTTGGGCTGGCTGCGCGCAATGGCGGCCAGCACGCCACCCTTGGCGGTGCCGTCGAGCTTGGTGATGATCAGGCCGGTAACGCCGATCGAGGCGTCGAAGGCCTTGAGCTGGGCCAGCGCGTTCTGGCCGATGTTGGCGTCGAGCACCAGCAGCACCTCGTGCGGGCCGCTCGGCTCGGCTTTCTGGATCACGCGGCGCACCTTGGCGATCTCTTCCATCAGGTGCAGCTGGGTGGGCAGGCGGCCGGCGGTGTCGATCAGCACTACGTCGATATTGCGCGCGCGCGCCGCAGCAATAGCGTCAAAGGCCACTGCCGCCGGGTCGCCGCCATCCTGGGCGATCACCGTCACGTTGTTGCGCCGTCCCCACTCCAGCAGCTGTTCGCGCGCGGCGGCACGGAAAGTGTCGCCGGCGGCCAGCAGCACGCTCTTGCCCTGCGCCTGGAAGTGGTGGGTGAGCTTGCCGATCGAGGTTGTCTTGCCGGCGCCGTTGATGCCCGCCAGCATGATGATGAAAGGCTGTTTGCCGCTGATGTCGAGCGGTGCCTGCAGCGGCGCGAGCAGTTGCTTGAGCGCTTCAGCCAGCGCCGCTTGCAGCTCTTCGCCGGTTTCGAGTTTGTCGCGCTTCCAGCGCAGCCTTAACTCGGTTAGCAAAGCCGTGGTAGCCTCCACGCCGCAGTCGGCCATCAGCAAGGTCGTTTCGAGCTCTTCGAGCAGCTCTTCGTCGATCTTGCGGCGTGAAAACAGGCTGCCGATGGCGCCGAACTGCTCGCGCGTACGCGACAGGCCGGATTTGAGACGGTCGAGCCAGCCGGCGGGCTTTTCGGCGGCCGGCGTGGGGCTGGTTTCGGGAGCGGCGCTGTCGCCGGATTTCTTGAAGAAACTGAACATGGTGTGGTGCTGTGTGGGCTGCTGCAAAGGCCGGCCTGGTACAGTGCAGACAGGCGGCAATGGAATGGGTACAAAGTCTA
The DNA here is from genome assembly GCF_039631295.1 of Uliginosibacterium sediminicola. NCBI lineage: Bacteria > Pseudomonadati > Pseudomonadota > Betaproteobacteria > Rhodocyclales > Zoogloeaceae > Uliginosibacterium > Uliginosibacterium sediminicola. The sequence goes on along the minus strand of NZ_JBDIVE010000001.1, from coordinate 138,283 downwards.
GCAGAGAGCCCGGCTTGAGGACGAAAGCATAGTGAGCAAGGTGCGTATCGTGGGCGGCAGCATGCGCTCGCGCCTGATTGATGTGCCGGACGCCATGGGTCTGCGGCCAACGCCCGACCGGGTGCGCGAGACCTTGTTCAACTGGCTGGGTCAGGATCTGGCCGGCTGGCGCTGTCTGGACCTCTTTGCCGGTAGCGGGGCGCTGGGGCTGGAAGCGGCCTCGCGCGGCGCCGAGGAGGTCGTGCTGCTCGAATTTTCGGCCAAAGTGCATGCCCATTTGCAGAAAACCCTGCTTGCGCTGGGGCCAAACAATGTTCGGTTGCAACGGGGTGATGCGCTAAGATTCGTGCAGGAACAGGTCGGCCAGTTCGATCTGTTGATGCTCGATCCGCCCTATCGTCAGGGCTGGTTGGAGAAGATCGAAGCGCATGTGGCGCGCCTGCTCAGGCCGGGCGCGCGGGTTTATGTGGAAGCCGAAACTCCGCTGACAGCCTTTGCCGGCTTGAGTCTGCTCAAGGCGGGAAAGGCCGGCCAGGTGCACTATCAGCTGTTTGCCGCTGGAGAGGATGAATGAGTCGAAATCTGGCGGTCTATCCCGGCACCTTCGATCCGCTGACGCGAGGGCATGAGGATCTCGTGCGCCGCGCAGCCAATATGTTTGACCGCGTGATCGTCGGTGTCGCGCAAAGTGCCGGCAAGCGGCCGCTGTTCTCGCTCGAAGAGCGGGTCGAGCTTGCCACCGAGGTGCTGGCGCCTTTGCCGAATGTCAGCGTGGTTGGCTTTTCCGGCTTGCTGATGGATTTCATCCGCAGCCACGGCGCGCATATCATTGTGCGTGGCCTGCGCGCGGTGTCGGACTTTGAATACGAGTTCCAGATGGCCGGCATGAACCGAAAGCTCTATCCGGATGTCGAAACCGTATTCCTGACGCCTGGTGAAGAGTTCATGTTCGTCTCGGCGACGATGGTGCGCGAGATTGGCTTGCTCGGCGGCGATGTCACCAGCTTCGTGCAGCCCTGCGTGGTTGAGCGGATCGAACGCAAATTGCGCGCTGAAAATTGATTTGTTATGGAAAGGTTTTGAACGATGGCCCTGATGATTACGGACGAGTGCATCAACTGCGACGTCTGCGAACCCGAATGCCCCAACGAAGCGATCTCGCAGGGCGCGGAAATCTACGAGATTGATCCCAACAAGTGCACCGAATGTGTCGGTCACTACGATGAGCCGCAGTGCCAGCAGGTCTGTCCGGTCGATTGCATTCCGCTCAACCCGGATGTGGTCGAAGACAAGGACCAGCTGATGAAGAAGTACTACAAGCTCACCGAAGCCAAGGCCTGATCACGGCTGGCTTGTTGTTGGGCCAACAACAAGGGCGCCCGCGGGCGCCCTTGTTGCGTTCTGGCCGCCCGCTCAGGCCGCCATGCTGTGTTGCGGCGGCGTGCGGTCCTCGGTTTGTTCGCTGCCCAGGGTTTGCTGAATGGCCTGCCGGATCGCGTTCAGCTCATGCAGCTGGCGCGCCAGTGCGTTGTCGGCCTCGCGCAGTTCAAGGATGCGCTCTTCGAGCGTGCTGGTCGCTTCGTGCACACGTTTGACGCTCTCCAGACGGCGCTTGAGCTGCAGCTGGTATTCGCGCACCTGGGTTTCCAGCGGCGCCATCACCGCGCGCAGCCATTGTTCGATGTCGCGGTTGGCCAGTTCGAAGGTGCGCCGCGCCTCGATCGCGATGGTGTCGAAGAAGCGCTGGGTGACGGTGCCTTTCCACTGCGTGAGCATGGCGCTCACGGTGTTGATCTGGTCGTCAAAAGCACGCTCCAGACGCGTGATCTCGTGCTCGTAGCGCGCGGTTGAGAAGTTTGCCGGCGGCGCCAGCTTGAGGCCGTGTTCGACGGCGAAGCGCTTGTACATCGCGTCGAGCATCGAGGTGATCTCGTTGATCTCGGCCGAGGACTTGCGCAGATTGCCGCGCAGGCTGCCGAAGAACTGCAGCATCGCCTCGCGCAGGCCGCGCGAGAAGTTCGCCTCGCTCATCCGCGCCCGTGTGCGGCGCGTCTCGGAGCGCACGGTGTCCACGCCGATGTGGGCGAACAGGCGGTTGGAGAGGCTGGTGAATACGCTGCGCACGGCATGGTATTTCTGCAGGCCGTCCTCGAACTCTTCCTTTTCGGCGCGCACCTTGCGCATCATGTATTCGATGACGCCCTGATTCTTGCCGCGCAGGTCCGACATCTCCTTGAGCTGCTCGCGCAGATTGCGTTCGCGCACCTGCAGCAGCTCGCTGACGCGGCGGATCACTTCGCTGCTCTCGGCGAGCGCATTCTCGCCAGCGATGTGGCGACGGGTCGGCAGCAACTCGGTGCTCAGCGCAGATTCCAGGGTTTCGATGCGCGAGCGTGCGAGCAGGGCCGGGTCGTGATTGACCTTGGCGTACAGCGCTTTCTGCGCCGACACCGGGTAGATCTGCTCGCTGGTGATGTGCAGGGTTTCTGCCACCGAGCTGACCTGGCGCGCGATTTCGGCATCGATCTGCGCTTCGCTGCGCATGCCGTCCCACAGACCGTCGATCTTGTTGAGCACCACCAGGCGACCGTTTTTCTGTGCGCGGCCGACGTTGACGTGTTTCTCCCAGACCTGCAGGTCGCTCTGCGTCACGCCGGTATCGGCGGCCAGCAGATAGAGCACGGCATGTGCGTTGGGAATCATCGACAGGGTCAGCTCAGGCTCGGAGCCGATGGCATTGAGGCCCGGCGTGTCGACGATGACCAGGCCTTGCTCCAGCAAAGGATGCGGGAACTGGATCACGGCATGGCGCCAGCAGGCGACTTCGACCAGGCCTTCGGCGTCGGGGCGGGTGCCGTCGACGCCGGTGTCATCGACCGGGAAACCCATGCTCTCGGCTTCTTCGCGGCTGACCCGCTTGGTCTCGGCAACCCGCATGAAGGCTTTTTGCAGGCTCTCGGCGCTGTTTACATCAAACGCTTCGAAGTGCCATTCGGCCGGCGTGCGGCGCAGTTCGGCGACGCTCTCCTGACGGCGACGCGTCTCGATCGGCAACAGCTGGATCCCGGGTTTGCTGTGTGCGTCCCAGGCCAGTTCGGTCGGGCACATGGTGGTGCGGCCGGCGCTTGAAGGCAGGATGCGGATGCCGTACTGGGCAAAGAAGATGGCATTGATCAGCTCGGACTTGCCGCGCGAGAACTCGGCGACGAAGGCGACGACCAGCTTGTCGTCCTTGAGCCGTTCGAGCACGTGCTGCAGGCGCAGGTCGGCCTGGGCGTCGGACAAATCATTGTTTTGCAGCCAGGTACGCAGCTGCTGCACGACGGCGCTGACCTCGCCGCGCCAGCGCGAAAATTCGGAAAACTGGTCAATCAGGGCCATGAACGGGCCTCCGCTTGTACATGAGCAAACATTCTCAAGCATAGCCCGAAACAGCATGCCTGAAACAACAGGGGGATTCCGCTGGCACAGCGCAGCACGCCGCTTGTCTGCCGTCAGCGACGCTGGCAGTGAGCGCAGAAAAAAGTGCTGCGTTGCGCCATGACGACTTTGCGGATGGCGCGTCCGCAGACGCGGCAGGCTTCGCCTTCGCGAGCGTAGACAAAGTAATTCTGCTGGAAATAACCCGAGCGTCCGTTGACCGCGACGAAATCGCGCAGCGTGCTGCCGCCGGCCGCCAGCGCTTCCTGCAGCGTCTCTTGCACACACTGCACGAGGCGCGCGCAGCGCGCAGCCGAGAGCCGCCCGGCGGGCGTGTCGGGATGAATGCCGGCGCGGAACAAGGATTCCGAAGCGTAGATATTGCCGATGCCGACCACCCGCTGGGCGTCCATCAGCCACAGCTTGATCGGCGTCTTGCTGCTGCGCGTTGCCTGGTAGAGCCAGGGGCCGTCGAAGCTGTCTTCGAGCGGTTCAATCCCCAGCTTGGCCAGCAGCGGATGACTCTCCACTGGCGGTGCGACCCATAGCACGGCGCCGAAGCGGCGCGGGTCATGCAGGCGCAGCAGGCGTTCGCCCAGTACCAGGTCGAAGTGATCATGCTTGTCGGCGGGCGTCTCGGCGGGCAGTACTCGCAGGCTGCCAGACATGCCCAGATGGATCAGCAGGCTGCCGCTGGCGATATCGAGCAGCAAATATTTTGCACGTCGCCTGACCGCATCGATGCGGTAGCCGCACAGCAGCTCGGCCAGATTGTCCGGCACCGGATAGCGCAGACGCGGCTGGCGCACCGTGATGGCGGTGATCTGCTGGCCGCCGATGTGCTCGGTAATGCCGCGGCGGGTGGTTTCGACTTCGGGGAGTTCGGGCATGGCGCGCTGCTGTCGGATGGGGTGGCGACATGATATTCCCTGTGGCCGGCCGCACGGCGCTGCCGCCTTCCGGGCGAACTGCTAACATTCGCTGCATTGCCCACCGGAGTTGCCATGCCTGCCCCCGCATTCTTGCGCCGTACCCTGCTTGCCCTGGCTGTTGCGGCCTGCTCCGCTGGTGCGGCAGCGCAAACGGCTGATCCCAAGCCGGCGATCATCGTCAAGCAGGAGATGTCGACCGGCGAGGTCCTGTTGCGCATCATGCTGGCCGAGACCGCCGCTGTGCGCGCGCAGCCTGAGCTGGCGGCGTATCTGTATGTCGATCTGGCGCAGACGACGCGGGACGCGCGGATCGCCAAGCGCGCCACCGAGCTCTCTTTGCAAGTCGGCCAGATCGAACTGGGTGGCAAGGCTGCACGCCTGTGGAGCACGCTCGAACCGAATTCCAGCAATGCCCTGCAAGCGCTGGCGCTGGCCTTGTCCGGCGAGCACGCCAATCTGGCCGATATCGAGCCGCCGCTGCGGCGCATGCTCGAATCCGACACCTTGCCGACCGAACTCTTGCTCGGCCAGCTGCCCCAGCTGCTGTCGCGCTACCCCGACAAGGCCGCTGCGGCCGCCATGCTCGAACGCCTGACCCAGCCTTATCTGCAGTATCCGGAAGCGCATCTGACACGCGCCATCATGTCGCTGAGTGCAGGCGACATGAGCAAGGCTGAGCGCGAAGCGCAAAAGGTGCTCGATATTCGCCCCGATGCCGAAGCGGCCGCCCTGGTACGCGCCGAAGCATCACCGCAGAAGCGCCGTGCGGCGGCCATGGAGGAGCTGGGCAAGTTCGGCAAGCGCTATCCGCAGGCCAAGTTGGCGCGTGAGGCGTATGCGCGCTGGCTGGTCAGCGAGGGGCGTCAGGCGGAAGCCAGCGAGGCCTTTAACAGGCTGCAGGCCGAATTCCCTGATGATGATGACCTCAGTTTTCAGTCGGTCGGCATGTTGCTGCAGATTGGTGATACCGCGCGCGCCGAGGGTTTGATCAAGAAACTGCTGGCACGCCAGTACCGCGCCTCCGAGGTGCTCTACCTGCAGCTGGGCGAAATCCAGGCCAATAGCGGCCGTGCGCAGGAGGCGGTGGTCAGTTACAGCGCGGTGCCTGTCGGCAAGTATTTCCTGACCGCCCGCTTGCGTGCTGCAGATCTGCTCGCCAGCAAGCAGGGGCAGTATGCCGATGCGCTGCGCGTGCTGGCCGAGGGGGCGGAAAAAAGCCCGGCCGACGTGGTGATGCTGACCCTGGCCCAGGCCGAACTGCTCAACCGCAACAAGCAGCCCGAGCAGGCGCTGGCGCTGCTCGAAAAGCTCATGCTCAGCAAGCCGGAGGCACTGGAGCTGCGCTTCCAGGCCGCCATGCTGGCCGACCAGCTCAAGCGCTACGAGCAGATGGAGCAATGGCTGCGGCAGGTTCTGACTGCCAAGCCGGATAATGCTTCGGCACTCAATGCCTTGGGTTACTCGCTGGCTGACCGCAATATCCGCCTTGATGAAGCGGATGGCTTGCTGGCCCAGGCCTTCAAGCTGGAGCCGGGCAATGGCGCCATCGTCGATAGTCTGGGTTGGTTGCGCTTCCGCCAGGGGCGCTATGACGATGCGCTTGAGCTGTTGCGCAAGGCCTATGTTCTGCAAGCCGATGGCGAGATCGCGGCGCATCTGGGCGAGGTGCTGTGGCAGCACGGCCAGCAGGACGAAGCGCGCGCCGTGCTGAAGGCGGCCCTGTTACGCGAACCGGATAACGAAGCGCTCAACGAAGTGGTGCGGCGCCTGCTTAAATGAGCGCGCGACGTGCGTTTCTTGCGCAGGGCAGCGCTGTGCTGCTGGCGGGCTGTGCGGCCACAGGCTTGCGTCAGGACATCACGCCGCGCCCGCCGCGTGACGCGCTTGCCAGCTTCGTCCTTGAAGGGCGTGCGGTGATCCGCCAGGGCTCGCGTGCCGACAGCGTGCATCTGTCCTGGGAGCACAGTGAAGGCCGCGACACGATCAGCTTCGCCAACATGCTTGGCATGCAGCTGGCCGAGCTGCAGCGCGATGCGCAGGGCGCGCGCTGGCTGAGCGCCGATGGTGAGCGCGTCGAGGCCTATTCGGCCGATGCGCTGATCGCCCGGCTGACCCATGATCCGGTGCCGATCGACGCGCTCGCCCTGTGGGTGACCGGGCGTGCGGCGCCCGGAGCGGCGCTGCAGCTTGATGCCCAAGGGCGCATGCTGGGCGCGCAGGAAGCAGGCTGGACCGTACGCATCCTGGCCTATGAAAACGAGCAGGCGAATGCCTTGCCGGCACAGCTCGAAATCGAGCGTGGCGCGCTGCGCATCCGTCTGGCCATTGAAAGCTGGCAGTTCTGAGTTCTGATATGAGTGATGAATTTGTTGAGTGTCTGGCGCCCGCCAAGATCAATCTTTTCCTCCACGTCACCGGGCGTCGTGCCGATGGTTACCACTGTTTGCAGACGGCATTCCGTATGCTCGATCACGGCGACCGCGTGGCGCTGCGCGTGCGCGATGATGGCAGCATTCTGCGCCTCAACGAGGTGGCGGGCGTGCCGGCCGAGCAGGATCTGGCGATCCGCGCCGCACGCTTGTTGCAGGAGAAAACCGGCTGCCGGCTTGGCGCCGAGATCCGCGTCGACAAGCGCTTGCCGATGGGCGGCGGGCTGGGCGGTGGTAGCTCGGATGCCGCGACCGTGATGCTTGCGCTCAACCGCCTGTGGCAGCTCGATGTGCCGCGCCAGACCCTGCAGGATTGGGCCTTGTCGCTGGGCGCGGATGTGCCGTTTTTCATCTACGGACGTACCGCGATGGCCACCGGCGTGGGCGAGCAATTGCAGGCTCTGAGCCTGCCGCCAGCCTGGTATGTGGTGGTGGAGCCGGGGGTTCATGTCCCGACTCCAGAAATTTTTCGCGATAAGGGTTTGACTCGGGACAGCGAAATGATCATAATCTCGGGCTTTCCGGCGCTGGACATAATCAAGCGCTTCGAAAACGACGCCAGAAATGATCTAGAAAGCGTGGCTTGCAGGCTGTATCCGCAAGTGGCGCAGGCGGTGCAAGTGCTGCAGCAGTTTGGTGCGGCGCGCATGAGCGGATCGGGTGCTTGCGTCTTTGTTTCACTGGATGGCCCGGACCGTGCCAGACAGGTTGTAGAAGAGGTCAAAGAATTCATCGCCGCGCAAAACAGCGCGTGGCGGGTCTGGTCGGCAGCGGCGCTGGATGTTCATCCGCTGCATGACTGGGCCGCAGCTTGAAGTAGTTGTTTGAAAAGTTTTTGGGGAGTCGCCAAGTTGGCAAGGCACCGGATTTTGATTCCGGCATTCGAAGGTTCGAGTCCTTCTTCCCCAGCCAGATGATCGGGCAGACCGTTTTGGCGGTCTGCCCGAGTGCTTTATGCAGCCGGCGCAGCTTAGCCGGTGGATTACTTGTCATGAGGTTTGCATGGCTTACGGCAGCTTGATGGTCTTTACCGGCAACGCCAACCCTAAATTGGCGGCAGACGTTGTCAAGCGTCTGGGCATGTCCATCGGTTCTGCGACCGTGGGTCGCTTCTCGGATGGCGAAGTCAATGTCGAGATTCTCGACAATGTGCGCGGCAAGGATGTGTTCGTGCTGCAACCGACTTGCGTGCCGACCAATGACAATCTGATGGAACTGATGATCATGGTCGACGCGCTCAAGCGTTCGTCGGCCGGGCGCATCACTGCAGCCATCCCGTATTTCGGCTATGCCCGCCAGGATCGCCGCCCGCGCTCGGCGCGTGTGCCGATCACCGCCAAGGTGGTGGCCAACATGCTGCAGGCTGTGGGCGTGCAGCGCGTGCTGACGGTTGATCTGCACGCTGACCAGATTCAGGGCTTCTTCGACATTCCGGTCGACAACATCTACGCCACGCCTTTGTTGCTCGATGCGCTGCGCAAGAACGAACAGGCCGAAAACCTGCTCGTGGTGTCGCCGGACGTGGGCGGTGTGGTGCGTGCGCGTGCCGTCGCCAAGCAGCTTGAAACCGATCTGGCGATCATCGACAAGCGTCGTCCGAAGGCCAATGTCTCGGAAGTGATGAATATCATCGGTGACGTCGAAGGCCGTACCTGTGTGATCGTCGATGACATCGTGGATACCGCCGGTACGCTGTGCAAGGCGGCCCAGGCGCTCAAGGAACAGGGGGCTGCACGTGTGGTGTCCTACATCACCCACGCGGTGCTGTCGGGCGCAGCGGTGAGCCGTATTGCTGACTCCGAACTGGATCAGCTGGTGGTGACTGACACCATTCCGCTGCGTGACGATGCGCGTGCGACGGGCAAGATCAAACAGGTGTCGATTGGTTCGCTGATGGCGGACACGATGCTGCGGATCAGCAACGAAGAGTCGGTTTCGTCCTTGTTCATGGATGAGTGATTGTAGTGCCCCCGGTGCGCCTGACCGGCGCACCACCCCGAGGGGGTTGCGGATTTTCCTTGGGGCTGCCCGGCAGTAAATCCGCTTAGGTTTTACTCCCGGCGCACCACGCTCTTGCTAGAGCGGGCACGGTCGGTGGTAGTGGTTGACAAGTTTCAGGGTCGCGCCGTCGGCGTGGCCCTTTTTGTGTGGTGGCAGTCTGGTCGCGGGCGTCACCGATTATCTGGAGATTGACATGGCATTCACTTTTGCAGCTACCAAGCGCGAAGAACAAGGTACGGGTGCGAGCCGCCGCCTGCGTCGCGCTGGCAGCATTCCCGGCATCATCTACGGCGGTAACCAACCGGTTATCAATGTGACCTTTGATCACAACGAACTGTTTCACCTGCTGCGCAACGAAAAGTTCCACTCCTCGGTGGTCACCGCCGATGTGGAAGGCAGCAAGGAAGCCGTGATCCTGCGCGCCACCCAATGGCACCCGTTCAAGCAGCAAGTGCTGCACCTGGACTTCCAGCGCGTCGCCGCTGACCAGAAGCTGCACACCAAGGTGCCGCTGCACTTCGTGAACGCTGAAGTCAGCCCGGGCGTGAAGCTCGATGGCGGCATCGTTTCGCACGTGCTGACCGAACTCGACATCAGCTGCCTGCCGGCCAACCTGCCCGAATTCATCGAAGTCGATCTGAAGGATCTGGCTTCGGGTCACTCGGTGCATGTCTCGCAGCTCAAGCTGCCGGCGGGTGTGGAAGTCGTGCATCACGGTGAAGGCGATCCGGTCGTTGCAACCATCCTGCAAGTGCGCGGTGGTGGTGAGGCCGAGGCAACGCCGGCGGCCTGATGACGCAGGCTGCAGCGCCCAAGCTGATTGTCGGGCTCGGTAACCCCGGGCCCGAATATTCCGAAACCCGGCACAACGCCGGGTTTTGGTTTTGTGAGCGCCTCGCGCAGATGCTGCGTGCGCCGCTCAATCATGAGTCGAAATACCACGGTGTGGTCGGCCGCAGCGGGCCGCACTGGCTGCTGTTGCCGCAGACCTTCATGAACCGTTCCGGCCAGGCCGTGCTGGCGCTGGCGCATTTTTACCGCATCCTGCCCAATGAGATCCTCGTCGTTCATGACGAGCTGGATCTGCCACCGGGACAGCTGCGGCTCAAATTCGGCGGCGGTCTGGGCGGCCACAACGGCCTCAAGGACATCAGCGCGCGTTTGTCCACTCAGGATTACTGGCGGCTGCGGATCGGCATCGGTCATCCCGGCGACAAGAATCAGGTGGCAAACTACGTGCTCAACCGCGCGCGGCGCGAAGAGCAGAGCGAAATCGACACCGCCATCGACCGCGCCTTGCAGGCCTGGCCGAAAATGGCGGCCGGCGAGTGGGAAGCGGCCACCCGTACCATCAACGTGCGCCCTGCGGCGCCGAAAAGCGAGAAAGCATCATGAGCCTCAAATGCGGCATCGTCGGTTTGCCCAACGTGGGCAAGTCCACCCTGTTCAACGCGCTGACCAAGTCGGGCATCGCGGCCGAGAACTACCCCTTCTGTACCATCGAGCCGAATGTCGGCATCGTCGAAGTGCCCGATGCGCGCATGCAGCAGCTGGCGGAGATCGTCAAGCCGCAGAAGATGCAGCCGGCCATCGTCGAATTCGTCGATATCGCCGGTCTGGTGGCAGGCGCTTCCAAGGGCGAAGGTCTGGGCAACCAGTTCCTCGCCAATATCCGCGAGACGGATGCCATCGTGAACGTGGTGCGCTGTTTCGATGACGACAATGTCGTGCACGTCTCCGGCAAGGTCGATCCGCTGGCCGACATCGAAACCATTCTCACCGAGCTGGCCCTGGCCGACATGAGTGCGGTGGAAAAGGCGATCCAGCGCGAGAACAAGAAAGCCAAGTCCGGCGACAAGGAAGCGCAGAAGCTCGTCGCCCTGCTCGAAGGCATGCTGCCGCACCTGAACGAAGGTCAGCCGGCGCGCACCCTCAAGCTCTCCGACGACGACAAGCTGCTGCTCAAGCCGCTGTGCCTGATGACGCTCAAGCCGGCGATGTACGTGGGCAATGTGATGGAGGACGGTTTCGAGAACAACCCGCACCTCGATCGCCTGCGCGAGCACGCCGCCAAGGAAGGCGCGCCGGTCGTCGCGCTGTGCGCCAAGATCGAACAGGAACTCGCTGATCTGGACGACGAAGACAAGCTGGCCTTCCTTGCTGATCTGGGCCTCTCCGAGCCGGGCCTCAACCGCCTGATCCGCGCCGGTTACGACCTGCTCGGCCTGCAGACTTATTTCACGGCGGGTGTGAAGGAAGTGCGTGCCTGGACCATCCACAAGGGCGACACCGCACCGCAAGCGGCCGGCGTGATCCACACCGATTTCGAGAAGGGCTTCATCCGCGCGCAAACCATCGCTTTCGATGATTTCATCCAGTACAAGGGTGAGCAGGGCGCCAAAGAGGCCGGCAAGATGCGCGCCGAAGGCAAGGACTACGTGGTCAAGGACGGCGATGTGTTGAACTTCCTGTTCAACGTCTGAGCTTTACCCGCTTCCTTCCAACCCCCGCCGCGTGCGGGGGTTTTTGTTTTCCGGCGCGCCACCCGGCTGATGCACCAAATTAACCAGGCTTAACCCAATCTTCGGCGTTCTTTGCACGGGAATGGGCTTGATCCCTGGCGCTCTGAGCGCCCGGCTGCCGCCAGCAGGCGTTCATGAGGCGTCTTGCAGCAGGGCAATCACATCACCTTGTCGTGCCTGGTGGGCCAGATCGAGCGCTGTGAAGCCCGCTGCGTTGCGCAATTCCTTCTGCGCGCCGTGCTTGAGCAGGCATTGCAGCGCCTGGTAACGCCCGTTTTGCGCTGCCCACATCAGGGCCGTGTAGCCGTCCGCATAGCTGCGGTCTACGACCAGACCATGCTGGATAAGCTGCTCCAGAATTTCGCAGCTGTTTGCTTCGACGGCATAGGCAACCACCGGCTTGCCACGCAGATCGGTGGCGTAGAGATCGGCGCCTGCGTTCAGAAGTTCCAGTGCTAACAAAGGCTTGGCCATGGCGCTCGCCTGCATCAGGGCGCTGCTGCCGAGGCGGTCGCGGGTGTCGACCGGTGTGCCAAGACGCAGCAGGCGCTGCACGCGGGGGAGATCGGCGCTATGGATGGCCGCTTGCCAGGCGCCCTGATCGACCCCTTTGCGAAGCGCGGGGGCGGCGTGGACATGAGCGCTGAGGAGCATCAGCAGGGCGAGGTGAAGCAGGCGTCGGGGCAAGCGGCCGATCGCACGACGATTCTGAGCACCTATGCAAGCTTGTCGAGCTATGAGTTCCGCGATGATTTGACCGACTACCTGGCGTCCTGGCCATCTGCTGTGGATAAGCATCCGCGTACCACCGAGGAGGTTGCGGCCGGGATGGCGACGCTGGAGCCGACGCGGGTCAGCAACTTCAACAACTATGTCACCAATGGCACCAACAAGGAGGCCAACGCGACCTACCAGAAGAACCTCATTCCGCGTGATGAATATGTCATTCCGCGCGTCAAGGCGGCGCTGGATAACGTGGATTTCACGACTGGGGTGAGCAAAGGTGCCGCATACGATGTGCTGGTCTATCCGGTGCTGCAGGGCTTCAACGGCACGAGCGTGAATTCGGGGAGCAATAATCGCATGAGTCCCTTCACCGGTTTTCCGGCGCTGGCGATTCCTGCCGGCTTCGTCAAAGCCACCGATGCCGCCAGCTCGGTCGAGCCGGTTGGTATGGAAATGCTCGGCCGTGCTTTTGCCGAGCCGACCTTGTTCAAGCTCGCTTACGGCTGGCAGAAGACGACATCGGCACGGGTGACCAGCCCATTGGCGCCTGAGCTGGCTAAGAAGTAAGCAGCCTCTCGGCTGGACGCAACGCCCCGGCATCCTTGCGATGCACGGGGCGTTTTTGTTGCTGCGGTTGTGGTTTTAGGCCGGCGTATCCAGCGGCAGCAGCCCTTGGTCACCGAGCTGGGCGAAGCAGTACTGGTTGCCGCCGGCTTGCTTGGCTTGATACATCGCCGCATCGGCCATGCCGAGCAGTTTCTCGGCGTCCTCGGTATGTGTGGGGTAGAGCGAGATCCCGATGCTGGTGCCCACCTTGTAGCGCTTGCGGTCGATGTCGAAGGGGATGCCGAGCGCGATGATGATCTTGTGGGCGACCAGCTCGGCCGCGTTGGCATTGGCCACTTCGGGCAGCAAAATGACAAACTCATCGCCACCCATGCGACATAGCGTGTCGCTTTCGCGAATCTGTGAGCGCAGGCGATCGGCGACGGCGATCAGCACCTGGTCGCCGGCCTCATGGCCGTCGCTGTCATTGATCGCCTTGAAGCCATCCAGGTCCAGCATCAGTATCGCCACGATCTGCTGGTTGCGGCGTGCGTACGCGGTCGCTTGTTCGAGTCGGTCGAATAGCAGGCGGCGGTTGGGCAGGCCGGTGAGCGTGTCGTGATGCGCCAGGTGGTGGTAGCGCTCCTGGTGCGCGATGCGCTCGGTGATATCCATGCCCACGCCGTGATAGCCGCAGAAGTTGCCCAGCTCGTCGTACATCGGGTGGCCGGTGATCGAGAACCAGACCAGTTTGCCCTCGCCGGTACGCATCTGGTAGATGAAGTCAGTGAACGGCAGATGGGCTTCGAGCGTGGCGCGGTGCGCCGCCCAGCGCTGTTCGTCGGTGCCGGGGGTGTCGAATTCCCAGCGCGTCCGACCGATGATTGCGCTGAGCGAATCGTGGGTGGCATCGAGGCGCGTGCCGGTGACCTGGGTGAAGCGGAACTGTTCGTCCTGCTCCCAGTACCAGTCCGAGGACAGCGACAGCAGGCGACGGAAGCGGCGCTCGCTGTTGCGCAACTCCGCTTCGGTGGCCAGACGCACCGAGATGTCGGTGGCGACCAGTACCACTCCAGCCTGGCGACCATCCGGATCAATCGAACTGGCCGATAGCTCGGCGAAAAAGCTGTCGCCGTTATGCTTGCGCAGTCGGGTGATGAAACTGAAGCGCTCGCCTCGGGTAAAAGACTGCGTCATCTCCTGCTCATAGCTGGACCATTCCAGCTCATCATGCAGCCAGTCGCGGATGCGCGTCTGCATGACTTCTTCGGGCGTGAGGCCGAGCATGGCAGCACCTTGCCAGTTGCATTTGACGATGCGCTCGTCGCGAATCAGCATGATGCCCTCGGAGGCCGCATGGAACAGCGCCTCCTGTTCCTGCATCAGGACATCGCGGCGCTGCAGCAGGCGGCGCAGGCTGCGATGCATGATCTGGTGCGCGAGCGCCAGCACGATGGCGATGATCATGAAGGCGATGCCGGCCTCGGGCCAGACCGCGGGAGGCTGTTGCAGCAGGCGCACGATCACCGGCAGGCTCAGCGAGATCAGCAGGGCAGGGAAGGCCAGGCGCGAGACCACCAGTACCACCGAGCTGGTCAGCAGCAGGAGGGTCTGCATCAGCGCCAGTTCGAGCAGCGCATGTTCGCTGGCGCCAGGCCACCAGCTGAGTGCTGCGCAGAGGCCACCGCAGAGCAGCATCTTCAATACGTAGAGGCGCTCGGTGCGCTGCGCTATGCCGGGCTGGTGTCCGCTGCGTAGCAGGCGCATGGCAAGAGGCATGCTGAGCAAGCTCTGAGTGACCATGGCGAGTGCCCATAAGGCGGCCCAGCTAGCCTCTCCCTGTTCGACAAGCCACAAGGCGCCCAGCGGTGTGGCGGCGAGCATGCCAAGCATGCCGATACGCATGCTGGCGGCCAGCAGGCGCTGTTGTTCACGATCATGCTGGGTCAGGGATGTGGCATCCGCTGCGATCATGGGCTTCCCGAAGTGCGTTTGAGCGGCGATCATTCAGGCCCTGCTCACATTCATCGACGCCAGCACAGGGCGGCAAGGTAAACAGGTGCGAGTGCAGCATGCTAACTTATCGTCATTGCCTTGCCCACCTATAGCGCTCATACGCAGATGATTCATCCCCGCAGCATGCCTTATGTCGGACGCTTTGCGCCCTCTCCGACTGGACCTTTACATTTGGGGTCACTGGTTGCCGCACTGGGCTCCTGCCTGGAAGCACGTCGCCAGCGCGGCCGCTGGCTGGTGCGCATCGAGGATGTCGATCAGCCGCGTTGCCTGCCCGGTGCTGGCGAGCTGATCCTGCAGCAGCTTGATGCACTGGGCTTCGAGTGGGACGAGACGCCGCTCTGGCAGAGCCAGCGCATCGCGCTCTATCGTGAGGCCCTGGCGCAGCTGCAGGCCGCCGGCCAGGTCTTTGCCTGTGCCTGCAGTCGCAGCGAGCTGGCTGATTCGGCGCTGGCGCGTGACGGTTCGCGCCGTTATCCGGGGACTTGCCGTCATGGCTTGCCCGCCGGGCGCAGTGCTCGCGCCTGGCGTTTGCGGGCGCCGGCAGGCCTCATCGTCTGGGACGACGCCTTGCAGGGCGCGCAGGCCGAGGATGTCGAGCGCGATGTGGGCGATTTCGTCCTGCTGCGCGCCGACGGCCTGTTCGCCTACCAGCTGGCCGTGGTGGTGGACGATGCGGCGCAAGGCATCAGCCATGTTGTGCGCGGGGCGGATCTGCTCGCGTCCACCGGGCGCCAGATTGCCTTGCAGCGTGCGCTGGGCGTACCGACGCCGGCCTACACGCATCTGCCGGTTGGCACCAATGCGGCGGGCGAAAAGCTCTCCAAGCAGACGCTGGCGCGTTCGGTCAGTACCTTGCCGCCGGCGGCTGCTTTATGTCGTGCGCTGAAGTTTCTCGGCCAGCAGGTGCCGCCCGCGTTGCAGGTGGCCGAGGTGAGGGATGTCTGGGCATGGGCGCTGGCACACTGGTCGCTGGCGGCCGTGCCGCATCAGCCGAGTCTGCTGCTGGATGAGCGCGCGCGGTAAGCGCTGGCGCTCAGTGTGGCGGAGCCAGCCGCTCGGCCAGCCAGCGCAGCAGGGAATAGGCGGTCCAGCTGAGCAGGCGACGCAACGGTGGTAGCGTCTGCCAGTGGTTGGCCGAGAGTTCGTGGCCGCCATCAGCGATCGCCGCTTGCAGGCTGCTGCGCAGCTTGTGGCAGAAATCGGCGTTGAGGATGATGACATTCGCTTCGCGCGCCAGGGCCAGGCTGAAGGGGTCGATATTGCTGGAGCCCACCGTGGCCCAGTTGTCGTCGATCACCGCGACCTTGGCGTGCAGAAAGCTCTTGCGGTACTCCACGATGCGGATGCCGGCGGCCATCAGCTGAGGGTAGAGCGCATTGCAGGCGTGGTGCAGCAGCCAGTACTCCACGCGCCCCTGCAGCAGCAAGGTGACACGTACACCGCGCTGGCGTGCTTCGAGCAAGGCGTTGCGAAAACGCCGGCCAGGCAAGAAGTAGGCGTTGGCAATCAGGATCTCGTGGCGTGCGTGTGCGATGGCTTCCAGATACGCATCTTCGATGTCACGCCGATGACGCAGGTTGTCGCGTAGCACCAGTCGTGCCTGGATCTTGCCGGCATGCGAGGGCGCCGGCAGCTTGATGGCATGCGCGTGCGTACGGCTACGCAGCTGGCTCCAGCGCAGGGTGCGCCACAGGTTTTCCTGCGTCTGACGGACTTGCTGTGCCAATGGTCCATCAATCCGGATCGCATAATCAAAGCGCGGTGGTGTCTGTCCGGGTGTGTCGTGGTCGTCGATGATGTTGATGCCGCCGACAAAGGCCAGGCGGCCGTCGATACAGGCCAGTTTGCGATGCAGGCGGCGCAAGCGCTGCCGGCGCAGCGAGAGCAGGCTGATTTCGCGGCGGAACACCATTACCTCGACGCCTGCTGCAGTGAGGGCATCCAGCTGGCTGTCCACGAAACTGCGCGAGCCAAAGCCATCGATCACCAGACGCACGCTCACGCCGCGCCGGGCGGCGGCGCACAGCGCGGCACTGATGCGCTGACCGGTTTCGTCGAGGGCGAAGATATAGGTCTCCAGATGGACCAGTTGCTGCGCACCGGCGATGGCCTCGCACAGCGCGGGGAAGAATTCGCCACCGCTTTGCAGCAGCTCGATCTGGTTGCCGCGAGATAGATTCATGACCTGCGCACGCTCGCACACAGCGGAGCGTGATCCGAAATGCGTGACCAGGGCTGGCCCCAGTGAACCCGTGCTTCGAGCGCCTGCCAGCCGCGCAGGTAGATGCGGTCCAGACGTAGCACCGGCAGTTTGCTCGGGAAGCTGCGCTCAGGGTGGCCATGGAGTACGGTAAAGGCTTCCACCAGCCCCAGGCGCTTGGCCAGTGTGCGGCTGGCGCGCAGTTGCCAGTCGTTGAAGTCACCGGCGATGATCAGCGGCTCGCCGGCGGGAATGCCTTGCTCGACGAGGGCGCACAGGCTCTCCAACTGGTGTTGCCGTTGGTGCTCGGTCAGCGACAGATGCACGCAAATGGCATGCGCGACACCCTGTTTATCGGGCAGCGCCAGACGGCAGTGCAAGAGGCCACGATACTCCAGGCGATTGCGCGTGACATCGTGATTGTCGCTGCTGAGAATCGGCAGGCGCGAGAGGATGGCATTGCCGTGATGCCCATGCGCGTAATGCGCGTTGCCCCCATAGGCGGCGTGCCAGTGATTGCGGGCAAGGAATTCGTGCTGCGGCTCAACAGGCCAGTCTACGAAGCGCTGGCTATGGCCCAGATGCAGGCCTTGCACTTCCTGCAGCAGCAGGATGTCCGGGCTGAGCAGGTGCAGGCGTTCGCGCAGCTCGTGAATCGCCAGGCGGCGATTGAACTGCGACAGACCTTTGTGGATGTTGTAGCTACACAGGCGCAGGGGGTCCATCTGTCTAGTGTAGTCCTTTGCGCAGGCACAAATTAAAAACCCCCGCTTCTTGCGAAGGCGGGGGCTGTTGCGGTTCAGTGTGAATCAGCCGACGGCAAAGCTGCGGACCAGATTCGGCAGCCACATCGAGAGTGCCGGAATGTAGGTAATCAGCATCATCGTGGCGGTCAGTGAGCCGTAGAAGGGCAGGATGGTTTTCATCACCTGGCCGACCGAGATCTCGCCGATGGCGCAGCCGACGAACTGCGTCGTGCCGACCGGCGGGGTGTTCAGACCCAGTGCGCAGTTGAGCAGCATGACGATGCCGAATTGCACCGGGTCCATGCCGAACTTGGCGCAGATCGGCATGAAGATCGGCGTGCAGATCAGGATCGTCGGCGCCATGTCGAGGAAGGTGCCGAGTACGAACAGGATGATGTTGACCAGGAAGAAGATCACGAAAGGATTGGTCGAGATGTGCGACATCCATTCGCCGGCCATGGTCGGCACTTCATTGATCGCCAGCAGGTAGCCGAACACCGCCGAGATACCGATCAGGGTCAGCACCGTCCCGGTGGTCTTGGCGGCCTTGGCGCAGGCTGCGATGAATTGTTCCACGGTCAGCGAGCGATACACCACCGCACTGAGGAACAGCGCCCAGACCACGGCAATCGAGGCCGATTCGGTCGCCGTGCAGATACCGGCAGTGATGCAGAACAGGATGATCACGATCACCATCAGGCCCGGCAATGCCGCTGCAAAGCTGCGCGCCACAATCGCCCAGCCCGGCCATTCGCCACGCGGATAGCCACGCTTGCGGGCCACCAGGTAAGCCGCAGCCAGATTGCAGGCGGTGAGCAGGATCGCCGGGATGATGCCGGCGTAGATCATGTCGAGGATAGACACCTTGCCACCGGCGGCCAGCGTGAACAGGATGATGTTCAGGCTGGTCGGCGTCAGCACGCCCACCAGCGCGGCGTGGGTGGTGACGTTCACCGCGTAGTCGGCGTCGTAGCCTTCCTTCTTCATGATCGGGATCAGCACCGAGCCCATCGCCGAGACGTCAGCCACGGCCGAGCCCGAGATGCCGCCGAACAGCGTGCAGGCGACCACATTGCTCATGCCCAGACCGCCACGCACATGGCCGACCGCAGCCTTGGCGAAATTGACGATCTTGTCGGCCATGCCGCCGTAGATCATCAGCTCACCGGCAAAGATGAAGAAGGGGATGGCCAGGAAGGCGAGCTTGTTCATGCCGCTGTCGCCGATCATCGTGTTGAACATGGTGTTCAGGTTCGGCACGAGCATGTCGAGGCCGCCGCTCGAAGCGACGAAGGCGGCGACCGAGCTCAGGCCGATGGCGAAGACCACGGGCACCCCCAGGATCAGCAGGAGTGCGAAAACAATTGCCAGTACGGTCAGTGCCATGATGGTTCTACCTCGGTGCCCTTGACGAGCGCAATGATGTGCTCGATGGAAAACAGGATCATCAGACCGCCGCACAGCGCGACGGGAATACGACGCAGGCCATCCGGTGCCCATTCCAGGGTGGGGATGGTTTCGCCCCAATAGCTGATCGCCAGCGTGGTACCGAAGTAGAGCATCAGCGCGCCGAAGACGATCAGCAGGCCGTGGATGACGTATTCAAGCTTCAGGCGCAGCCAGTCGGGCGCCAGCACGAGGAAGGACTCCAGACCGATGTGACCGGCGTCGCGCACGCTCACAGCGGTACTCAAAAGGGTGACATAGAGCGTCAGCAGCAAGGCCAGACGTTCTGCCCAGGCAGGCATGTCGTTGAAAACATAGCGGCCAATAACCATGTAGAGCATGCACAGCAGGATCAGCATCAAGCCGATGGCCGCCAGCTGCAGGCTCAGTTTTGACAGCGTTGCACAAAGTCTTGTGTACATCGCAAACTCTCCGGTGAAACTCGTAAGTGTGCCTGACGCGTCCAGCCGGTGAGCGGCTGGGCGGGTCAGGCACAGGCTTGCCCGGGGCGCCCCTTCAGGCGCAGCCGGGCAGTGCTGCTCAATGATTACTTCTTGGCAGGTGCTGCAGCCGGGGCTTCCTTGAAGTCCTGGATGGCCTTGACCAGTGCCTTGGCCTGGTCAGTGGTCACGAACTTGGCGTAAACCGGGGCCATTGCATCGGCGAAGGACTTCTTGTCCACGTCGCTGACGATCACCGAACCGGCGGCCGTCACCTTGGCCAGAGATTGCGCTTCGCGGTCAGACCAGTATTTGCGGTTCTGCGTCACCGAGCTTTTGGCGGCTTCGCGGATCAGGGCTTGGTCGGCCTTGGACAGGGTGGCCCACTTCTTGGCCGAGAACATCACCACTTCCGGTGCCATCGAGTGCTCGGTCTTGGAGTAGTACTTGACCACTTCGTAGTGCTTGGTGCCTTCATAAGAAGGAATGTTGTTTTCTGCAGCGTCGGTCAGGCCGGTCTTCAGCGCGGTGTACACCTCGCCGAAAGCCAGCGGCGTGGCGTTGGCGCCCATCGCATTGGCCACCGAAACCCACATGTCGGACGGTTGCACGCGGATCTTCATGCCCTTGGTGTCGGCCAGCGAACGTACCGGCTTCTTGGCGTAGATCGAACGTGCGCCGCTGTCGTAGTAAGCCAGGCCGACGTAGCCTTGCGGCTCACAGGAGCGCAGGATTTCTTCACCCGGAGCGCCGTCGAGCGCCTTGTGCATGTGATCGACCGAGCGGAACAGGAAGGGCAGAGCCGGCACGATGGTGATCGGGCAGGTGTTGTTCATGGCCGAGATGTTCACGCGCACCATGTCGAGCGTGCCGCCTTTGACCTGCTCGATGGTTTCCTTTTCGGAGCCCAGCGCGCCACCGGAGAACACCTTCAGCGTGATGCGGCCATTGGTACGCTGCGACAGCAGCTCGCCCATGTTGCGCAGCGCGCGCACGGTGGGATAGTCGTCATCCCAGACGTCCGAAGCACGCAATTCGATCTTCGGCGCATCCGCCGCATGAACCATGTTCAGGCAACCGATTGCCATCAAGGTGGCCAGAGCCAGTTTTGAAGCACGCATCTTTGATTCTCCTCTTACGTGACAGACGTCGATCGACAATTGCACCAATCACAACACCCGGGGCGCTGGTTTGTCTGTGCCAGCACGTCCCAGAATTCGTGGCAGTCTCCAGCAAGCCGAGTCGCCCTCAGAATGCTGACACGAGGTGTCACAGAGGCGTTCGCGGACTTGCCGAGCGGAAGATACCATGCAATTGCATTACTGCAAGGGTTGTCAGTCAAAGCTGTCTGATTGCTGCAGTGCACACAAAATCAAGGCTTTGTGCTCAAGCTGCAAAGGGGACTTCAGCGATCCCCTGTGCCTTGGGATCAATCAGTACAACTTGACCGGCATGCACATCGCCAGACTCGATAGCACCCTTGCGTTGCAATGAGGTGATCAGCATCTGACGCATGTCCGGGCCACCGAAGGAGCACATCGTCGGGCTGCGCATCGGTACGCGAACGATGCGGTCAAGCTTGCCCTGAGGTGTAAAGCGCATGATGCAGCCATCATCGATGCCGGCGACCCAGTAGCAGCCGTCGGTGTCGATGGTGGCGCCGTCGGGACGGCCAGCATAGGGACTCATATCGATGAACAGGCGGCGCTCGCCGAGCGCGCCGGCTGCCAGATCGAAGTCCACCACCCACACCTTGCGCACATCGGCGTGCGAGTCGGAGATGTAGAGCTTGCGGTTGTCCGGGCTGAAAGCGCTGCCATTGGGCGTCATGAAACCGGGCAGCTGCGGGGCAGACAAGCCCTCAGGCGTGTAGCGGAACAGCGCGCCGACCGGCAGCTTGTCGGTCGGTGTCATGAAAGTGCTGACCCACAGGCGCCCCAGGCGATCACAGTGGCCGTCATTGAAGCGCATGTTCGGCTGCGGATGCTCGATGCTCACGCGACGGCTCAGGACGGCTGCCGGCGCTGACAGATCAACATCGAAAATGCCCGTCTCGGCCGCAGCGATAAGACCCCCCCCCTGGCGCAGCGCGATACAGCCGATCTCTTCCTCGACCTGCCAGCTCTGACTCTGCTCGCTACGCATGTCCCAGCGGTGAATGCGCTTGCCGGGAATGTCCACCCAGTAGAAGCATTGTTCGGCGACGGACCATATCGGACTCTCGCCGCAGAGGCTGGTAAATGGCAAGGCGACCACCGCCGCGCTGCTGATGATGTGTTCGATATGGCGGGTGCTCATGAAGTGCTCTCCAGGCGAATTTGTGTGAAAACTTGTGAAATGGCTGTCAACATGATCAGGATCAACTGCAATCGTTTGCCAATTGCCCTTGATGTCGTTATAAATATGAAGGTTGAATGTCCTTGAGTTTCTCTCCGCATGACTTCAGAGCACAGCGGTGTTGCCGCAGTCGATCGCGCCTTGCTCATCCTCTCCGCCTTTCAGGAGGGCGATGCGCCGTTGACGCTGGCCGTGTTGGCACGCCGTACCGGGCTCTACAAAAGCACCATCCTGCGCCTGCTGCAGTCGCTGATCCGCGCTGAATTCGTCCTTCGCCTGAGCGACGGCTGTTATGTCATCGGTCCGGCGGCGGCACGTCTGGCCAAGCTTCAGCACGCCGCGCACTGAGTCTGCTGTCGCTTCAATCCTTGCTGTCATCCCACGCGGGCAGTGCTGGCGCCGGGTGCGGGAACAGCGTTGCCGGCTTGCGGTAGTCGCGGCTGACGATGCTGCCACCCTGAAAGCGCATCCGTGGATCGCTCAGCATCTCGGGCCGTGCGCGCTCGACCTGCTCGCGCCAGGGCTCGGCGCAGTCTTGCGGCTGGTAGCCGATGCGTTCGGCATCATCGCCTTGCCAGCAGGCTTGCTGATTGTCCGAAATACCCCAGACGACGGCAAAGCCCGCTTGCGGTGCCGTCGCTGCACAGCGCACCAGTTCGATCAGGTCGCGGTGGCTGAGCCAGGCTTGCAGGCAGCGCGGGCTCTTGGGCTCCGGCAGGCAACTGCCGATGCGCAGACACACTGTCTCGATGCCGTGGCGGTCGAAGTAGTAACGCGCCAGCGCTTCGCCATAGACTTTGCTTACGCCGTAAAGACTGTCGGGGCGCGGCGGGCTGGCCGGCGTGGTCGCTTCATCGATGCGCGAGAAACCATTGACGTGGTTGGAGCTGGCGAACACCACGCGGCGCACGCCATGCGTCAGCGCAGCGTCATAGAGGTTGTAGAGGCCGATCAGATTGGCTGCGGCAATGCGTTCGAAGGCTTGCTCGTGCGCCACGCCACCGAAATGCACCAGCAGCTCGACGCCTTGCATCAGGGCCTGAACCTCGGCGGTCTGCGCGAGATCACAGGCGATGAATTCTTCCTTGGCCGAGCAGGCTTGGGTGAGCGGGCGCAGGTCGCTGAGCCGCAGTGTCGAGCACAGCGCCGCGAGTGGTTCGCGCAGCACACTGCCGAGCTTGCCTGCCGCGCCGGTCAGCAGGATCGTGCCAAAAGCGGGTTTGTCGGTCATGGCCGCTGCGCCAGCTCCGCTTCGCTCAGTACATTCCAACTGCCGGCAATGCGCCCTTCGAGCGGCTTGAAGCGCTGCTTGTAATTCATCTTGGCCGACTGGCGGATCCAGTAACCCAGGTAGAGATAGGGGCGGTTCATCATCCGGCAGGCTTCGATCTGCCACAGGATGCTGTAGGTGCCATAGCTGGCATGGTCCGACTCGGTGTCGAAAAAGGTGTAGACGCTGGAGAGGCCGTCGGTCAGGCAATCGATCACCGAGACCATGCGCAGCACGCCTTGCGGATCGCGGAACTCGACCAGGCGCGTGTCGACCTGGCTTTGCAGCAGGAAGTGGGTGTATTGCTCGCGGCTGTCCTGGTCCATGCCGCCGCCGGCGTGGCGCGATTGTTGGTAGCGCTGGTACAGATCGTAGTGATCGTCGCGAAAGCTCAGCGACAGCTCGCGCGGCATCAGCTCGTAGTGGCGGCGCCAGGCGCGGCGCTGGCTGCGGTCCGGCTTGAATTCATTGACGGGAATGCGCACCGGCACGCAGGCCTGGCAGTTGTCGCAATAGGGGCGGTAGGTGAACACGCCGCTGCGCCGGAAACCGCCATGCACCAGCTCGCTGTACAGCGCGGTGTCGATCATGTGGCTGGGCGTCGCGACTTGCGAGCGCGCCGTGTGTTCGGGCAGGTAGGAGCAGGCGTAGGGCGCCGTCGCATAGAACTGCAGGAAGGAATAGGGCAGGTCTTTGAGCAGGGACATCTCAGTGCTCCCGCGCGCGGCTGCAGAAAACGTGGTCAAAGTGCTGCTTCATGCCTTGGTACCGCCCGCCAGTCAAAACTCATGTCGTAGTGCGCCCAGGACTCCGGCTGCAACTGCTCTGTCGTCCATTGTGCCAAGCCCTGCAAGAACTGTGCGCGCGGTATTTCACGTCCGCCCAGCGATTGCAGGTGCGAGGTCGTCATCTGGCAATCTATCACGGCAAAATTCCGCTGCTCAAGCAGGCGAACCAGATGGGCGAACGCAATTTTCGAGGCATCGCTGCGGCGGTGGAACATCGACTCGCCATAAAACACACGGCCGATGGCCACGCCGTAGAGCCCGCCGACCAGCTCCTCGCCGTGCCAGGTTTCGATACTATGCGCCCAACCCAGGCGATGCAGGGCACTGTAGGCGGCCACGATGTCGGTATTGATCCAGGTGCCGGTCTGCGCGCGGGTGTCGGCGCAGGCCTGCATGACGCCACTGAAATCCTGATCGCAGCGCACCGTGAAGGGCGTGTTGCGTAGGGTCTTGAGCAGGGAGCGGGTCAGGCGCATTTCGCCGGGGATCACCACCATGCGCGGGTCCGGGCTCCACCACAAAATGGGATCGTCTTCCGAATACCAGGGAAAGATGCCCTGCCGGTACGCGCTCAGCAGCCAGTCCGGTGACATCGCGCCGCCCGCAGCAAGCAGGCCGTTAGGTTCGCGCAGGGCATGATGCACGGGCGGGAAACGGGGCGCAGCATGCGGATGAAGCCAGGGAAGCATGGGTCAGAGAAAGCAGGCGACAGCGAAGTGTCGCCTGCTTGAGTGGCAATAGCAAACGTGTCGGCCTCAGGGTTTCCAGTCGCCGAGCAGCTTGGCGACGGTGTAGTCAGCCGCTTGTGCATCGCTCAGCTGGCGGCGCTTGCTGCCGGTCTTGGCGCCGGGGCCGCTGCTCTTGTATTCGAAGAAGCGCGAATCCTCAGGCTTGAACCAGGTCTTGTCAGGACCGCTCTTCTGCGTGCCAGACATCGCGGCCCAGCCGTCAGTGGTGATGTGCGCGTCCATGAAGCATTCGATGAACACGCTGCTGCCGACGGCATTCGGGTCGGCATAGCGGCCGTCCGGGAAGCTCTTGGTCGGGTGCCAGGGGCGGCCCAGCGGGCTGGATTCATCGGGCAGCTTGTCGTTTTCCTTGAGCAGCTTGCAGCGGATGAACACCAGACCGTATTTGTCGCTCAGCTGGGTGCTCGGCGCGGTGACGTAACCGACCGGATTGACGCCGGGCTTGCTGCGCGGGCGGGTGACGATCTCGCATTCCTCAAATACGCTCTGGCCGGCGCCGAAGATGAAATCGACATTACCGCTGACATAGGATTTGCGGAACAGGCTGCGGCCGACATTGGTGAACAAGGTGTCCTGGTGGCCGGTGATCTTCACGTTGACGAACAGGCTGCGGTCGGCGCCGGTGTCGGTCATCAGCGCGACGGCCTGGGGATCATTGGTGCGGGTCGGATCCTTGGCATCCTTGGCATCGTTGCTGGGGTAGTCGAAGCCGTTTTCAATCGTCAGGTTTTCGGCGTGGAAATCGCTGGCGTGCACGATCAACGTGGCGCAGCCAAAGGTGCCCCAGTTGCCGCCGCCGGGCTTGGCAAGGCCCGAGTAGGCATCGTAAGTGAGGATGGTTTTCTCGCGGCTCTCACCGATCAGCTGGATATTGGGCTTGGTGATGTCGAGCTTCTCGTAATAGCGACCATTGCGCACGAAAATGCGCCAGGCTTGCGCAGCATTCGATGGCGCCGCATCCAGCGCGGCCTGGATGCTCTTGTAGTAAGCCTTGCCCTCGACGACCGCGCCGGCCGGTCCGCTGTAAGCGGCGTCAACCACGCTGCCCGAGGCCGACAGCGCCGGTGTGCTGGCGCAGCCCTCAAGCATGGCGGCGAGCGGCAAAGCGGCGCTGGCGCCGAGGATCATGCGGCGTTGCAGATTCATGGAGTCTCCTGATCATGGTGTTCAAGTGGTGTGGATGCGATGTCCATCGGGACGGGATTCTATGCTTTCGGATCTTGCTCTGCAGGCTTGGGCAGATGCCGCAGGAACCAGTCGCGGCTGCTCTGCGTGGCCTCGGTGAGGGCGCTGTGGTGGGCCTTGTCGCTCAGGTCCTGCCAGGCGCGTGTTGCGGTCATCAGGGCGTAGGCCTGGCTGCTTGGGACGCGCAGCGGGCTGTCGGCATGCACTTGCAGCAAGCTCGGGGTCTGCAGCTGGCGCAGCGGATCTGCGCCGGCCAGATCTGCCCTGCCGTCACGAATGCACAAGGCCGCCACGCGCAGCGGGAAGCGCACCAGGGTGCGCACCGCCGCAGCGGCCACCGTATCGCTGGCCTGCAGCCCCAGCGGCAGGTGGCTCAGCTGCGGTTGCTGCGCCACCCAGTCGAGTACGCTCTGCAGGCGGGCGCTGAGCAGGGCGATGTCATAGGCGCAATCTTCATCGTCTTCCAGCTCTTGGGCGGTCAGCATATTGACCAGCAAGCTGGCGAAGCCGGCCTCGCGAATCAGGCTGGCGGCGTGAAAGGCTGGTGAGGATGGGAGTTGCGACAGACAGGGCTGGGCCTCGATGATCAGGCCGCGCACATCGGGCGCGTGCGAGAGCAGCGCATCCAGCCAGATGCGCCCGGACTGGATGCGGATTTCAGTATGGCGGATGAAATAGGGCATGCGGGCGCTGAGGCGTGAATCGGTGAGCTTCCAGCATAGCTTATCGCCCGGGACGGCCAAACCGCGGTATCGCAGCGTAAAATCCTGTATATGTCACGAACCGAACGATTCATCGCCATTGTCCCAGCGGCCGGGAGCGGCAGCCGCATGGGGAGCGAACGCCCCAAACAGTACCTCGATCTGCTCGGCAAGCCGGTGATCTGGCATGCCCTGCAGACTCTTGTTGCAGTGCCGCGTATCAGCCAGGTTTATGTGGTGCTGGCGCCCGACGACGCCTGGTGGCCGCAGTTTGACTGGCAACTTTTGGGTGGCAAGCTGACAACTTTGCATGTCGGTGGAGCGACCCGTGCCGCCAGTGTGAGCAATGCCCTCGCCTGCATCGACGCAGCTGACGAGGACTGGCTGCTGGTGCACGACGCAGCACGCGCCTGCTTGAGTGGCGCACAGGTCGAGGCATTGATCGACACGCTGGCCGATGATGCCGTCGGCGGCCTGCTGGCCCAGCCGGTGGCCGACACGCTCAAGCGTGCCGATGCACAGGGCCGCGTGTGTGCCACGGTGCCGCGCGAGCAGCTGTGGCAGGCGCAGACCCCGCAGATGTTTCGCCGCGGCTTGTTGCGCCGTGCGCTGGCGCATACCGATGCGGTGACCGACGAAGCAGGCGCTGTCGAGGCGCTGGGCCTGCAGCCGCGCCTGGTGGCTGCCGAGGCCAGCAATTTCAAGATTACCTGGCCGCAGGATCTGGCCCTGGCGGCGCAGATCCTGCAGGCAAGAGAGGATTCCACTTCATGAGCATCGCCGCATTTCCATTCCGCATCGGTCAGGGTTTCGATGTGCACGCCCTCGTCGCTGGCCGCAAGCTGATCCTCGGTGGCGTCGAGATTCCGCATGACAAAGGATTGCTCGGGCATTCCGATGCCGATGCCTTGCTGCACGCCATTACCGATGCCTTGCTCGGCGCAGCCGGCCTGGGCGACATCGGGCGCCTGTTCCCCGACAGCGATGCGGCCTACAAGGGCGCCGACAGCCGTGTGCTGTTGCGCCAGGCCTATGCGCGGGTGCGTGAAGCGGGCTGGCTGCTGGTCAATCTGGATGCCACGATCATCGCCCAGGCGCCGAAGATCTCGCCCCATGCGCCGGCGATGATTGCCAATCTGGCTGCCGATCTCGATGTGCCGGCCGAGTGCATCAATATCAAAGGCAAGACCAACGAGAAGATGGGGCACCTCGGGCGCGGTGAGGGTATTGCCACGCAAGCCGTGGTGTTGCTGGCGCGCAAATCTGCATGACAATCTCGCTGCATGCCCTTGAATACAGATGATCTTGCTGAATAAAACATGTTAATTTGTGTTCATTCAGTTTGCATTGTCATTCACGGGAGAAGTGCAGTATGAAAAAGCCCTCACTGGTTGCTATCGTCGCTTGCCTGTTGCTGAGTCCGCAGGCCTTTGCGGATGGTTTCTCTGGCGCCTACCTCGGTGCTGGTGCCGGCCTGACGACTTCGAATGTCAGCGCCAAGGCGAACAACCTGGTTTTTTACACTTCCCTGACAGAGCGCGCCCGGAGTGATAGTGGGACCAAACTGTACGGCGGTTATTCCTGGGGCAAGATCGCCGTTGAGGGAGGCGTTTACAGCCTTGGCACCTACAAGCTCTCCGGTCTGATCGGCAGCGATGCCTCGGCTGACCAGTTCAAGACCAAGGCGCTGGCCATCTCGGTGGTCGGCACGGCAACGGTGACCGAATCCGTGGCCATGCATGGCAAACTGGGTGTAGCCCGTGTGACCACGGATTACAACTGCATCACATTGTGTACCGGTGTGTCCGAAACCTCGACCAAGTCCACGGTGCCTTTTGTCGGTGCGGGCATGAGCTGGAGCGTGAGCAAGCACTTTGCGGTGCGCGCAGATGCGGAAACCTTCCGTGGCGCCAAGTTCAAGTACCTTGGTACGACCGCCAAGGCCAATTACGAACTCTATTCGCTGGGCGCGGAAGTTCGTTTCTGAGCGTCTGATCGGGTCGCATGAGAGGCTGTCTGCGGGCAGCCTTTTTTGTTTCTGGCGCTGCCGGTCCGGACAAGGCAGTGGCCAAAGCAGGGCCGTTACTTGCTTCCCACAAGTACGGGCTGTGAGCCCTGCGGCTGTGGGATAATTTGGTATGGTTTCCGTACAACATTCTGTCGCCAATACTGATGGCGCTGCGTCACTGCCCGATGTGCTCGGCGAGGGCTTGGGACCGACTGATCGTGCGCGTCTGGCGCAAGCCATCGAATGGGCGCAAGCCGCCTACGAAGGACACAAGCTGGGCAGCGGCGAGGGAGTCTGGCAGCACGCGCTGGGCATGACCCTGATCACGGTCTCGTTGCGGCTGGACGTCGACGCGCGGCTGGCTGCCTTGCTGTTCGCCGTGGGCGAGGGCGGCCGCCACGATATCGAGCAGATCGAGGCGCGCTTTGGCTCGCCGGTGGCGCGTCTGGTCGAGGGCTTGTCGCGGCTGAGCCGTTTGCGCCTGCTGTCGCGGCCGGCGGCCAATGCCTCACCGATCGAATTGCAGGTGCAGACCGAAACCCTGCGCAAGATGGTGCTGGCGATGGCCGAGGATTTGCGCGTGATCCTGCTGCGCCTGGCCTCGCGGGTGCAGACCCTGCGCTACTTCGCCGAGAACAAGGATCTGGCGCAGACGGCGATTGCGCGCGAGAGCATCGATCTCTACGCGCCGCTGGCCAATCGTCTCGGCGTCTGGCAGCTCAAGTGGGAGCTTGAAGACCTCTCTTTCCGCTTCCTGGAGCCGGAAACTTACAAGCGCCTGGCGAAGATGCTCGACGAGCGTCGGGTCGAACGCGAAGCCTTCATTGCCGAGTCCATCGAGCGCCTGCGCACAGCCCTGGCTGAGCAGGGCGTGAAGGCCGAGGTGTATGGCCGCCCCAAGCATATCTACAGCATTTACAACAAGATGCGCTCCAAGCACATCGAGTTCGAGCATGTCTACGATGTGCGCGCCTTGCGTGTGCTGGTCGACGATGTCAGCGACTGCTACACCGTGCTGAGTCTGGTGCATTCCTTGTGGACGCCGATTCCCAACGAGTTCGACGACTACATCCGCAAGCCCAAGGGCAATAACTACCAGTCGCTGCACACCGCCGTGCGTGCGGCGGACGGTCGCGCGCTGGAGGTGCAGATCCGCACCAATGACATGCACAAGCATGCCGAACTGGGGGTGGCTGCGCACTGGCGCTACAAGGAAGGTGCAACGCGCTCGGACGGCGCGTACGACGAGAAGATCGCCCTGCTCAGACAGCTTTTGTCGTGGCGCGATGAAGTCACCGATGCCGAACAGTGGGAAGAGCACACGCGCCGCGCCGCGCTGGACGACACCATCTACGTGGTGACCCCGCAAGGTCGCGTACTCGACTTGACGGCGGGGGCCACGCCGATTGACTTCGCCTATCGATTGCATACCGATCTGGGCCATCGCTGCCGTGGCGCTAAAGTCGATGGCGTGATGGTGCCGCTCGATACCCCGCTGTCCAATGGCCAAGTCGTTGAAGTCATCACCACCAAGCAGGGCGGACCGTCGCGCGACTGGCTCAATCCGCAGCTCGGTTATCTGGTCACGGCCAATGCGCGCGCCAAGGTGCGGCGCTGGTTCGTGCAGCAGGAGGAAGAAGAGACTGCCGCCCAGGGCCGTGCGATTGTCGTGCGTGAATTGCAGCGCGCGGGCCAGACGCATGCCAATCTGGACGACCTGGCCGGCAAGATCAACTTCAAGGACACGCAGCACTTCTTCATTGCGGTCGGTCGCGGCGATGTCAGCGCACGGCAAATCCACAATGCCTTGCAGATCGATACCACGCCGGCTCCGCCGCCGCCCGATCTGGTCATCGGCGAACGCCGTGCAGCCGAGTCGGGTGAGGGCATCCTGGTGGTCGGCGTTGGTCAGCTGCTCACCCAGCTGGCCAAGTGCTGCAAGCCCTTGCCGCCGGACCCCATCGAAGGCTTCGTGACGCGCGGGCGCGGCGTCTCGATTCACCGCACGGATTGCCGCAGCTTCCTCAACATCGCCCAGCGTCACCCTGAGCGGCTGGTGCCAGCCGAATGGGGCGGCGTCGCGAAGCAGCCTAATGGTGCTCTGGGCAGCGCACGCAATGCGGTCTATCCTGTAGATATTGCCATCGAGGCCAACGACCGGCCAGGCTTGCTGCGCGACATCTCGGATGTTTTCTCGCGCGACAAATTCAATGTTATCGGTGTCAATACGGTCTCACGCGGTCAGCGCGCCTATATGCGCTTCACGGTCGAAGTCAGCAACCTGAGTCTGGTGCAGCGCATCTTGCAGCAGGTGACCGAGGTGCAGGGCGTGGAGTCCGCCCGCAGGGCTTGAGGAGTTGTTCATGACAAGACGATGTGTTGCCTACGACCAGATCACGTTGCCTTTTCCGCCCGACATGGTGTGGAAAGCGCTGACCGACTTCAAGGCCTACCCGCTGTGGTGGCCGTCCACGGTCACCGTGCATGTCTTGCAGGCGACGCCAGAAGTGGTCGGCAGCAAGATCGAGCTGGAGCCGCGCAACGGCAAGCGTCTGAGCTTGCAGGTGGCGGCCTGCGTGCCACAGCTGTCAATGCACATGGCTTACGTGGGTGGCGTCTATCTGGGCGCCGGCTTGTGGCAGCTGGAGGCGGTGGCCAAGGGCACTCAGCTTTCGTATGCGGTGGATCTCGAAATCCGCAGCCGTCTGGTGGCCCTGATCTCCTATGTGCTGGACATCCCCGCCGTGCATTCGCGCCTGATGCGCCACATTTTCGACGGCCTGTTGCAACACCTCGAACGTCAGCCGGCATTACCGACGGTGCATAGCGCACCGCGGACTTCGCGTCATCTCGCGTCTTCTCCTTTGCCGCGTGTGCATGCGCCGGCCAATGCCGCCGCAGGCTTGCCGATGAGCTGAGCCCGCTGCGCCAGCCTTACATCAGCAGCAGGGTGGCCAGACCGAGGAAGATGAAGAAGCCGCCGGAGTCAGTGCAGGCGGTGATCAGTACCGAAGAGCCCACCGCCGGATCGCGGCCGAGGCGGTACATGGTCATCGGAATCATCACCCCCATGAACGCGGCCAGCAGCAGGTTGAGCGTCATCGCGGCCGTCAGCACCAGACCCAGCGACCAGCTGTGGTAGAGCACGATCGACAGCACGCCGAGCAGGCCGCCCCAGACCAGACCATTGAGCAGGGCGAGGCTCAGCTCCTTGCGCAGCAGGCGCTGGAACATGCCCGGCTGCAGCTGATCCATGGCGATGGCGCGGACGATCATGGTGATGGTCTGGTTGCCGGCATTGCCGCCAATGCCAGCGACGATGGGCATCAGCGCCGCCAGGGCAACAAGCTTGACGATGCTGCCTTCGAAGGCGCCAATCACGCGTGAGGCGACAAAGGCGGTGACCAGATTCACCGCCAGCCAGGCCCAGCGGTTTTTCACCGAGTCCCAGACCGAGGCGAAGATGTCTTCATCTTCGCGCAGACCGGCCTGACCGAGCAGGTCGGCCTCGGACTGTTCGCGGATGTAGTCAACCACGTCAGCCACGGTGAGGCGGCCGATCAGGCGCCGGTCGCGATCCGTCACCGGGGCCGAGACCAGATCGTAGCGTTCGAAAGCGCGTGCGGCGTCGTCGGCCTTGTCGGCCGGATGCAGGCACAGCATGTCGGTGACCATCAGCTCGCCAACCAGCTTGTCGGGGTCGTTAATGAGCAGGCGCTGCAGCGGCAGCACGCCGAGCATGCGCTCTTCGCGGTCGATGACGAAGAGCAGGTCGGTGTGGTCGGGCAGCTCGTCGAAGCGGCGCAGGTAGCGCAGCACGACTTCGAGCGAGACATCCTCGCGCACCGTCACCATGTCGAAGTCCATCAGCGCGCCGACGGCGTCCTCTTCGTAGGACATGGCCGCGCGCAGCTGTTCGCGCTCCTCGGCATCGAGGCCCAGATAGACATCGTCCATCACCTGCTTGGGCAGGTCGGGCGCGAGGTCGGCCAGTTCGTCGGCGTCGAGCTGTTCGGCAGCGGCGACCAGTTCGGCCGGCGCCATCGATTCGATCAGCGACTCGCGCACTGCGTCGGAGACTTCGAGCAGGATTTCGCCATCGCTGTCGGCCTTGACCAGATCCCAGACGAACAGACGGTCGTCGAGTGGCAGCGATTCGAGAATGTAGGCGATGTCCGCCGGATGCAGGGTGTTGAGCTTTTCGGTGATGCGTACCACGTTCTGCTTGTGAACGAGGTTCTCGACCAGTTCGTGGTTCCTCATCTCCTGGCGGTGCACCAGGTCCTCTTCGAGCTTGCGACGGGTGAGCAGGGACTGCACATCACGCAGGGTGTGCTGCATTTCGTCGTGATGGAGTTGTTCGGGTGTGTTGTTCATGCCCGGCGATGCGCAGAGGTTCGAAGGCGCATGGCGGCGCATGCGATGAGGCGCCGAGTTTAACCCAGCTTGTGCGCTGCGAAAGCCTCGTGGCCGGAATTCGCTAGGGCACTTCCGAGAAGTTCATGCGTGACTGCACGCGTGCAGCGTGGGCGGCCAGGCGCGGCGGATAGCTTTTCTCGAATTTGCGCGGATTGGGCAGCATGACCGCGATGCGCGCCGCTTGTGCCGCGCTGAGCTGGGCAGCCGGGATGCCGAAGTAGCGCTGCGCGGCCGCTTCGGCACCGAAGATGCCATTGCCCCACTCGACGACATTGAGATAGATCTCAAGGATGCGGCGCTTGTCCCACACCAGTTCGATCATCACCGTGATGATCGCTTCTTCCGCCTTGCGCCAGTAGCTCTTCGATGGCGTGAGGAAGAGGTTCTTCGCCAGCTGCTGGCTGATCGTCGAGCCGCCGGCGACGGCCTTGCCCTTTTTCTGGTTCTTTTCGAGCGCTTTCTGCATGCCTTCCCAGTCGAAGCCGTCGTGATCGACGAACTTGTCGTCTTCGGCGGCGATCACTGCGCGCTTGAGCTGTACCGAAATCTGCTTGTACGGCACCCAGCGGTATTTAAGCCGCGCTTGCGGATCTTTCTCGCGCAACTCGTCCAGGCGCAGCGACATGAAGCTGGTCTGACTGGGATTGAACCAGTTCCACCACAGCACATGACCGAACAGCCACAGCTGCCAGGCGAGCAGCAGCAGGACGAGTACCAGCAGGGCGCGTTTGAACAGGCGCAGCAAGGACATGATGAAGACGGCGGCCGGACGGAGGCAAGGCCGCAGAGGATTGCAGAGTGCGCCGCTTCAGGCAAGTGCCGGCGTCAAGCCGGGCGCGCCCGCCAAGTGGCTCAGCTCCAGCTCAGCTCGTACACTTCCGGGAACGGCCCTCCCTTGTAGTCGATCGGTGCGCTGGCCTTGAGGCCGGGGCGCAGCAGGATCTGGCGCACCATTTCCGGAATCATCACCATGCCGATGTACTTGCCCAGACATTCGTGCGCGCCAAAGCCGAAGTGGAAATAGTGATACCAGTTGCGGCTGGGGATGAATTGATCCGGGTTCTCGAAGGCGCGCGGGTCGAACATGGCTGACTGGGTGAGCGGCAGTACGTAACTGCCGGCGGGAATCCTGGTCGCGTAAGCGGTGCCCTGACCCAGGGTGTATTCGCTGGCGGCCTGGCGGAATAGGTAGGGCGCCAGTGGCACGAAGCGCAGCGCTTCCCAGACGATGCCGTCGAACTCTCGTGGGTCGGGCAGGCGGGCGGCGGCCTGAGCCTTGGCGAACCACTCCGGGCTGTCGACGAGGTACTGGATGACCTGGGTGACGCATTGTGCGGTGGTCTCGATGGCACCGATCAGCAGGCCGCCGGCATTGACGCCCAGGCGCTGGATGTCGAAATCGACTTCCGCCGGAAAACTGCTGCGCAGCATGCGCGCGACGATGTCGTCGTTTGCCGCCTCCTTGTTGCCGATCAGCTTGTTGAAGGTGGTGCGCAGCCAGTGCCACAAGCCTGTGCCCTTGACCGTGATGAGGCGGTGCGCGATCAGTTCGAGGATGTACTTGTTGAGCTTTTCGCCGGTCTCGGTGTGGCGTGTGCTGATGTGGTCGCGCAGCTCGTCGGCGATGATGTCGAAGGGCTGGTTGTGAAAGGTGTCGTACTGGTTCCAGTACGACCATTCGATCAGGTCCTTGCGTTCGACACCGCTGAAGCCGAAGTACTCCTGCACCAGACCGGCGGGAATGCTGCGGCTGTAGTCGTAGGCCACTTCGAGCTTCTTGCCCGGCGCCTTGTCGAGAATCTCGTTGGCCAGGCGGGCGACCAGGGCGCGCACCCGCGGCAGGTCGTCGCGATTGAGCAGGCCCTGCATGATCGATTTTTCACGGGTGTGCAGGGCATCGTCGTCATGCGCCATCAGGTAGATGCCGTTGCCCATCTTCGGCAGGTAGAGCGCGACGGTGAACAGCTTGGGCTGATTGAGCACTTCGGTGACATCGTCAAAGCGCGCCAGCAGGATGGCGCCGGGCGTCACCAGCACCGGACGCTGCTCGCGCAATTCCTTGAAGAAGGGCAGCGGTTCGCTGTCCATCCACTGCCGCACGAGGCGCAGCTTGTCGGCATCGGGTGTGGCATCGAACTGTTCGAGGTAGCTCATGGTGTCGGACTTTCTGTGATGGCGTGTGGCTTACAGGCTCTTCATGTATTCGAGCAGGTCGAGGCGCTCTTCCCGGCTCAGCGGCTTGAGGCCGCGCGCGGCAAGCGTCGTGTCGTGGATCGTGCCGTATTCATGGCCGGCGTTGCTGTTGGCCGGGAGCTTGGTGTCGAAGACGAAGCCGGCATAGCCCTGGCTCAGATAGCCGCCCTTGACCGGGTCGTATTCACGCGAGCCGACGACGAAGCTGGTGGGCCGGTATTCCTCGCCGGCCGGGTCGCCCTTGCGCTGCTCGGGCAGCAGGATGTCGTACAGCGTCGGGATCGAGCCATTATGCAGATAGGGCGCGGTAGCCCAGATGCCGTTGAGCGCACGACCCTTGTAGGCGACCAGGGAGGCGTAGGGATTGGCGGTGGTGTCCGGGTCGTAGTTGCCGTTCTTGATCGAGGGCTTGATCTCGTTGGTGAAGAAGGCGGTGGCCAGATCGTAGAGCCAGTTGAAGCCGCGCACGATCAGGTTGCCCGAAGGGTAGGGGTCCGCCACCACGCCGGTGGTGGCTTTGGTGAGCAGGGCAGCGACTGGCGCCTTCTTGTCGATCAGGATGTCGCCCGCCGTCAGCGTGGCCACGTACTGGTTGCGCAGGATGCCCGAGAAGCCGGTGGCGGTGACGCTGTTGAGCGCCATTTGCGGATCGGTGCCGATGACCGGCTGCATGGTCATGTTGGCGACGATGCGCCGATCCTCGGCCTTGCGGTCGATCGCGGCGTGGCAGGCGGCGCAGTGGTTGTCGAAGAGGCCTTCACCGCGCTCGACGCGTGTCTTGTCGAGGCTGCCGAGCACATCTTCCGGCCACAGCGGCGATTGCAGGCTGCGCAGCTGCGCTTCGATGCGGCGCAGGTTATGCACGCGTACCGAGGATTCGTAGCTGATGTGGCTGGTGCTGATCGGCTGGCCGCCGATGATCGAGGACAGCGAAAAGCCCGGCTTGTAGCTCCAGTCCAGGGTGCCGAACACGCCGACCACTTCGCCGGCATTGCGACCGACCGGGCCGAGGCCGGCATTGGCCGCCAGACCGTTCCACTGCACATAGTCGTGCTGTGGAATGTCCCACAGGAAGGGGTAGCTGACCGGCGCATTCGGCGAGTTGAAGACGTGGCGGAGGAAGTGCTGGCGTTGCGCCTCGCTGAGTAGCGGCAGTGCGCGTTCGATGACGTGGTCTTCCTGCGGGCCTTCGAGTACCGGCTTGAGCGCCTCGCGCACGGCCTGCAGCTCGGCACGCTGGAACACTTCGGGCAGCATGTCGGCTAGCTGCTGTTTCTGGATCACATGCTCCAGCACGCGGTTGAAGATGCGGCCGAAGGCATCGAGCCGCGCATAGCCGTAGGGCGTGGTGCTGGCATTGATCTGCGTGTAGGCGGCGATGCGGTCACGGTACTTGGCAAGCTCGGTGGTGACCTCGTCGGCCGTCTTGTAGTTTCCACGCGCCAGAACCCGCTCGACGAATTGCGTGCACACCTCGACCTTGCAGTGGCCGGCTGCGTCGAGCTGGGCGGTGGCATTGATGGCCGCCGCCAGGTCGTGCATGAAGCCGTCCATGTCGGCGAGCGTCTGGCCGCCGTCGATGCGCAGCGCCGTACCTTTGTAATTGACCTGGCCGGTGTGGCAGGCGGCGCAGGAAAAGCCCAGATATTCGCGGCCCTTGTAGCTGTCCTTGACGAAGCCGACCGGCAGGCCATCGGGATTGCGCACGCTCGGCTCCTGCGGCAGGTAGCGCCAGCGCTGGATATTGTCGAGTGAGCGGAAGGGCTTGTCGCTGCCTGCGGATTGCAGGCTCAGGAAGAAGTCGTAGGGCAGCAGGTCCGAGCCTTGCGAGGTGGTGTAGAACCACAGGCTTTCGTTGTCTTTCCAGCCCTGGTCGAGATAGCGCACCTGGGTGTAGGCATCGCCGAAAATATCCTGTGTGGCGACGCTGGCGCCACGTTGCGGCGCGTGGTCGCGGAATTCCCAGACGTTCTCGTAGTAGTAGGTGAAGGCGGCGGGGAGGGCGATGAAGACCAGCAGCAGGATCAGCAGAATGCGTGGCCGGACGATCTTGCGCAGCAGCACGCGCAGCTTGATCTTGAGGAAGGATTGTGTGCCCATGCTGACCCCCGTCTCTCTGTTTTAGTCACGGAAGTGTGCACGCAGTGAGCCTGACTGCTTGTATGCCTGCCCTTTTGTCTGGGCGGGCGACATCAGGATTCAGTGCAGAGTCTGTGCTTGGCCGGTGTCGCCGGTGCCGCGCTTGTCGCCTCGCAGAGTGCGCCCCACAATGCCAGGCAGCTGAAATGATCGCAAACGAGTGGAGTGAGCCAGGATGACAACGCCCCCCAAGCAGCTGGATCTCTATGTTGACCAGGCGCGCATGGTCAATTGGTTCAATCCGTTGCAGCTGATCCAGATTGCCATCCGCGCGCTCATCGGCACGGTGTTCGGCGCACATATTGATCGCCGCGAAGTCGAGGCCGCACTCAGCCAGGATATGCCGCGGGTGCATGACTACTCGAAGCGGGATGTATTGTGGTTCGACTACACGGCGGATCTGGGCGATGGCTGGGATTCGGGTTACAGCATCGCCTGGCTGCTGGCCCAGCCACAGCTGGAAGCCGCCGGCCGCAGCCTGCCGCGTGGGGAATTCCTCATCATGGGGGGCGACGAGGTGTATCCGATTGCCTCGCGCGATGCGTATCAGCAAAAGCTTTGCTCGCCTTATGCTGCGGCCTTGCCCTGGAGCGAGGACGCCAACGCGGCGCCGGTGATCTTTGCCTTGCCGGGTAATCATGACTGGTATGACGGGCTGACCAGCTTCCTGCGCGTGTTCTGCCAGCAGCGCTGGATTGGCGGCTGGCGGACCCGTCAGCAGCGCAGCTACTTTGCCATCAAGCTGCCGCACGACTGGTGGCTGTGGGCGGTCGACATCCAGCTGGAAGGCGACATCGATGCGCCGCAGAAAGCGTATTTCGAATCGCTGGCTGAACAGCTTGGCCCCGGCAGCAAGGTCATCATCTGCCCGGCGGTTTCGAGCTGGGTGGAGGCGGGCGATCCGCGCATCCCGCGCGAGGTCGGCCAGGCCGGCGATCACCCCAATCTGCAGTTTCTGGAGCAACGCATTGCCCAGAGCAAGGCAACGCTCAAGCTGAGCCTGTCAGGCGATCTGCATCATTACTCGCATTACATCGCGGCGGATGGCAGCTGCCATCGCATCACCGCTGGCGGTGGCGGCGCCTTCCTGCATGGCACGCATGACTTGCCGGATACGCTTGTGCTGCAAGAGGCTGCGGGCGAGAAGACCTATGCACGCAAAATCGAGTACCCGAGCCAGCCGACGGCGCGTGGCATGCGCTGGCGCAATCTCTTGTTCTGCTTCTACAACCCGGCGTTCTCGCTTTTGCTCGCTGGCGTCTATCTGCTGCTGATCTGGGTCTGGCAGGCGGCCAGCGGGGTGTCGAGTCCGTGTGCGCTGGATGCCTGGCACGTGTTCCGCGATCATCCGGGCGCTGTCTTGTTGTTGCTGTTGCCGATTGGCGGCATGTGGGGATTTGCCAGTGCACCGCCGCGCGCATGGCAGGCGCTTAAAAAAGCTGTCTGGGGCTTGGCGCATGGCTGCGCGCATGTCGGCGTGGCGGCTTTGCTGTGGTGGCTGGCAGCCCAGTTCAGCATGGCTTCGCCCACGCCCTGGCAAGTGCTGCTCATCGTTGCGGGCTTGATCCCGCTGGGCATGCTGCTCGGTGGCACGCTGTTTGGCGTTTATCTGGCGGCGTCGAGCACATTCTCGGGCATGCACGACAATGATGTCTTCGCGTCCTTGCACAGCGCCGACTACAAGAACTTCCTGCGCCTGCGCGTCGATGCCGAAGGGCTGACGATCTACCCCTTCAAGCTTGAACGTGCCTGCCGTAGCTGGCGTTTGAGCAGCGCTGCCAGCCTGGTCAAGGCACCCGGCTGGCTGGCGAGCCGCGTCGGGCGGCGCCTGTGGCGCTTCAAAGTGGCGGAACAGCAGGCGGAAGCCTGGTTTGCGCCGGCCAGCGGCCAGATCGAGGTCGCGCTGATCGAGGCACCGATCCAGCTGCGCTGAGCCGTTCATCCGG
Source organism: Uliginosibacterium sediminicola (assembly GCF_039631295.1). NCBI lineage: Bacteria > Pseudomonadati > Pseudomonadota > Betaproteobacteria > Rhodocyclales > Zoogloeaceae > Uliginosibacterium > Uliginosibacterium sediminicola. The sequence goes on along the minus strand of NZ_JBDIVE010000001.1, from coordinate 99,121 downwards.
TGCGGAGGCTGGGACCGCGCGCGGGGACGGGTTACAATGCGCGCTTGACTTGATTTGGCCTGAGACGTCTGACGTGACTGCAACCATTCTCCAAAAGATTCCCGCCGGCGAGCGCGTCGGCATTGCCTTCTCCGGTGGCCTCGACACCAGCGCTGCCGTGCACTGGATGCGCGGCAAGGGCGCCGTGCCCTGTGCTTACACCGCCAACCTCGGCCAGCCGGACGAGAGCGATTACGAAGAGATTCCGCGCAAGGCCAAGGCCTACGGCGCCGAGATCGCCCGCCTGATCGACTGCCGTGCGCAGCTGGTGGCCGAAGGCATCGCGGCGATCCAGTGCGGCGCCTTCCACATCAAGAGCGGCGGCAACACCTATTTCAACACCACGCCGCTGGGCCGCGCCGTCACGGGCACCGCCCTGGTGGTGGCGATGAAGGAAGACGGCGTCAACATCTGGGGCGACGGTTCGACCTACAAGGGCAACGACATCGAGCGCTTCTACCGCTACGGCCTGCTCGCCAACCCGGCACTGAAAATCTACAAGCCCTGGCTGGACCAGAGCTTCATCGACGAGCTGGGCGGCCGCAAGGAGATGAGCGAATACCTCATCGCCAATGGTTTCGACTACAAGATGAGCGTCGAGAAGGCCTATTCGACCGATTCCAATATGCTCGGCGCAACGCACGAAGCCAAGGATCTGGAATTCCTCAATGCCGGCCTGCACATCGTCAAGCCGATCATGGGCGTGGCTTTCTGGCGTGAGGACGTGGTGGTCAAGGCCGAGACGGTCAGCGTGCGCTTTGAAGAAGGCGTGCCGGTGGCGATCAATGGTCAGAGCTTTGCCGATTCGGTGGCGCTGTTCAATGAAGCCAACATCATTGGCGGCCGCCACGGCCTGGGAACCAGCGACCAGATCGAGAACCGCATCATCGAAGCGAAGAGCCGCGGCATTTACGAAGCACCGGGCATGGCCCTGCTGCACATCGCTTACGAGCGTCTGGTGACCGGCATCCACAACGAAGACACCATCGAGCAATACCGCATGAACGGCATGAAGCTCGGCCGTCTGCTCTACCAGGGCCGCTGGTTCGACCCGCAATGCCTGATGCTGCGCGAAACCGCCCAGCGCTGGGTGGCACGCGCGATCACCGGCGAGGTGACGCTGGAACTGCGTCGCGGCAATGACTACTCGATCCTCAATACCGAAAGCCCGAACCTCACCTACGCGCCTGAGCGTTTGTCGATGGAAAAGGTTGAAGACGCCGCCTTCACGCCGGCTGACCGCATCGGCCAGCTGACCATGCGCAACCTCGATATCAGCGATACGCGTCAGAAGCTGGGCATCTACAGCCGTACCGGCCTGCTCGGCAAGCAATCGGATGGCAGCATTCCCCTGCTGACCGGCGGCGACGACACGCAGTAAGTCGCTGTTTTAGGGACAAAAAGCCTGCTCACTCGGCGCTGATGCAGCGCCTGTAGGCCATCGCATTGTTGTTCCCCGCGATCTAGACGCGAAGGGCGCGAAGGAAAAGCAAAGGTCCGCAAAGGTCCGCAAAGAAGAAGCGATTCATGCTTCTCTTTGCGGACCTTTTGTCTTTCTGCGGACTTTGCGACAAAACACGCCAGCCAGTTCGGCGGGCTTTTCTTGTCCGTCCTCCGCGCTAGGTGCGCAGCCGCCCAAAACGACAAACCCCGCCGAAGCGGGGTTTGTTTAGAGCTGACACACAGCGCACCAGTCGCTGTGTGTTGGGCGCAATTACATGCCCATGCCGCCCATGCCACCCATACCGCCCATGTCGGGCATGCCGCCGCCGGCTGCCTTGTCTTCCGGCAGTTCAGCAACCAGTGCATCGGTGGTCAGGATCAGGCTGGCCACCGAAGCGGCGTTTTGCAGTGCCGAACGGGTCACCTTGGCCGGGTCCAGAACGCCCAGTTCGACCAGATCGCCGTAGGTGTCGTTCGAAGCGTTGTAGCCGAAGTTGCCCGTGCCTTCCAGCACCTTGGCGACGACGACCGAAGGCTCGGCACCGGCGTTCTGCACGATCTGACGCAGCGGCTCTTCAACAGCGCGCAGCACGATCTTGATACCTGCGTCCTGGTCAGCATTGTCACCCTTGAGGGCGCCGATGCCAGCGCGGGCGCGCAGCAGTGCAACACCGCCACCGGCCACAACGCCTTCTTCGACGGCTGCGCGGGTAGCGTGCAGCGCGTCTTCAACGCGAGCCTTCTTTTCCTTCATTTCGATTTCGGTGGCTGCGCCAACCTTGATCACGGCAACGCCGCCGGCCAGCTTGGCCTTGCGTTCTTGCAGCTTTTCACGGTCGTAGTCCGAAGTGGAGGCTTCCGACAGCGCTTCGATTTGCGTCACACGAGCCTGGATGGCTTCTGCCTTGCCAGCGCCGTCGATGATGATGGTGTTTTCCTTGTCGACTTCGATGCGCTTGGCTTGGCCCAGATCGGCCAGGGTGGCCTTTTCCAGCGACAGACCGACTTCTTCAGCGATGACCTGGCCACCGGTGAGGATGGCGATGTCTTCGAGCATGGCCTTGCGGCGGTCGCCGAAGCCCGGAGCCTTGACGGCCACGGTCTTGAGGATGCCACGGATGTTGTTCACCACCAGGGTTGCCAGCGCTTCGCCATCGACATCTTCAGCGATGATCAGCAGCGGACGGCCAGCCTTGGCGACTTGTTCCAGCACCGGCAGCAGGTCGCGGATGTTCGAGATCTTCTTGTCGAAGAGCAGGACAAACGGGTTGTCCAGCGCAGCGATTTGCTTCTCTTGGTTGTTGATGAAGTAGGGCGACAGGTAGCCGCGGTCGAATTGCATACCTTCGACGACATCCAGCTCGTTGTCCAGGCTCTTGCCGTCTTCAACGGTGATCACGCCCGACTTGCCAACCTTGTCCATCGCGTTGGCGATGATGTCGCCGATCGAGCTGTCGCTGTTGGCGGAAATCGAACCGACTTGGGCGATTTCCTTGTTGGTGGTGGTCGGCTTGGCGTTCTTCTTGATCTCGGCAACGATGGCGCTGACAGCCTTGTCGATACCGCGCTTCAGATCGGCCGGGTTGAAACCAGCAGCCACGTACTTGAAGCCTTCGCGCACGATGGCTTGAGCCAGCACGGTTGCGGTGGTGGTGCCGTCACCGGCGTTGTCGGAGGTCTTCGAAGCGACTTCCTTCACCAGCTGTGCGCCCATGTTTTCGAACTTGTCCTTCAGTTCGATTTCCTTGGCGACGGACACACCGTCCTTGGTCACCGTCGGGGCGCCGAAGCTGCGCTCGAGCACCACGTTACGACCCTTCGGGCCCAGCGTAACCTTGACCGCATTGGCCAGGATGTTAACGCCGTTGACGATCTTGGCGCGTGCGTCGTCGCCGAACAGAACTTGTTTAGCTGCCATGTTTATATGACTCCAGAAATTGTGATTCGAATTCAGTAATCGCAGTGCGAAAAACGGGGGAGGCGCGTCGCGAGCGGTTCGAGGTCGATTCGAGAAGCGCAGACGTATGTTCTATACGTCGAGCATCGCAGGATCGAGATCGGGCCGCGCAGTAGCGCAGCACCCGTTTTTACTTTTCGATGACGCCGAGAATATCTTCTTCACGGGCAACCAGGACTTCCTCGCCATTGACCTTGACGGTCTGGCCAGCGTACTTGCCGAACAGGACGCGGTCACCGACCTTGACGTCGAGCGGACGGACGCTGCCGTTTTCGAGGATCTTGCCATTGCCCACTGCCAGCACTTCGCCTTGATCGGGCTTTTCACCTGCGCTGTCGGGGATGACGATACCGCTGGCCGTGGTGCGCTCAGCTTCAATACGCTTGATGATCACGCGGTCATGCAAAGGACGAATACTCATTTTCGCTCCTGAAAAGAAGGATATGTGTTTGAAACAAAAGAAAAAGCCACAAGGCATTTCCCGAAAGGCGGGGGTGCGGCCACGAACTTGCGCGGCGCTGGCTGTTAGCACTCACCCCTGACGAGTGCTAATAATAGGGGCGCCCCCAGGGTATTTCAAGGGGCGCCTTGTAAATTGATGTCGTTTGCAGTTCAACTTGAACCTTTCGCAGTTCAACTTGAACCCTCTATGCGGCGTGGGTTCGTTTGCCACCTGCAAGCCACGCAGCGTTGAGCAGCGAGTTCTTTGTGTGGGAGGCCAAGAAAACTGAGAAACCATCGCTTGCCAGACAAGGGTTTCTGCCGAGCATGGACGCATAACGAGAGAATCCAAGACGCATTAACTGAGAGCTAGCTGTCGTCATTTCGCCTTGACTGGAAAACGAGGTGCGGGAAGCAGGTCGTCCCCATCAACATCCACAGCGGCAAGCTGCAGCCGGTTCATTGAAAAGGCAGCCTATTTACGGAGGTGTTTTAGCGCACTTCGGTTCATGGGTGGCTCAGGTCTTGTAGCGCGTCCAGGCAAGCAACCGCCCTGTCAAGCTACACACGCATCTGTTACTGACTCTGCGGTGAGGCGCTCTCGTACAGGCACGGCGTTCTCCGACTCTCATGATTTCTTGCTTCTGGGCTTACTTGCACGCTGGCGCGGCGAGGCGTTCCGAGAGAGCGTCAACGGGTTAATGGTCGGAATGGGTGCAAATTTGGCGTTGCCAATTCCCCCCCTTTCCACACCCCGCCCAAAATAAAAGGCAATATTTTGCTGTTTATATTCAGGAAATGCACTTAAACGGCAAAATATTGCCTTTTATTGCTCTGTGACAGAGCCGCGGACAGCAAGGTGCTCGTCGCCAGTCTGGCCACCTCACCCTGCCTACACGACCACAGCAAGTCGCTTCTTCAGTGCGCGCAAAGCGGTAGCATCGCTGATACCCTTATCTGAAGGACAAGCGATAAAGCGTGAGTCCGTACGACTTGCCTTGACTACGCTTTCGTTGTCGTCAAGTGCAAGCCATGAGGTTAGCTTAAGGCGCTGCGCACAGCGCAGGATGGAGTCAGCACGTGTCTGCGCACGCATCTCAGTCACACCACTAAACCTGGGGCCAAGAGGTCCTAGAAGACGCACCAAAGCTGCATCATCGAAGAGTGATTGCCAATCAGAGCTGACAACGATGCGCAATTCGGGATAAGGCGCAAGCGCCTCTGCAAGCAGAGGAATGTGTTCGAATAGCCGAGGATTGTCGAGCAGCACATGCGCCTCGAAGTCAAACGCGGCCTCATTCGCGTCGTGTAGAACACCATCAAAGTCGACGAACAGTACCTGCACAGGACCACTATTCGCGGAGCTCACAGTAGACACCTTGAGCCAATTGCAAGCGGCGAGCACCAAATAACGCATATGACGTAGCCTTTGGCACAGCTTGGAACGCAGAAAATGACGAATATCTTGTGCGAGTTTTGGTCATCCACGCCCCCGTTGATTATAAGAAAAAACGCTAGTCTATTACGGATGCACACTTCCAAAACCAACATGTTATGAGCCCTGTCCTACATGGCAGACTTGCCTGAGATGCGTCGTGACTCGGCAGCCTCTTTTTAGGGGGGATTACCGTAATAGCAATGCTTCAGGAAAAACTGATTCAATAAAAAAATCTGGTGCGGTGCGAGTTCCACTCAGGCGGGCAAATAAAAGAAAACGGCCACCCGGGGTGGCCGTCAATTCGTGCTACCGGACGCTCGGCTGCTCAAATGCAAGCCTTGCTATCGAAAAGCAGAAGTTCATAGTTTTCTCAGGTTATGCATTCACCTGCACTTTGCACAGGTGTTACTTCTTGCCCCCAAGCGAGTGCCCCAGGCCTTCCAGACGCCCCCCACTAGCGTCACTCACTGAAATTTGTACCGACGCACCTCGTAGACCTCCATGAACAACCCGCATACAGGGTCGGACGCCCCTACTCTTCACCGAGTTCCGCAACGCCCACAACCGTCAGGCTTGTTGCCAGCTGACGCCTTCAGAGCAAGGTTTCACAAAAATATTGTTATTTCAGGAAGGCTTTCTAAAGTGAAGGTTGAAGTCGAGGTGTCTGTGCGGTCTAGATACAGAGATTTGAGGCATTCTTTCGTGTTTAGAGGGTATTGCTATGACAGATGAAGGCTGGTCACCGTTCGAACTCGGTCGGCATCTCCTGCTGGTGCGCGAGCGCAGCGGCGTGAAGCAAGCAGATTTGGCTAAGCGCGTCTCGCTCAGCCCGGCCGTTCTGTCCCGCATAGAAAGCGGCGACAGGCCGGTTACCCTTGAAGAAGTTCAAGACATTCTCACCCAACTGGCTACGCCTGAAGCGGAGGACCTTGCGAAGGCTTTGCGCCGCAGCTGGCGGGTGCTGCCGCGGCCGCCGCTGGACCACGCGGACCAGGACCTGTTGTGGGAAGCCGAACAGGTCGCTCGAGAGCTGGTAGTTCTGCGTGACCAGCCAGATACACCGCACGCCTTCGAGCGTCGCCTTTCTGAGTACGTTGATGAGCTCGAACGTGGTGCCGCGATGCTCCTCAAGCGGGAGCACCAAGTGGCCTTCATTGGCAGCATTGGGGTAGGCAAGTCTACGGCTATCTGCAAGATGACTGGCTTGGAGGTTCCAAAGGAGGATGGAACGCTGACCCCAGTCCTTGAGGTCGGTGGAGGGGGTATTACAGTATGCGAGGTGCATCTGCGCACCGGGCCCGGGTTCGGCCTCATCGTCGAGCCTAAGAGCGACGACGAGTTGCGCCAGGACGTCCAGGACTTGGCGGACAGTATTTTGAGAGCTGCCCCGTCCCCTGACGACGATGGACCTGGCGGGCAGGAATCTCAAGGAATTTCCAAAGAGGTGGCGCGAGCTCTGCGCAACATGGCTGGCTTGCCAATTCAAAGGCCCAAGGGCGCCGACGGTAAGCGCATCACAGTCGACCCGGCGAAACAGCTTGCTGCCGAATTCGCCACGCAACGTGAGTTCGTCGTGGAGGTGCTGAGTCGCATGGACCTTCATAGGCGCGACAAACGAGACGTTTGGTACGACAGCGCTACCGGCAAATCGCCCAAGGCATGGTTGCGGGATATGTTTTCTGCCATCAACAACGGCAGAAGCCCTGATTTCACCTTGCCGCGCCGCATTGAGGTGGTCATTCCGGACAAGCTGCTCCAGGCGGCTGACCTTACGGTGCGGTTTATTGACACTAAAGGCATCGACCGAACCGCAGCACGCGAAGACATCGAAATCCACTTCGATGACCCTCACACGCTTGCCATCTTGTGTTCCCAATTCAACAACGCGCCGGCTGCGGAGACCCGCTTGCTTCTCGAACGCGCCAAGGACGCTGGTATTCGGACGCTGGACGTCAATTCTGCTCTTCTCGTGCTGCCAAGGCCAGCTGAGGCGCTAGCCATGAAAGATGACGCAACAAGCATTTCGGTGGAAAGCGTACAGGAGGGCTACGAGCTGAAGGGCGAGCAAATTGCGCTGGCTTTGGAGCCACTTGGGCTGCAGACCCTCGGAATAGCGTTTTACAACGCGAACGAAGACCCCGCGGCCAACGCACAACGTTTTTTACTTGAGCGGCTCAATTGTGCCCGTGCCTCGTTCCGTACCCGCATCAATGACGCCATGACAGGAGCCCGCGCACTCCTGCAAAACCATGGTGAAGAACGTATCCATGCCGTTCTGCGAGACGCGGGCGAGACGTTGCGCACTTGGGCATCAATGAACGCAGCAGTTCCCACGGTGCAAGCGCACGTTCAAGAAAGCCTGCTTGCCCAAATACAGGTGGCGTATGCGAGCACCGTCCGAGCTGCGGTACGCCGTGAGGGAGAGTGGCAGCAGCTGAGCTATTCCCATCACATCGGCTACGGTGCGCGGCGCCTAGCGGTAATCGCTCTCGAAAACGCGGCGCACGACTTTGCTGGCCACTGCAAAATCCTTGCTGCCACTCCGCGCTATGTCGAAGCCGCTGACCTGCTGACGCAAGCGGAAAGGGTGCTTACCGCGTCGTACGAGGAGCTTTTGCGCAAGGTGCAATTGATGGGGCAAACGGTGTTCAAGGATGCTCTCAAGGCTGACCCGATGCTCTGGCAGAAGTGCATGGATGAGTGGGGGCAAGGTCCTGGCTACAAGAGCAGAGTTGCAGCCCATAACAAGGGGTGGTTCGACAACGAGGCTCGAAAGAGACTGGAGGATGAGCTAAAGGCACTTATCGCAAAGGAGTGGACCCGAGCGCTCAGCAACGTCACCGCGCTACTTGAGCCAAATCCTTAGGATGCAGCAACCCGGAAGATTTATTTGAAATAGCAATAAGTCATATGCAGGGCGTTCGCGGAGAATAAGGAACATGTGGCATGACAACGAAACAACTGTCGATTACCTCAACTTCGGTGTGGTTGCGGACGCCTGCGCGAAGCTGCTTCAGCAGGCGCGTGGCGAGCCCATTTCCATTGGGGTGTCCGGCGGTTGGGGTGCAGGCAAGTCGTCACTTGTTCGCATGGTTGCCGCACGTTTGAGCGATGCAATCAGCCACAGTGATAACACCTACGTTGTTGTGACCTTCAACCCGTGGCTCTACCAGGATTTTGAAACATCGCGAAACGCGCTTCTTCAATTGGTTGGAGACGAGGTGCTGCGACGTGCCGCAAATGACGAGACTTTGCTCAAGAAGGCTAAGCGGCTTTTGCAGCGGATCAACCTCTTACGTTTGGTGCAGCTCGGGGGGGAAGCCGCGGCTACCATCGCAACCGGTGTTCCGGTGGGAGTCATAGGTCGGGCCATCGTGCAATGCGGAAACATCCTCAAGTCGGGTGCCGGTGGAGCAGACGACCCCGACGACCAGGATGAGGGCGAGAGCCAAGCGTTGTTGAGGTCTGCTGAGCCTGTCTCGCTACCGAGCGAAATCCAAGCCTTCCGCGATGCGCTTGAGGAGCTTCTGGAAGAGCTAAAAATTACGTTGGTTGTGTTCGTCGACGATTTAGACCGCTGTCTTCCTCGCACAGCCATCTCTACCTTGGAGTCCATTCGACTGCTGTTATTCCTCAAGCGAAGCGCCTTTGTTATCGCGGCAGACAATGAATTCATTCGTGGTGCAGTCAGAGTGCACTTCGAAGGAACAGGCATCACCGGTGATGTTGCAACGAACTACTTCGACAAACTTATTCAGGTGCCTTTGCATGTTCCCCGCTTGGGTGTAAACGAAGCCAAGGGGTACTTGGCAATGTTGTTGTTGCAGCGCGAACACGTCGAAGGCCGAGTCGACAAAATTACCTTTGAACATGCGCTTAGCGCACTCCCGGAGCGCCTGAAAACCAGTTGGCGTGGCGACGCCATCACACAGGACTTTCTGCACAGCCTCGCAGGTCTGGGCAACGCCCCCGCGCTCGACCTTATGGACTTAGCAGGAGAGTTGGCGCCATTGCTGGCGCAATCAAGTGCAGTGAACGCCAACCCTCGGCTCATGAAGCGCTTTTTGAATACCGTGTTCTTGCGCGCCGCGTTGGCCGAACCGCAAGGTATCAAACTGGATGTGCGTGCGCTTGCCAAATGGCACCTCCTTGAACGGTGTGACGAACCGTTGGCGAACGCTCTTGCCGCGCTGGTTACATCAGCTGCAGACGGTCGAGTCGACGCGCTTAGGGTAGCGGAGGAAGCGGCTCGTGCGGACGGAGCTCTAACAGAACCATTCAAGGAAACGGCCTTTACCAAAGAATGGCTCCAGCTTCATCCTGCACTGGGAGAGGAGGACCTTCGTCCCCTTTTGCACCTGAGTAGAGATAGCGCCACACGAGACTTTGGCTCTGATGAAATGTCAGAAGAAGGCCGCGCATTGCGAGATGCTCTTGTAGTAGCGACAGGCGCCAACGCTCCCCTTACCTCGGCCATTCAGGCCGCCGGAGCCCATCAGGCCGGCAAAGCCATGGCTAGAGCTTGGCAGCTAAGGGCAGCAAAGCGGACCTGGCGGCAAGCAGAGGACGTCGTGACGCTTGTTGAACCGTGCAAGGTGTATGCGGAGCTCTCTGCCTCTGCGACAGCGCTATTGGCGCAGGCTCCCATCCCCGCCATTGGTCCAGGCATCATTCCCTACCTCTATGAGCAAAATTGGGCGCGTCCCATTGTCGACAAGTGGGCCGAACAGCCAGACTTGTCAGTAACCTCAAAGAAAGCAATCCAGGGCAAGCAGAAAGGTGGGCGCTAAGTGGGGACGTCAACATCCAGCAAAGGTGGCGGCTCTGGCTCTCCGTTTGACCCGGAATGGCTTGACGCGGCTGGTGGTGATGCCGGAGCTGCGTCAGGTGGCACTCAAAGCACCGATGGAGAAGGTGTGGCGAACGCAGATGGGGACGCGGACAGCAGCGGCTCAAGCCAGAACGATTCCACTGCGCCTGAAGGGGGCGAAACTGGGGAGCTTGCACCCAGTCGGCGCTTTGCCCCAGCACGAACGCATATGTCCGGATTCTTGTCAGGCGGGGGGCGTGATGCTTTGCGCTCAGCCGCCAAAAGCATGGTCAGCAAAGGCATGGGGGGGCCGCGGCGAGCTGCGTCCACTATGCGCCGAACTGCGCAGGGCGCAGGCCAGCTAGGCCAGTTTCTCGCTGCAGCGCGAGACCGTTCAGACCCTCGAATAGTCGATTGGGTGCAGCGAGTTCGCGAGGCGAATTTATCTGCCAATGACCTGATTCTTGAGCTGCTGGGGGAGGTACTTCCTGATACAGGAAGCGTAGACGAGGAGTCGCTACGGAATGCAGCCGCCGAAGCGTTGGGTCAGCTCTACGAACTGATGCCCGAAGTCGACATCTTCGCGCTGACAGACGAACAAATCGGAGAGGTTATCGGCTTCACAATTGCAAATGATGTCTGCAATCGCATGGACTTGCTGCTTGGACAAACGTACGAACGGCTGAAGTACGACGCGCATCAAATCCAGTTGTACAGAAACGACGTGAAGGAATTTGTTACCAGCGAAGTACGGGTGGTGATGGAGCGACACGGAGCCCTCCAAGCAGACCCTCAGCGGTTGGCTCACGAGGTTCTTACCTCGACTCTGGAGGTATTCGCCGCATGACAAAAATCATCTGTACCACGGCAAACTACATCCCTGTAAATCTGAGGGATGGTGAACGTGCTTTTTCCTTTTTCAAGAGTGCCAAGCGAGATGGCGTTGGCACTATTGCTAACAGCTGGCGAGGATCTCTGAAACGAAAAGGCTTTAGGCCGAGCCCGCAGGTGTGGGATTTTGTGCAGTTTTGCCTCGCTGTCTGTGCCGCCGACCTTGCGAGTCTGCGTCGCTCCAGCGCTGATGGATGGACTCGGAAAATTGAGCTGACTGTAGGTCTCCATGAGCCCTTGAGATGGACGCCATGGAAGGGCCACATTGAAAACATGCTCAAAGTCCTCACCGGCGACTACTGGACGGTGTACTTCGTAGAAGGAGGCGCCCCACCTCCTGATGGCAAGGACAAGGAACACGACCGTGATTGCATTTGCCTCCTGTCAGGTGGGCTCGACAGTTTGATTGGAGGCATCAACCTTGTGGCTGATGGGCGCAAACCGATGTTCGTATCGCAGTTGGCGCATGAGGACTCCCCTCGACAGAAACACTACGCTGAAATTCTGGGCGGTGCAGCGACGCATCAGCAATGGAGTCATGGCATTAGCTTCAAGGGGCTGCGAGAGCCTTCCACTCGCGCACGCTCCCTTGCGTTCTATGCCTTCGCTGTACTTGCTGCGTCACGCATCCCTGGTACGCCTGCCCAAGTCTTTGTGCCGGAAAATGGATTCATCTGCGTAAATCCTCCTCTGGTTCCCGGTCGCGTTGCGAGCCTTAGCACCCGTACGACCCACCCTCTATTCATTGAACTGCTGCAGAAACTACTTACCGGTCTGGACATTGCGGTAGCGCTTGAGCTGCCGTACCGCTACAAGACCAAGGGACAGATGCTTGTTGAATGTCGCAATCAAGCATTGATACGCCAATGGGCGGCCAATTCAACAAGCTGCGGGCGGTTCCGCACTTACAACCGGAAGCACTGTGGTCGATGTGTTCCTTGCATGATTCGCAAGGCAGCCTTCCTGGCTTGGGACCCATCCGCAGACACCACGAAGTATGTCTATGACTCTTTGGCAGGTTCCGACAAGATGAGTGGCCCAGATGACCCCATGGCTGCTGCGCTTGCTGTGCTCTCCGCTGAAGAGCGAGGCCTTGATAGCTTCCTTGGTGGAACTCTTGTCTTTGCCTCACCTGCGGAGCGTCCGGCCTACCGGCAAGTGCTGCAAGCAGGTCTCGCTGAACTTGCTGCCCTGCTCAAACGGGATGGCCTGCTCTGATGGACTTCCATTGCCACCTAGACTTGTATCCCGATGCCAGAAAGGTCTACGCCGAGACTTTGCGCCGAGTGGAATTTACTTGGCTCGTCACAACCAGTCCAAGAGCGTTTGCCGCAACCTCTGAGATTTTGCCGACACACCCTCGTTTGTCCTTATCACCGGGACTGCATCCAGAAGTCGCCGACAAGAAACAAGGTGAGTTGCCACAGCTCTTGGAACAGATTCAACACAGCCAACTTGTTGGAGAAGTTGGACTCGATGGGTCGGCGCGATACCGGCAGCACTTTGAGTTGCAGCTGCAAATCTTCACGGCAGTGATACAACGCTGCCAAAGCCTTGGGGGGCGAGTACTAAGTATCCATTCCAGGGCGGCGGCAGCTGAGGTTCTTGACACTCTTCAGGCTCATGAAGGGTTTGGGCTAGCCGTGCTTCACTGGTTCACTGATTCTCCGAGCCTTCTGCGGAGGGCCGTGGCCCTTGGTTGCTGGTTCAGCGTGGGGCCTGCAATGCTTCAGTCGGCCAATGGGCGCAAGTTGGTCGCACAAATGCCGCGAGACAGAGTGGTGCCGGAAAGCGATGGTCCATTTGCGAAGTACGAGGGAGAGCCAGTAATGCCTTGGCACAGCCTGCGAGTTGCAGACGGACTATCCACCGCTTGGGCGATTTCGCAGACGGAAGCCGTGACAACTCTCTGCGTGAACGGAGAACGACTCATCCAAAAGATGCGAACCGAGCTGGGACGCCAGTCTCAATGAACGAGCGGATGCAATTCGAACCATTGCCATCGGCACAGGGGTAACGAGGGCCGTTTGCCAAACGGCACCTGGGCGCTACAGCCTAAAATGTGGCAGTAAGCCGAGGCATGGCTTCGACTGCGTGATTCAGGAGATGAGGGGCATGGCAACCGTTGACATCGCAAAGGCCAAAACTTCGCTGTCCCGACTCGTCGCGAGCCTAGAGAGGGGTGAGTTGAACGAGGTGGTCATAACTAGGGCTGGGCACCCAGTCGCGAAACTGGTCCCCGTGGCCGCTGTGACGGGGAAACGGCTAGGCGTCGCCAAAGGAATGTTCGAGGTGCCCGATGACCTCGATACCCCTCATGACGCTGACATCGAGAGCATGTTCAATGGAGTGACCTTCCGTAAGTAGCGTCCGGCGACCGCAATTGCAGCGGCCGCCATCGTGCGCTCCATCTGCAACAAAAGGCAATAATCTGCCGCTTAGATTGCCCACGGCGGAACAAGCGGCATAATATTGCCTGTTATTGTGAGCAGGCGGTGGCGAAGTAACGATGACAAACGCGACCCAGCAACATCGAACGTCAGCTGAGCTTGAGGTAGAGCTCGGGGAGCGGCTGAAGACTCTCCGTATCCATCGCAACCTTGACCAGGCCACACTGGCCGAGCGGGCCGGCATCAGCCCTCGCACGTTACGCAACCTTGAGAACGGGGCTGGCTCGTCGCTGCGGACGCTCATTCAGGTCGTTCGCGCGCTGGGACGTGAGTCCTGGCTTGACGTGATTGCACCCATCCCATCGATTAACCCGCTGATGTTGACCCGCGCGGCGGCTCCTCGTCAGCGCGCCAGCAAGCCCCGGGGCAAGAAATCATAGAGGGGCAGGGGCTCTGGCATCACCCATTATCCATCTGATGGATAGCGGGCCCTGTCACCGTTTGCCGGATTTCCTTCCACATGTTCAAACGCAAGAATTGCCCTCAGAGCCGAAGCGCCGCAGCCTCCTTCCGTTTGAAAGACTCCCTTGATGCTGCAAACAACTTGTCTCCCATGTACCAGAAAACCTGCGCCTAGCGATTGGGCTGGGTTTGCTTATAGAGTCAACGAAGGCGTTGACATCCCTGCAGCCAATTAAAAACGACCATGCCGACGATTACAGAGCAGTTTCCGCCACTCCCTTTGGACGGGTTAATTGCCGAAATTGCAGCGTTCTCAACTTATACCCTAGATGAAAAAAGGGCGTTTATCCGGCGGCTAGTGCAAGTTCATCCGGCGCTAAATTTGGACATGAATCTGACCGGTCGCTACTTTCGTCGGGCCAGAAAACTTGAAGAGTCGGACCCTTTGCCGAACAATGTTGACGAGGTCATTTGGCGAAAGGACGTTCCTGCTAGGCTTGGTCGTGCGAACACAGAAGGTTTTTCTGTTCTGTATCTTGCCATCCATACCGATACGGCATTCAGTGAAACACTAGCAGGCACACCAGATAGGCAAGGCCGAATGGTTATCGCTGATTTTGCAATTCAGCCAGGAGCATCTATTCGAGTGCTACCGATAGGTGCGCTGCATATAGTTCAACGGACTGGAAAAGGGTTCTTTGGTGAAAGCCAAAAGGCGCTGAACGACATGGTCAATGCCTGTGATAGAACAGCAGCAAAATCGCTCCTAATTGCAGACGCGTTCTTGTTCGAATGCTTGGCGAAGGAAGACGACTACAGCGTATCGTCCTGCGTTGCGATGAGTATCTTCAACAAGCTACCTTCCATTTCCGCCATCGCATACCCAAGCAAACGGCAGAGATTCGCCATCAACTTCGCAGTCCGCACCGACTCTTTCTGGGATGGCTGGGGGTTACACGCTGTGCGCTGCGGTCAAGCCAAGCATTTGGCGCAAGGCTATTTCAGCTTTACCCCAGACAATCACGTTGTTGGGATTACCGCGGCAGGTAATTTCCAGTGGCAAGAAGACCTGCCCACAGAAGGGATGAGGCTACCGCTTGAGCCGCTATGGACTCCATCGTAGGTAACCGGGAACCGCCTCCGGGGACGGTTCCGCCCATACGGCGCAAGGCCTTAAGGCTCACGCCCGATGACAAGTCAATGTGGCGATTCGCAGAGGTGAGGCCTGACTAAGCGCATAGGGTTTCCGCCGCCCCCCTGGATGTATCGCTTATCATCAATCACGGATGAATCGAAGAGACCGGACATGTCCTCACGGTTGAAAAGTCTTGTCAGCAAGCTGTATCACCCCACCCCGGAAAACGGTCGGCAGGTCTTTGCATGCTCTCGCACCGAGGCAGAGAAGTTGCCCCGTCTGCCAACAGTTGCAGTGGTTTCAATTACGGCGCCAGAACGCCCCCCGCCGCCCTGGATGGGTTTGCGTTCTTCCTTCGCTTGCAGTTCGAAGACGTCGACTTCCTAAATCGAGACATCTCCTTGCGCGCCAAACAAAAGCTGCCTCGCGCTTTTAAAGCCGAACAAGCGGTTCTCATCCGTACCTATGTCGAAGGATTGCCCGCATCGATAGACACGATAGTGGTCCATTGCTAGGGGGCTATTCGCGGTCGGCCGCAGTCGCCCTCAGTTTGCACTGCCTGTACGGATACCGGGTAGAGCTTGACCGTCTTGAGCAAGCCAATCCGTCCGTGGTGACTGTGCTCACGGGACATACTGGCCCTTCGTCCTGAAGCGGCCTTTAGATAGACATTCCGACGCCTACGGCGAATGCGAATTACCCGGCGTGAACAACGGTTGGGCTGGAAAGAGCAAAGGCGTCGCCGAGCTACCGCCTGATGCGGCCACTTTTGCCAAGCCGCCTCACCTGGCGGTCCAGGAGGACCGCGCATGACTGTCGCCGCATGACTTTGGCACACGCTCGGCCCTACTTCGCGCCTGACCCGCACGCCCAGCCCAGTCTCATCTTGAGGGGTAGTGCAAGAGGGATAGGACAGCCACCCCACTAGACCATGCTATGGCTACCTAAACCCGCCAAAAGCTCGGCTAGATTGGCTTGCGGTTGTCCTTCATCATCAAGATGCTGGCTCAGATACGCACGTAGCAGTTCGAACATGGCGTATCGCCCTTCGGCGCCCAACTGGCCGTCCGGCTGTTGGCGTGCGTAACCCTCGACCAGTTGGAACGCCTTCTTCTCCAAGCCCCGCTGTGACGCAGTGAGCTGAATGCCTCGCATCCCGAACAGTAGATATTGGGTATCAACGCCTACGGCCGCAACCAGCGATAGATAGCGGACAGTAGGCGACCGAAGCTCCGACTCATACTGTCCCTGAGCCATTCTCTTGATGCCAGCCACTTCAGCCAGCGCCGTCTGACTCATACCAAGCCGCTCGCGCTCTTCCTTGAGCCGCTCTCCAAAGCCTGGCGAGATTGCTCGAACCAGTTCTTCCATTCAAAAAGTCCGTGACAAGCCCACACAAATCAACACAACGGTGTTAGATTTGAGGCGTTTGCTTTCTTTTTCAAACACGCTTGGGCAAATTGTATGGTTTTTAGTATATCGAGAAATGGCGAATTTGCAAGGCTAGCCCGCAGAGCGTTTGAAGAGAGCGGCATTCCTGTAGCGGAATGGGCTCGCGCTCAGGGGTTCTCGGCAAACCTCGTGTACCAAGTGCTTGAAGGAAAGCGGAAATGCTTGAGAGGTCAGAGTCACCGGATAGCGGTCGCTCTCGGACTTAAGGATGGCGCGGTGCTCAGCCTTGAGCAGCTCTGCGTGCGCCTTCATGACCGAGCCCAGTGGACCAACCACAAGGGGAGCGAAATGTAAAAAAACAAAACCGGACTCACCCTGGGGCTCATCCGGCTTCGCCCTGCATAGGCAGGGAATACTGACTGTTGGCGCTTTCAGTATCTCTCTTGTCCTGCAGCGAAGTCAAGGGCTCTGTACGCCTTTTGTATCCAGAATTCCAGTGAATGTCTGCTTTTGCGGGCATTTGCGCCGCAGACACAGGAGATAGTCATGCCGTCAAAAGACAAAACCGCTAAAGCGGTTCGCACACTTGTGGAGTGCTCCCCCCATCGAACAACGGGCGGCGGCTTTTACAAGGGGCTCATGGACCACCACGCCGAGTACGAATCGCACATCGAAGAGCTAGCCATCAAGACTTTCGTGCTATGCCACGATGTCCGGAAGATTTCATCCCAGCCGATTACCGAGACATACGAGTTGGACGGAAGGCTGCATGGCTATACGCCCGACTTCATCGTCGATGCCTTTGTGCCACAACTACGCATAGAGGTGAAGTCGCTGGCTCATCTTGCCAAAGGAGGGTCTCGCAGCGACAAGTACCTTGCCATCGCGGCCGCATATCGACAGCAGCATTTCCCTTTCTCTTTCCTCGTGGACGCTCAACTCGAAGCCCAGCCTCGCCGAGAAAACGTCGAGCTCTTGTGGCGCTATGCAAACAGCACCGTGCCCACGCACGTCGTAGAACAGGCGACGTTAGCGCTGACTCGCGGCCCGCTTGCGGTACCGGAGTTGCTGGCCACGACATCGTTGGCCTTGGTTGATGTGTGGACCTTAGTTGCGACAAAACATCTCTGCTTCGACTGGGGAACGCGCCTAGACCGGCACACCTCCGTTGTCAGCCTGCCAGACCAACCCTTCGGAGGGCTTCGCCTTGAGGACGTTCTCAGCTCGACTCGGTATGGTGGTCTTCTGGCAGAGATGGCTATGGGTCGTCGACCGACAGATAGACGCCTCTTGGCGGATGCGGCGACTTGGCGACGGCACGATTGCCCTCTTGAGCCATGGTCATTTGTTGGAGGCACTGCGCTTAAGACGCCTCTTCGTAGTCTCGAGCCGACCGAACAGTTTCCTCGAGACTCTCAGCGCCGAAGAGATTTCGCGCCTGGTAAACGACCTTTCCCTGCACGCGATGCCGGTTGAAGAGCAATCGACATGGCAAAATTTTTCCTCGAAAAAGGGTTGGTGATTCTTTGGCGTAGCGAGTTGCTCGAGTATCGTTCGCGCCACGCGGCAGAACTGTATTTCGAGAACCCAGAGACTGGCCGACAAGAGACCTTAATCGAAGCGGATTTCTGGCAAGCATATTCTACTGGTGCGCTTACCATCGTTCGAGCATTCTCGTCTCCAAAGAAACTCATCTGCGAAGAGCTGAAAACGACACCAACGGTTCGGCTGGCCGATGTATCAGAAAACAACCAGGAGGAGGCGCTCCGACGACTCGAATACATCAACAAGCTGGTCGAAGCAGGAGTCTCAGTCGGTCAGAAGGAGAAAATTGACAAAATACTGCCCGAAATTTCGCGAGAGCTCGGTGACGGACAAAATTGTCCGAGCGTTTCAACCGTCTGTAGGTGGTGGCGTAAGTACATATCGAGCGGCGGAGAAGTAGTCGCGTTGATTAGCAAGAACACATATCGAGCTAGCCTGCAGCGATTTGACGAAGAGAGCGAACGCTTTGTGCAGGACGCAATAGACGCACATTACCTGGTTGATACTCGTCCCAGTGCGCGTTCGGCGTACGAAATGTACGTCGCAAAGCTCGCACAAGAAAATCGGAACAGAGCGCGTCAGCAGTTACCGCGACTGCAGAAGGTCTCGGAAAGGACGTTCTACGTTCGAATCGATTCGCTCGACAAGTACGAAGTGGATGTCGCGCGGTACGGCAGGGAAGAAACGAACCGTAAGTACAGAATGATTAAGGGCCACCTGCCGGCAGTGCGCCCGCTAGACGCTGTAGAAATAGACCACACACCTCTCAATCTCTATTCCGTAGATGACCTGGTTCATCTACCACTTGGACGGCCGTGGCTTACTGCCATCAAGGACCGTTACACCAAGATTCTCTTGGGTTTCTATGTCTCATTTCAGCAGACTGGCCTAGCGAGCATTTTTGGTGCTATCAAGCACTCACTTCATTCCCATCAGATGGCCTATGAGCGTTGGCCAGACTTGGTCAACCCCTGGCCTGCCTACGGACTGGGGGCTTTGTATGTTTCCGACCGAGGTCTGGATTTCCAGAGTTTGAGGTATCGAGCAGCCATCGCCTCACTTGGTTCGCTTTACGAACTCTGCAAACGCAGGACACCATGGCTCAAATCATCCATTGAACGTTTTTTCCTGACGCTAGAGCAAACCTTCTTCGAAGCGATGCCCGGCAAAACGTTCGCGGCCCTACATAAACGAGAAGGGTACGACCCAGTAAAACAGTCGGTCATTCGCTTCTCTACGCTCATTTATCTGCTGCACAAGTGGGCAGTGGATTATCACAACATCCAGACTCATAGCAGAAGCCAAGCCTCACCTTTGGAGTTGTGGAATGAGGGAATACAGAACGCGCCGCCACCATATCCAGCCAATGTTGATGAACTGAACATCATCCTTGGATCTCGCCACGAAGGCATGCTGTCCCACGAAGGGGTCAGATTCATGGGGCTGTACTACTCCGATGAAGCACTTCACGACCTGATGAAAAAAGCAGGTCGGAATACAAGTGTCGAGTATGCCGTGAGTTTGGAGGACTTGGGCCACATCCACGTTAAGAATCCGCGCTCGGGTGAGTACATGAAAGTTCGCTGCACCCGCCCGGAATACGCATCGGGACTCAGCCTTTACCAGCACAAGTATCTGCGGCAACAGGCAAAGTCGGCCGCAGGGGCGTCACCATCAATCGATGTGTTGTTGCAGACGCGCCTAGACATTGCCGCCACCATCGCTGCAGAGGTGGATAGGAAAGAAAACTTGGTAAAGGCACGACTTGCCAGGACGGCAGGAATCAACTCGAATGCCTTACTGCAGGGAAAAATCCAGAGCGTCACCACACCATTCGAAGGACAGAGTCTTATTGTGCCCACGGCGCTTGAGGTGCCTGTTACCAACACGCCGCGATATTCGTGGGGGGTATGACATGGGGGGGGGGGATTGCCAGACGCCATCGCTCCTGGACTCGCTCGAATTTAATGTGGCGCCCCAGACGCCCCAAGCCCTTAGGGCTGCCGCTATGCGAGGGTTGCCCGCCGCCCGGGCTGAGTTTGTCCGAAGTGTATCTATTAATGTCGACGACTTTCGGGTCGGTGCGCGGTTTATGGAGGGATTACTCAATCGCGCCAGGAGGAGCAAGAGCCCTGGCGGCCTATGGATACTGGGCCATGGCGGCCAAGGGAAATCGTTCCTGCTAGACGCATTTTCACGACGCCACCCTCCCGTTGATACGACAAAATGGCGGCAATGCGAAGTAATGCTGATTCCACTTAGAAGCAGGCCTAGTAAGTCCGACATACTTCTGACAATTATGCTAATACTGGGGATTAACCCAGGCATGCTGAAGTATCAGAATAATAGTGACTTGGAAAAAATCGTCGTTGATGCGATGTCGCACTGTGGCGTTCGGGTCATCCTGTTCGATGAGTCACAGCATCTGTGGCTGAGTACAACCGGCAAAATTAACCGTTCGGCGGACCGGCTAGGCGGTGAGGTTGGCGATTTCCTGAAAGAACTCTACGACAAGACCGGTATTGCCTTCGTGTTTGCAGGTACGCCAGGCTTGGAAGTCGTCGTTAACTCTGACTCACAAGCCAATACACGTTGGGCCGGAGTTCTTCATCTCAAGCCCTTCGAGAACGACGCAAAGTTTTCGGCGCTACTGGAAGCTCTCGATGATTCCTTGCCCATGGAGGAACGCTCCAATCTTGCGGAGCCTGAGCTTCTTTCCATGATTCACCAGGCGACACAGGGCAACTTTCGCCGACTCAAGAACCTTCTGGCCGAGGCCGTGTTTCTCGCGGCGTCAGCTGAGGAGCGGCGTGTTCGAAAGCAGCACTTGGCGGACGCATTCTTTGAAATTTCTTGCGCAGAAGCGACTCCGTTCGGGCACGCCTCATGACCGGCTCACGTGTCATCTTTCGGGTAGAGCCCGAGCGGAACGAAGATGTCTTTGGATACTTGGCACGTGTTGCTTCTCGCAATCAACTGGGAAATATCCACACGGTCCTATCCGAAGTGCTAGGCGTAAAACAAGCAGAGATAACAACTGCCGACGCAGCCCCTTTGGCACACTTCTGCCGACTTCATTTGGACGAAATGTTGTCTTTGTCTGGCGTTTCCAGAAAGACCTGTTACGGCGCTCGAACTTGGCAAGTCTGTGGTCAATGGGTGTCAAAGGAACCATTTGTTGCCACGAGGAGAGCACGGGTCTGCCCTGCATGCCTTCGGGATGCTGCATATATTCGTGGAGAGTGGATGCTTAGCTTTTACACTTCGTGCATTCACCATTCGACCGCATTGGTTGGTCACTGCCCGTGTTGTAAGAAATCCATTCGATGGAATCGTCACTTGGCGCGCTATTGCGCTTGTGGTGGCGACCTGGCAATCACTGACGGAGCTCCTGCTTCGCCTCATGGGCTCATGGTGTCGGAGCTCATTGGGTGGCAAAGCGGGTACGACATACAGCTTCGTCCGTACCCTGGTATTGGAATCCTCGAACATGAACAGCTAGCCCGCCTGAGTCTTGATGGACTTTGCAAGACAATGTGGTTTTTGGGGCACTGTTTAGGCGAATTGGGGCGCTACAGCGTAGGGCACGGTCGTATCAAGCCGATGTCGGCTGACGCCGACGCCATCGTTTTGAAGGCTCTCCAAGCAATCGAGGATTGGCCCAGACGATTCGGAGAGTTGCTGAATACCGCCCAGCACCCAGCGTCCTCTGCGCGAGCAGGCACCCTCATCGAAAGACTCTTGGGGCCAGTGCATAAATACTTTCTTCAAGAGATGCAGGACGAGGAGCTGAGCTTTGTGCGAATCGCGTACGAGCAACATGTACATGATATATGGCGGAGGCTGGGTAGAAGGCGGCAAACCAACGACCGGCAGTTAGAGCTCGATTTTGACCCATGACCAACGGAGAATCTCGTCAGAAGAGAATCGCGCGACTGCAAGGCGGCCTTAGCTCGCTCTATCTTCCGTTGCCTGATTCAACACTATCGCGATTACCAGGAGCTCCGGAGCTGCTGCCGGGTGAGTGTTTCAGCTCATGGTTCTTGCGTATTCAGATTGGGTTTCGACTTCCAACGCGTGTGTTGCAAACCCTATTCAAAGTTAAAGCACCCGGCTATTGGATGGATGCCGGCATTGAAGAGTTAGATATTGAGGCAATTTCTGGCGTCGTCATGTGCCACAAAGAGAGTCTTGAACCGCTCCTATGGCCGCGAGGCTCTCTACTTTCCGCTTCGCATCTTGCTTGTTTAACGACCGCCCCTCTGCGCCAGCGACCTATCTATCGATACTGTGAACTCTGCCTGCGCGGCGATGCCGTTCGGTATATGCGGCAGTTGTGGCGCATCGCCTGTACATATATATGCCCGCTGCACGGAACAGTTCTGAGAGAGCTTTGCCCCAAGTGCCAGAAACCATACGTGTTGCCTAACTACCGGGCCGGCTTCAAGGAACATCAGCTCTGGCAATGCAGCACATGCGGAGCGGACATCTGTGATGCCACATCAATCACTCCACCCGATGAACTGCGCTACGTGATGCTCTCACGCCAGGCGCAGTTGCTGCAGCTTATCGCCGCCGGGTCGGAGCTCATGCAGATATGGAAAGACGTTCAAATGCATGCCGCTTCTAGTTTGACCACCGATAGCCATGGCTTGGTCGACTTGTCCTCCGAGATGAATGTTCATGCGCTTTTTTCGCGCGCGCTGAGCCATTGCTTGAACGAGGGCCGCAATACTGAGCAGCAAGACCTTGAGGACTACCTATGGAGGCTCCGCATCCAGGGGGCTGACGGCCCAAGCAGTAGCATTCCTATAGGGCTTGACGGGATGCGCGTGTTTGGCAAATACGCAGTTTCCGTATTTATGCAGCTCATTGGCTGCCATGACCTCTGGGGCAGTACCCACTGGTGGCCAACAGGGAGCTCCCGAACTCTCTCTGACCTCGGTATGGTCACTGCCAGGGCTGAAGCAAAGGCCGCAGAATGGTACGCCGCAGCCCCTAAGAGGAGATAGTTCAAGCTCTCGCCCTGCCTCCTTCATGCGATGGCCCTTCCAAGTGAGCTATTTCCGGACGGGAGTGAAGCTGCAGAGAAAATCGATGTCGTGTTCGCCAGCATCTGCAAAACCAACCGTGCCAACTTCTTCACCCTTCAGTGCATATGAAGGAGTCGAGCGAAAGACTGATTGAGAACTGGGGGTCTGCTTGAAAACATACTCTACACCTACTTGCAGCAGTACCAAGCCGTCTGAGAATGAAGCTCCCTGTGCTTTCAATCGCAATTTCCCGTTATCGGCCGAACCAAAACCATCGTTGAAGTTAACTCGACCTTTGATTCGGCTTGAAACTGTCCGATTCTTTTCAAACCAAGAGATTCGTTCCTTTCCCTGGATAGAATCTGGTACATGGTTTTCTAGCATTTGCTTAAGGTTAACCTTAGCTTCACGGCATTCGTAATCCATACCCGCCAAAGATTCGGCATTTGCGAACTTGGACATGGCAACGAAAGCCAGGACGATGAGTTTCTTCATAGCTGCCTCTTGCATAAAACCATAAGCATATCAATCTCAGAGAGGGCTGGGCGAACTAAGCGTCCACGCCTCCCGGTTGTCACCCATCGTCTCGTGGTTGGCCTCCATCGGGACTTAATGACCCAAAGAAGCTCTGTGTGGGTCAGTCAAATCACCATGCTTCGAATAGCCGCTGACTATAGAATAGTTACTCCTATGAGTACGTCCGCTACCAGCCAACGATGATTGTCGTTAGTTACGAAGAAGAGATTGTGAATGCCGCCACGGGGGCTATCACCACGACCCATCTTGGCTCGGAGACACATGACGTCATCGATGAGGTGCTGCTGCCTAGTAAGCCCACCCCAAGCACACCCATCTAGAAATTCGCTGGCAGGCATGAATACCGTAGGTAGGTAAGCGATGTCCGCAGCATGCAGGGTGTCACACCGCTGACCTACGTTGTTGTGCTTCAACGCCGCTCGCAGATTGACAAACAGGACTATCTTAAAAACATTGTTGTAGCCCGGAACCAGAAGGTTCGTCGGGTTCTACACCCATGGGCAATCGTTGAGGTTGAGTTCGGGCATGCGTTGACCGTCGGGAAAGTAAGTGGTGATGTCCGGGGCAACAAAAGGTACGTCGATACGGTCCAACAATACAGCATGCCCAAGCGCCGACTCGCAGTCGTCCTGCGGGTTCTCGAACGCCCGAGTGAGGACTTGATTCAGGTTATCCCCATCACCTCCAAGCCACCTCTGCTGACCGATAAAACCGCCGTTGAAGTTACCTCCGAGCTGTCAATGATGGCGCACTACCAGAAGCCAAATTGGGCTGTCGCCCAAATGATTCAAACCGTAATGCGGGCGCTGTTACTCGTCGACCGTTGTGCCGGTGGCGGCTGAGCTCTGCCGCTGGTCTTGGCCGTCGAATCGCGCTCTGACCGGACCGCCAACGTTGGCCATTTGGACGGCTACTTCTCGGCCGAAACGGTCAGTGAGCATGATGCAAACGATAGGCTGCTTCCGACCGATAGTGGCTTCTCGACACAAAAGAACGAATGTCTGCTTCGCGGCGGATCATTCTGTCATGTCAAACATGACTGAACTTACGCTGTCCGTTGCTTCCTGGTCACTGGTTGGCTCGGCAGATAGAGGGATGAGCGGCCGAATCAAAGGGGGGCGTTAGCGCCGGCTTGCCGGCGCCAGACGGCTACGCCTTCGCATAACAGCCGCCAAAGTCCCCGGATTGCCACAGACGAAGCATCTCGCCAATTCTTAATTGAGGCGCCTGAGTTAAGCTAACCCAAACATGTATATTCAGGAGGGAGCGAATGATGCAAGAGACGTCGAAGGACGCGGTCCTGACGCAACGATTTGAGCCGGGGGAACTGTTCAAGCACGGCTTCACGTTGAAAAGTGTCGACCTCATTCAGGGTGGCACTTTCCGAGAGGTCATTGGCAAGACGGTCATCTTTTTGATGTGTGTTCGTGTGAAGCCGGAGGGGAAACGCATGTTCTCTGGCGCCACGGTCATCCTGCCGCCGGTAGGAGCATCGAAGGTTGATGAGAGCTCCGTTCACGAAGCGCTCACGACTGGCCTTGAAGCGCTGCGGGGCACTTCTCCTGATGACAATGAACGGGCGTTCCTGAAGAAATATGTTCGGGTAATTCATTGCGTGACTCTTGAGGCCGCGGACCTTGCAGAACTGGTTGTTCGCGAAAGCGATGGGCGTCTGGTCGCCATCGCTGATGGAAGCAAGTACCGCGACACATCGGTTTCATTGGCGGCTCCAGTGGGACTGTCTGGCGTGCGGACGGCGGAAGACCAATGGGTTCCCCATGTCGCTGGACTATGCGAGCGCTGCGTTGCTGCGGTTCGTCGGACGGAAAGCTACTCATTCATCCATGTTGACGAAACGCCGCCTCAGAACCCTGAGCTGGAGGCCATTCTGGAGGCCGTCGAGGATTGCTACCCAGTCTCTCTCCGGGTGCATAATGATCCTGAAGAGTTTGTAGTTCGCCGCAGTACGGTCTGGGTTTCTTGGGCCTTGGGAGGCAAGATAGATGACGCTGTCAGCGAGATCCAATCCTTGGAGCTCACAGAATCCTCGCGACTACATCTGTTGCTCCAGCTTATGTACCGAGCTGGCCAACATGACGAGACGTTGGCGCTACTGCAACAGCTTCGACCACACCTAGAGGGATTCACGAAGAGCAACGTTGTTCAAGTCGCTCGGATTGCCTACAAGTGCGGTGATGACATAGCCGCTCGACAACTACTGCCTCGAGACCTCGTGGGCTTGAACGAGGAAATGTGGCTCGAAGAAGGACTAGAAATCGCCACAGAACTCGAGGACGACGAGCTCATAAAACGCTACGATGCTCAGCTTGCTGCGCTCTTTCCGAACTCCGAGCGACTTCGCGAGAATCGCGACCGGCGGCTCTTGTTGAACTGCCGAGAAGTCTCGGTGCATCGCAGGCATGTCTTCACGACCGCCGGGTTCTCTGCGCGGCATCTAGAAATTCTGGATGCCGTGACGACCCCTGTCCCCCGCTATGCCGAACTCATCGAGAAGGCGACGAAATGGGACAAGGAATGGCTGGATCTTGCAGTCATTTGCTGCGCCATGCACGCGCAGACGGTCGATAAGAACTTGGATGCCATTTACGCGGGGAGTCTCATCACTTCGTCGCAGCTTTACGGACGTCAAGCTACGCAAATTGTCTTATCGGCCATGCGTGCTCTGATGCTTGAGGGAGGTGTGCCCCAAGAAGAGCGAGAGTATTATCGCAGCCCCTTGATGGCGGTCGTCAGGTTCCTCGCACAGCATCCGGAAGACAAAGACGTCCGCGCATCCTTCTCACGCCTGCTGTCCGTCGAAGCTTGCGGCGAGCTTGGGCTTCCCATGATTGCAGTCACCATGTTGGACCTTGCCAGCGAAGGCGTACCTCTTGCTAAAGGCCCCAAGGAGCTGCGGGGAGACTCGGAGAGCGGCGACGAGAAAGCAGACGCTGTAGCGACGCAGGAAGCGCTGATGCGTTGCATGGAGTGGACTGCTGAACGAGGCTATGGTGAGTTCGGCGTCACCGTCGTACCTCGGGAGCTAGTCGGAACCTACGCCGACAAAGTCATCCGGCTGGTTTCTCGAATGATGTTGTATGCCGGGGGAATCGAGAGGGAGGACATGGATTTGCACACCATGTCTCACTTGGTGCTCGTAGCGAGTGCTGTTAGACCCTACGCGACTACAGAGCGGGACGAAGACCTGCGCCTTTTGAGGTTGCTGGCCGGACACTATACGCACGCCGGACGTTTCCAGCACGCGAGAAACATGGCGGAGCAAATTCTTGCTATTGGGCAGGATACGGAAGTCCGGCGACGTTTGGCATGGTTTGCATACGCAGACGTGTACCAACGATGCAGGAACCCCATCGACGCGCTTGTCGGTCTTGCCTGCGCGTTTGCGACTGATACACCAGTCGAGAAGGCAGACCTTTGGCAAGAGGTCTACGCCGTCATTCGCGTGCTTCGAGACCTCGGAATGACTGAGCTCGCAAGTAAGATTTTGCCGGCGCTGAAGGGGCTCATTGCAGACCTAGGCTATGACCCAGAGACGGACCCGCACATCGTGTCGGCAGAGCTGGGTCTCCGTGTAGTAGAGATTTCTCGGTTGGATACCCAGAGCGTCTCGACACTCATTGATGACATAGTCAAAGCATGCGGGCGGGCCAAGGACAAAAGCGATGTTTTGCCCTTGGCAGTTCTGTTGGGTCAAGTAGTCAGGGCCGCAGATGAGCGGTCCATTGCAGTACCCATGGAGGCGCGCAGGCTCTTGACGGTGCTAATTGGGCGTGTGGGCGCCCGCGAATCTGAACTCGTTGAGTCCACCTCCTCGCTTGTCCCGACCACGAACCAAGTGGTCTCGATGTTCAATGGTATTGAGCGTGCGATGTTCGGAGGAGATGCAGCTACCGATTTACAGGTTGTTGGCATGGCTGCGCGAAGACTGTTAAACGAGTCAGGGGTTGTAGCCGATGCTGGCAAGGCCAAAACTCTTGCCGTTGAGCTTCTGGCAGACCAGACCATGACCTTGTTTGGCTCACCACCCGAACTCACCGAGGACTGGGCGTTGCAATACGCTCTGAGCCTGAACGATGAGGGGTTGGATGTTGCATTCATGGCCTTAAACACAGCCGGCGAACTGTCGGTAACCGTAGTGTCCAAGGGGGGGGCGGCAGCCATCGAGCAACCCAAGCATGAAAAGTCCTTCTGCCGGCGCATGCTGGTCTGGCTTGAGAAGTATCCCAAGGCCTATGGGCTCATCGACGCTTATCACGGGAACAATGAGTTCTTCAACACAATGGAGGCGCTGAATGTGCGCCTGCCAGAGTCGGAGAAGCTGCTGATCGTCGCCGAACCTCTGCTGCAGCAACTCACAGCCAATCTCGTGGTCGTCCAGCCGAAGGATGGTGGATTCGCGTGCTTCTATGGTTCACAGTCCGCTGTAGGGTTCGTTCCTGCGCTCAGCTGGCTGTTGGTGACGAGGGCAAGGGCGCGTACGGGGAAGGGGGCGTATCGGGCGTGGATTTCTGCTGATTCTGGTCCGGACGCAGCTTGCACGCTGGACATCGCTCTGGCACGGCTGAGCGGAACATTCGAAGAATTTGGCTTCTCAGTCGACACAAACCGTCGCCTGCCCGGCGACATGTCAGATGCGGGGTTGGTCGTCGTGGCCGCGCATGGTGGGTTAGCTCAAGAAGGGCGCTACCTGCACAGCATCCGTGATGAGAAGAACCTTGTTGAGCCTCCCTCGGCCTTGGCTGCATCGCTCGCCGGCGTGGAGCTCGTCATCCTGTTCGTCTGCAGCGGTGGCCGGATCGACAAACACCCTTGGGGAAACCGGACTGTTGGCTTGCCACGACAGTTGCTGGACAAAGGAGTTCGAGCTGTTGTGGCTTCGCCATGGCCGCTCGATGTGAAGGTGACCTACACTTGGCTCGAGCCGTTCATGAAAGCATGGAACGCGGGAGCGACGGTCCTACAAGCCACAAAGGTAGCCAACGAAGTTGTGGCAAAGCGGCTAGGTGACAATCCCCAATACTCGTTAGCCATGAGCGTCTACGGAGATGCACTGATGACGAAGTGAATCGCCCCGGATTTTGTAGCCGCTGCTAAGTCTGCTTAGCGCTCCACAACTGCCGCCCAGATTGTTTGGGCTGAACGACAGTTCTGGCCGAGAAGCAGCCGTTCAGTGCTGCCAGCCTCTGCTTGCGTCTTAACCGGGACGGTTGTTTGGTGACGACCAGCAGAGTAGTCAGCGGCCACCGGCGTCAGCGGTCAATTGGACCGGAATCTGCACCGTAACCGCCAGCCGTATCATCGCCCCGAAGATTAGCCCCAGTTTTGGTTCAGAGCGACGCGACAAAGGCTTCAAGCAGATGGTCCGTGGCACAGTACGTGACTCGCTCAAGAATGCCCTGATGGACGGTTAAGAGCCTCCTGAGCTTCAACTTCTGTAAAAAAATCCACCTTAATGGTGGATTTTTTCTTTGTACGTCCTCCAATCCTATCCGCATTGCTAGGCCCAGAGTCGAGGCCGCCAGGTCTGGCGTCTCTAGGGCTGGCGCGCGCCGTTTGCAAGCTCTGCTGACGCCTATAGAGCACGTCGCAAAAAGGTTCAAGTTGAACTGCGAACAACCTGAAAAGGTTCAAGTTGAGCTGCAAACCCTGGCAAGGTTCACCTTGCAAACACTGACCTAACTATTTGATTTATTTGTTCCTGCGGGTTCAAGTTGAACTGCAAACGACAATTGAGGCTCTGCGCCAGATGCCCGGCGGGGCTTCAGAACACATCGCGGCGCAGGCGGCCGCTGGCTGTCAGGGTGTCGACCGCGGCTTCGCCGAGGAGCTCGCGCAGGGTTTTATCGAGTGCGCGGGCCATGCTGTGCGCGCTGCCGCACATCAGGATGCAGGCGCCTTGGTCCAGCCAGGTTTGCAGCAAGGCTGCGTGGCGGCGTAGCTGGTGCTGCACATAAGGGGCGCTGGCGTCGTCACGCGAGAAGGCCCAGTCCATGCGGCTGAGCACGCCGCTGCCGAGCCAGTCTTCGATCTCGCTGTGGCACAGGCGATCATGGGCACGACTGCGTTCGCCGAAGATCAGCCAGGCGCTGTAGGTGGGTGCCCGCTCGCCGCTGTGCTGGAGGCTGCGGGCTCGCGCCTGCAGGTGCGCCCGCAGGCCGGCCAGGCCGGCGCCGGCGCCGATCAGGATCAGGGGCGTGCGCGCCGCCGCCGGCAGCTGGAAGTTCGGATTGGCGCGGATGCGCAGGGACAGCATGCTGCCCGTGGCGGCTTGCTCGCAGAGCCAGCCGGAGACCAGGCCGGGCGTGCCGTCGCTGCGCAGCTGGCGGCGGACGATCAGTTCGAGCACGGCGGGGCTGCCGTCGCCGGGCGGCAGATTGGCGATCGAGTAGCTGCGCGGACGCGCGTCTGCGCCGGCGAGCTGGATGTCCACCAGATCACCGGCTTGCCAGCTGCAGGGGCTGCCGGCTTCGGCGGCGAGGCGGATCAGATACATCGGCTGGCCCGCGCTGCCGTCGTTGAGGCATTGCCGTGACAGCAACTGCCAGCGGCCGTAGGCCATGCTGCTGGTGCGGGTGATGGGGGCGCGGGCGCTGTCCGCACGCGGGGTGTCGCTCGGCTGTGCAAGCTGGGCGTACCAGGTTTGCAGGGTGGCGGCATCGAGCTGATCGGCCTCCAGGCGGGCAAAGCCGGCTTGCGCGCCGCTGGCCTGCAGCCAGGCGTCGAGCTGGCGGCCAAAGCCGCAGAACTGCGCATAGTTGCGGTCGCCGAGGGCCAGCATGCTGTAGGCGATGCCGCGCAGGGCGGGCGCGGCCTGGCGCAGCTGGTGGCGGACAAAGCGGCTGGCGTGATCGGGCGCATCGCCTTCGCCGCAGGTGCTGACGACGAACAGCAAGCGGCTGTCCGGCTGCAGCAGGCTCAGCCAGTCTTGCTCCAGGCGCAGCAGGCGCGCTGGTTGGCCGTGTGCCGACAAGTGCTGCGCGGTGTCGCGGGCGATGGCTTCGGCCTGCCCGCTCTGGCTGGCGTAAATCACGTAGAACTTGGCTGCGTGCTGCAGGGGCGCGCTGCCGCCAGCTTCGCCGGGACTCAGCCGGGCGCTGGCGCGGCCGTTGCCGAGCTGGTTGCGGCGATACATATAGAGGCTCAAGGTGCTGTGCAGGGCGATGATCAGTGCAGCGCAGAGCCAGCGCCAGGTGTCGGGATCGAGGGGACTCATGATGGAGCTCCGTTCATGGCTTGCCGCTCAGGCTGACGCGGCCGAGTTCCTGGGTGCCGTTGGCGTCGGCTTTCAGCGCGCCGCGCAGGGGCCAGCGCAAAGGCAGGCGCAGTGCTTCGTCGCCGCCGTGCTCACGCGAGGCTTCGACCACCAGCTCGTAATCGCCGGCCGGCAGTTTGTGCAGCACTTCGGAGGACGAAAGCTCGATGTGTTGCAGGCCGGCTGGCCGCGTTGCGCTGCTGATGGCATCCAGCGACAGCTGCGCCTGGCCACCGCTGGCGCGCCACCAGCTGCGCAGATCGGGCAGCCATTTGGTCCCGGCGTTGTTGCGTTTGCTGGTGTCGTACCAGACCTCGAAGCTGCCGACAAACTCGTGTGAGCCGGCCTTCTCCAGCCAGATCGCGACATATGGGCGCTTGACGCGTGCGCCTTGCAGGGCGGGCAGCTGGATGTCCAGCTGCAGTTCGGCCGCAGCGGCGTGGGCGCTGCAGACGAGGGCGAGGGCCGACAGCAAGGGCAAGCAGAGTGATTTTTTCATGATGAGGCCTTTCTGATTCTTTTCGTATCGAGGCTGGTTTTAATGCACGAAGAGCAGGATCAACAGCAGCGGGACCAGCAGGCCCAGGCCGGTGATCGGCCAGGTGATCCAGCGCGAGCGGGCATGGGCCTTGAGGATCAGCAGGCCGGTCAGGCAGAAGACGACACAGGCCAGCGAGAACAGGTTGAGGAAGGCGGTCCACACGCTGCCGGCGTTCTTGCCCTTGTGCAGGTCGTTGAAGTAGGCGACCCAGCCGCGGTCGTCCGACTCGTACTCGATGGCGCCGCTTTGGCGGTCGATCCGCAGCCAGGCGTCGACACCCGGCGACTTCAGATCAATGAAGATCTCATCGCTTCGCACATCGAGCGCCTTGGGGTGGATCGACAGCGACCAGGCTTGGCGCAGCCAGCGCGGCAAGTCGGGCGGCAGCGCAGCGGATGGGTTATCCGCGCCGGGCGGCAGCTGTTTGAGCTCGGCCAGCAGCGGGGCCGGCAGCATGCCGCTGTGGCGTATCACCACGAAGTCCGCCCGTTCAAAGTAGTCGGCGCGGCTGAGGGTGAACCCGCTGAGGGCGAAGAACAGCATGCCGACCAGGCTCAGCGCCGAGCTGATCCAGTGCCAGCGCATCAGCAGGCTGAGGCCGCTGGATTGGGCGCGTGGCGCGTTTTGTCGGGTATCGGCTTGCATGACGCGCAGGGGTTCTGGGGCGTTCATCGCAGTCTCTAGGCGTGAGCCTGGCCGGCTACGGCCGGGCGGCGTGCGCGCCGCTGCTGTGTGCGACGCCACCAGGTCCACAGACCGGTGCCCATCAAACCCAGCAGGGGGAAGGTCGAGATCAAGGTCAGGATGCCCGACCAGGCGCCGGCCCAGGTGCCCTCATGCAGGCTGCGTACCCAGCCGGGCCCGCTCATGCTGCGGAACTCGCCGCTGCCGGAGACGATGTATTGCGCGTTACCGCTGTCCGTCCTGGTCGTCAGCATCACGGCGCCGGCGCGGAAGTTGCGCGCCAGGCTCAAACCGCTGAGATCGGCGTGCTGGCTGGCGATGGTGATCGCTTCGGCGAGCGGCAGCGGACGGCTGGCCGGCGTGTAGTCGGGCAGTTGCGGCATGCCCAGATGAAAAGCCATCAGCAGTCCGGTGACCGGCGTGAGGGCGAGCAGCGGCAAGCTCAGCCAGCCCAGGCCCAGATGCCAGCCGGTGGCATTGTTGCGCAGCGTGCGCCAGCCGAAGAAGAGGCCGCTGACAATCAGGAAGACCATGGCGATAGTGGTCGCGGTGACCAGCCAGTCGGCGCCGATCAGCAGGTTCTCATGCAGCCGGCGGGTGAAGCTGAACAGATCGAAGCCCGCTTCCGAGAGCTTGGTGCCGGATTGCATGTCGAAATTGCCGCTCGGGCCACGACCGCGCCCGCTCAGGCTGAACACGCTGGCATCGCCAGCAATGGCGACGGCGCCCGCTTTGCCGGCCGGGTCGGCGGCATTGAGCGCCTTGATCAGGGTGGGCACCGCGATGCGCTCGGTGGTTTGCGCATCGACCACCGGTTTGAACGCCAGCACCATGCCGGACACGATGACCAGCAGGAACAGGATGGAGAAGACGATGGCGATCCAGCGATGGATCTTGAGCAAACCGCGTAGCAATGGCGACATGATGAGTACCCCGTTTATGAATTGGTTCGGGGCTCATTTAGCGGCGCGCATGTGAATGCGATATGGCCTTGCCTGCGCGTATTGTGAATGGCATGTAATGCGCTGTAAGCAGCTGTTCCAGTTTGCGCAAAAACCGTATCGGCCGCGCTTCCTGCCGCTATGCTGGATGGCATGACGGGAGCCGCTGTACATGGACAAGAAAATCCTGGTCGTCGATGACGACCCTGAACTGACGCAATTACTCGAAGACTATCTGGGCCGCCAGGGCTATCAGCTCGCCACGGCGGCGGATGGGGTGGCGATGCAGGCCTTGCTGGAGCGCTTCCAGCCCGATCTGCTGATCCTCGACCTGATGCTGCCCGGCGAAGATGGTTTGACGCTGTGCCGCAACCTGCGTGCGCGCTCGCGCCTGCCGATCCTCATGCTGACCGCGCGCGGCGACGATATGGACCGCATCATCGGCCTGGAAATGGGCGCCGATGACTATCTGCCCAAGCCCTTCAATCCGCGCGAGCTGCTGGCGCGCGTACGCAGCATCCTGCGCCGTGCGGAAAATCCCGGCGCGCAGGCGCTGCCGGCACGCGCCCTGCATTTTGCCGGTTGGACCCTGGATTTGGCGGCACGCCATCTGATTGATGCGGATGGCATCGTTGTCGCGCTGTCGACCGGCGAATTCCGTGTCCTGCATCTGCTGGTCGACACGCCCAATTGCGTGTTCTCGCGCGACCAGTTGATGGATGCGCTGGCCGGCCGCGAGGCGGGGCCGACTGATCGCACCATCGATGTGATGATCTCGCGGCTGCGCCGCCGCCTCAACGATGATGCGCGTGATCCGGCGCTGATCAAAACGGTGCGCAGCGAGGGCTATATGCTCGCCGCCAAGGTCGAGCGCCAGACATGAAGCTCTTGCCCAAAACCTTGTTCGGGCAGATTGCGCTGACCCTGTTCACCGGCCTGGTGGTGGCGCAGGGGCTGGCGCTGTGGCTGCTGCTGACGGACCGTGGCCAGCTCAATTACAAGTTGCTGGCCGAGTATTCGGCACAGCGCATGGCTGGCATTGCTTCGGTGCTCGATAGTGCCGAGCCGGCCGAGCGGCCGGCCCTCGTCAAGGCGCTGAGTGTGCTGCCGACCACGGTGTCCTTGAGCCTGCCCTGGGTCAGCGGGCGCGAGGACGATTCGATGGATGCGCGCCTGTTTGCGCAGGTGGCGGCTCGCCATCTGGAGCGCCCGCTGCAGATCCAGATGCTGTCGATTGAACGGCTCGATCCGCTGATGTTCGCCCTGCATCCGCACAGTGCGGCCGAGCGACGGCAGCGTGATGATGACGATGATGAGGTGGGGGCGATCCGTGGGCGCCTGCTGCCGCGCAATTTCGTCGCCCAGATCCGTCTGAGCGATGGCAGCGTGCTCAGCTTCCACCATGTGCTGCCGCTGCCCTCGACGGATTTGCCGTATCGCGTGCTTGCCTGGTTGGGCCTGCTGGGGGTGTCGGTGGCCGGGCTGACCATCTGGTCGGTGCGTCGTTTGACGCGGCCGCTGGCGAATCTGGCCGAGGCTGCTTCGGGCCTGGCGCGGAATCTCGATCAGGCGCCGCTGGCGGAGCGCGGGCCGCAGGAGCTGCAACAGGCGGCCAGCGCCTTCAATGCCATGCAACGCGATCTCAAGCGCATCATCGAGACGCGCGCCCAGGCGTTGGCAGCGGTGTCGCACGACCTGCGCCTGCCGATCACGCGGATGCGCTTGCGCCTGGAGTCGGAGATGAGTGCCGGGCTCAAGGCAAAGATCGAGCAAGATCTGCAGGACATGGACAGCATGATCGGCCACACGCTGGATTTCCTGCGCGCCGGCTCGCAAACCGAAGCCGTGGTGATGATTCATCTCGATGCCTTGCTCGACAGTCTGGTGGAGGACATGGAAGAGCTGGGCGCGCAGATTGAACGCAGTGGGCGCGTCACCCAGGCGATTGCGGCGCAGCCGCATGCGCTGCGCCGCTGCATCGCCAACCTGCTCGACAATGCGCGCCTGTATGGCGGTGGCAAGATGCAGCTGAAGGTGATCGACGCTGCGGATGCCGTCACCCTGCAGATCGACGACAGCGGGCCGGGCATTCCGGCGGCGCAGCGTGACAAGGTGTTCGAGCCCTATTTCCGTCTGGAGGCCTCGCGTGCGCGCCACACCGGCGGCACGGGGCTGGGGCTGCCGATTGCGCGGGCGATTGCCCAGGCACATGGCGGCAGCATTGTGCTCGATGAGGCGGCGGGTGGTGGTTTGCGGGTGAGCCTGCGCCTGCCGCGGCGGGCGTGCTAGGCGCGGTTCAAGGCGCGCTCTGCAGCAGCGCTTCGGACAAGGTGCGGTCAGAGTGGCGGATGTGCTCGCGCACCCAGTTGGTGAGGAACTGGATGGTTTGCGACAGGCTGGAGGCTTCCAGCTTGGCGCGGATGCGCTGCAGTTCGGCCAGCGCCTGCGCGTGTTCCTGCTGGTGGCGCAGGCGGTCTTCCTCACTGAGCACGTCCATGGCGCGATCTTCGCGCGCAAAGTGGGCGGCAGTGGTGCTGATGAATTGCTCCATCAGCGACTGGATGAAGGCAAACTCCTCGACCGAGAACAGGGCCTGGATCAGGCGATTGACGATCTTGACCATGGCGCGATGATCGCGGTCGATCCAGTCTACGCCCAGCTCCATGTCGGCCGACCAGTTCAGATTCATCGGCGCCAGCTTGGAGAGTTCCGCTTCGGCCATCGCCTTGTAGCGCGAGGTGCCTTTGCCCTGGCGTTTGGCGTCGTACATGGCTTTGTCGGCCGCGGCAATCAGGGCGTGCATGTCGTGGCCGTGTTCGGGGTAGGCTGAAATGCCGATGCTGGCACCCAGTTCGAGTTGCAGTGGGCCGATCTGCAGGCCGTCGAGCAGGGCCAGGTGGATATTGGCGGCCACGTGCAGGGCGGCCTTGCCGCTGTCGGTGTCCTGCAGGATCAGGATGAACTCGTCGCCACCGAGGCGGGCGACGCTGTCGCTCTCGCGGATCGCGTTCTGCAGGATCGCGGCAAACTGCCGCAGCACCTCGTCGCCCGTCTCGTGGCCATGGGTATCGTTGATCGCTTTGAAGCCGTCAAGATCGATGCACAGCAGGGCAAAGCCGCCCCCCGTGCGCTTGTTGCAGCGCAGCGACTGGCTCAGGCGGTCGAGGAACAGGGCGCGGTTGGGCAGGCCGGTGAGGCTGTCGCGGAAGGCCAGACGGCTGAGCGACTGGGTGTCCAGATCGCTCTCCGGCAGGCTGCGGATCAGGCTCAGCACGGTCGTTTCGCCAGCGCTATCGAGCAGGCTCAGCTGCGCTTGCAGCTCGATCAGGTCACCGCAGGGCGTGATGCCGGTGAGGCTCAGTGTTTCCGCGCTGGATTCGCCGGTCAGCAATTGTGCGATGGCGCTGTGCCAGCGTTGCCAGCTCTTGGTCGTCACCAGGGCGTCCGGTGCGAGCGCGTTCTCGCCCGCTTTGGCCGGGTAGCCCAGCAGCGCGTACAGCCCCTGGCTGACGTAGCGTGTGCCGGAATGTGAAGCCAGTACGATGCCTATCGGCAATTGCTCGACGAGAGCATTGGCAAGATCGGCAGGTAGGGGCGAAGCGCTCATTGATCAGGCGGTTACGACAGACAAACCAGGGTTGAAGGACGAGAAGTGGCTGAAGATCAGGCTATAGCAAGCCTGTGAATAGGCGTTGACGCTACTCAAACCGGAGGACATTCCCCCGCCCGGCTGGGTTTTGCTGCAGGTGCACTCTGTTTGCGGTGCATGGCCTGTCATTCTTGTTATGACGTAAAAATGGCCGTTTCACCCTCAGCGGGGGTGGTATCGCTGTGCTGGCAAGGCCGCGTCAAACGCCGGCATTAGGGTATTGCGCAATCCGCAAAGGCCGGAATGCTGCTCAAGTCGGCGTTCGGCATATCCGTTATGAATGACATGGATAGCTGCATTCCGGATCGAAGCGCACATGGCCGAATCAGACGCACCAATCTCTTCACGGGTCGAGCATGCAGGCACCTTGCTGCTGGTCGACGACGAGGCGAACATCCTCTCCTCGCTACGCCGCCTGCTGCGGCCGGATGGCTATCGCATCCTCACCGCCGGCGGCGGCCAGGAGGGGCTGGAGGTGCTGGCGCGTGAGCCCATCGATGTGATCGTCTCCGATCAGCGCATGCCCGGCATGACCGGCACCGAATTCCTGCGTCTGGCCTGCCAGCGCTGCCCCGACACCATTCGCATCGTGCTCTCCGGCTACACCGAGCTGGAGAGCGTTACCAAGGCGATCAATGAAGGCTCGGTGTATCGCTTCCTGACCAAGCCCTGGGACGACGAATTGCTGCGCAAGCACATCGCCGAGGCGATGCACAACAAGCGCATGAGCGACGAAAACCGTCGCTTGCAGCAGGAGCTCGGCGAAGCCAACCAGCGTTTGAGTGGCCTGCTCGAAGAGCGCCAGCAGCGCGTCGTGATGGGTGAGGCCTCACTCAATTTTGCGCATGAATTGATGGCTTCGCTGCCGCTGGCCGTGGTCGGCATCGACAACGAAGGCCTGATCGTCCTCGCCAATGACCAGGCACAGCGCCTGTTTGCCAATGCCCTGGTCGGCATGCCGGCCGATCTGGTCTTGCCGCCCTCGCTGCAAAGCATGGTCAGCGCAGATATTGACGCCTTACCGCATGAAGTGCTTCTCGGCGCCGGTCGCTTGCAGGTCTCCTGCTGCAGCGTCGGCCATGCCGATCATCCACGTGGCCGCCTCTTCGTATTCATCGGTCAGGCGGCGGCGGAGGTCACATGAACACGACAGACGAAATTCCTGCGGACCCCTTGATCGCCGAGCCTCCACCCGGTAGCGAGCAGCTGCGTCAGGCGCTGGAGGCGGCCTTGTCGACGCAGATTCCGGCCGATATCCGTAACTGCCTGATTACCGCTGTGATCAACAGTTTCAATGGAGTCTGCCATGACTGAGACGCTGGAGATTCCGCAAATCGAAGACGTGATCGCCAAGCTGGGTACGCTGCCGGCGATGCCCGCCGTGGTGATGGATCTGGTCGCTTCGATCGACGACGAATCGATCGATATGGAGCAGCTCACCCACAAGATCGAACGTGATCAGGCGCTCACCAGCAAGACTTTGCGAGTGGCCAATTCGGCGTTTTTCGGCCTGGCGGGCAAGGTCGGCTCGATTCGCGAAGCGGCCACCATCATCGGTTTGCGCAGCATCCGTTCGATTGCGCTGGCCAGCGCGCTCGGCGGGGTGATGCGCAGGGAGGGTGACAAGGCCATGCTGTGCCACTTCTGGACGCATGCCTTCATGACAGCGGTGGCGGGGCGCGAGCTGGCTGGCCGTGTCGGTGTGTCGGCCGAGCATGCTTTTGTGGCTGGCTTGTTGCATGACATCGGCAAGCTCGCGGTAGCCTATTTCTATCCCGATATCGAAGCGCGCCTGGAGCAGTATTGCAAGGATCACGCCGCCAGCTGGTGTGAGGCCGAGTTGGCGCTGGGCATGCCGACGCATGGCCAGATCGGCAGTGCGCTAGCACGCCGATGGCATTTCCCCGAGCCGCTGTGCGCGGCGCTCGACGATTACCACGCCGACTGCGACATGCCGCTGGCACGCCTGATCTATGTCGCCGACCTGCTCGCAGCCTGCCATGCCGCGGCGGGGGGGGAACGCATTTTCATCAATGAGATCGATGAGCATGCCTGGCATGCCGTGATCCACGACGAGCGCGATCTGCAACGCGCCCTGTGTGTCATGCATAGCGCCGCCGAGATGGCGGTGTGTATGGTTTAGGAGAGCCTACGTGAATGCGCCCCAGCTGATCTTCAGCCAGTCAGACGCCTTGCTGTCGACCCTTGGCATCGGCATGCTTGCCGTGCATGGCAGCACCATCATCCGTGCCTCGGCCATTGCCGGCGACATGCTGGAGCGACAAAGCAGCCTGCTGGTCGGGCGCGATGTGCTGCAGCTCTTTGCCAGCGAGCCGCGCGAGAAATTGCGCGAGTGGCTGGCCGATGCCTATAGCGATCCGATTGCCGCCGGCTGCATCGAGGTACGCAAGGCGGTTGGCGATCAGCGCAGCTGCCGCCTGGCCGCCAGCGCTTTGCAGGGCGGTTCGCCGCACACGCGGGCGATTGCGGTGGAGATGCACGTGCCGCGCAACAGTGCCAGTATCGACAACGAGGTGCAGGAGTTGCGCCGCACCTTGCGCGAGCTGCTCGATGGCAATCCGGTGCCGACTTTCCTGATTAATACCGATCACGTGATCATGCACTGGAACCACGCGTGCGAGCGCATCATCGGCTTTCGCGCGCTGGACATGGTGGGCACACGGCGGCAGTGGGCGCCGTTCTATGAGCGGCCGCATGTGGTACTCGCTGATCTGGTGGTCGATAACGTGCCCTTCGACGAGGCGGAGACGCTTTACGCCGACACCTCGCGTCTGCGCCGCTCGACCCTGATCCCCAACGCGCTGGAATCCACCGGGCATTTTCCCGGCATGGGCGAGGGCGGGCGCTGGCTGCTGTCGACCGCCGCACCGATCCGCAATGCCGGCGGCGCGACCATCGGTGCGGTGCAGACCCTGGTCGACATCAGCGAGCTGAAAAATGCCGAGCAGGCCTTGCTCAATACGCAAGGCGAGCTCGAAGAGCTGGTCAAGCGCCGCACCACCCAGCTCAGTGCCGCGAAGACGGCGCTCGAAGAGGACGTCGCCAAGCGCGAGCTGGCCGAGCAGGCTTTGCGCGCACGCTATGCCGAGATGGAAGAGCTCAACATCAAGCTGGCCGATGCCAACTCGAAGATCCAGGCGGCACAGAACCAGCTGGTGCAGAACGAGAAGCTCGCTTCCATCGGGCAGCTGGCGGCGGGCGTGGCGCACGAGATCAATAATCCGATCGGCTATGTGTTCTCCAATTTCGGCACGCTGGAAAACTATGTGGCCGATCTGTTCAAGCTGATCAATGCCTACCACCAGGCCGAGGCCACCGTCAGTGATCCGGCCCTGCGCCAGCGTATCGAGGCGCTGCGCAAGCAGCTCGATCTGGAGTTCCTGCAGGAGGACACGCAGGCCTTGATGCGCGAGTCGCGCGAGGGCATTGAGCGGGTTCGCAAGATCGTGCACGACCTCAAGGATTTCTCCCACGTCGATTCGGACAAGGACTGGCAGCTGGCCGATCTGCAGCGCGGTCTGGAGTCCACGCTCAACATCGTCAACAACGAGATCAAATACCATGCCGAAGTCATTCGCGAATACGCACCCTTGCCGCCGGTGCAGTGCCTGCCTTCGCAGCTCAATCAGGTGTTCATGAATCTGCTGGTCAATGCTGCCCATGCGCTGGACGCGCGCAGCGACGGGCGCATCATCGTGCGCACCGGCCATGACGAGCTGGAAGCCTGGGTCGAGATCATCGATAACGGCTGCGGCATGAGCGAAGAGACGATGAACAAGATCTTCGACCCCTTCTTCACCACCAAGCCCATCGGGCGCGGCACCGGCCTCGGGCTGGCACTTTCTTACGGCATCGTGCAGAAGCATCATGGCCGTATCGAGGTCGATTCCCGCCTGGGTGAGGGCACGCGTTTCCGGGTGGTGCTGCCCATCGTGCAGCCTGAGGAGGCTCCGGCACCGGCCGCGCCCGAGTCTGGGGCTACGAATCCGACGGCATGGGAAATATGAGGCGCATGAGCATGCTTGCATCGCAGCGCATTGAGGCCGTCACGCCTAAGGAGCCGGCATGACCGAGACCGTGTTGCAAGCGTCCGAAACCACGCTCTGGCCGCTGGGCTTCGAGTCGGCCCCGGAGGTGTTGCTGGTCGATGACGAGGCCAATATCCTGCAGGCCTTGCGTCGCATGCTGCGCCCGCTGGGCTACCGGGTGCGCATCGCCAATGGCGGCGATGAAGCCTTGCGCCTGCTCGGCGAGGAAGCGGCCGACCTGATCATCTCCGACATGCGCATGCCCGGCATGAGCGGCGCCGAATTGCTGGCCCAGGTACGCGAGCGCTGGCCGCAGAGCATACGCATCCTGCTCACCGGCTATGCCGACATCCAGTCGACCGTGGCGGCGGTCAATCTGGGTGGCATCTATCGTTACGTGGCCAAGCCATGGGATGAGGCCGAGCTGCTGCAAGTCATTGCCCAGGGTTTGCATCTGCGCGGGCTGGAGCTGGAGCGGATTCGTCTGCAGCGGCTCACGGCCGAGCAGAATCAGGCGCTGCAGACGCTCAATAACAGTCTTGAAGAAAAGGTACGTGAGCGCACGGGCGAGCTGCAAAGCGCCAATCAGGAACTTACGCTGGCTCAGGAGAAGCTCAAGAAGAGCTTGTTCACCACCATCCAGGTGTTCTCCAACCTGATCGAAATGCGCGCCGGTGCGCTTGCCGGACATGCCCGCCGTGTTGCCGATGTGGGCCGCCGCATCGCCGAGCGCATGGGCATCAGCGGGCATGAAGCGCAGGAGATCATGGTGGCGGGCCTTTTGCATGACATAGGCAAGATCGGATTTTCAGACGAAGTGATGTCGCGCCCGGTGTCGAAGATGAGTGGCGAAGAGCTGGGCGTGATGCGCAAGCACTGCGCGGCCGGCGCACTGGCGCTGACGCCCTTGCCGCATTTGCGCAAGGTGGCGGCGATGATCCGCGCCCATCACGAGCGTTTTGACGGCCAAGGCTTTCCGGACGGACTGGCCGGGCTGGCGATTCCGCCGGGCGCGCGCATCCTCGCGCTGGCCAATGATTTCGATGCGGCGCAGATCGGCGTGCTGTTCCCGCGCAAACTCACGCCCGCCGAAGCGCGTGAATACATCCTGCAAGGGCGCGGCACGCGCTACGACCCGGCGGTGGTCGATGCCTTCCTCGACCTGGCGGGCAAGGGCCGCGAGCCGGCGCCGCCCGAACGGGTGCTGCGCGTGGCCGATCTGCGCGTCGGTATGGTGCTCGCCCGCGACCTGCTCAGTCGCGAAGGCGTTTTGTTGCTGGCGGCCGATTATCTGATCGACGACAC
This sequence comes from Uliginosibacterium sediminicola, assembly GCF_039631295.1. Taxonomy (NCBI): domain Bacteria; kingdom Pseudomonadati; phylum Pseudomonadota; class Betaproteobacteria; order Rhodocyclales; family Zoogloeaceae; genus Uliginosibacterium; species Uliginosibacterium sediminicola. The sequence goes on along the minus strand of NZ_JBDIVE010000001.1, from coordinate 57,166 downwards.
CTTGCTCAAACAGATTCAGGAGTATGCCGAACGCGAGCATAGCGATGTGCAGGTGTTCATCAAGACCGATAGTTGAGGAGACCGCGATGCAAGTCGTACGGATTCTGCTCGTCGATGACGAGGTCAATGTGCTGGCGGCGCTGGGCCGCCTGTTGCGGCGCGCCTTCGGCACCGCTGCGTATATCGAAACCTGCGCGCAGCCTGGGCTGGCGCTGCAGCGCATCAGCGAAGCGAGCTTTGATGTCGTGGTCAGTGACTACCGCATGCCCGGCATGGACGGCCTGCAGCTGCTCGGAGCATGCCGTCAGCTGCAGCCCGAAACTACCCGGGTCATCCTCTCCGGCATCACCGACTTCGACGTGCTGATGTCGGCGATCAACGATGTCGGCATCATGCGTTTCATGCTCAAGCCCTGGGACGAGGAAGAATTCGTCAGCGTCATGTGCCAGGCGGTCGCCGCGACGCGCAAGCAGCGCTTGCAGCACAGTCTGCTCGATGAAGGCGTGCTGCACGACTTGCCGGCCGACGAGCCGGGAGTGCTGCATGTACGGCGGGGTCCGCATGATGATCCGCTGCTCGATGTGGATCGCCGATCGCCCTAGGGCGTGTTCACAGTAGGCGAGGGGATTACGTTGAGGACTATGGCCTGCGCTACTGCGTTGCGCTCCTTGTGCGGGCGCTTTTGCCAACTGAGACCCCGCACCGCGTCGCACGCCTTGTCCCGCAAGCCATAGTCCTCAACGTAATCCCCTCGCCTACTGTGAACACGCCCTTGGACCCAAGCGCTCAGCTGTCGGCATCCTCGCCAAGAAAACCACCGCTCTGGTGCGCCCATAGCCGCGCATACAAACCGCCTTGCGCGAGCAGGCTGTGGTGGTCGCCCTGTTCGACGATGCGGCCCTGGTCGAGCACGACCAGGCGGTCCATCGCGGCGATGGTGGACAGGCGGTGGGCGATGGCGATTACCGTCTTGCCTTCCATCAGCGTGTAGAGGCTTTGCTGGATCGCTGCTTCGACTTCGGAGTCGAGTGCGCTGGTTGCCTCATCGAGCAGCAGGATGGGCGCGTCCTTGAGCATCACGCGGGCGATCGCGATGCGCTGGCGCTGGCCGCCGGAGAGCTTGACGCCGCGCTCGCCGACATGTGCATCGTAGCCGCTGCGCCCGCTCGGATCGCTCAGCGTGGCGATGAAGGCATGCGCTTCGGCACGCTGGGCGGCGGCAATCATCTCGGCGTCGCCTGCATCGGGACGGCCGTAGAGAATGTTGTCGCGCACCGAGCGGTGCAGCAGCGAGGTGTCTTGCGTGACCATGCCGATCTGCGCGCGCAGGCTCTCCTGCGTCACGTGGGCGATGTCCTGCCCGTCGATCAGCACGCGTCCGGCCTCGACGTTGTAGAAGCGCAGCAGCAGATTGACGAGGGTGGATTTGCCGGCGCCGGAGCGGCCGACCAGGCCGATCTTCTCGCCCGGGCGGATGTCCAGCGAGAACTGGTCGATCACGGCGTCCTTGCCGCCGTAGGCAAAGCGCACATTCTCGAAGCGCACCGCGCCCTGGCTCACTTGCAGCGGCTTGGCATCGGGGGCGTCGACAATCGCCGTCGGCCGCGACAAGGTGTTCATGCCGTCCTGTACGGTGCCAAGGTTTTCGAACAGGCGCGCCGTCTCCCACATCACCCAGTGCGAGATGCCGTTCAGGCGCAGCGCCATCGAGGTTGCTGCAGCCAGACCACCAATGCCCATGGCATTGCTCGACCATAGCCACAGACCGGTGCCGGCGGTCCCCAGGATCAGCAGCATGTTGAGGCTGAAGTTCACGATCTCGATGCCGGTCACCAGGCGCATCTGCGCATGTGCGGTACCCATGAATTCCTGCATCGCGCTGCGCACATAGCTTGCTTCGCGGCGGCCGTGCGAGAACAGCTTGACGGTGGAGATATTGGTGTAGGCATCGGTGATGCGGCCTGTCATCAACGAGCGTGCATCGGCCTGTGCCTGCGAGACCTTGCCGAGCTTGGGCACGAACCAGTACAGCGCCGCGCCGTAGAGCACGACCCAGACCAGGAAGGGCGCGAGCAGCCAGGCTTCGAAGTGCGCCGCCACGGCCACCATGCTGATGAAGTAGATGATCACGAAGACCAGGATGTCGGTGACGATCATCACCGTGTCGCGCACCGCCAGCGCCGTCTGCATCACCTTGGTGGCGACGCGGCCGGCGAATTCGTCCTGGTAGAAGCTCATGCTCTGGCCGAGCATCAGGCGGTGGAAGTTCCAGCGCAGCAGCATCGGGAAGTTGGCGGCCAGCGTCTGCTGCTTGAGCAGCGCCTGCAGGGCGATGATCAGCGGGCTGGCCAGCAGGACGGCGGCCAGCAGCAGCAAGCTCAGGCCATGCTCTTGCCACAGGGTTTCGGGCTTGAAGGCGCCGAGCCAGTCGACCACGCTGCCCAGCATGGCAAACAGCAGGGCTTCGAACACGCCGATCAGCGCGGTGAGCAGCGCCATCGCCGCAATGTAGCGGCGCAAACCCTGAGTTCCAGCAAGGATGAAGGGCCACAGGCCGCGCGGCGGCGTGGCGGGCGTGGCATCGGGATAGGGGTCAATATAGTTTTCGAAACGCGACAGCACGGCAGACTGGCTCCTGGGAGGGGCTTCGATTATGCCTGTGCATGGCGTCCGGCGGACTCTCGGCGTAGAGTGACGGCGCTTTGAGCGCCTTTGTCCCTCGTCCTGATGGCTCGTTTATGAATTACCTGTCTGATCTCTGGCTGCGCATGGTCGATGCGCTGGCAAACTCTCTGGTTGCGCCGGTTCTGGCGGACCTGCAGCTCTCCTCGGCGAGCCTCAATCCGCACGATATTGCTGGCGCGCTGATGCTCACCGTGCTGCAGCTTTTCGTCATCGGCGGCATTTTCCGTCCGCTGGAGCACTGGTTCCCGGCCGAGCGCTGGGAGCACCGCCGGCTGGCGCGTGTCGATCTGTACTACACCCTGATCATGTTGCTGGGCCTGTTCCCGCTGTTCAGCTATCTGGTGCTGACGCCGCTGGCCGACTTCTTCCTCGGCGCCGGCAATGCGGCCGAGGCGGCGGCCGAGCCCTCGGTGTTCAATCTCAAGCATGCCCTGCCGGGCCTGGCAGCGCACCCGCTGGCCTTGTTCCTCGTCTATTACCTGCTCTACGACTTGCTCTACTACTGGATGCACCGCGCCCAGCACGCGATTCCCTGGTGGTGGGCGCTGCACAGCATGCATCACAGCCAGCGCCAGATGAGCTGCTGGTGCAATGATCGCGGCAGCTATCTGGATGGCGCCCTGCAGTCGGTGATCCTCGCCGGCGTAGCGGTGGTCGTCGGCATCGAGCCGGACGAATTCGCCGGCATCCTGCTGCTCGGCGAACTGGTGCAGAACTTCTCGCACGCCAATGTGCGCATCGGCTTTGGCCGGCTCTTCGAGCGTATTTTCGTGTCGCCCAAGTTCCACCGCCTGCATCACATGGAGGCTGATCCGCAGCGACCCGATCTGCATAACTGCAACTTCGGTCAGGTGCTCGCGGTGTGGGACAACCTGTTCTCGACCGCGCTCTACTCGGAACCGATCCGCCCGACCGGCGTGTGCGATCCGGTAGTCGATGCCGACAATCAGCGCGGCCTGATCGGCATGCAGCTGGCGGCGCTGCGGCGTTTCTGGGGCGCCTTCCGCCGTCCGGCCGGCTGGCGCCTGGGCGATGTCTCCTTCGGCCCCGATTACACGCCAATCCCGAGCAGCGAAGCGGGCTTTCACGCCAGTCCGAATTCCGCCTCCAGCGCGTCTTCCAGCTGAGCCAGCAGGGCCGGCCAGTCGCCTTCGTGCGGCTGGCGGAACAGGCGCATCGCGCCGTACCAGGGGGAATCGCTGCGCGCCTGTTGCCAGCGCCATTCGCCCGATTTGCGCAGCAGTACCCAGCATGGCCGCCCGAGTGCGCCGGCCAGATGGGCGGCTGCGCTATCGACGCTGATCACCAGATCCAGGCACTGCATCAGCGCGGCGGTATCGGCAAAGTCGCGAAAGCCCTCGGCGCACAGCTGCAGGGTGGGGAGTTCGCTGAGCACGGCCAGATCATCCGGCGGCAGCTCGGCTTGCAGGCTGATCCAGTCGATCTGCCGGGCGGGCGTCAGCAAGCCGCGTAGCGCGTGCAAGGGGATATCGCGGCCGGGGTTGATCTGGTTCTGTCGCCCGGCCCAGATCAGGCCGATGCGTGGCCGCTGTCGCTCACCCAGCTGCGTCTGCCAGCGTGCGACATCGGCCGCATCGGCGTGCAGATAGGGCGCGCGGCCAAAAGCGCTTTCGTCGGCGATGCCAAGCAGGTACGGCAGGCTCATCATCGGGCAGTGCACATCGTGGGCGGGCAGCGGCGCTTCAGCGCTGATCACCCGGATGCGCGCGTCCAGCGTGCCCAGCAGACGCTGCAGGGCAGGCGGCGCCAGCACGATGACATCGGCGCCCGCGTCGAGCAGCGGCCGGGCAAAGCGCACGAACTGCAGATTGTCGCCAAAGCCCTGTTCCGCCCACAGCAAGATGGTCTTGCCGGCCAGCGGCTCGCCACGCCAGGCCGGCGCATCACCGGGCGGCAGGCGGTGCTGCAGGCGGCGCGTACGCCAGCGCGCCTCCATGGCTTGCCATCCGGAGCGCCAGTGGCCCTGCCTCAGCGCGCAATGCGCCAGCTCCATCTGCGCCTCGGCGAATTCGGCGCGCTCGCTGAGCACCTGCTGATAACAGGCCTCGGCCTCGCTCAGACGGCCGGCGCGTTGCAAGGCATTGCCGAGGTTGAAGCGTATTTCCGCATCCTCAGGGCGCAGCGCGAGGGCGCGCTCGTAATGGGCGATGGCCTCGTCGGTGCGCCACAGCGCGAACAGCGCATTGCCGGCATTGTTGAGCGCGCTGGCGTGGTCGGGCTGCACGGCGAGCAGGCTTTGCAAGTTGCCCAGGGCGTCTTGCGGCAGGCCAGCGAGCAGTTGCAGATAGGCGCGTTCGAGCAGGGCTTGCGGGTCATGGCCGGGAACCAAGTCGTCTGCCAAGGCCTGGGCGAGCAGGGCTTGGCGTTGTTCTTTGAGGGCATCGGGGTCGGGCATGCGCCGCTGGCAGTCGTCCAGCGTGTCGACCGCCTCGATGAAGCGGCCCAGCGCGGCGAGTACCTCGCTGCGCATCACGCGGGCGGGCAGCAGTTCCGGGCTCAGCGCAATCGCCTGGTCGAGCGTTTCCAGCGCGGCCGGCAGCGCGCCGGCGTGTTGCAGGGCGATGGCGTGCAGCATCGCTTCCATCGCCTGCTCCAGGTTACCGTGCATCGTCCGGGTGGGCTCCATCGCGCTTTCTCGCTGTGCTGGTTTGCTGCGCTGATCTCGGCAACATTCTGCCACGGGGGCTTGTGAGAACTTGTAAAGCGCCTTGTCTGGCGCGTCTGCGCGGGCCGCAGATCGTGCTCCGGCTGCCACTGGTCGCGGCGCCGGGCGCATGCGGCAGTTTGTCACTGCGCTGCGCAAAGTACGCGGACATAATTCCTTCCCTGTGAAGATGTCGGGACACGTATTCCGACGCGAGACGAGGAGGCAGCCAGTGGTAATGTATCGCATTGTATTCGGCGGAGCGCTGCTGGACGGCTTTTCGCTGCCGGAGGTCCGGCAACAGGTGGCAAGCCGCCTGCATCTGGGAGAGGCGCAGCTGGCCAGCCTGTTTTCAGGCAAGACGGTGGTGATGAAGAAGGCGGTCAGCGAGCCGGCCAGCCTGCCTTATCTGGCCGAGCTGGCGCGCCTGGGACTGCGTGTCTGGATGGAGCCGCTGCCCGCGCAGACGGCGGACGATCAGCCGCCGCTGAGTTTCAAGGTGGTGTTCTGGGGCAAGGTGCTCACCGGCTATACGCGTGAGCAGGTGATGCGCCGTGTGCCGCGCCGCCTGCGGGTCAGCGAGACGCAGCTCGAAAGCCTTTTTTCGGGTGCCAAGGCGGTGCTCAAGCGCGGCGTCACGGCGGAAGTCGGTGCACGCTACGTGACCGAGCTGGCGCGCATCGGCATGCAGGTCGAGCTGGAGGTGGAAGCCAGTTCGATGCCTGCCGCAGCCCAGCCGGCGCTGGCCCAGCCCTCGCTGGCCGATTACGGGCAGGACAGCTTCCTGCGTACCCAGCTCGAATTCCAGCGCGCCAGCCAGATTTTCGACAGCATGAGCAGCACTCTGGAGCACGAACCCAGCCCGCCGCCGGTCGAGCAGCCTGCGCCGCCACAGGCTGAAAAGCTCAGCGACGCGCAGCGCCGCGAGCGCCTGATGACGGCCATCGAGGCTGCGCGCATCGAAGTGCTGGGCCTCACCCAGGCGCCTGCGCTGGAGGCCAGTGCCGAGCTGCCGGCCCTGCGCTGCAGCCAGTGTGGTCACCGCCAGAGCAGCGGTGCGCATTGCAGCGCCTGCGGTTGTGCGTTTGCGGGGACGGCCGGGAATGCGGCCGGCAAGGCGGCTTCACTGGCCTATGGTTTGAAGCCCAAGGCGGTGCGGCGCAGCGTGATCGGTGCGGATGTCGATGTCGATCCTGGCACCTTGATGCTGGAGCTGCGGCAGCAGCGCCGGCGTGAGCGCCGCAGCGGTAGCACCGGTACGCCACGCCAAGGCTATCGCGCGCCGCTCGCCCTGGCGGGCGGAGTGTGCGTATTGATGCTGGGTGGCTGGCTACTGCTGGCGCGCTGAGCGTCGCTGCTGCGCCGCCTGCGGCTTCCAGCGGCGCAGGCTGAGCGAGTTGAGCACCACGCTGACGCTGGAAAAAGCCATCGCCGCCCCGGCAATCACCGGGTTGAGCAGGCCGGCTGCCGCCAGCGGAATGCCGATCAGGTTGTAGATGAAGGCCCAGAACAGGTTCTGGCGGATCTTGCCAAGGCAGCGCCGCGAGATGTCGATGGCATCGACGACGAGACGCGGGTCGGCACGCATCAGCGTAATGCCGGCGGCCTGCATGGCGACATCGGTGCCGCTGCCCATGGCGATGCCGACATCCGCAGCGGCCAGCGCCGGCGCGTCATTGATGCCGTCGCCGACCATCGCGATCACACCATACTGCGCGCGCAGCTGGGCGACGATGCCGGCCTTGTCGGCGGGCAGCACTTCGGCATTGATCGAGTTGAGCGCGAGGTGCTGTGCAATCGCCTGTGCGCTGCGTGTCTGGTCGCCGGTGAGCATCGCGGTGCGGATGCCTTGCGCCTTGAGCAGGGCAATCGCTTCGCGGCTCTCGGCGCGCACTTCGTCACCAAAGGCGAGCAGGGCGAGCAGCCGTGGCGGCGCATCGGCCGCCAGCTGCGCCAGCCAGGACAGGGTGCGGCCGGCGGCCTGCAGCGTGGCGACGCGCTCATCGCAGGCGGCCAGTTGCACGCCGAGTTCCTGCATCCAGCGCGTGCTGCCGAGTACATATGACTTGCCGTCGATCTCGCCGCGCAGGCCGCGTCCGGCTTCGGCGCGGATGTTTTGCGCGAGCGGCAGCTGGCGTTGCGCGGCGGCGTGCAGCACGGCCTTGGCCAGCGGGTGTTCGCTGCCGCTTTGCAGGGCGGCGGCCAGCTGTAGGGCTTCGTCGTGGCGGGTGGGCGCTTGTGCCTCGATGCATATCAGTTCGGCTTGTCCGCGCGTCAGCGTGCCGGTTTTGTCGAAGGCGACGATGCGGATGCCATGCGCGACTTCCAGTGCGTCCACATCCTTGATGAGGATGCCGTGGCGCGCCGCGACGCCGGTACCGGCCATGATCGCCGTCGGCGTCGCCAGGCCCAGCGCGCACGGGCAGGCGATGACCAGCACGGCGACGGCATTGAGCAGGGCCTGTTCCCAGTGGCCGCTGGCAAATCCCCAGGCGAGCAGGGTCAGCAGCGCAATGGCCAGTACGACGGGTACGAAGATAGCCGCGACGCGGTCCACCAGATGCTGGATCGGCGGCTTGTGCACCTGGGCGTCTTCGACCATGGCGATGATGCGCGAGAGCTGCGACTGCGCACCGATGGCCGTGGTGCGCACCAGGAGCAGGCCTTCGCCATTGATCGCGCCGCCGGTGACCGTTGCGCCGGGCTCCTTGGCAATCGGCAGGCTCTCGCCGCTGATCAGGGATTCATCGACATGCGAGCGACCTTCGAGAATCTGGCCATCGACCGGAATGCGCTCACCGGGCCGCACGACGACCTCGTCGCCGAGGCGCACGCTGCTGATCGGCATGCTCAGCTCGGCGCCGGCGCGGCGCACTTGCGCGACTTCCGGGCGCAGCGCCTGCAGGGCGCGGATCGCATCGCTGGTCTGCCGCTTGGCCCGCGCCTCCAGCCACTTGCCGAGCAGCACCAGGCTGATCACGGTGGCCGAAGCCTCGAAATACAAATGCATACCGCCGGCGGCCAGTTGATAGCCGCTCAGGCCAAACGCCGCACTGGTGCCGAGAGCGACCAGCACATCCATGTTGGCGCCGCCACTGCGCACGGCGTGCCAGGCGGAGCGGTAGAAGCGCGCACCGAAGACGAATTGCACCGGCGCGGCGAGCAGCAGTTGCAGCCAGCCCGGCAGCATCCAGTGCAGGCCGAACACGCTGGTGAGCATCGGCAGGATCAACGGCACGCTCAGCGCGCAGCTGGCGATCAGGGTCCAGGCCTGCTGATCATGCTTGGGTGCGGCCTGCGCGCTGGTCGCGCGGTGCAGGCGGCCTTCGAAGCCGACGCTGGCGACGGCGGCCAGCAGCGCATCGTTCTGCTGCAAGACGCGGGTGCTGATGCGCGCCCGCTCGGTGGCCAGATTGACCTCGGCCGAAACCACGCCGGGCAGCTTGAGCAGGGCTTTTTCGACCCGCGCCACGCAGCTGGCGCAGGTCATGCCGAGGATGTCCACATCGACCTGTTGCGCTGGCACTTCGAAACCGCTGCGTTCGATGGCGGCAATCGCTGCGGTGCCGGCGTTGCTGTCGGCGAGCTGGAGGCTGGCCTGCTCGGTGGCGAGGTTGACGCTGGCTTCGAGCACGCCAGGCACGGCTTGCAGCGCGCGTTCGACACGCGCCACGCAGCTGGCGCAGGTCATGCCGGCGATGGGGAGTTTGAGCGAGTGTGCAGCAGTGGTTTTCATGGCAGGCGCTCACTCTACGCCGATGCTGCTTGCCGCGCGAGGAGCGTTTGAGCTAGGGCGTGCTCACAGTAGGCGAGGGGTTGCGCTCGCACGCAATGGGTGCAGGGCAAGGCGCGGCGACGCTGGCAGGGTAGTCTCCTGGCGAGTCGCCGCAACGCAGCCATGCGCCCATTTCGTCCGAGCCCTTCGGGTTGAGGACTATGGCCTGCGCTACTGCGTTGCGCTCCTTGTGCGGGGGAACCACCCCGCACCGCGTCGCACGCCTTGTCCCGCAAGCCATAGTCCTCAACGCAATCCCCTCGCCTACTGTGAACACGCCCTAGATCGCTTGCCAGATCAAACGCAGGCCGGTGGCGAGCAGAAACAGGTAGGAGAGGCGGTAGAACAGCTTCTCGTCGATGCGATTGTGCAGCCAGATGCCCAGATACACGCCAATCGGCGCCAGCGGTGCGAGGACCATGGCGGTGCCGAGATTGCGCGCATCGAGCAGGCCGAGCTCGGTGTACGGCACCAGCTTGAGGTAATTGACCAGCGCGAAGTACAGCGTGAGGTTGGCGACCAGCACGGTCTTGTCGAGCTGTTTGGGCAGCAGATAGACCATCATCGGCGGCCCGCCGGCATGCGCCAGGCAGCTGGTGAAACCCGACAAGCCGGACCAGATGCTGGCACGCAGCCATTCGGGCAGCCGCGAGGTGTCCTTGAGCTGGATGGCCAGCAGGCGCTGCACCGCGAACAGCACCGCGAGCAGGCCGATGAACAGCTCCACCACCCAGCCATCAAGGCGCTTGAAGAGCAGCCAGCCGAGCACGATGCCCAGCACGGCGCCGGGAATCAGGCGGCGCAGCAGGGCGTAGTCCCAGTGCTTGTGATAGCTCCAGCTGCCGACCAGATCCATCAGGCAGAGGATCGGCAGCATCACGCTGGCCGCCTGCGGCGCCGGAATCGCCAGCGCCATCAAGGGCACCGCCAGCATGCCCAGCCCGCCGGCAAAGCCGCCTTTGGAAATGCCGGCCAGCAACACGGCAGGAACGGCGGCGAAGTAAAACAGCGGGTCGTTGATGATGTTCATGGCAAGGCAAGGCAAGGCTGGGCTGCTGCGTGCTCGCGCGTGTTGTGCGCGGAGCGGGGTCAGGCAAGTGCAAGGCCCGCCAGTATCCAGCAATTGGCGAGCTTTGTCCGCGCGGGCAGGGCAATACCTCAACCAAAAGATTCATATTGTTTGCATCTTTTAAAAGATGTTTCTAAAATGAATCTTATGGCGCATTGCCAGATCAAATCGGGAGGAACTGTCATGAAATCGCCACGTACGCTTTGGCGTTGGCTGGCCGTCGTTTTCTTGCTGTCGTTCGGAGTGCTGGGCTGGATGGGACATGAGATCTACCTGTCCGCACCGCCGATTCCGCAGCAAGTGGTGCGTAGCGACGGGGCCGTGTTGTTCACGGGGGAACAAGTGCAGCGCGGGCAGGAAGCCTGGCTGTCGGCGGGGGGCCAGCAACTGGGCTCGGTGTGGGGACACGGCAGCTATGTGGCGCCGGACTGGTCGGCCGACTGGCTGCATCGCGAGGCCCTGGCTTTGCGTGAGGCGATTGCGCAGTCGCGCTACCACAGCGCGTATGCCCGGCTGGCCGCTGACGAGCGTGCTGCGGTCGATCAGCGCGTCAAGGATGAGCTGCGTCACAACAGCTACGATGCGGCAACGGGCACGCTCAGCGTCAGCGCCGAACGCGCCAGCGCGATTGCGAGCCTGGTGACGCACTACACCGCGCTGTTTGGTGACGATGCCTCGCAGGACAGCTTGCGCGAGCAGTACGCGATGATGAAGGGCACGCTGAGGAATGCGCAGGATCTCGCAGCGCTGCCGGCCTTCTTCTTCTGGTCGGCCTGGGCTGCGGCGACTGATCGCCCCGGCGAGACACATCTGTCCTACACCAGCAATTGGCCGCACGAGCCCCTGGTCGATAACGTGCCGACAACCGGCAATGGCCTGTGGTCGATTGCCAGCGTGATCCTGCTGATTGCCGGTGTGGCGGGCATGATCGCCTATCACTCGGCGCACAAGGAGGCGGCCGATCCGGCGCCACCGCAAGCTGACCCGCTGTTCGACCTCAAGCCCACGCCATCGATGCGTGCTACACGCAAGTACTTCTACGTGGTGATCGGTTTGCTGCTGGTGCAGGTCGGCATGGGTGCGATCTCGGCGCACTACGCGGTGGAAGGGCAAGGCTTCTTCGGTATTCCGCTGGCAGAAGTGCTGCCCTTTACGGTGAGCCGTACCATCCACACCCAGCTCGGTGTGTTGTGGATCGCTACGGCATGGCTGGCGACCGGCTTATACATCTCGCCCGCGCTGTCGGGGCATGAGCCGAAGTTCCAGAAGCTGGGCGTCGACGTGCTGTTCTACGCGCTCCTTCTGATCGTCGTCGGCTCGATTGCCTGTGGCTGGGTGGGCTCCTTGCAAAGGCTGGGTACTGGCTTCAGCTTCTGGCTCGGCAATCAGGGGCTGGAATACACCAGCATGGGCCGCATCTGGCAGTTCGCCTTGTTCGCCGGCCTGCTCATCTGGCTGGGCCTGATGGCGCGCGCGCTGTGGCCGGCACTCAAGCGCCCGAGCGAGAGCCGTGGCCTGATCGCCATGGTCTTCCTGTCGGCGACCTGCATCGGCGGCTTCTACGCCAGCTCGCTGATGTGGGGCCAGCACAGCCACTACTCGATGATCGAGTACTGGAGGTGGTGGCTGGTGCACCTGTGGGTCGAGGGCTTCTTCGAAGTATTCGCCACCGCCGTGATCGCCCTGATCTTCACGCGCCTGGGGCTGATCCGCGCAGCGACGGCGAACTCCGCCATCATCATGGAAACCATCGTGTTCCTGTTCGGCGGCATCCTCGGCACCTTGCACCATCTCTACTTCACCGGCACGCCGACCTCGGTGATCGCCGTCGGTGCCATGTTCTCGGCGCTGGAAGTGGTGCCGCTGGCGCTAATCGGCTTCGAAGGCTATCGCAACTACCAGCGTAGCCAGGCCGCGCCCTGGGTGGCCAATTATCGCTGGGCCATCCTGTGCTTCGTCGCCGTCGGCTTCTGGAATCTGGTCGGCGCGGGTTTGCTCGGCTTCTCGATCAATCCGCCGATTTCGCTGTACTACGTGCAAGGCCTCAATATGACACCGGCGCACGGCCATGCGGCGCTGTTCGGCGTGTATGGCATGCTCGGCATCGGCCTGATGCTGTTCTGCCTGCGTGGGCTGTCGCCGCGCAGCCTGTGGCAGGATCGTCTGCTGCGCCCGGCGTTCTGGTGTCTCAACATCGGCTTGGCGATGATGGTCTTCCTGTCCCTGGTGCCGGCCGGCATCTACCAGGCCTGGGCTAGCGTGAGCCAGGGGCTGTGGTTTGCCCGCTCGCCCGAAATCATCCATTCGACATTCATGACCGCCCTGGTCTGGCTGCGCGTGCCGGGTGACATCGTGTTCGCGATCGGTGTGCTGTTCCTCGGGGTGTTTGCGCTGCGTCTGCTGGGGCGCCCGCGTGATGCCGCGCAGGCCGAGGCCGCTCGCGCCAGCGCGCTGCGCAAGGCGCACTGAGCGTTAGCGCCCGAGTTGGCGTGTCGCCGGGCCTGCGTGTCATCGCGCAGGCCCTTTTACATGGAAGGAGCGGAAATGGACTATCTGGCGATCAAGAATCTGCACGTTGGCTGCGTGGTGCTGAGCATCAGCCTGTTCCTGTTGCGCGGTGTGCTGCAACTGCGCGGCCTGGCCTGGCGGCGATCAGCTGCATTGCGGATCGCGCCGCATCTCATCGACAGCGGCTTGCTGGCCGCGGCGATCTGGCTGGCGCTGAGCAGTCATCAGTATCCTTTTGTGCAGACCTGGCTGACCGCCAAATTGCTGGCGCTGCTGGCCTACATCGGCTGCGGCAAGATTGCATTGGCGGCGAAGACGCCGGCGCAGCGACGCCTGCCGGCCTTTCTGGCAGCGATACTCTGCGTGATCTATATCGTCGGCGTTGCCCTGACGCGCTCGGCAAGCTGGCAACTACTGTGAGCGGGCGTGGCGGGTATGAGTGGAGTGGCTGGCTCTTGGCCAGCCAGGCTTGCAGCTTCAGCGCTTGATTGCGGTGGCGGCGGGATGGCGTTCCACGGTGGCCAGTGCTTTGGCTGCGCGTGCCTGTAGCGCACGATAGTTGCGCTCCCATTCCGCATTGCGCGGCTGGGTGTTCACGATCTCGCGCATCTGCGCGCTGAGTACGGCGAGCAGTGCCTGGCTTGCATCGAGTCGGCTTTGCAGGGCTTCATAGTCGGCCGCATAGACCAGCTCGACCTTGCGGTCCTGGCAGATGCCCACGCAGTTCTGCGGTCCGTCGATCTTGCCGCAGCCGATGCATTGCCAGGCGTTCATGTATTCGATGCTCATGGGGTTCCCGTTCAGTTTGGCGGGCGGACGCGCCCTGCGTAGAGGCAGGCGATCACGCCGAGGCCGAAGCTCAGCAAGGCCAGCGCATTGCCGATGGCAGCATCCTGACGCAAGCTGAAATTGCCGCTCAGGCCAGCGCTCAGGCGCAGCAGCAGGCTCAAGTGCAGAAAGGCCAGCGGCAGGTAGAGACCGGCATGCCAGCGCATGCGCAAACGGCTGAGCGCCGGCAGGATGACCGGGGCGTGGCCGAAGACCATCGCAAAGACAAAACCCAGCAGCAAGGCGTGCAGGGCGGCGTCACGCAATGGCTGGCCGAGCTGCAGCGCGCCGAACAGGCCCAGCACGCCTGCCAGCGCCAGCCAGGCATAGGCCGAGAGCAGGCAGATGGCCATGTAGCGGGTCAGGCCGGGCGTGTGCAGGGTGCGTCGGGCGATGTCGTAACGCAGCAGCCAGACTGCGAGGGCAAGCATGCTTGCCGCGAAGATGCGCAGGGCAAGGTCGAGCTGCGCGTCCGGCCAGGCCGCCAGCGTTGCCGACAGCATCAGGCCGGCGACGATGGCGCCGAACACCTGGCGTGCGCGCGGCGGGGTGGGGACCAGGCGCGAGAGTTCGAGGCGCTCGGCGGCAATCGTCAGAATCAGGAAAGCGGCCCACAGCGGCACCACGAAGAGGAAGCTGTCGCTCAACGCCCAGGCCAGATTGCCGATCAGCCAGCACAGTGCAGCGGCGCCCAGGGTGGCGAGATGGGCCACGCGCTGGCGCCGCCACAGCCCGCAACAGGCAATGCACAGCACGCCGGCTGCAGCGCTCATGAGGAGGGCGGCGATCAGCACGGCGCCCTGTGCAATCAGCACAAGGCCGGCCAGGCCCGAACAGAGCGGCGCTAGATAGGGCCACTGGCGCCCCAGCGCGACGGCGCGCTCCAGGCCGATCAGGGTGCCGAAAAAGGCGCCGGTCATCAGCGCGCCGTGCGCGCCGATGAGCTGCGCAAAGGCTGCGCCGACCGGCAGGCCGAGTCTTGCCAGCCCTGACAGAACGCCGCACAACAAGGCGGCAAAGGCGGGCAGGGCCAGCAGCAGGCGCAAGGGGACGCGCATCGCAGGCTCAATGGCCGCCGCAACAGCGCGATTCGCGATCAGCCTGGCTCAGCTCGCCAGCCTTGCCGATGCGCACCTGCCAGCGCTCCGGCCCTTCTTCGAGATAGTCCCAGCTGAAGGCGCCATTCGATTCGGCCTGGAACTGGTAGTACAGCGGCTTGGGATCGTGATCATTGGTGAGCAGCAAGGCCTGGCCCGGCGGCAGCTTGTCGAAGATGCCAAAGATCAGCGGGTGGCGAAAACGCGGCGCGATGGCGCGCACATCGAGGGTGACGGCGGCGTCGGTACTCATGTCGTACTCCTTGTGAAAAAACGCGGGAAAGATGTGATCAGGTGGCGGTGCTGCTTCAGTCGGCCCAGCCGAAGTGCTGGCGCGCCTCGGGGCTCATCAGCGCGGGCGACCAGGGCGGCGACCAGACCAGGTTCAGCGCGATGGCGGTGTCGGCGGGCAGGGCCGCGCGCAGGGTGGATTCCACGTCCTGCAGGATCATCTCGCCCAGCGGGCAGGCGGGCGAGGTCATGGTCAGATCGAGCGCCACGCCTTGCGGACCGATGTCGAGTCGATAGATCAGGCCCAGATCGACAATGTTCATGCCGAGTTCGGGATCGATGACCTGGCGCAGGGCTGCGCGCAGGCTTTGCGACAATGTGGTGTCGGTGGCGCTCATGATTTAAGCTATATTTACAATACATCTTAAATGTAGCGCCGCCGTCTTCTTAAAGCAATACTAAAAATACATCTTATTGATCGACCGCATATCCTTCGTGAATCGCCCATGAAACTGACCAGCTTTACCGACTACACCCTGCGCGTCCTGATGTATCTGGCGCTCCACAGCGAGCGTCTGGCGACGATCCAGGAAATCGCTGCGGCCTACGATATTTCCGAAAACCATCTCATGAAGGTGGTACACCATCTGGCCAAAAGCGGCGTGCTGGAATCCTTGCGCGGCAAGGGCGGCGGCATTCGTCTGGCGCTGCCGCCGGAGCAGATCAGCATCGGCCGCGTCGTCAAGGAAGCCGAAGGCGATGGGCCTATCGTCGAATGCTTCTCGGCGCAGGACAAGTGCCGCATCACGCCCAGCTGCAAGCTCGCCGGCGTGCTGGCGCAGGCCTTTGCCGCGCTCTACGCGAGCCTCGATCAATACACCCTGGCCGACATGGTGGTGCAACCCGAGCCGCTCATCCGCCTGCTGCATTCTGCGCGCTAAGTTGCGCTGCCGCGCTGCGGCGCCTGTCACGTAAATTTCACATATGACGGGCTGCGCCGCCGCACAATTGCGCCGCTTTCACAGACGGTGCAGGACATGAATCGCAGACAATTCCTGGCAAGTGGCGCGCTGTTGAGCGCTGCCCTGCTGCGGCCGCAGCTGGCACAGGCGCAGCGCGGGCGTGGCGAGATCGTGGTCGGGCAGTCGGTCGATCTGTCAGGCGGCCAGCAGAACATGGGGCGCGATTATTTCACCGGCGCGAAGATCGCTTTCGACCAGGCGAATGCCGCGGGCGGCACGGCGGGCCGGCGCTGGCGCCATATTGCGCTGGACGATGGCGGTCTGCCGGCCACGGCGGTCAGTAATACCAGCCGCCTGCTCAAGGAAAACCGCGCCGATCTGCTGTTCGGCTTCACCAATGACGAATGCGTGGATGCGGTGTTGCGCTCGCGCGATTTCATCGCCGCTGATCGCGCGCTGTTCGCGCCGATGAGTGGCCTCGATCTGGCGCGCGGCCACGAGAGGGCGGTGTACCTGCGCGCCAGCTACGCACAGGAGATCGCGGTCATCCTCGGCCGCTTTGCCGAGGTGCGCCTGAGCGCTTTTGCGATTGCCCACACGCCGGGTGCCAGCAGCCTGGCCACGCGGGACGCCGCTTTGAGCTTGCTGCGCCAGCAGGGCACACCGGCCCCGCAGTTGCTGCAGCTGGCGGCCGATGGCAGCAACGCCACTGCGCTGGCCACACGCCTGGCCAGCAATGCGCCGCAGGCGGTGGTGATTCTGGCCGATACGGTGGCCGCTGCGCTGCTGGCCAAGGAATTGCGGCAGCGCCTGCCGGGGCTGTTTGTCTGCGTCACCTCCAGCGTCGATGCCACCGCCGTGCAGCAGCTGTTGGGCAAGGAGGCTGCCGGCGTGATCGTCTCGCGCGTGGTGCCCAATGCCACGCAGGGCACCGAACCGGTGGTGCGCGAGTTCTCGCGCGCGCTCGGCAAGTATCTGGACGAGCCGCCAACCGCCGCCAGTCTGGAAGGCTATCTGGCGGCGCGGGCGCTGATCGCGGCTCAGCAGCGTCTGGGTGAGGCGCAGCTGATCAATGCACCGGGCAGCTTGCGCAGCCTCAACGTGCTCGACCTCGGTGGCTGGAAGATCGACTTCGCGCACAGCGAGCGCGGCTCGCGCTATGTCGACACCAGCGTCATCTCGCGCAAGGGCGGTTTGCTGGGCTAGTAATACTTCTTGATGCAACTGCGTTGCGTCTGTAGTATGCGCATTCCCTGCCCACGGTACGTTTCCGGCGTGCGTCGCTACCGTTCCACTTCCTTTCTGGTTTTGCTGTGCTGCCTGCTGTGGTTTGGCCGGCAGGCTGCGCCCCTGCATGCCCTCACACATGCCTTGGCTGATCTGCATGTGCCGCTGTCTGCGGCGGCGGAGCATGCGCCGGAGTCACCTTCGCATGGTCGTGCCGCGTGTGAGCAGTGCCTGGTTTTTTCGGACTGGAACGCGGCCCTGCCAGCGCTGCTGCGTGTGGCTTTGCTGTCCGCCTGCTTTGCCCTGCTGGCGCAGCGCGTGCCGGATTCGCGTTACCAGGTGCTGCGCCGCGCCTACCTGAGTCGCGCACCGCCCATCCACCTCGTCTGACCTGCTTTGCCCCAGCCGCCGCGCGTCTTCGCGCGTGGCTCTGACATCGTGTTTTGACGAGGAACTCCCATGTTCAAGTATCACCCTCTTGCTGCGGCCTTGCTGGCTGCGGCGATCCTGCCTGCGCCGGCGATGGCGGCCGACAGTGATCTGCAACAGCTGCGTACTGAAATCGAACAATTGCGTGCCGGCTATGCGGCGCAGATGAATGCGCTGGAAGCGCGACTGAAAAAGGCCGAGGAGGCCACCGCCGCCGCGCAGGCCAGTGCGGCCCAGGCACGTGAAACGGCACAGCAAGCTGCCGCCGCACCGGCTGCCGCGCCGCAGGCTGCAACGCCTGCCGCCAGCGCCGGCGCCTTCAATCCCGGTGTGTCGCTGATTCTCTCCGGCCAGTACGGCAATCTGTCCAAGGATCCGCAGAAGTACCGCATTGCCAATTTTGCCAAGGGTGGCGAAGCCGGGCCGGTGTCGCGCGGTTTTGGCCTGAGCGAATCGGAACTGGGCCTGTCGGCCAATATCGATCACCTGTTCTACGGCCAGGCCAATTTCTCGATCTCGCCCGACAATGAAGTGGCGGCCGAAGAAGCCTTCGTGCAGACCACGGCCTTGCCGGCGGGCTTCACCATCAAGAGCGGGCGTTTCTTCTCCGGCATCGGCTACCTCAACGAGCAGCATTCGCACACCTGGGACTTCGTCGATGCGCCCTTGGCCTACCAGGCCTTCCTCGGCAACCAGTTCTCGCAAGACGGCGTGCAACTGCGCTGGCTGGCGCCGACCTCGACCTACCTTGAACTCGGTAGCGAACTGGGCAAGGGCAACCGTTTCCCGGGCACCGATTCGAGCCGTAATGGCGCTGGCGCACGTGCCGTGTTCGCCCACGTCGGTGGCGATGTCGGCCTCAGCAACAGCTGGCGCGCCGGCGTGTCCTGGCTGCGCATGCAGCCGCAAAACCGCAGCGCGGATGATATCGACCTCAATGGCGCCAGCGTCAGCAACAGCTTTACCGGCAGCAGCCGCTTGCTGGTTGGCGATTTCATCTGGAAATGGGCGCCCAATGGCAATGGCGAGCGCACCAATCTCAAGCTGCAGGGCGAATACTTCCGTCGCCACGAGAGCGGCAGCCTGATCTATGACACGGCAGCGACCGCCAGCGCGGGCGATTACCGTTCGGCGCAGTCTGGCTGGTATGTGCAGAGCGTCTACCAGTTCATGCCGGCCTGGCGTGTTGGTGCGCGTTATGACCGCCTCGACAGTGGCCGTGTCGATTACGGCAGCAACAGCGCGTCGCTGGGCGCGACCAGCTTCTCGCCGAACAAGCGCAGCCTGATGATCGATTGGTCGCCGAGCGAGTTCAGCCGCCTGCGCCTGCAGTTCGCGCGCGACAAGTCAGTCGATGAAGTGGCCGATCGCCAGATCGTGCTGCAGTACCAGATGAGCCTCGGTGCGCATGGCGCGCACAGCTACTGAGCATTGCTCGCAAGGAATCAGAGATCATGAACAGAATCTTCCAGAGTGTTTTTGCCATGCTCATTGCATTGGCGGCGCAGAGCAGCCAGGCTGCCTTGCGCGTGGTGGCCTGCGAGCCGGAGTGGGGCGCCCTGGTGCAGGAGCTCGCTGGCGACAAGGCCAGCGTGTATACCGCCACCAATGCGCTGCAGGACCCGCACCACGTGCAGGCGCGGCCCAGCCTGATCGCCTCGGTGCGCAATGCCGACCTGGTGGCCTGCACCGGTGCCGAGCTGGAGATCGGCTGGTTGCCGATCCTGCTGCGCCAGTCCGGTAATCCGGCGATCCAGCCGGGCAAGCCGGGCTATTTCGAAGCGGCTGAATTCGTGCGCAAGCTCGAAGTGCCGGGCAAGCTCGACCGCGCTGACGGCGATGTGCATCCGGGCGGCAATCCGCATATCCAGACCGATCCGCGCAACATCAGCCTGGTGGCGGCGGCGCTGAGTGCGCGTCTGGCCAGCATCGATCCGGCCAATGCGGGCACTTACCGTGCGCGCTACGACGACTTCAAGGCGCGCTGGCAAGCGGCCATCCTGCGTTGGGAAAAGCAGGCCGCACCGCTGCGCGGGGTGAGCATCGTGGCGCACCACAAAGCTTATGCCTATCTGGAGAACTGGCTTGGCCTGGTCGAAGTCGGCACCCTGGAGCCCAAGCCCGGCGTCGAGCCGAGCAGCGCCCACCTGAGCGAATTGCTGGCCAGCCTGCAACGCCAGCCGGCCAAGATGATCGTGCGCTCGGCTTACGAGGAAGAGCGCGCTTCGCAATGGTTGTCCGAGCGCGCCAAGATTCCGGCGGTGGTGATTCCGTTCACGGTGGGTGGTTCGGCGCAGGCCAAAGACCTGTTCAGCACCTTTGACGACACCGTGGTACAGCTGCTGCGCGGTCTCAAATGAACCTCGCCGGACTTGATCTGGCCATCATCGGCCCGGCCTTGCTGGCGGGCCTCTTGGTGCTGGCCACCCATGTGCCGCTGGGCATGCAGGTGCTCGACCGCGGCATCGTCTTCATCGACCTGGCGATTGCACAGATCGCCGGGCTTGGGGTGATCGTTGCCGATGTCGCGGGCTGGGAGCCGCAGGGCTGGGCGATGCAGTTTGCGGCGGCCAGCGCGGCCTTGTTCGGAGCGCTGCTGCTGACCTGGAGCGAGCGGCGCTGGCCGCAGATCCAGGAAGCGCTGATCGGCGTGCTGTTCGTGCTCGCTTCCTGCATCGGCCTGTTGTTGCTGGCCAACAACCCGCATGGTGGCGAGCACCTCAAGGACTTGCTGGTGGGCCAGATCCTGTGGGTCAGTCCGGCGCAGCTGTACGGCACGGCGGCGCTCAGCGTGCTGCTCCTGCTGGCGTTGTTCGGCTTGCGCTGGCGGCTCGGGCGGCTGGGTTTCTACATCCTGTTCGCCCTGGCCGTCACCGCTTCGGTGCAGCTGGTGGGCATCTACCTGGTGTTCTCCAGCCTGATCATCCCGGCGCTGGCCAGTGCCGCCCTGCATGGTCGGCGGCGCTTGCTCGCCGCTTACGCGCTGGGTGCCGCGGCCTACGCGCTGGGTTTGTTCATCTCGGCGCTGGCGGACCTGCCCTCGGGCGCGGTGATCGTGCTGGTGATGGCGGTGCTCGGCGTGCTGCTCAGCGTGCTCGCGGGCTCAGGCCGGCAAATGCGATGATCGCATCGAGATAGGCCTCCCACTGCGTGAAGCGGTGGTCGCCGCCGGTCAGCACGGTTTGCCGCGCGCCAGCAAAGTAGGCCACCGCCTCGCGGTAATCCAGCACTTCGTCGCCCGTTTCGGCGAGCAGCCAGTAGCGGCTGGCATCGGCGAAGTGCTCGACCTGCAGGCTGCGCAATTCTTCAAGCTGCGCCGGCACGACCTCAAAGCTCGCGCCGGTGTAGATCTGCGTCTGCCTGCCCAGCCACTGCGTGAGCAGGCGATGCGGCGCAATCGCCGGATTGACCAGCACCGCGCGCAGGCCGTGACGCTCGGCCAGGGCGGTGGCGTAAAAGCCGCCCAGCGAGCTGCCGATCAGCGTCGGCGGCGTCGCACTGGCGGCGATGATCTGCTCCAGCTGGGCGATGGTCCGTGCCGGCCCCCATTCAAGCTGGCCAGCCCACAACTGATCACCGATACCCAGCGCATCCATGCGCTGCTGCAGGCTCAGCGCTTTCTGTGACTGCGGCCCGGAGCGGAAGCCGTGCAGGTAGATCAGCATGCCGGATCAGTGTTCCACCCACTGCACCCAATTCATCTGCCAGGTCAGCAGAATCAGCAGACCGAAAGCGATGCGATACCAGGCGAAGATCGTGAAGTCATGGCTGGAGATGTAGCGCAGCAGCCAGCGCACGCAGAGGAAGGCAGCGATGAAGGCGCTGACGAAGCCAACCACCCACATGCCGATGTCGTCACCGCTGAGCAGGGCGCGGCCCTTGTAGAGCTCGTAGAGCGAGGCGAGGAACAGCGTCGGCATCGCCAGGAAGAAGCTGAACTCGGTCGCCGCCGTGCGCGACAAGCCAAACAGCAGGCCGCCGATGATCGTCGCGCCCGAGCGCGAGGTGCCGGGGATCAGCGCCAGGGCCTGGGCAAAACCGAGCTTGATGGCATCGGTGGTGCTCATGTCATCGACCGTCTCGACGCGCGTGCGGTGCTGGCGGCGCTCAGCCCAGAGAATGATGATGCCGCCGAGGATGAAGGTGGTCGCCACCGTCGGCGCATTGAACAGATGTGCCTTGATCGCCTTGCCGAACAACAGGCCCAGCACGGCCAGCGGCAGGAAGGCAATCGCCAGGTTGATGATCAGGCGCTGCGAAGTGCGGTCCGAGGTGGCGCCGGCGAGTACCTTGCCGATGCGGCGGCGGTACTCCCAGACCACGGCGAGGATGGCGCCGGACTGGATGACGATTTCGAAGAGCTTGCCGCGCTCATCGTTGAAGTTCAGCAGGCTGCCGGCGAGGATCAGATGGCCGGTCGAGGAGATCGGCAGGAATTCGGTAAGGCCTTCAACGATGCCGAGAATCGCGGCCTTGAGCAGCAGGAGGAGGTCCATGGTAGGGGTCAGGAAGAATGAGCGCGCATTATAAGGTGGCTGGCATGGCTGGCCGTGTGTCGGCTTCGAGTTTGTCGAGCCAGCGGATGGCGTGCTCGCGGTTCTCGCCACACATTTCAATTGAAGGTTGCAGACCGCCGCAGAAGTGAGGGCGTTCTGCTTTGCCGAACAAGGCGCAGCGCAGATCCGCTGTCAGCTGCACGCAGGGCACGCCTGCCGGCTTCCCGTCGGGCATCCCCGGAATCGGGCTGGAGATCGAGGGGGCGATGCAGCAGGCGGCGCAGGCGGGGCGGCATTCCATCGCTGTCGAATTTGTTGTTGATGACGTTTTCATGTGGTTTATGGGCTCGCAAAAGCTTGCTGGCTGCCGTTGTTCTGCCTTTCTGTCCGTATGTCTGCTGCCCTCAAGTCAGGCATCGATTCAGTCGTAAGGTGTCTCACATGTTTTCAGGCGGCGGGTGTTGGCGCCGATTCCGGAGCGAGAGACTTTGATGTTCGAGATCGAGATTTTCTACAAGACGGAACTCGCGCGCCGCGTGCTCGCCGAGCGTGCGCCGGGCTTGCCGCAGCGTCTGCGTGCAGCGCTGATCCTGATCGATGGCAAGACGCGCTGGAGCAAGCTGCGTGAAATGCTCTGCGTGCTCGGCGATCCGGCCGACATCGTGCAGCAGCTGATGGCGCGCGGCCTGCTCGAATCCGATCACTCCTTGCCGCCGTTGCCGCTGTTCCAGGCTGCGCGGCCGCAGCCGGCTCAAGTCTGAGCCGGTTCATGCTGCAGAAACTCCACCAGATGGTGCTGTGCAGGGCCAAGCGCCCAGTGCGCCACGGCGCGATGCTTCCATAATGCGCTGGCTGCCGCAGCGTCGAGCCCGAGGCCGAAGCTGCAGTGATCGGTGATCGCCACCTCCCCGCCATGCCAGAAGCGCGCCATCAGCGCTTCAAGTGACTCTCCGGCAATGCCTTGGCAGGCGACGGCGTCCGGTCGGCGTGCTGTCGATACCACATCGTGATAACTGGCCCAGTGTCGCTGTGCGAGGGCGGTCCGCAGCGCTGCGTACCAGCGGCGTGCGGCCTCGGGCTGGCGCGGCGCAAGCTGGCCGAGCACGTTGGAGAACAGGATGGCGTGCCCGGAGTAGTGCGCTGCCAGTGCCTGCATGCCCTGCGGCGCGAAGACATCCAGATCAGCGAACTGTAGGCGTTCGCCGCAGCGCCGGCGCAACAGGTAACGCGCCAGCGGATCGGGTTCGAGCGCGCTGATCGATGACCAGCGGGCGAGAAAAGCCCCGTCCAGTGTGTAGCCGGCACTCGGGCCAATCAGCAGCAGGGCTTTTTCTGGCGGCTGCCAGGCGGCCAGCCACTGTGCGACCTGCTGCCGGAACGGACGCCACAGGCTTCGGCGCCGGCGTAGTGCGCGCCAATGCCAGACCAGGCCGCCGCTGTCGTGCAACCAGTGGTCGCGCAGTTTCAAGTCGCGCTCTGGGCGAGCAGGCGGGCCACTGTCTCGTGCAGCGCCGCCACTTGCTGTTCAAGCTGGGCGACGCGTTCGGCCAGGCCGCTGTCTTCGCTGGCCTGGCTGCTGCGGCTGGCGGCCGGTAGTTGCGGTTCGCCACACAGCAGATGTGCCCAGCGCACTTCGCGTGCGCCCGGCGCGCGCGGCAGCAGCACGACCAGGGGCGCTTCGGCGCGCTGCGCGAGCTCGTCGAGGAAGGCTTCCACCGAGGAGGCGTCGACGAAGCGGTACAGGCGCTCGCTGTTGGCGCGCAATTCGGCGACGGTTTGCGGACCGCGCAAGATCAGGGTCACCAGCAGGGCGACGGCGGGTGTCGGCAAACTTAGCGCGCGGGCGATGTTGTGGCCGTAGCGGGTGACGCGGCTGCCCGAACTCTCGATGATGAAATGGCTGGACTTGAGCGCGTCGATGGCTTCCAGTGCCTCGGCCTCGCTGACTTCCATCACCGGGTCGCGGCTGGTCTTCTGGTTACAGCCGGAGACCAGGGCATTGAGCGACAGCGGGTAGGTGTCGGGGACGGTTTTTTCCTTCTCGGCAAGAACGCCAAGAATGCGGGCTTCGATGGCAGAGAGCGCGGTTGCGGGCATGGTGTCTTCAGTCTGATTCGGGTTGCACAGTGTAGCGGGCCGGCTTTACTTGCGGCCGCGCTGCATCTTGCGGCGCATGCGGTGGCGGGGCAGCTCGGCGCCGCGGACGCTAAGGATTTCCTGCCCCAGATCCTCGAAGCCGAAATAGCGGAACAGCGCCAGCGCGGTGAGGCTGACATCAGCCGTGATCTCGCGCGCTGCCATCGCTTCGCCCAGCTGCAGCATGTCGTCGAGCAGCTGGGTGGCGACGCCGCAGCGGCCAGCGTCCGGCAAGGTGTAGAGCATGGCGATGTGGCCGGGCAGATTGATCTGCGCGAAGCCGATGATCTCCTCGCCATCGAGGGCGACGCGCACCCAGCCTTCGTCGAGCGCTTGCGCGAAGCCCGCTGCATCATCGGCCGCCGCCGCCCAGGCGGCACGCTGCTCAGCGCTGTAGTGGGCGGCTGCGCTCTCGTCGATGGCGGCGCGAAAAACTGCCGCCAGTGCGGGCGCGTCGGCGGGGCGATAGTCGCGGGTGTCGATGCCTTCTTCGAAGTCCTCGTCGGCTTCGTCGAACCCATCCGGCAGTTCATCGTGTTCAGTCGCGCTCAAGGAAAATCTCCAGCAAATCGTTGAGGAAGTGGCGGCCTTGTTCGCTGGGGCGCAGGCGCGTCGTGTCGGTGTCGAGCAAGCCGCGCGCACGCGCGATCTGCAAAGGCTTGGTGATGCTCGCCAGCGGCACGCCGCAGCTCAGTTCGAGCTGTGCAGCCGGCACGCCGTCGAGCAGGCGCAATGCGTTCATCATGAATTCAAAGGGTAGCTCGCTGGCCGCCACCCATTGGGCGTCCTGCACGAAATTGCCACTGCGTGCCGCATCGAGGTAAGCCTGCGGATGCTTGTGGCGCATCTCGCGGCGCACGCCTTCGTGCGAAGTGAGCTTGCCATGTGCGCCGGCGCCGATGCCCAGGTAATCGCCAAAGCTCCAGTAATTGAGATTGTGGCGGCAGCGCTGGCCCGGCTTGGCAAAGGCCGAGGTCTCGTAATGCAGATAGCCGGCGGCAGCCAGTTCGGCTTCGATCATGTCCTGCATGTCGGCGGCGCTGTCCACATCGGGCAGCGGCGGCGGCGCGCGGTAGAACAGGGTGTTCGGCTCCAGGGTCAGGTGGTAGCAGGACAAGTGCGGCGGTGCGAAGGCCAGTGCGCTGCGCAGATCGGCCTGCGCCTGGGCCAGCGTCTGCTCGGGCAGCGCGTACATCAGGTCGATGTTCCAGGTCTCAAAGTGGCGCGCGGCCAGTTCGATGGCGGCGCGTGCTTCGCGGCTGTCGTGGATGCGTCCCAGGCGCACCAGCTGCGCGTCGTCAAAGCTCTGGATGCCCAGCGACACGCGCGTCACGCCGGCGGCGCGAAAGCCGGCGAACTTGCCCGCTTCGACGGTGCCGGGATTGGCCTCCAGCGTGATTTCCGCATCCGGCGCCAGCGGCAGCAAGCTGCGCACCGCGTCGAGCAGGCGTTCGAGGCCGGCCACCGAGATCAGGCTGGGCGTGCCGCCACCGATGAAGATGCTGATCACGCGGCGACCCCAGACCTGTGGCAGCGCCGCTTGCAGATCTTGCAGCAGGGCGTCGATGTAGGCCGCTTCGGGAATGCCCTCGTCGCGCAGCGCGTGCGAATTGAAATCGCAGTACGGACACTTCCTCACACACCACGGAAAGTGGATGTAGAGCGACAGTGGTGGCGGCGCGGCAAGCGTGGCAGCGGGGTTGTCCGGCAGGGCGACCGGGGCGCTTTGCGGATAGATTGGAATGGTGCGTGACATGCGGCAGACGGAAGTGTTTCAGCTCAGTACGCGGCGGCAGCGCACTGAGCTGAAACACCTTCATCCTTGAGGCTGCGGCGCAGGGCGATGCGTGCATTGACGCGTTCGCGCTTGAGGCTCTTGCCATGCACGGCATTGCGCGCCTTGCGCAGCATGGCCAGGTGCAACAGGTTGCGGGCGGGTGGTGCCTTGGTCTTCATGGTCGTGCTCCTTGCGCTTTACTTCGTTGCTTCATCAATGGCTTTTTTCTGTGCTTCGGTTTGCTGGGCGGCCGCGTCCAGCTGCTGCTTGACCTGGTCGACTTGCTGCTGGGCTTGTTGCGCTTCCTGCGCCTTGAGCTTGGCGATAGTCGCCGCGGTGGTGGCGGTTTCGGCACTGCAGGCGGCGAGCGCGCACATTACAGCAAGCGTGGCAAAAGGGTAGATGCTGCGCTGGTCGGCAAGTTTCAAGTCGGTCTCCTGTGCCCTGGGCAATGGCTGTATCATCCCCCAATTTTTACGCTATGTGGTTTCGAAACCTTCAGCTTTACCGCCTGCCGACCAACTGGGACATGACGGTCGAACGCCTTGACGAACAACTCGGGCGCCTGCGTTTTCGCCCCTGCGGCAGCCAGGAACTGGCCAGTCAGGGCTGGATGTCGCGCCAACCCGAGGGCCCGCTGGTGCACAGCGTGGGCGGTCAATGGCTGATCGCCCTGGGCGTTGAACAACGCCTGCTGCCTTCCTCCGTCGTCAAGCAGGTGGCCGAGGATCGCGCCGAGGAAATCGAGGCGCAGCAAGGCTACAAGCCCGGCCGCAAGCAGATGAAGGAGATCAAGGAGGCCGTGACGCAGGAGCTGATGCCGCGCGCCTTCACGCGCCGCCGCCGCATCTTCGCCTGGATCGATGCGCAAGCCGGCTGGCTGGTGGTCGATGCGTCGAGCCGCAATGCCGCCGACAGCGTGGTCGAAGCGCTGCACAAATCGCTCGACGAACTGCCGCTCAAGCTGCTCAACACGCGCCGCAGCGCCGGCTCGGCAATGACCGAGTGGCTGGTCGCCAACGAAGCGCCGGGCGCTTTCACGATTGACCAGGACTGCGAGCTGCGCGCCGTCACCGAAGAGAAGAGCGCGGTGCGCTACGTGCGCCACGCGCTGGACGGCAAGGAAGTGCGCGAACACATCGAGGCGGGCAAGCAGGCATCGCGTCTGGCGCTGACCTGGGACGAACGCCTGTCGATCATCCTCAACGAGAAGCTCGAACTCAAGCGCCTGCAGTTCCTCGACGTGGTCACCGAATCGGCCACCGACGGCCTGGCCGCCGATGAGCAGTTCGATTCGGACTTCGCGCTGATGACGGCTGAATTGCGCAACTTTATCCCGGCGCTGATCGAAGCGCTTGGCGGCGAGGAACCGACGATCTGAGCGCTGTCGCCAGGACCGCTCAGCCGGTCCTTGCGCTTGAGCACGGCGTGCTAGCGGGCGGCATGTTATCTTTGCTTATCTTTACTCGCGCGTGTCACGTCGGGTATCGGCTCGGGCAGCCGCCTGAGGCTCGCCTCGGGAGGGGGCTGGCGTCGCGGGGGCGACGGCCAGTAGCCCCGCATAAAATTCAAGTATTTCAACGAGAACGATCACATGGATACGCTGCAGCAAGTCAGGGAATACATTGGCAAAAAGGTCGGCACGCCGGCAGAGCAGATCGTGCCGGAAGCGAGCCTGGAGTCCATCGGAGTCGATTCGCTGATGCTGCTCGATCTCATGTTTGATTTTGAAGATCTGCTGAAGATCAAGCTGCCCAATGATTTGCCGCGCCCGGAGACGGTTGCCGAGCTGATCCAGGTGTTCGAGAGCTACAACACGCCGCAAAAAGATGCCTGAAGCGACACATTTCCGCGTGGCGGTGACGGGTTTGGGCGTCACCGCGCCGGGGGTTGAAAGTGCGCACGATTTTTTCACCCGCCTGCTGGCGGGTGAATCCTTCATTCGACTGTTCCGCCACCCGCAGGCCGCCGCGACGCTGGCCATTCCCGCTGTGCACTGTGCCGACTTCGACGCGCTGGCGGCGGTCGGCCGCATCCAGGCCAGCACCATGGACCGCTACAGCCAGCTCGGCGCCGCCGCAGCCTACCGCGCCTGGGCCGATGCCGGTCTGGCGGCTGAAGGCATGCAGGGCGATCCGCGCTGCGGTGTTTCCTGGGGCACCGGCGTTGGCGGCACCATGACCTTCGAGCAAGGTTATCGCGACATCATGATCGGCGGGCGCGAGCGTGTGCCGCCCCTCTCGGTGGTGATGGCGATGAACAATGCCTGTGCCTCGCACATTGCCATCCGCCTCGGCCTGGGCAGCGCCTGTACGACGTATTCGGTGGCCTGTTCGTCCTCGGCGGTGGCGGTCGGCGAAGGCTTTCAGCGCATCCGCAGCGGGCAGGACCGCCTGGTGCTCGCCGGTGGTTCCGAAGCGCCTCTGTCGGAAGCGGTGATTCGCGCCTGGGACGCCATGCGTGTGCTGGCGCCCGGTGACGAAGCGAGCGCCCCCTCGGCGTGCCGGCCTTTTCATCCGCGTCGTCAGGGTCTGGTGCTCGGCGAGGGCGGAGCGGCCATGGTGCTCGAAGAGTGGTCGCATGCCGAGGCGCGTGGTGCGCGCATCTACGCTGAACTGGTCGGCTACGGCAGCAGCTGCGACCACGTGCATCTGGTCAAGCCCGATGCGCGCGGCCAGGTGCGTGCAATCCGCGCCGCGCTGGAACAAGCCGGCTTGGCGCCGGAGCAGATCGGCTACGTCAACGCCCATGGCACCGCCACACGCGAGGGCGACCCGGCCGAAATCCAGGCGCTCGGCGAGGTCTTTGGTGCAGCGGCGGCAAGCTTGCCGGTCAGCGCCACGAAGTCGGCCCACGGCCATTCGCTCGGTGCTGTCGGCGCGATGGAAGCGCTGATCACCGTGCTCGCCGTGTACCAGCGCCAGGCGCCGCCGACCCAGCATCTGGATCAGCCGGGCGAGGACTGCAGCGGCGTCGATCACATTCGTGGCGAGGCGCGCGCTTTGCCGCAGCTTGAGGCTGCACTGTCCAACTCCTTTGCGTTTGGCGGCAGCAATGCCGTCCTGGCGTTCCGCGCCGCCTGAGGGGCGGCGTTGTTGAGGGCGGGTTGATCCGATGTGGGTGATACAGGTGGCGCATGAGGCTTGAGCGTCGGGGCGCCCGCCGCTCCTTGCTGCGCTGTGCGCTGGACCATCTGGGTTTGTGGCTGGGCCTGGCCATGCTGGGCATTGGCTGCCTGCTGTGGACCCTGGTGGCCGTGCTGTGCGAGCGCCTGCCGGGCGAAGCGCGCCGTCGCCTGGGGCAGCGCGGGGCGATGTACGGCTTTCGCCTGTATCTCTTCCTGCTGCAGTGCCTGGGCATCGCACGTTTCGAGCTGAGTGCGCTCGATGCGCTGGCCAAGGGGCCGGCGATGATCCTGGCGCCCAATCATCCCGGCATGCTCGATGCGCTGATGATCATCTCGCGTCTGCCGCGCGTGGTCTGCGTGACCAAGGCCAGCCTGGTCGACAGCGTGTTCATGGGCGCCGGCGCGCGCCTGGCCGGTTACATCCGCAATGACTGGTTCCTCGGCACCAGCGCGCTGGCCATCGAGGCGCTGCGGCGTGGCGAGCATGTGCTGATTTTCCCCGAGGGCACGCGCACCGAACGCTTCCCGATCAATGCCGTGCGCGGCAGCATCGGCATCACCGCGCAGCGCTCGGCGCTGCCGATCCAGACCCTGATCATCGAAGGCGACTGCGCCTTCCTCGCCAAGGGCTGGGGCTGGCTCAAGCGGCCGGACCTGCCGATGCATTTTTCGATCCGTCTGGGCGAACGCATCGAGCCGCCGCATGATGCGCGGGCCTTACCGGCGCTGCTCGAAGCCTCGTTCGCCCGTCAGCTGGCCGGCACGCAGCACAGTGCCTTGCATCGTTTTCTGGTACAAGAGGACGCATGAAGTCACGTACCCATCTTGTTCTGATCCCCAGTTACAACCCGGGCGAGGCGGTTTTTGCCACGCTTGCCGCTGCGCGCGCAGCCTGGTCGCCGGTGTGGGTGGTCGTCGATGGCAGCACCGACGGCACGGCCGAACGCCTGCAAGCCTTGGCGCAGACCGATCCGGGCCTGAAGGTCATCGTCCTGCCGCGCAATGTCGGCAAGGGCGCGGCTGTGCTGCACGGCGCCGAGCTGGCGCAGGCTGAGGGTTTCAGCCATGTGCTGACCATGGATTCCGACGGCCAGCATCCGGCGCAGCTGATCCAGCGCTTCATGGCGCGCAGCCTGGCGCATCCGGAAGGCATGGTGCTCGGTGTGCCGGTGTTCGACGCCAGCGCGCCGCTGCTGCGCGTGCGCGGCCGCAAGGTGTCGAACTGGTGGGCCAATCTGGAAACCCTGTGGGCCGGCATCGGCGATTCGCTGTACGGCTTCCGTATCTACCCGATTGCACCGCTGATCCGCGTGATGCGCAGCCAGCGCTGGATGCGCCGCTTCGACTTCGATCCCGAAGCGGTGGTGCGCCTGTGCTGGGCGGGCGTGGTGCCGCTCAACGAGCCGGCGCCGGTGAAGTACCTGACGGCGGCGGAAGGCGGCGTCTCGCACTTCAATTACCTGCGCGACAACATCCTGCTCAGCTGGATGCACACGCGCCTGATGATCGGCTTCGTGCTGCGCCTGCCCAAGCTGCTGTTCAGATCATTCCGCCGTTGATCGAGATGGTCTGGCCGGAGATGTAGGCGGCCGCCTCGGAGGCGAGAAAAGCCACCAGGGCGGCGACTTCCTCGGGCTTGCCGGCGCGCTTCATCGGCACGATGCGGGCGATGGCTTCCTGATCGAACACACCTTCGATCATCTCGGATTCGATCACCCCCGGCGCCACCGTATTGACCGTGATGCCACGGCTGGCAACTTCCAGCGCCAGCGATTTGCCGGCCGCCTGCAAGGCGCCCTTGGCTGCCGAGTAATTGACCTGGCCGCGATTGCCGGCGACCGCCGCGACCGAGGAGAGATTGATGATGCGCCCCCAGCGCGTGCGGATCATCGGCAGCAGCAGCGGCTGGGTGACGTTGTAGAAGCCGCCCAGCGAGACATCCAGCACGTTTTGCCATTGCGGCCGCGACATGCCGGCGAATACCGCATCGGCATGGATGCCGGCGTTATTGACGAGGATCTGCACCGGCCCGCCATCGAGCAGCCGGGCGATGGCGCTGGCGCTGGCTTCAGCATCGGCGACATCGAAGCGCAGGGCTTCGGCGCTGCCGCCGGCAGCCAGCAGTTCGGCCACCAGCGCATCGGCGCGAGGCAGATTGCTGTTGGCATGGACGATGACATGATGTCCTTGTGCGGCGAGGGCGCGGCAGATGGCGCTGCCGATGCTGCCGCTGCCGCCGGTGACGAGTGCGCGTTTCATGGCGTGGCTTTCCGTGTCTTGTCGGCGTCGAGCACGACGGCTGCACGGCCTTCGACCAGCAGCTGTTGCGCGCCGTGGAGTTTGAAGTGGTAGAGCACGGTGTTGTCGTCGCCGTTCAGGCGCAGCACTTCGACCAGCAAGTCATCGGCGCAGCTATCCAGACGCGTGCAGTACAGGCGCACCTCGCGCATGCTGGCCAGAAAACCGGCGCGCGGGCGTTGCTGCGCGCCGTCCGTGGCGAGCAGGGCGCCGTGCAAGGCCATCGCCTGCGCCGCGAATTCCACCGCGCAGCTGGCGCCCAGGCGGCCCTGGTGGCGCAGCGGATTGTCGGCATCACGGTGACGCGTGCTGCGCGCCTGCAGGCGCACGATGTCCCAGTCGTTCACCGCATCGAGCAGGCACATGGTGCCCGCATGCGGGATGCGGGCGGCGATGGCGGCGCGGTCCAGTTGCTGCGGCGCGCTCATGCTGCAGCACTGATCTCGACGCGCAGGCTTTGCGCTGCGTGGTAGGCCAGATCGATCTGGCGCGACGCGGCATTGGCAATGCCATGCAAGAGCGGCAGGGCGCGCGCGCAGGGAATCCCGTTCTGCAGCACCGCCAGATCGGCCAGCGGACAGTCACTGGCCGGCGCATCAGCGAGCTGCAGCCGCAGCCGGGCGAGGCTGTTGGCCGCGCTTTGCGGCGTCAGCAGCAGGGCGATGGCCATGCGGTCGAGCAGCGGACGCGCGGCACCGAGCGCGCCGCCATAGACGTCGTCGCAGGCGATCAGCAGGCGCGCCTCGCCACTGGCGATCGCCTGCACGGCTGCTTCGAGCAGGCCGGCGGCGAAGCTGGCGTCATGCGCGCAGAGGCTGGTCGAGGGCGCCATGCTGCCGGTGGCAATGCTCCAGTAGCCGGAGGCCGCGTTGTGCACGGAGTTGTGGAAGCGCGTCGGCGAGATGCTGCGATCCTCGCTGGCCAGGGCTTCACACAGGATGTGGCAGTTGTCGCCATCGCCGCCGGAAGCGCTGAACACGGTGGCCAGCTGGCTGGCATCGGCGCCGGCATGGCTGACGGCCTGCATGCCGCAGGCCAGCGAGAGCTTGACCAGCATGCCGACCCGGCGACGCTCGGCGGGCGGCAAGAGCTGCAAGGCCGGCACTGCGGTGGGCGTCTGCGTCCACGGTACTTCGCTGCGCAGGATGGCGGCCAGCGCCGGCCAGTCGGCAAAGCCGGGGCCGATGGCGGCGATGCC
Source organism: Uliginosibacterium sediminicola (assembly GCF_039631295.1). Classification (NCBI taxonomy): domain Bacteria; kingdom Pseudomonadati; phylum Pseudomonadota; class Betaproteobacteria; order Rhodocyclales; family Zoogloeaceae; genus Uliginosibacterium; species Uliginosibacterium sediminicola. The sequence continues at coordinate 24,658 of NZ_JBDIVE010000001.1, read as the reverse complement.
GCTGACGAAAACTTCGATGCCGCTACCTTGGCCGCTCATTGCAGTGCTCCGCGCAGGCCCAGCACCAGGCTGCAATTGGTGCCACCAAAGCCGAAGGAATTGCTCAGCACGCGGCGCAGCGCGGCCGGGCGATTGGCGCTCTGGTAATTGATGGCGAGCGCCGGATCGAGCTGCTGCAGGTGCAGCCCGCCGGGGATGAAGGCGTGGCGCAGGGCTAGCGCCGAGATCAGCGCCTCGATGCCGCCCGCCGCACCGAGGGTGTGGCCGGTGGCGCCCTTGGTCGAGCTGCAGGGCGTCTCGGCGCCGAACACGCTGGCCACGGCGCGGCCCTCGGCGGCGTCATTGCTGGGCGTCGCCGTGCCATGCAGATTGATGTAATCGATGTCCTCCGCGCCAATCCCGGCTTGCGCCAGGGCGGCACGGATCGCCCGCTGGGCGCCGAGCCCCTCTGGATGCGGTGCCGACATGTGGTGTGCATCGGCCGATTCACCGACGCCGAGCAGCAGGATGTCGTCGGCGCGGGCAGGGCGTGCATCCTCGCGTTCGAGCAGCACGAAGGCGGCGGCCTCGCCGATCGACAGACCATCGCGTGCGGCATCGAAGGGACGGCAGACCTGGGACGACAGCAGCTGCAGCGAATTGAAGCCGTACAGCGTGGTCAGGCACAGCGAGTCGACGCCGCCGACGATGGCAGCATCGATGAGGCCGGCGGCCATCATGCGTTGTGCGTTGGCAAACACCTTGGCGCTCGACGAGCAGGCCGTCGACACCACTACGGCCGGCCCCTGCAGGCCCAGTGCTGCGCGTACGAAGGCGGCAACCGAGTAGGTGTTGTGCGTTTCGGCGTAATGAAAACCGGGCTGGAAGTGGCCCTCTGTATCGAGCTGGCGATAGGCCAGCTCGGTCTGCAGGATGCCGGCCGTGCTGGTGCCGAGGAACAGGCCGATCCGCGTGGCGCCGTAGCGCGCACGGGCGGCCAGGGCGGCGTCGATGAAGCCGTCCTGCTGCAGACACAGCCAGGCCAGCTGGTTGTTGCGGCAGTCGTAGGCGGCCAGTTCGGCGGGCAGGCTGACCGCTTCGACACCGGCGACGCGACCGGTGTAGCAAGGCAGGCGTGCGGTTTCGAAAGCGGCATCGCTGAGGCCGCTGCGCTGCGCCTGCAAGGCGGCGTAGGTGGCATCGAGCCCGCTGCCAAGACAGCTGCTGAGCGTGTAATGAGCGAGCAGCAGGGGGCGTATGGACTGCGCAGTCAAGGTGAAGTTACCGGGTTCAAGTGGGCGGATTCTAGCAAGGCTTCAGCGCCGGCATTCGTCATCGCGCCAATACGCTTGCAGCTGCGGGCTGTTGAGCATCTGCACCCACAGCGTCAGCCAGGTTGGCCAGTCATGGCCGCCTTCGGCGGTAAATTGCATGACCGGGCTGATCAGGCCGGTGAGCAGCAGCTGGTCGCGCAGGAAACGGTCGTCATTGCCGGTGCCGATCATCAGCAAGGGCTTGTCGAGGCCGCGAATCTGCCGCGCCACCAGCCAGCGCCAGATACCGCGCTGCTGTTCCGTGCTTTGACTCTGCAGCGCCCAGGCGCGGGCGCCACCGGCTTCGCGGATTTCCTTGAGCACATCCTCGGTGCCGGCATAGGGCGCCAGCAAGATCGTGCCGCTGATTTCTTCCGGATGCTGCGAGGTGTAGAGCAGGGCGCCGAGGCCGCCGAGCGAGATGCCGGCGAACCAGATCTCGCGGTAGCCGGCTGCGCGCGCCGGCAGGATCACGTCTTCACGCAGGCGTTGTTCGACGCTGCGCGATTCGTAGTAGGCAAAGTGCAGATCGGGAATCACCACGTCAGCATCGATACGCTGCTGACGTAATGCCTGCACGAAGCCATGTTTGACGAAGTCTTGCGGCGTGTCGTAGAGCCCGGGCAGCATCACCACCAGGCGCGTGGCGCGGCGGTTGTCGGGGCAGACCAGACGGTCTTCGACGCGTGGCAGCGGCACCACCGTCGGGCGTACCGGATTGGCACAGCCGGTGATCAGGGCGGTGAGCATCCACAGCAGTTTGCGCCAGCGCAGTTTCATGATGTTTTGTCCGGTTGTTGTGCAAAGGCGGCGGCCAGCAGCAGTGACAGCAAGGCGCCGGGGCCGACGGTGACGCCCAGCGCCGCCAGCACCGAGACCGAGGAGCTGCCGAGCAGGCCGAAGCCGACCACGGTCGACAGATTGGCCAGCACCAGCGAGACCAGGGTGCGCTGCTGCATCTCCGGCGCATCCTGGGCGCCGGATTGATCGAAGAACAGGGCGTAGTTTGAGCCGATGGCCACGGTCAGCAAGAGCCCGATCAGGTGCAGGATGCTCAGGCTGTGCCCGCTCAGCAGCAAACCGGCCATCACCAGCACCACGCTGCCGGCCAGCGGCAGCATCACGCGCAGCAGGCGCGGCAGCGAACGCAGGCTCAGTGCAATCACCAGGATCACCGCCAGCAGGCCCCAGGCTGAGAGCGTGATGGCCTCGTTGAGGTAGCGCTGGTAGAGCGTTTCAGCCTGGTCGCGCAGATCAATCAGCAAGAGGCCGGGCATCTGTGCCGTGCCCAGCGCCTGGCGCACGGCGGCGGCGTCGATGCCGGCAGCGGGGGCACGCAGCGGCAGCAGCAGGCTGTAGCCACTGGAACGCTGCACCACCATGGCGTCGAAGGCCAGCGCGCTGGCCGTGCCGTCCAGATCGCTGCGCTGCAGCGGCGCACGCGCACGCGTCGCTGCGACATCGTCGATGAAGCCTTGCAGCTTGTCGGCGCGTAGCGGCAGGCCTTGCAGCGCGCTGTCGAGGCGGCTGCGCAAGCTGGCGGCATCGGGCAGCGCAGCCTGGCGGCGGCTTTGCGTGGCGAGGCTGGGCAGCATGCGCAGCGGCGTCTCATAGCCGGCGAGCAGGCCTTGTTCGACCAGCTTTTGCAGCTGCGGGTCGAGCTGTTCGGCGGCCACCAGTGCTGCCTGCTGATCGGCCACATTGAGGGCCAGCAGGAAGCGCGCATCCGGCGCGCCCAGTTCGGCGCGCAGCTGGCCGTCGAGTTCCTGCGCCGCCAGCGGCACCGGGTTGAGGGCCGAGATGCTGTGATTCCAGATCTCACCATGACGCAGCAGCAACAGCGCGGCGGCGGCGATGATCAGCGCCAGCAGCAAGCCGCGCAGGCGCACCAGCTGCTGTGCCACCCGCGCCATGCGTGCGCCGAGCGGGCGGATGTCGCGCATCGCCAGCTTGGCCGGCAGCAGCGCCGGCAGCACGTAGCGCGTCACCAGCACGGCCGCCAGCAGGCCGCCGATCGAGTACAGACCGAGCTGGGCCAGGCCCGGAAAGCCCGACACCAGCAAGGCGGCGAAGCCGCAGATCGAGGTCAGCACGCCGATGCTCACGGTGCGCCAGAAGCGCCGCTGCCCGGCCGCCTCGCTGCTGCCGTGGCGTGCCTGGACGAAGTAGTAGATGGCGTAGTCGACGGCCTCGCCGATCAGGGTGGTGCCAAAGCCCAGAGTGAGGCCATGCACATTGCCAAAGCCCAGGCTGACCGCCGTCACGCCGACCAGGGCGCCGCTGGCGACCGGCAGCATGCCCAGGGCGAGCAGGCGCAGCGAGCGATACACGCTGAGCAGCAGGATGATCACGAACAGCGTCGACAAGCCGGCCAGGCGCGTGCATTCGGCCTTGATCTCATCGCGCGAATGCACCGAGAAGACGCCGGCGCCAGTGATCACCATGCGCAGGGCCGGATCGCTGCGGCTGCTCTTGAAGCGCGTCTCGATGATCTGCATCGCCTCGGCCAGGCCGTCGGTGTCGGAGCCGGCAGCGCGGGTCTGCACCAGCAGCAGGGCACGCGAATCGTCGCGCGAAACCCACACGCCTTCGGCCAGACGCGGGCCGCCTTGCTGCTGCAGATCGTCGATGAGGTTCAGCGTTTCGCCGGTCGGGTCGCGTGCCAGCAGGCTCTTGAGCAGCATGCCGGTGGTGCCCGAGAGATTGTCCAGCGAGTCGCTGATGGCGCTGCGCAAACCCTCGCTCGAAAAGCGTTCCGGCGTGACCGCCGGGCTCAGCAGATAACGGTTGTTGAAGTAGAAGGCGCGGTCGCGCTCGAGCATCGCCGCTTCGCCGTTCTGCACGGTGATGAAGGCCTGCGATGCGCGCAGGCTGGCCGCCAGGGCGCGTGAGCTGCGGTGCCGCGCGGGTGCGTCGGCGCCTTCGATGCCGATGATCATCAGCCGTGCCACGGTGCCATCGCGCAGCTGCTCGACCAGCATGCGCTGCTCCGCATCCGGATTGCGCGGCAGGAAGGCCGACATGTCGGCGACGAACTGCGTGTGCAGGACCACCAGCAGGCAGGCCAGGACGCTGGCCAGCCAGATCAGCAGGGCCGGCTTGCGACGCAAGAAGGCGAGGGCTGTTCCGGGCATTGCGACCTCAGGGCGCGCTCAGGCGCGTGATGTTCATCAGCGAGCGATCACCGTCGTGCTGCTCGATCTCGATCTGCCGCACTTCGCCACGCACGCCGGCGATGCGGATGCGATTGACATAGGCGTTGCTGGCCAGGGGCGTCAGGCGCAGGGTCCAGCGCGCCAGGCTGCCATCGAGTTCGACCCGCCACACCGCTTCGAGCGCATGCTGGTCGCCGGCCAGGGTGGCGCGGATGCTCTCGACGAACACCGCTGCATCGGGAAACTCCAGCAAGGAGGCGCGCAGCACGCGCTTGCCGCGTTCCAGGGTCAGCTCGTTGCCGCGCAGAATGATCGCCTCGGGTTTGGGTTGCAGGGTGCGTTTTTCGAGCTGGTCGGGCGCAGTGAAGCTCAGCTCGCCCGAGGATTCGACCGGCTTGTCGAGCATGCCGATGAACTTCTGTTCGACGAAGCTGGCGCGCGCCGTGCGTGTTTGGGCCAGCTGGCGCATCAAGTCGCCCAGCTGCAGTTCGGCGGCGGCCGACAGGTTCAGTGCCAGCATGCTGCCAAGCAGGCTGAGGAGGACGATCAAACGGGACAGGCGGAAACTCATGGTGTAGGTGTGTGCTCGGTGGCAGGCGCCGTGCTGGCGCCCCAGAAATCGAAGAAATTGAACCAGTTGTAAGGTGCCGTGCGGCAGTGACGGGAGAGCTTGTCGGCGTAGTCCTGGCGCGCTTGCGCGATGCGCGCCGGACGCTCGGCGGGGGTGCAGTCGCCGAAGTCGGTGATCAGCTCGACATGGACATCATAGCGCTTGCCGCCACGGTACAGACCGGCGACGAAGAACACCGGCGCGCCGAGGCTGGCGGCCAGGCGGAAGGGGCCATCCGGCAAGCCGGCCGGGGCGCCGAGCAATTGCGTCGCGCGCAGCGCGTCGCGGCCGAGGTTGCGGTCGGCGAGGAGGCCGACGATGTGGCCGGCGGCGATGCGGTCACGGATCGCCAGCATCGAACCGGGCTGGCCCAGCGGCAGGATTTCTTCGGCCGCCGCAGGGTTGAGCACGGCCAGGGTGCGCATCAGCTGGCGCGCATTTTCGGCATACATGGCGATGCTGATTGGGCGTTGCTGCTGGCGCGAGAAGGCGCGTGCCACCTCGAAGCTGCCCAGATGCGCGCCGAACAGCAGGGCGCCGCTGCGGCGCTGGCAGTACTCATTCAGATAGTCGGTGCCCTGGGACCTGAGATCGAAGCGCCAGAACTGTCCCTTGAGCAGGAAGACGCGGTCCTGCACCACGATGGCAAAGTGCAGGAAGTGGCGCAGCACATGCCACCAGCGTACCGGCACGGGCAGCACCCGCGCCAGATAGCTGCGTGATGCACGCCGCGCCGCGCCGCCGGTGAGCATGAAATACAGCGCGATCAGCCACAGCACCGGCCGGGTGAGACGGCGGCCGAGCAACAGGGTCAGGCGCAGCATCAGCTGCATGGCGAGAAACGAGCCGCGCTCGGGCCGTCGCGTCCAGTGCGCCTCGCTCATGCCTGGGGCTCAAGCAGCAGGCGGCCGATGGCCAGCTTGCGGCCGCTGCTGCTGATCTCGAAGCGCAGGTCCTGCGCCTCGATGCGGTAATCGAGTTCGATTGGCTCACCCGGCGTGGCCGGGCTGAGGAATTTGCTCATGGCGATGGTTTGCACCTTGCGCGTGGTGTCGCGCTCGATGCTTTCAATGGCCATGTCGAGCAGCAAGGCGCCCGGCACCATCGGCTGGCCGGGAAAGTGGCCGGCAAACACCGGATGCTGGGCATCCAGCGCAAGCGTGCTGTAGCCGATCAGCGGACGTTCAGGGGGCGCGTGTTGGAGCAGGGCGTCGAGCGCCTCGCGTGGCAGTTTGCCGCTGCTGTTGCGTGGCAGCGCGTCGAGCAGCAGCAGCGGGCGCGGCATGAAGGCACTGTCCAGATGGCGCCGCAGGGCGGCACGCAGGCTTTCTTCGCTCAGGCCGGGGGCGACGGCGAAGGCCGCCAGGCGCACGATGCCATCGGCCGGCGCGATCTGCGGCAAGTGGAAGACGCCATCGTCGACGCCCGCGATACTGCACAGCACGCTATTGAGGTAGTTGAGCGAGCTGCGCTTGCCGGCGATATTGATCATGTCGCCCAGGCGGCCGTGCAGGATGAAGCGCTGCCGGCCGTTCTCGGCCGCAGGCTGGGCTTCGAGGATGTCGCCCATCGGCGTCGGTTCCTCGACATGGGCGCCCTGCACCCAGCTGCGTTCTTCCTCGTTGTGCAGGCTGATGCCGTCAAAGCACTCCCAGACCGCCGTGGTGCTGGTGCGCCGGGTGGCGATCTGGCCGGTCTCGGTCGAACCATAGATTTCCCCGAGGATGCCGCCGGTCGCCGCTTCAACGCTGGCCGCCAGGGCCGGCGAGAGCGGCGCCGTAGCGCTGATGATCAGCGCCGTTGGCGGCAGCGGCAGTTCGGCCGCAATCAGGGTGCGCAGGTGGAACGGCGTGCTGACCAGGGCGCGTGGCGTCGGTGCGGCCGCCAGCGCGGCGACCACATCGGCGGGGAAGAAAGGATGCTGGGCGACCAGGATGCCGCCGCTGAGCAGGGGCAGCAGCACGCTCGATTCAAAGCCGAACATATGCTGCGCCGGCACCGTCGCAACCACCGCGCAGGGGCCGCCAGCGCGCTGCCACTGCGCTTGCGCGGCGGTCATCGCGCCAGCGTGGAGCTTGCCCCAGCGCTTGTCGTGGGCCTGCGGCGTGCCCGTCGAGCCCGAGGTGAACAGGCGGGCGATGACCTGCTCGCGCGGCATCGCCGGGATTTGCTGCGGCAGCTCGCCGCTGTCGCAGCGTGCGACGTGGATCGCCGGCAGGCCGCGGGCATCACGTTCAGCCTCGACCAGGGCGTGTACCGCCGGATAGGCCGCTTGCAGCGCGGCAATCGATTCCGGCGTGATGCTGTGGGGCAGCAGGCTCAGGCATTCATTGAGCGCGGCAGCGAAAAAGCCCACCGCGAACAGGTAGCGGTCGGCACACAGATTGAGCAGCGGCTGGCCCAGCGGCAAGCGGTTGCGCAGGGCGGCGACGTCGCGCAGGAATTCGCCCTGGCTGATCGGCGCGCCGCCGCGCCAGGCCACGCTTGTGGCAGCGTCACGGGCAGGCAGGATGGCTTGCAGGGTGCTCGTCATGAGGGCCTGCCCGCAGCCTGTGCCTTGCTGGAGGCAATGATGCCGCGCACCGTCTCGGCCAGGGTGGCGCGCTCGGCGCGCGGCACCAGACACAGACGCACCGGGTATTCGAGGAGGAACAGCAGGGCGGTCAGCGGCCAGGTCAGCACATTGGCAAACCACGACCAGGCTTCAATGTGCCCGCTGAGGAACAGCGCAGCGCCGAATGCGGCACAGGCCGCGAAATAGACCGCCCAGATGAGGGTCAGGATGTAGGTGTAGCGCGCCACGTAAGGCGCCAGCGCGCCGCCGCGCGCAAAGCGTGCCATGCGTGAGCACAGCGCTTCCTGGCCCGGTAGCAGGGTGCGCGCAAAGATGACGCAGCCGAGCAGGTTGCTGCCGGTATCCTGCAGGAAATACAGCCACACCGCGTGCGCCACCAGGGATTCGGCCTGGTGGTAGAGCACGCCGCCCAGCACGGCAGCGAGGCTGAGCGCCGGCCAGCGCAGGCGGGTCGGCCAGAGCAGGCCGAGCAGGGCCAGGCAGAGCGGCGCACTGCCGGTGAGCACCAGCAGCTCGGCGGGCTGGCCGATGGTGGCGGCACGATGTGCCATGTACAGATAGACGAGGCCGAACAGGCAGCACGCGAAGATGCGCAGCGGTGCCTTCATCGCGGCCGGACTCAGGCGCTCGTGCGGTGCTGCTGGATGTAGGCAGCCAGCGCGCGCAGCGATGCGAAGGTCTTGGTGTTGTCCTGGTCGTCGGCGCGCAGTTGCACGCCGTAACGCTTGCCAACGACCAGCGAGATCTCCAGCACGTCGATGGAATCCAGGCCCAGGCCCTCACCGAACAGCGGCGCTTCGGCGGCAATCTCTTCGGCTTTGACCTCGAGATTGAGGGCTTCGACGATCAGCTGGGCAACTTCCTGTTCAAACGGCGTGGTTTGCATGGCACTTTGAGCGTGGTTGGTTTCGATGGCGGGCGGCGTGTTGGCCGTCTTGGCGCCGGTTGCGGAGGGACGCGATTATATCAGTCCCGTGCGCCAGGCAGCAGACGCCTGCCCAGCGGCGCGGAAAGGCATCCGAAAAGCATACCGAGCAAGCTGCCGGCCGCCGCATCGAGCACCACGTGCTGGCGCGTGGCGATGGTCGAATAGACGATGGCGGCGCACCACAGCAGATTGCCCAGTCGCAGCCAGCGCGGCACTGCCAGTGCGCGCAGGAAGCGCTCCAGCCAGATGCCGGCGAATACGGCGGTGGCGACATGCAGGGAGGGGCAGGCATTGCCGGCCGAGTCCACGCTCTGCAGAAAGCCGAAACCCGGATAGTCGTTCCACGGGATGTCGGGGCGCGGGATGGCGGTCGGCCACAGGTAGAAGCAGATCAGCCCGCTCAGGCAGAGGAAGAAATAGGCGCTGCCCAGCGCGATGAAGTGCTGCCGTGTCTGGGTCAGGTGCAGCGGAATGGCGACGTAGACCCACAGCGAGGCGTAGAACATCAGGGTCCAGGGCTGGAAGCTGATGGCCTGGTCGAGCCAGGTCAGCGGCATCGTCGTCACGGCATGCACCGGATGACGCAGCAGCTGGAAATAGGCGACGAAGAACAGCGTCAGGAACAGCGTCAGCGCGATGGTCTTGAACAGCAGATGGCTGCGGCAGCGCGTCCACAGCGTCTGCGTCCAGCGCGGAGCCGTGGTCTGGGGAAGGCTCTGGATCAAGGGATCGGGCATCGGCATGCGGGCGGAATCGTTGCAAGGATTGTAAGGCATGCCTTCGCGCTTTCTCCCTTGATCCGCTCGCCGGTTTGATCGCGATGCTTACTGCGCGCTGGCGCAGCGGTTTACAATGAGCCGACACTACACAGCAGCTTAAGAGGAAAACATGGCAAGCCCCACCACCGAAGCTCTGCTGGCAGATGTCCGCCAGGTCCGCGATGAGGCCGATTGCCTGGCGACACCCATGCAGGTTGAACGCGCACTGGACACCATGGCCGAGGCCATCACCACGCGCCTGGCCGATGCCAACCCGCTGGTCTTCACCATCATGAATGGCGGGTTGATTCTCGCCGGGCGCATTCTGCCGCGCCTGTTGTTCCCGCTTGAACTCGATTACCTGCATGCCACCCGTTACGGCCATGCGCTCAATGGCACCCTGCTCGACTGGCGCGTGCGCCCGACGCGCGACCTCAAAGGGCGCAGCGTGCTGGTGCTCGATGACATCCTCGACGAGGGCTATACGCTCAAGGCCGTGATGGAATACCTGCGCGCCGAGGGCGCCAGCGAAGTGCTGTGCGCCGTGCTCGTCGACAAGGACCATGACCGCAAGGCCGAGCCGGGCATGAAGCCCGATTTCTGCGGCCTGCAGATGCCCGACCGCTTTCTGTTCGGCTGCGGCATGGACTACAAGGGCTACTGGCGCAATGCGCCGGGCATCTACGCGCTCAAGGGGCACTGAGTTCGGTGCGCCTCGCTGAGCGGATCAAGCGCGGATCAGTCTTCGTCCTGCAGCTGTTGCAGCTGCCAGGCTTCGAGCGCTTGTTCGTATTGCGCGCGGGCCAGGTAGTAAATAGTCCACACACAGGCATCGCCGCATTCGTTGCCGCAGCAATCGAAGGGGCCGGGTTCGCGCGGCGCCTGGGGCGGCGCGGCAAGGCGGGCAGGGGGCGTACTCATCTGCGCATTCTAATGTGTGCCGGCCTGCTCGGCATGCTGCCGGCGGCGCAGGCGGCGGAAGACTTGCTGCCCTTGCTGGCGCAGGATCTGCCCGCAGGCTGCGGCTGCCAGGTGCGCCCGCTGCAGTCGCCGCGTGGCGCGCCCGTGCTGGTGTGGTCGGGCGAAGGGCGCAAGGACGGTTGGGTGCGCGTGGCCGAAGGCTTGCAAACGCTGAGCCTGCGCGACGAAAAGCACATCCCGCTGCGCCAGGGCCCGCCCCGTCCGGGCGACCGCTTCGTGCTGTACCTGGCCAACGGCGACTGGCAGGCGCAGGTGCTCGGACTGGCGGAAGAGAATACCTGCGGCCGGCAGCACAAGACCTGCAGCCAGCATCGCTATCGCGGGCGCCTGTTGTTGCAGCACAAGGGTGGCGCGCAACGTGAGCGTTTGATCGACCTGCGCTGCGATTGCCCCTGATCAGTGCTGCGCTGCCCGACAGCGGGTGGCGCGCAGCATGTAGAATCTGCGCTCGCGCGCGGCTTTGCGGGTTTGGATGCCGCTGATTTCTCCCCATTTTTGCAAGGGTTTCAAAGTGCAGATCGTTTGTCTCGACATGGAAGGCGTGCTGGTTCCCGAAATCTGGATCGAGTTCGCCCAGCGGACCGGCATCCCCGAATTGCGCCGCACCACGCGTGACGAGCCGAACTACGACACGCTGATGAAGTACCGCCTGAACATCCTCGCGCAGCACAAGCTGGGCCTGCCGGACATCCAGGCGGTGATCAGCGAGATGCGCCCGATGGACGGCTGCAAGGATTTTCTCGACAGTCTGCGCAAGACCTACCAGGTGGTGATCCTCTCCGACACCTTCTACGAATTCGCCCAGCCGCTGATGCTGCAGATGGGCCAGCCGACGTTGTTCTGTCACCGCCTTGAAGCGGATGCCAGTGGCACCCTGGTCAATTACCACCTGCGCATGCCCGATCAGAAGCGCGCTGCGGTCAAGGCTTTCAAGAGCCTCAACTTCAAGGTCATCGCCGCCGGTGATTCGTACAACGACACCAGCATGCTGGGCGAGGCCGATGCCGGCATCCTCATGCATCCGCCCGAGAACGTGGTGCGCGAATTCCCGCAGTACCCGGTGACGCGCTCCTATGCCGAGCTGCGGGCCGAGATCGACAAAGCTTCGGCGCGCATCTGACGCCTTCACCTACATCCGGACGGAATTGCCATGCCGCACCTGACGCTTGAATACACCCAGAACCTCGCTGGCGTGCTGGATGTGACGGGGGCTTTGCGCGCCGTCAATGCCGCCTTGCTGGCCACCGGCATCATCGATGCACCCGAGCAGCTCAAGAGCCGCGCCGTGCCGCTCGACAGTTTTCTGGTCGGCAACTTCGAGACGGGCGAGGCCTTCATCCATCTGCGCATGCAGCTGATGGCCGGGCGCAGTTTTGCGCAGCGCCAGCAACTGGGCAAGGCGGCGGTCGCTGCCGTGGCCGAGGCGCTCAAGGCGCCGCCGGGGCTGCGTGTACAGATCACCTTCGAGGCTGGCGAGATGCTGGCCGACACCTACCAGAAGCTGATCATCACCCACTGAAATCGACGTTTCCGCTGCCCATGCCTTCATCGCGTTACTACACCCTCACCGCCGCCTGCCCTGACCGGGTCGGCCTCGTCGCCCGCGTTTCCGGTTTTCTCGCCGAACATGGCGGCTGGATCCTTGAAACCAATCTGCATGCCGATCCCGATAATGATCGCTATTTCATGCGCATCGAGATCAAGGCCGATTCGCTGCCCTTCCACCTCGCCGAGTTCCGCAGCCGCTTCGCGCCCTTGGCCGAAGAGCTGCAGATGAGCTGGAAGATCTCCGACAGTGCGGTGAAAAAGCGCGTGGTGATCCTCGTCAGCAAGCAGGAACACTGCCTCTACGACCTGCTGGCGCGCTGGCAGAGCAAGGAACTCGATATCGAGATTCCCTGCATCATCTCCAACCACGACGCGCTGCGCGGCTTCGTCGAGTGGCATGGCATTCCCTTCCACCATGTGCCGGTGACGCCCGACAACAAGCAGCAGGCTTATGCTGAAGTGGCCCGCTTGTATGACGAGGTGCGTGGCGACTGCATGGTGCTGGCGCGTTACATGCAGATCCTCTCGCCCGAGCTCTGCGCGGCGTATCCGGGGCAGATCCTCAACATCCACCACAGCTTCCTGCCCAGCTTCGTCGGCGCCAAGCCGTATCACCAGGCCTACCAGCGCGGCGTCAAGCTGATCGGCGCGACCTGCCACTACGTCACCGCCGAGCTCGACCAGGGGCCGATCATCGACCAGGACGTGATCCGCGTCGATCACTCCGACTCGGTCGATGACATGGTGCGCTATGGCAAGGACATCGAGAAGACCGTGCTCGCGCGCGGTCTGCGCTACCACCTCGAAGACCGTGTGCTGCTCAACGGCAACCGCACGGTGGTGTTCCGCTGAGCGGGGTGGCTCAGGTCGCGAAGGATTTCAGCCGCGGCGTGAGATCCACACTGAAGCGCAGGCGAATCTCCTCGATCGCGGTGTCGAGCGCCTGCAGAAACACCTGCGTGGCCACCGTCGCGGTGTAACCCGCACGCTGGTAAAGGCAGCTGTGAGCGCTGGCGCCGCTGTCCTGCAGCGCGGTCCACACCAGTTTGCCGTTGCCGACATCCTCATCAACATTATCGGGAATCAGGAAAGCGACGGCTTTGCTGCGCGCGACCAGACGCCGCACCATGGCGACCGAGCTGGTCTCGACCAGGGGGCGGCCCTGGCGGCGCAGGCGTGCGTCGATGCTGTCGGCCACTGTGCGCAGTTCCATGTCGGGTGACATCAGGATCAGCGGGTAGTCCAGGCAGTCGCGCATGCGCAAGGGGCGTCCGTCCGCCAACAGCGGATGTTCCGGCGCCGTGACGACGCCCAGCTGCTGCGGCCAGGCGCGTACTTCCTCGATGCCCGGCGGCGGGGTGCGGCGCAGGCAGTAAGCGATATCGACTTCACCATTGGCGACCCAGCGCAGCAGGGTCTCGCCATTGCCAGAGCGTACGCTGAAGCTCAGCCCCGGATAGGCCTCCATGACCCGCTCCATGACATGCGGGATCAGGTATTCGGCCGAGGAATGCGAGACCCCCAGATTGACGTGGCCGCGCCGCAAGGAGCGCAGATCTTCAACCTGCGACAGGGCATTGTCGAAGTCGCGCTGGCAGCGTCGCACGGCCGCGATCATCACTTCGCCGGCCATGGTCAGCTGCATGCCGCGTGGCAGGCGATCAAACAAGGGCACGCCGACCAGGGCTTCGAGATTGAGGATCTGCTGATTCACGGCGGCTGCCGTCAGATGCAGGGCTTCAGCGGCTTTGCGCACCGAGCCGCGTCGCGCGACTTCGTCAAAACACCTGAAAGATTGCGAGATGGCAGGCATGCTTTGCTCCGGAAGAACGGCTTGAGTGTAAATAAATTTCTTACGCTACGTAAAAAATTTACAGCTATTCCGGACGCTTTCAAGCCACTAGAGTGCCATGGTCAGCGCTTCTTTTGCGCCGCACTGTCCGGGAGCCTTGCCTTGAGTACGACTGTTGACCAGATTACCCAGCGCCGCCGTGGTGTCGGCCTGATTGCCCATGATCCCGCCCTGTCGGCAGGGGGCTACACACTGATTGCGCCGCAAACGGGCGGTGGTCATGTCTATCTGGTGGATATCCTCGGTGAAGTGGTGCACCAGTGGAAAATGCCGGTGCGCCCCGGTCGGGCCGCCGTGATCCTGCCCAATGGCAATCTCGGCTACAACGGCAATCACGTGTTCTCGCCCGATATCTATCCGGCCTGGTCGTTGTGGCATGGCGGCGATTTCTACGAAGTCACGCCGGAAGGCAAGTCGGTCTGGCGCTACGAAGATCCGACCCATCACCACGACGCGCGCTGGCTGCCCGATGGCCATCTGCTGTATGCCGGCTGCGCGCCGATTCCAGCGGAGTTTGCTGCCCGTGTGCCGGGCGGAACGGCGCACCCCGGCGAAGAGACGATGTATGGCGATGTGATCCGTGAAGTGGACCGCAGCGGAAAAATCGTCTGGGAGTGGAAGGTCTGGGAGCATCTGCGCCCCGAGGACTTCCCGATCAATCCGGGGTTCGGTCGTGGCCACTGGCCGCTGATCAATGGGCTCGACGTGACCGCCGAGGGGCTGGTCCTGATGAGTCTGCGCACCACCTCGGGCATCATCGGCGTTGAGCGCGCCAGCGGTGTGGTGCGCCTGCACATCGGGCCGCAGATCGTGTCGCACCAGCACGCGCCGGTGGCGCTGGCCAATGGCAACATTCTCACCTTCGACAACGGCAATTTCCGCACCGGCAAGCATGTTGCCTTTTCGCGTGTGCTGGAGATCGATCCGCGCGATCAGGCCGTGGTCTGGTCTTACACCGATCAGCAGGCGAATGCCTTCTACTCGGCTTACATGGGCAGCGCCCAGCGCCTGCCCAATGGCAATACGCACGTCACCGAATCAGCCAGTGGCCGCCTGTTCGAGGTGACGCCTGCCGGCGAAGTGGTCTGGGAATACATCATCCCCTGGTTTGACGAGTATCCCGACGAGGCTGCGCGGCGTTATGTGCCGGGCGCGCAGAACAGCGTGTTCCAGACCTTCCGCTACAGCCGCGAACAGCTGCCCTGGCTGCAAGACTGATTCCGCGCCTTCTGTCGTCCATACTTCCTGTCATCGAGGTTCCCCATCATGAAATCCTTCCATTTGCTCAAAGCCGTATTCGCCGCCGGCCTCAGTGCCGGTGTTGTCCTCAGCGCTCCGGTGCAGGCGGCCGAGACCGCGCAGAACGTGCGCATCCTCACCAACTGGTTCGCCCAGCCCGATCAGGCCGGTTACTGGCAGGCCCAGCAAGACAAGCTGGGCAAGGAAGCGGGCATCGCCATCAGCGTTCTGCAGGGCGGGCCGAAGATTCAGACGATTCCGCAGGTGGCCTCGGGGCAGGCCGAGTTCGGCATTGCCAATGCCGATGACATCCTGCTTGCGCGCCTCAATGGCGCGCCGGTGCGGGCGGTCTTTGCGCACATGGATTACGTGCCGTATTCGCTGGTGTATCACAGCAATCCGGCGATCAAGTCGATCAAGGATCTGCAGGGACGCACCTTCGCCGTCAACATCGGCAATGCCTACTGGGAATGGCTCAAGAAGCAGTACCAGCTGAGCGGCACGCGCGAGATTCCCGTCACCGGCGATCTCACGCTGTTCCGCAATGACCCGCTGATGGTGCAGCAGGGCTACTCGCTCTACCTGCCCGCACGCATGGCGGCAGCGGGTATCGCGGTGCAGCAGATCAAGGTGCCTGCGCTGGGCTATCGCCCTTACAGCGTCTTGTTCACCACCGACGAGCTGATCCGCAAGAACCCGGCCCTGGTGAAAGCGACCATCGCGGCGGTGCAGAAAGGCTGGAGCAACTACGTGCGCAATCCCTCCGGCCTCAAAGCCATGCTTACCGAGATGAACAAGCAGATCTCGCCAGACATCTATGATGCGGCCAACAACGAGATGATCGAGAACCTGATCTCGCACGACCTCAGCAAGATCGGCTGCATGAGCGATGCACGCTGGAAGGAGCTGGCTACCCAGCTGCGCAGCGTGAACTTCCTGCCGGCCAGCTTCAATGAGAAGCAAGCCTACGACCGCACGCTGACGCCGGGTTGCGGCGCATGAGCAAGGCCACTGCCCTCACGCTGAGCGCAGTTTCGAAGCGCTACGACAGCGGTTTGCAGGCGCTGGGTGAAATCGATCTGTCATTGCAGCCGGGCGAGTTCGTATCCATCGTCGGACCGTCCGGGTGTGGCAAGTCCACGCTGTTGCGCATCATCGCCGGGCTGATGGCGCCCAGCGGCGGCAGCTACCAGCGCCCGCAGGGCATCGAGACCGCATTCGTCTTCCAGGATGCCGCCTTGTTGCCCTGGCGCACGATTCTCGATAACGCGCAGTTGCTGATGGAGCTGGAGGGCTATCCGCGCAGCGAGTACCAGGCACGCGCTCGCACGGCCTTGCAGCGCGTTGGTTTGGCGGGCTTTGAAAGTGCGTATCCGCATCAGCTCTCGGGCGGCATGCGTATGCGTTTGTCGCTGGCCCGTGCGCTGGCTCTGCAGCCGCAACTGCTGTTGCTCGACGAGCCACTGGCGGCCGTTGATGAACTCACCCGCGACGTGCTGCAGGAAGAGCTGTCCCAGCTCTGGCAGGCCGCAGGCTTCACGGCGGTGCTGGTGACGCACAATGTGCATGAAGCCGTGTATCTGTCGAATCGCGTTGTCGTGATGTCGCCGCGGCCGGGCCGCATCCTCGATGTCATCGACGTACCCTTTGCCTTTCCGCGTGCGCCCGAACTGCGTGCCGAGGCCGGCTTTGCCGAGCTGACCGGCCGTGTGTCGGCCGCCTTGCGTGCCATTCCCCAGGTTTCGTCGCCAACATGACTCCACCGAACTTTTCCGCCACGGCGGTACTGAAAGCCTTGCGTGATGCCGTGCCGGTGATGGCCGTCGCATTGATCCTGCTCGGGCTGTGGTACCTGCTCACCGCCACGCTCTACAAGGACAAGGGCTTTCTCGTTCCCGCGCCACAGCAAGTGCTTGTGGCACTGGCTGACAACTCGGCGACCCTGCTTGCTGCCACGCTGACCACGCTGGGCGAGGCGGCTTGCGGCTACCTGCTGGCCATCGTGCTGGGGATTGCGGCCGCTGCGCTGATGGCGCAATCGCGCCTGCTCGAACGCAGTCTCTATCCCTATGCCGTCTTGCTGCAGACGGTGCCGGTGATCGCCATTGCGCCGCTGATCGTGCTGTGGTCCGGTTACAACGAGCGCTCGGTGGTGATCATCAGCCTGATCATGTCGCTGTTCCCGATCATCAACAACACCTTGCTGGGGTTGCGTTCCACTTCGCATAACCTGGTGGAACTGTTCGCCTTGCACAATCCCAGCCGCTGGGTGGTGTTCCGCAAACTGCGCCTGCCGGCGGCCTTGCCCAACATCATTGCCGGCATGCGCATTTCGGCCGGGCTATCGGTGGTGGGCGCCATCGTCGGCGAGTTCATCATCGGTTCCGGCAATTCGCAGGGCGGCCTGGGCGTGCAGATCGTGTTCGCGCAAGGCCGCATGAATACGGCCTTGCTGTTCGGCGAAGTGATTGCCGCCACCTTGCTCGGCTTCATGTTCTTCCTGCTGGTCAGCCGCCTGGGCCATCTCCTGCTGCGTCACTGGCACGAGTCGGCCAAGGCCTGAGCGCTGCCGGCTCAGCGCTGCGGGTGATAGACCTTCACGCTCTCTTGTTCTTTCGGGTCATTGCGGGCGACGAGGGCGATGGCTTCGGTGTCGCTGCTCAGGTTGACCGGCTGGTGCGGCACGCCGGCCGGGATGAAGATGAAGTCGCCTTGCTTGTTGACCACTGATTTGGCGAGGTTCTCGCCGTAGAAGGTTTCGACATCGCCCTTGAGCAGGTAGATCGCCGTCTCGAAACCATCGTGGTAATGCGGTTCGGCACGGGCGGCGGGCGGGATGATGACGATGTTCATCGAGATGCCTTGCGCGCCGGCCGTTGCGTTGGAAATGCCGAGGTAATTGGGCAGCTTCTGGATGGTGTCGATGGTCACTTGCGGACGTACGGTGACGATTTCGCCGTCGAGGTTCATGGGCGCTCCCTGTTGTGCGTGGTTTTATCGATGTCTGCAGCAGCGCTGTGCGGCTTGGGCACGCCGCTGGCTGGATTCATTCTGGCACGAAAGATCGGGGTTTTCCCGTGTCTCGCGGCGGGCTTTTGCCGCAGGCCGTGAGCTGTTTCCTGATCGGCGTTGGGTATTCAGCCGAGGATGTCGTTCCACTCAAGCAGGCGCGTCTTGCTGACGACGCCGTTGAGGATCAAGGGGTCTTCTTTCATGAAGTCTTCGGCCGCTTCGCGATGGGTGAAGATACCCATCGCGCCTTCTGGCGGCATGCCCAGCGGCCCGGCCATCAGCAGCAAGCCCTGCTCGTGAAAGGCTTCAAGTCTTGCTCGATATGCGTCATAGCAGGCTAAGGCCTTGCCGAGTCCGCCCGGGGCGAGCTCATAGATGAGCACGATCTTCATGACTACGGGGATCTCCGTGGTGTATGCGTTCAGCACTTTGCTGGTCCGCGCGCTTATTCATGATACGCGGCCTTTGCCCTCAAGTGCAGTGCTGGCGCAAGTTTGCGCCTCATTCTCATACATCGCCACGCAGGGTTTTGCCCTCCGTCTGGTATTGCGCTGTGCAGTGCGTCAATGGCCGGCGTGCACGCTGGCCGGTCGCAGGCGCGCGCCATCACCGACGATGATGGAGGCGAGCACCAGCAGAATGGCGCCGGCGGCAAATGTCGCATGGATCGACAGATGATCGAGCAGCAGGCCGCCGAGCGCGCCGCCGAGCAGGATTGCCAGCTGGATCGCGGCGACGATCAGGCCGCCCGCGCTCTCGGCCTGGTCGCTGACGCCATGCGCCATCCAGGCTGACCAGCCGACCGGAATGGCCGAGTAGACAATGCCCCAGATGAACAGCGCGATGGCCACCGGCCACAGCATGCTGCCGACCTGCAGCAGCAGGAGGGTCATGACGCCCAGCGCAAAGGGCAGGCTGCCGAGCAGGCGGTAGAGATGGCGGTCCAGCGAGCGGCTGGCGCCGCGTGTGCCAACGAAGCCGGCCAGCCCCAGCGCGAACAGCAGCATCGAGAGCTGCGGCAGGCTCACATGCGTTTCGTCTTCAAGAAAAGGACGGAAGTAGGTGAAGGCGGCGAAGGCGCCGGCGAAGGTGAGCATCACCGCCGGCAGCGCAAAGCGCACATTGCGGCGGCCGAGCAAAGCCAGCGGGCCGAGCTGCTGGGCTCCCGGCTGTGGCGGCATGGCCGGCAGGCTGCGCCAGTGCCACAACAGATTGAGCGCGACGATCGGCACCAGGACCCAGAACACGCCGCGCCAGCCGATGATGCCGCCCAGATAACTGCCGATCGGCGCCGCGAAGGCGGTGGCGACGGCATTGCCCATGTACATCGTGCCCAGCGAACGGGCCACCGCAGACGGCGGCACCAGGCGCGTGACGGTGGCTGTGGCCAGCGACCAGAAGCCGCCGATGACAATGCCCAGCAGCGCGCGCGCCAGCATCAGCAGGCCGAAGCTGGGCGCCATGGCGATCATCACCAGAGAGAGCAGCATCGCCGCCGTGAGCGCCATCAGTACGTGCTTGCGATCCAGACCTGCGCTCAGCCGGGCAATGCTCAGGCTGGCAATCACGGCGAAGAAGCCGGAGATCGAGATGGCCTGGCCGGCCAGGCCATCGGTGGCATGCAGATCGCGGGCGATCGGCGTGAGCAGGCTCACCGGCATGAACTCGGCGGCGATCAGCATCGCCACGCAGAGCGACATGGACAGCACGGCGCCACGGTGCTGCGTGGGGTGATCCGTTGTGGGGGAGGACATGGGGATTCTCTGTTCGGCGAGCTTGCCGGCTCGAATGCTGGCCGGTCTGTTCGGGGCGCCGGTTTGCACTCAAGGCAAACCGGCGTGTGGTGGTGCGTTGCGCTGATTTACGCCAGATGCTTGTCGAAGAAGCTGCTGATCGCATCCAAGGGAATCTTGTCGACGCGGTCATACAGGTCGACGTGACTGGCGCCCTTCACGATCAGCAATTGCTTCGGCTCGGCCGCGGCGGCGTAAGCCGTTTCGCTGAAGTAGCGGGAATGCGCGTTTTCGCCGTGCACCAGCAGCAAGGGGCGTGGCGAAATCTCCTTGATGTAGCTGAGGATAGGCATGTTCATGAATGACAGCGGCGTGGTCTGCGTCCAGGCATTGCCCGAGTTCACCGCGCGCTTGTGGTAACCACGCTTTGTTCCGTAGTAGTCGTAATAGTCCTTCACAAACTGCGGTGCGTCGGCGGCCGGCTGGGTGTTATAGGCCGGCTGGTAGGCGGGGCTGCCTTTTTCGGCATCGACCCAGCGCTGGCGGCTCAACTGCTCCAGCAACTGTGTGCGCTGTTCCAGCGTCACGCTGTCGAAATAGCCCTTGGACATCACGCGGGTCATGTCGTACATGGTGCTGGCCACAACAGCCTTGATGCGCTTGTCCACCGCCGTGGCATTGAGCGCCATGCCGCCCCAGCCGCAGATGCCGATGATGCCGATGCGCTCGCGATCCACCGCAGCGTGCAGGCCGAGGTAGTCGACGGCAGCGCTGAAGTCTTCGGTATTGATGTCGGGTGAGGCCACATTGCGCGGCTCGCCACCGCTCTCGCCGGTGAAGGAGCCATCAAAGGCGAGGGTCGCAAAGCCGCGTTCGGCCATGATCTGCGCGTAGAGGCCGGACGATTGCTCTTTCACTGCGCCGAAGGGGCCACCCACGGCCAGCGCGGGCAGGCGCTTGGCGCCGCGATTTTTCGGCAGATAAAGATCGCCCGCCAGCGTGATGCCGTAGCGGTTCTTGAAAGTCACTTTTTGATGGTCGACCTTGGGGCTCTTCGGGAAAACCTTGTCCCATTCCTGGGTCAGTTGCATGGTGTTGTCCTTGGCGGTGGCGGGCGCTGTCTGGGCCCAAACTGTGTGTGCGCCGGGGAGCAGGGCACTGCTGGCAATCAGCGTTGTCCTGAGCATGGCGCGTCTTGATGCTGAGTCAGTCATCTGGATACCTCGTGGATTTCGCCGTGCGATGCCGTTTCATCGGTGATGAAGCGGCATCGCGGCGCATGAGCAAAGTCTAGGAGGAGGGCGGGCGCTGCCGGTAGCAAGCTCCAGCGGATTGCTTGCCTGATCCTCCGGCGGCCCGCCTGTTTCAGCGCAGGGATCAGTCAGCTTGCGGTGCGGCCAGGCGTGCTGCGAAGGCCTGCTCGAAGCCCGCCAGGGCTTCTGCACTCACGCCCATCGCCTGATAGAAAGCCAGGGGTTTGGCGTAAGACATGCCGACGTACAAGGCGCTGGCCTTCATCGGCGTGAGCACCTCTTCGATGCTGCTGTGGATCAGGCCTTCGGCCGAGTAGGTGTGTGCCGTGGCGCCGGCCGAGACGACGAGCAGCATTTCCTTGCCCTTGAGTGCCGTGCCATTCGGGCCGAAGGCCCAGCCGTAGGTCCACACCTGATTCAGGTAGGCCTTGAGCATCGGCGTCAGGTTGAACCAGTGGATCGGGAACAGATAGACCACGCGATCCACGCCTTCGTGTGCCTGCTGTTCCGCCGCGACATCGAAGCCGTTGAGATCGCTGCCATACAGCGATTCCAGATTGCGGACGACGACATCCGGCGTATTGGCGGCGACTTGCTCCAGCGCCTTGATGACCTTCGATTGCTCGGGGTAGGGGTGGGAGACGATGACCAGGGTTTTCATTGCAATGTCCTTTCGATGGGGTGGGCTTGAATAGGCGTGGCTCAGGCCACGCCTTCGACGAAATAGGCGTGGCTCTCGGCCGAGGCGAGACGGTGGCCGACAATCGCCCGGTAGGCGGCGGAGTCATGCCAGGCGTGGGCCTGTGTGCTGTCGGGGAAGCGCACGATGACGATGCGGCCGCGTGGTGCATCGCCTTCCAGCGCTTCGAGGGTGCCGCCGGCGACGAGGCGCTCGCCGCCGAAGGCCTTGAAGGTTTCTTCAACCTTGGCCTGGTAAGGCTTGATGCCTTCCGGGTCGGTGATCTTCACGTCGATCACGAAGTAGACGGGTGTGCTCATGAGATGGGCTCCGTTTGAATGAGGATTGATCAGAGACTCTCTTCGTACACCTTGCGGGCGAGCGCCAGATCGACGTCGCCGTGTTCGCCCAGGCGCACCATGCCGTGCGTTTCCAGCGCGGCGACCAGCTTGTCGATGGCCTCCACACCGATGCCGTAGCCGGCGAGGCGGGTGCTGACGCCCAGGCTTTCGAAGAACTCGCGCGTCTTCAGGATCGCCAGATCGATGCGCGCATCCTCGCTGCCTTCGCTGATATGCCATACGCGTTCAGCGTACTGCAGCAGCTTGGCGCGCTTGGCGTCGCGGCGCAGGCCCAGCATCGAAGGCAGCAGCACGGCCAGCGTTTGCGCGTGGTCCATGCCGTGCAGTGCGGTCAGCTCGTGGCCGACGAGGTGGGTCGCCCAGTCCTGCGGCACACCGGCGGCGATCAGGCCATTGAGCGCCATCGCGGCGGCCCACATCAGGTTGGCGCGCGAATCGTAATCGGCCGGCTCGTGCACCACCTGCGGCCCGATCTCGATCAGGGTCTGCAACAGGCCTTCGGCAAAGCGGTCCTGCACGCGCGCATCGACCGGATAAGTCAGGTACTGCTCCATCACATGCGTGAACGCATCCACCACGCCATTGGCCAGCTGGCGCGCCGGCAGGGTGTAGGTCTTGGTCGGGTCGAGAATCGAGAACTGCGGGAACACCAGCGGGTTCGAGAAGAAGGCCTTGGTGTGGGTCGACTTGCGCGTCACCACCGAGCCCGCGTTCATCTCCGAGCCGGTGGCCGACAGCGTCAGCACCACACCCAGCGGCAGCGCGCTGTGCACTGCGCCGCCAAAGCTGGCGAGGATCTGCCACGGGTCGCCCGCGAAGTTCGCCGCCGCCGCGACAAACTTGGTGCCATCAATCACCGAGCCGCCGCCCACGGCGAGCAGGAAGTCGATGCGTTCGGCGCGCACCAGATTGACGGCCTTCATCAGCGTCTCGAAAGTCGGGTTCGCTTCGATCCCGCCAAATTCGAAACGGGTACGGCCCCCCAGCGCGCTGCGCACTTCAGCCAGCGTGCCATTGCGCTCGGCGCTCTGGCCACCGAACAGGATCAGCACGCGGGCCGTGGCCGGGACGAGCTTTTCGAGCTCGGCGACGGTGTCTTTGCCGAAGACGATGCGGGTGGGGTTGTGGAATTCAAAGTTCAACATGCTGCACTCCAGGGCTGATTGCGATGGAGGCATTCTGGCCGCGATCATTCGTGAAGATAAGTGGGTGTGCGGTTGATGATTACGTAACCTCGGGTTGATAATCGAGGCTTCGTATCCTCATCACCGGAAGGCTTTGCGCATGGATTCCTCGCAACGCGTTCGCGCCATCATCTCCTTCGTGCATTCGGCCGATGCCGGCAGCTTTGCCGCCGCAGGCCGTGCGCTGGGCATCTCGTCCGCCGCCGTGAGCAAGAACATCGCCGGGCTCGAAAAAGCCCTCGGCGTGCGCCTGATGAACCGCACCACGCGCACCCTGAGCCTCACCGAGGAGGGCGAAGCCTTCCTGCGCCAGGCGCGCATCGCGCTCGACGCGCTCGACCAGGCGGCCGATGCCGTCGTCGCCCACCGCGCCGCGCCCGCCGGCCGCGTGCGCATCTCCAGCAGCGCGGGCTTTGGCCGCGAGCAGCTCGCGCCGGCCTTGCCTGGCCTGCTGGCGCAATATCCCGGTCTTGCCGTCGAGGTGGACTTTGACGACCACCTCATCGACCTCGTGCGCGATGGTTACGACATGGCTCTGCGCGGCGGTCGTATTGCCGACTCCTCCCTGGTCTCGCGCCCGATCTGTCAGTTCACCATGATCCTCGTCGCCGCGCCGGCCTACCTCGATGCGCACGGCACGCCCCGCCAGCCCGAGGATCTGGCGCGCCACTGCCTGATCACCCGGCGCTTCCTCGGTGGCCGCGTCTCGCCGTGGAACTTCGTCGCCGGCGACGGCAGCATCACCACCCTCAATACCGACGCTGCCGTGCTGACCCTGTCTTCACCCGAGGTGATCACCGAGCTGGCCGTCGCCGGCATGGGCATTGCCGAGGTCGGCGTGCACCACGCCTGGCCGCACTTGCAGAGCGGTGCGCTCAAGCTGCTGCTGCTCAAAGCGCACCACCCCGGCAATTTCGAGATGACCCTGCAATACCCGCACCGCGCCCTGGTCGCGCCACGCGTGCGCGTCACCGTCGAATACCTGCTCGACGCCTTTGCCCAGCGCGAAGAACTGCATGTGCCGTTTTCGGCGCTGCGGCAGTTCGAGGCCTAGAGCAGGGCGATCACCGCCAGAAAATTCAGCGAGCGCGCTAAATTTCCTCACTCCGGAGTAGCATGCCGGATACATTATTTTTCCAGCGGCCGCTCACGCAAGCGACCGCAAGAGAGCCAAGACATGCACGACATCATCTGCCCGCATTGCAACACCGCCTTCACCATCGACGAAGCCGGCTACGCCGACATCCTCAAGCAGGTGCGCGATGCCGATTTCGAGAAACAGATTCACGAACGCCTGCACTTGGCCGAGCAGGACAAGCTGCGCGCCGTCGAACTTGCCGAAGCCCGCCTGGCCGGCGAGCTGCACAAAGCCGCAGCCGCCAAGGACAGCGAGATCCAGACCCTCAAGGCCCAGCTCGATGCCGGCGAAGTGCAGCGCCAGCTCGCCGTGAGCCAGGCGCTCGGCGCCATCGAGAAAGAACGCGACGCGCTGGCTAA